>CAIQBO010000046.1 GCA_903870145.1 uncultured Burkholderiales bacterium | reverse complement strand
CGCGCCGCGGATGTAACCGTCTGCAACCACGCCTTGTTTAAAGCTAGCGGCATCGTTGCCTGCAGCATCTTGCACAGCAGCTGTGTCGTTGCCCGTTGTGGGGTCTGTATAGGCAAGGGTTACTGCAGAGCCGGAGGTAAAGGCATTGGTCAGCGTGAGGGTCAGCACACTGCCACTGGCGCTGATGCTGGCCACTGCATTGGCCACACCACCCGTGGTGACCGTGAAGGCGCCCACAGCAGGCAGGTTTGCCGTGTCAATGTTGCCGTCGTAGGTCAGGGCAATGGTTGTTGCCGTGCTGCTTGCAGCCATCGATTGCGCTACAGGCGCTGCTGTGTCCAGCGTGAATGTGAGTGCTGTGGATGCGGCGCTGACGTTGCCTGCAGTATCTGTTTGGCGTGCGTAAACGGTGTTGCTGCCCACGGTGGTCGGGGGCGCTGTGGCGCTCCAACCAGAGGTGCCGTTGGCGCTGTACTGCACCGTGGCGCCAGTTTCTGTGCCTGTGACAGTGAGTGCGCCATTGCTAGTGATTTTGTCTGTGATGCTGGAGCCTGTGTCAAATGCCAGGGCCACAGTGGGGGCTGCTGCGCTGGTATCGAGCGTGAAGCTCAAGGCTGCAGAAGCGGCGCTGACGTTGCCAGCCACATCGGTCTGGCGCACATAAACGGTGTTGCTGCCCACGGCGGCCGTGGGCGCTGTGGCGCTCCAGCCGGAGGTGCCGTTGCTGCTGTATTCCACAGTTGCGCTGCCATCAGCGCCGCTGACCGTGAGCGCGCCATTGCTGGTGATCTTGTCTGTGGCACTGGTGCCTGTATCGGTTATCAGGGCCACTGTGGGGGCTGCAACCGTGGTGTCAATGGTGAAGGCCAGTGTGGTGGCGTTGGCACCCACATTGCCAGCCGTATCGGTTTGGCGCACAGTGACAGACTTGACTCCGTCACCTGTCAAGGTGAAGCTGGTGCCGGTGCCGGCAATCCACGTGGTTCCAGCATCGGTGCTGTATTTCCATGTGGCGCCGGTTTCTAAACCGCTGACGTTGACTGTGCCCACATTGGTGATGGTGTCCGTGGCCAGGCCGCTGTTGGTGGCCAAGGCCAGCGTAGGGGCCACAGGCGGCGTGGTGTCAGAGCTTTTCTTGGAAGCGGCAACGCCCACCACGGCCAGGCCGGCAAGTACGCCGCCGTAGCTGTCTAGGTCATACCAGTTCGAGGTGTCGGCGGCTGCGCTTCGTGAAGCAGGTGAGGTGTAGCTGGTCTGGGCCTGTGCCAGAACAATGACAGGGCTGGCAGGAATGTCGGCCAGAGCCAGTTGCACCGGCTGTGCTGCAGAGGAACTGTCATAGGCGATTGGGCTGTCTGCTGTCGTGGTTTGCTCGCTGCCGCCAACCACAGCGATGGCTGCATCGGCGGAGGACATCTCTGCGCTCATGCTTTGAGTCAACTCAGCGATTTGCTGCTCTAGGCCTGCGACTTGGTCTGTATCGGACTGTGCTGGGGTTGCAGCATCGGGGGCTGTCAGGTCAGCCGCAACGGGTTCTGCGTCCGTCATGGGGGCTGGCACAATATTTTGTGTGTCGCTGGCGAAGACTTCCGTGGCCGCACCCGTCAGGCCCAGTGCCATCAAGGCAAAGGGGCTCAGCAAGGCGGCGTCTGAGCGCTTGTTGGAGGCATGCGCCTTGCCCGTTTCAACCACACTGGCCAAAGCTGGCTTCGAGGGGCTTGTGTTCAATCCGTCTTTTTTGCTTGCACTCATGACAACTCCAAAGGTTTATAAATTTACGCAGAATGATAATAGATATTGCAGCAAGTGTAGCGCCTGCGCTACGCCCTTGGCAAGGGCACGTGCTCCCTTGTCTCACGCCCTTAATGCTTGAGCATTTGGCTCATTTGGCCCACCGCCGCTTCATCGGCGCGTCCGACCAGAGATAAAAGCCTGATTTTAGACATTAAAAACACATAACGGGCTTGCGCCAAATCACGCAAAACCACCGTGCGTTGCTGCTGCGCGTTCAAGACATCGAGCACCGTACGGTTGCCCGCCTGCAAAGACTTTTGAGTCGACAGCACCCACTGATCGGCCGAGCGAAGGGATTGCTCCAGCGCTTGGATTTTGGGAATACTTTCGATTGCACTTTTAAATTCTTTGTGCACGCGCAGGGCCATCTCGCGCCGTCCGGCCTCGAGCACCTGTTGCGCCCGCTCAAGCCCGGCCAAGGCCTGGCGAATGGCCGAGTTGGCATAGCCCCCCGAGTAAATTGGAATGTTCAGTTGAAGGCCAATCGACGCGTTGGTGTAGCGGGACTGGACATTGGTGACATTTTCACTCTCGCTGCGCGACCACTGAGCCACGGCGTCCAGCGTCGGGAAATGCCCTGATTTGGCCTTTTCCACTTCTTGATGGGCCACTTCGACTTGCGCTCTGAGCGCTTGCAATTGAGGGCTTCCCTGTTCGGCCATATCGGCCCATTCTTCAACCCGCCCTGGTTGGGGCAATTGAAGCTCGAAGCGGGACACGTCGAGCGCCGCGAGTTTGTCAATGGGTTGGTTGACCATGGCCTGCAACTGGCGCAGGGTGTAGTCGATGTTTTGCCGGGCTTCGATCTCGGCGGCGGCCGTCATGTCAAGCCGCGCCTGCGCTTCGTCCACATCGGTGCGGGTGCCTGAGCCTGCAATGAGCGCCTTGCGCGCCGCATCGAGTTGCGTTGTGTAGGCCTTGCGCTGTGCCAGCACCATCTCGAGTTGCTCATGGGTCAGTACAGCTTCGAAATAGGCGCCGCTGACACGCACCGCCAAGTTTTGCTCGTCTTGCAACAGGGCAGCGTTGGAATCATCCACTTGCGCCAAGGCCTGTCTGTATTGGGCCACTTGGGCATTGCGGATCAAGGGCTGCCTCAACGTCACGGTCTGATTGGTGCTTGGATAAGTGTTTCCTATGGTCTGCTCGTTGCCCAAAATATTGGGGGTGGTGCTGTTCAAGTTGTTGTTGTTGCGCGCCAGACTGGCGGCAATGTTGGGCATCAGCTGTGAGCGCGCTTGCGGCAAACGTTCACGCCCGGCTTGGGCCCCTGCGCGAGCAGCCAAAATCGTGGCATCGTTGCTTTGGGCGGCTTGGTAGGCTTGCAGCAAATCCATCGGCCGCGCTGACAATGCGCTGAGAAGCATCACGCTGCCCAGCACCCAACGCGCGCAGCCCACCTGTGCGTTTGCCAAGCCCCCAAGACGGCACTTCATGGGCTCACTCCTCTTTCATGGAAGCGGCCATGCGCCGGGTCAAGGGGTGCAACAAATAGGTCAGCAAAGAGCGCTCGCCCGTGCGGAAAATCAGCTCCACCGGCATGCCCGGTTGCATCTGCCTTTTGCCCAGTTTTTCCAGCCCCTCTGGGGTCACAAGTACGCGGGCCAAGTAATACCCGGCACCTGTGTGGGCGTCGATCAACAGATCGCCCGAAACGGAGGCCACCTGGCCTTGAACCACCAGTTGGGGTGAGTTGGCAAAAGATGAAAAACGAACGTCCACCGGCAACTGCGCATGAACCTTGTCAATCAAGTGCGGCGCTACCCGCGCCTCTAAAACCAAGGCCTGATCGGTTGGCACGATGTCCATCAATTTTTGCCCTGGCCCAATGACACCGCCTACCGTTTGGTACGCCAGGCCAACGACTTGTCCATCAGCCGGCGACTTGATCTCCACGCGCCCCAGTTCTGCCTGTGCGGCAGTGAATTTCTCTGAATCTGCTTGCACTTCCTTGTCCAGTTCTGCCAGCTGCGACTGAACCTCTTTGCGGTACTCTTGCTGGCGCACAATGGCCCGTTGACGCATCTCGCTGATGGCTCGCTCAGCGCGCGTGCTGTTGCCCAGCAACTCTGCAATCGAGGCGCTGGCGTCTGAGACCATGCGCTGCAGCTCGAGCTGGCGATTGCGCGGTGCGTACCCCTCTTTGACCAGTTCTGAGGTGTTTTTGAGCTCTTCGTTGAGCAGCGCCAGTTGATTGCGCCGATTTGCCAACATCCCTGCATAGGCCTGCAGCAGGCCTTGCTGGCCTTGGATGCTCTCCTCGATCGATTGCAGATCGGCCGAAAGGCTAGCGCGGCGAGAGCCAAACAGATGCTCTTGCGTCAACGCCGTCTGGCGCACTTGGGCATCGGTGAAGGCGGATGTTAAATCTTTGTGCCATTCGATTTTGTTCAGGCCTCGCTGCTCGGCCAGCAAGCGCCCCTCCATGGCACGCAGGCCCAAATAGCGCTGGCGAATGGCCTCGAAATTGGCGCGCGTGGCCGCCTCATCGAGCTTGACCAAGAGCTGCCCCTCTTTAACCACATCGCCTTCTTTGACCAGTACTTGCTTGACAATGCCGCCATAAAGGTGTTGCACCGCTTTGCTCTTGGTGTCCAAGGTGACCATGCCTTGCCCGGGCACCCCTTCGTCCAGCGGGGCCAGGCCGGCCCAGAGCAAGAAGCCGCCAAGCCCCAAGCCCAGCGCCCAAAGGCCAACACGCCCTGGCTGGCTTTGGGGCTCAGGTTTGGCAATGACGTCGGTGACATTGCCAGTTGGCCGAGCGCTTGCATGGGGGCTGGTTGGGTGAGACGGATTGGAATGGGCCATGGAAAACTCGGTAATTTGTAATTATCAGGGTCGGTGATCAGACTGGCGTGAGCCCAGCCGAAGGGCCAGCGGCGGGCGCTTTGGGGGCTGCTTGGGTTGCCGCACGCAGCGCTGCAATGACCGCGTCGCGCGGACCCTGCGCTTTGACTTTGCCCTCCATGAGCACCAGCAAACGGTCTGCGACGGCCAAAATACCTGGCCGATGCGTGATCACAATGACGGTTTTGCCCTTGGCTTTCATGTTCTGAACTGTTTGAATCAAAGCGGCCTCGCCCGCCTCATCGAGGTTGGCATTGGGCTCGTCCAGCACGATCAAAGCTGGGTTGCCATAAACGGCCCGAGCCAACCCAATGCGCTGACGCTGGCCACCCGAAAGCAACGCGCCGGCCTCACCAATGGGCGTGTCGTAGCCTTTGGGGAAACGCAAAATGGTTTCATGCAAACCGACGCAATGAGCCGCTTCGATGACCTGGTCTGAATCCACCTTGCCAAAACGCGCAATGTTTTCAGCCAAGCTGCCTTCAAACAGCTCGATGTCTTGCGGCAAGTAACCCAAAGAAGGCCCCAGCGCAGCCCGATCCCACTCGGCAAGGGGCACGCCGTCGAGCAAAACCTCACCCGAAACATCAGGCCAGATGCCCATTAAAACCCGCGCCAGCGTGGACTTGCCAGCGCCTGAGGGGCCTAACATCACCAGCACAGTTCCGCCTGAAACGGAAAAACTCAAACTTTGGAGAATCGGCTGCGCTCGTGCGCCGGCGCGTGCCACTACATTGCGCAAATCAAGCTGGCCCAAGGGCGTTGGCCAAGCTGGGGCTGCAGGCTGCTGCGGCACGTCCGACAATAATTTCTCGAGACGGCCAAAGGCTGCCGCGGCGCTGATGAACCCCCGCCAGCCCGTGACGATTTGATCGATGGGCGCCAAAGCGCGGTTCATCAACACATTGGCCGCGATCATGGCGCCAGGAGAGATCTGGCCGTCAATCACCAACAAGGCGCCAGCCCCCAGCGCCAAGGACTGCTGGCTGTAGCGAATGAACTTGCTCCAAGCCATGACACGCTGTGTCAGGGCCTGCGCTGTCGATCCTTGCGCCATGGCCGTGTCATGGCGCTGCGCCCAGCGCTTTTGCAAGTTGCCCAGCATGCCCATGGACTCGATGACCTCGGCGTTGCGCAACTTGCTTTGCAAGAAACTACTGGCTTGCGCATTGGCGGCCACGGCGGCCTCTGAAGGCGCCAAGGTGTGCCGATGACCCAGCCAAGCCAGCGCCGCCTGCAGCAGCGCAAACAGCAGGCTGAGCAAGCCCAGCCATGGGTGCAGCAGGTACAGCACCGCCATGTAAATCGGTGCCCAAGGGGCGTCAAAAAAAGCGAAGATGCCGTTGCCAGTCAGGAACTGGCGAACTTGGATGAGGTCACTCAAAGCGCGGGCCTTGGGTGCGCCCGATTGGTTCAAGTAGGACTGAAAACTGGCGTTGAAAACCTGTGTGCCCAAGCTCTCATCCAAGCGCACCCCGGCGTGCACCAAGACGCGGGAGCGCAACCATTCTGCAAAGGCCATGACCGCGAACAAAGCCAAGGTGAGAAGTGACATCGCCAGCAGAGTCAACTCACTTTGGCTGACCATGACGCGGTCGTAGACCTGCAGCATGTACAAGGTGGGCGTGAGCATGAGCACATTGGCCACCATGCTCAGCGCCCCCACCATGAGAAATTCATTTTTGAACGACCAAAGCGTGGCAGTCAGTTCACTGCGCTGGAAAAAGGCAAGGGCTTTCATCTGAAACATTATCCTTGGCGCGTTCAGGAAGCAGCCTGCGAGGGCGATGCCCCCCCCGCCTGAGCTTGGGCCTTGGCTTTGGCAAGGGCTGCCAGCACTTCTTCTTTGGGCCCAAAAGCGCGAGTCTGACCGTCTTGAAGCACCAGCAACTTGTCGGCCACCGCCAGCACGCTGTCACGGTGCGTCATGATGACCAGTGTGCTGCCGCCCAATTTGAGTTGTGTGATGGCGCTGGCCAAGGCTGCGTCTCCGGCCTCGTCCAGGCTCGAGTTGGGCTCGTCCAGGACCACGAGCTTAGGGCCTCCATAGATCGCGCGCGCCAAGCCCACGCGTTGACGCTGCCCCCCCGACAACAAGCTGCCGTCAGGCCCGATGGGGCTGTCATAGCCCTGGGGCATGGCGAGGATCGCCTCATGCAGCCCGATGGCACGGGCTGCGGCCTCGACTTTGGTCATGTCGATGTCGCCAAAACGGGCAATATTGTCTGCCAAACTGCCTTCAAACAGCTCGACACCCTGGGGCAGGTAGCCTACGTGGGGGCCCAGTTCTGCTTTGTTCCACGCAAAGACGTCTACGCCATCCAGGCGTACTTTGCCGCTGGCCGCTGGCCATACACCCACCAGCAGACGGGCCAATGTGGTTTTGCCTGATGCCGAGGGGCCGACCACAACCAAGGCCTCACCAGGCTGCAGCGAAAATGCGATGTTTTTGAGTATCGCCACTTGCGAGCCTGGCGCAGACGCAACGATTGACTCCACCGTCAGGTGTCCCTGCGGCGCTGGCAGCGCCATGCCGACAGGGCGAAGCGGCAGGGCCAGCAGCAGTTGGTCCAAGCGGCCCCAGGCTTGCCTGACATTGACCACAGCCTGCCACTGCGTGACAATTTGAACCAATGGGGCCAGTACCCTGCCCCCCAGTATGGAGGCGATGATCATCATGGCCGAGCCGCCATTGAGCTCATTGCGCAGCATGAGCCAAGCCCCCAAACCCAACAGCATGGAGCTGGTGGTGTTTTGCACAAACTTGGCGCCCGCTTGAAATGCACCACCGGCATCCGAGGCTTGGGCCTGTTGGCCAAGAAAGGCGCGCTGCTTTTCCATCCAGCGCCGGTGTATGTCTGGCAGCATGCCCATGGCCTGGATCACCTGTGCGTTGCGCAGGGAGTTGTCGGCGTACTGCTGCGCGGCCACGGCGCTGCGATTGGCCTCTAGCAAGGGCGGTTGGGTGCTGCGCTGGTTCAACCATGCGATCAGCGTTTGAATTAACGCAGCGAAGACCGATGACCACCCCAAGATTGGATTGATGGCAAAGATCAAAAGCAGAAAAACCAGCGAGACCGGCGCTTCCATGCAAGCAATCAACACCGGTGTGTTGATGAATTCGCGCAGCGTGCGAAAGTCGTTCATGGGCTGCGCGTTACCTCCAGCAATGCGTTTGCCTTGGGCCTCGAAAATGGCGTTGAAAAGGCGCTCACTGAGGCTTCGGTCCAGCGCCACCGAGGCTTGGTGCATCAACTGGCTGCGGGACCAGTCCAAAACCTCCATCAGCACAAAAGCGGCCAGCACCAACAAGGTGAGCATCCACAAGGTCATGTGACTGCGGCTGTTGACCACGCGTTCATAGACCTCCAGCATGTACCCCGTGGGCGCGAGCACCAGCAAACTGGCAACCAAACTGATCCATGCGGCACGGAAAAAATAGGGTTGCAACTCGCCCATGGCGGTGCGCAATTCCGAATTATTTTTAGCGTTGGTCATGCACAATTATCGCCATAAAGAGGCACCCCCCTGTCACACCCTGCCACAATAAGGGCCATGATGAACACAGCAGCTGAAATAGACGCGCCAACGCGTGCGCTCCGTCAAAGTCAAGTGGTCAAGGCGTTGGCCAAAGTATTGCCCGCGCATGCCTTGCTCTACAACACCGAAGATGTCACGCCCTACGAGTGCGACGGTTTGACAGCTTATCGCCAGCGCCCCTTGGTGGTGGCTTTGCCTGAAACACAAAAACAAGTGCAAGCCGTGCTGCAGGTGTGCCATGGCTTGGAAGTGCCGGTGGTGGCTCGCGGTGCTGGCACAGGCTTGTCGGGCGGCGCCTTGCCCAACGCGTTGGGGGTCACGCTGTCGATGGCCAAGTTCAACCAGATCGTCAAAGTCGACCCCATTGCCAGAACGGCTGTGGTGGAGTGCGGGGTGCGCAACTTGGCCATCTCGGAAGCCGCAGCGCCATTTGGCTTGTATTACGCGCCCGACCCTTCGAGCCAAATTGCTTGCACCATTGGCGGCAATGTGGCCGAGAATTCTGGCGGTGTGCATTGCCTCAAATACGGCCTGACTTTGCACAATGTGTTGCAAGTCCAAGGCTTCACCGTCGAGGGCGATGCGATTTGCTTTGGCAGCCAAGCGCTGGACACTTCGGGCTTGGATTTGCTGTCGGTCTTTGTGGGCAGTGAGGGCATGCTGGCCGTGGCCACGCAAGTCACGGTCAAACTGGTGCCCAAGCCCCAGTTGGCGCGTTGCATCATGGCCAGTTTTGACGATATCCGCAAAGCTGGCGACGCCGTGGCAGCCGTGATTGCAGCGGGCATCATTCCGGCCGGCTTAGAGATGATGGACAAACCCATGACGGCAGCGGTGGAAGACTTCGTGCACGCCGGCTACGACTTGACTGCACAGGCCATTTTGCTGTGCGAGAGTGACGGCACGCCCGAAGAGGTGGCCGAAGAAATTGGCCGCATGAGTGACGTATTGCAACGCCACGGCGCTACAGCGATTGCGGTCAGCCGCGACGAAGCTGAGCGCCTGCGTTTTTGGAGCGGGCGTAAAAACGCGTTCCCCGCTTCAGGGCGCATCAGCCCCGATTACATGTGCATGGACTCGACCATTCCGCGCAAACGCTTGGCTGACATTTTACTGGCCATTGCGGAGATGGAAAAGAAATACCAACTGCGTTGCGCCAACGTGTTTCATGCGGGGGACGGCAATTTGCATCCCTTGATTTTGTTTGATGCCAACGACCCCGATCAGTTGCACCGCTGTGAATTGTTTGGTGCCGATATTTTGGAGACGAGTGTGGCCATGGGCGGCACCATCACGGGCGAACACGGTGTGGGCATTGAGAAACTCAACAGCATGTGTGTGCAGTTTTCAGCTCAAGAAAATGCACAAATGTTGGCTTTGAAAAAGGCTTTTGACCCGCAGGGTTTGCTCAACCCCGGCAAGGTAATTCCAACGCACAACCGCTGCGCCGAATACGGCAAGATGCTGGTGCGCGGCGGGAAAATTTCTCATCCGGATTTGCCGCGTTTTTAAGTCAGCTTGACATCACTTTTCTGGTGTTTTGGTGGTGCTTTGAAAGTGCTTTGAAGCGCTTTCATCGCGCTCCAAAAATAGCTGTGCCCACGCGCAGCAGGGTGCTGCCTTCTTGCACTGCAGCTTCCAAATCGGCCGTCATGCCCATGGACAAAGTGTCCACCTCAAAGCCTTCAGCCTGAAGGCTTTCAAACAACAAGCGGGCTTGCCTGTGCACCGCGCAAGCGGTTGCAAAATCTGCAGCAGGCTCGGGCAAGGTCATGAGCCCGCGCAAACGAAGTTGCGGCAGGACGGACACAGCACGCGCCAAAGCCAAGAGTTCAGAAGGGGCGATGCCTGCTTTGTTGTTTCCCCCGTCTACATTGACTTGCAAACACACTTGCAAAGGAGGCAAGTTTGCTGGCCGCTGCTGGGCCAAACGCTGGGCAATTTTCAAGCGGTCTATGCTGTGCACCCACGCAAAATTTTCGGCCACGAGTTTGCTTTTATTGCTTTGAATGGGGCCGATGCAATGCCACTCCAAGGGCAAATCTGCCAATGAGCGCATCTTGTCGACTGCCTCTTGAATGTAGTTTTCACCAAACGCCATTTGCCCCGCTGCATGCGCTTGGCGAAGCGCATCGGCCGGCATGGTTTTAGACACTGCCAACAATTTCACACTGCCTGGCGCGCGGCCGCAAGCCGTGCAAGCCGCTTGCATGCGCGCATGGACCTGGTTTAAATTTTCGGCAATGGTCTGCATAATTTCAGCCAAGCTTACCAAACCCACTTTGAACCTGAGGAACGCCTGTGGCCTTGCTGCATTTGCTCGAAGCCGCCACAGCCTGCCAGGCCTCTGACTTGCACCTGTCGGCTGGCATGCCCCCTTGGGTGCGTGTGCGCGGCGAGCTGTGGCCGCTTGCGCAGACGCCAGTCTTGAGTTCGGAGCAAATTGAAAGCAGCCTTTTGCAATGGGCGCCACAAGCCTTGCACGCAGCGTGGGGGACGCATCGCAATCTGGACTTTGCGCTGGAGCTGGCCGGCCTTGGCCGCTTTCGAGTCAACGCTTTTGTGCAGCAGCGGGGTGCGTCCATGGCCTTGCGCAGCATTGCAAGCGAAGTGCCCAGTTTGGCGCAGCTGCACGCACCGGAAGCTGTCAGCGAATGGGCCGAAAAAACACACGGCTTGCTGCTGATCACAGGGCCCACGGGTTGCGGCAAATCGACCCTGCTGGCAGCCTTGTTGCAGCACATCAACCAGCACCGGCGCGCCCACATTTTGACACTCGAAGACCCGATCGAGTTTGTCCACACACCTGCGCAATGCCTGGTGCAGCAGCGAGAAGTGGGCCGCGACACGCCTGATTTCGAATCAGGCTTGCGCGCGGGCTTGCGCGAAGATCCCGATGTGATCATGGTCGGCGAACTGCGCGACTTGGCCACCATCCGGCTGGCCTTGACCGCCGCCGAAACGGGTCATTTGGTTTTGGCCACCTTGCACACCGAAAGCGCACCTCAAGCGGTGGACCGTTTGGTAGACGCTTTCCCACCCGGTGAAAAAGAAGGCGTGCGGTCCTTGTTTGCACAAACCATGGTGGCGGTTTTGGCACAAACCTTGTGCCCTGACTCATCTGGCTCTGGGCGGGTTGCGGCGCATGAAATCATGGTGGGAACGCCAGCAGTTCGCAACCTGATACGCGAGGGCAAAGTCAGTCAACTGTATTCCGCCATCCAAACAGGGCAAGCCTTTGGCATGCAAACGCTGGACCAAAGTTTGCATGCCTTGTTGGAGCGTTCGCAAATTTCAAGGGCCACCTTGCAGCGCTATGCCAGATACCCGCAAAACCTCACGCTGACGCCAAATCCAGCAGCCTGCTAAATTACGCAGTCTGATGCAGCCATTTGGCAGCAGAATTTATCACCCCCACCATGAACTTTTGAACATGAGCAGCCTGAACCCCAAAACATACGAGTCCACCCCCCCACAACGCGTGGCTTTTCTAGGCATGGGCGTGATGGGCTTGCCCATGGCTGGCCATTTGGCCAGGGCCGGCCATCGTGTGACGGTTTACAACCGAAGCGCCGCCAAAGCGACTGCTTGGTGCCAAGAGTTCTCTGACACCTTGCAACCCGCGCAGGCCGCCACGCCACGCGAGGCGGCGCACAACGCCGACATCGTGTTTTGCTGCGTTGGCAATGACGCGGATTTGCGCGCCGTGGTGCTGGGCCCCGATGGCGCGTTCGCAGGCATGAAAAAAGGCGCTATTTTTGTCGACCACACCACTGCTTCGGCCAATGTGGCGCGCGAGCTTTACGCAACAGCCAAAACTTTGGGGCTGGCCTTTTTGGACGCGCCCGTATCAGGCGGCCAAGGCGGCGCGCAAAACGGCTTGCTCACGGTGATGTGCGGCGCAGACGCGGCAGCCTTTGACATCGTCAAGCCTGTGGCCATGGCGTTTTCCAGAGCCTTCACGCTGATGGGGGCGTGCGGCACCGGGCAGCTGACCAAAATGGTCAACCAAGTGTGCATTGCCGGCTTGGTACAAGGCCTGTCAGAGGCCATTGCATTTGGCGACAAAGCGGGCCTGGACATGAACTTGGTGCTCGATGTGATTGGCAAAGGCGCAGCCCAAAGTTGGCAACTCGACAACCGCGGCAAAACCATGGTGGCCGACAAGTTTGACTTCGGTTTTGCCGTGGACTGGATGCGCAAAGACTTGGGCCTGGTGATGGACGAGGCCAATCGCAATGGCGCCCGCCTGCCCGTGACGGCCTTGGTCGATCAGTTTTATGCCGATGTGCAGCAAATGGGCGGCCAGCGCTGGGACACCTCGAGTTTGATCAAACGCTTGCGCTGATGAGGTGCCCGCACCAGCGCTAAAAAAACTGCTTTAGCTTTTAGGTTGCGCCTGGGGCGATAAAGGTTGCGCGCTGATGCGTTTTAACTCTTCATCGGTGATGGTTTCAAACACGCGCACCACCTTGGTCACGGCACTGACACTGCCGCTGCGTGCAATTTCGGTGGCTCTTTGTGCTTCACGCGCCGTCACGCGGCCCATCAAATAAACCACGCCTCGCTCGGTCACGATTTTGAACGCGTTGGACTGCAAGTCTTTGGCGTCCACCAGCAAGGCCCTGATCTGCCCGGTGGTGATGATGTCTTTGGATCGCTGGGTATAAGAGCTGACCGGCTCGATGACCAAGTCGTTGACCACTGACTTGACGTTTTCTTGACTCTGCGCCATTTTTTCAGCGCGATCGCGATCAGCGGCGTTGCCCACTTCTCCTGTCAATAAAACCATGCGGTTGTAACTGGTGACGTTGACATGCGCAGAGTCTCCCAAATTTTGCCGAAGGCCTTGCGCCGTGCGCAATTCGATGCCTTCGTCCTCGAGTTGAATGCCTGTGGTACGCCGATCGATCGCGACCAGGCTGCTCATCACGGCGCCGCCCACGATCAAGGGGGCGCATGCTGACAAACTGGCAAACAAGGTGGCTGCCGTCAAACCAGACAACAAGAGACTTTGAAGATTGTGTTTCACAGATAAGTCCTTTTGAGTTTCATGAAAGAGGTTCTTGTTCGCCCATCAGTTGGGCGTCCACGCCATCGCATAAGCAGTGCAGCACCAATTGTTGCACTTCGCGAACGCGTGCGGCGCGGTCATGGGGGATACACACATGCACATCGGTTTCGCGCAGGGCTTTGGCAAGCGCTCCTCCGCCTTTTCCCGTCAAGGCGATGACGGTCATGTCGCGCTCGTGCGCTGATTGCACAGCCTGCAGCAGGCCTTCTTCTTGACCATGGGCGCTTAAGACCAACAACAGGTCACCGGCTTGGCCCAAAGCGCGAACCTGGCGCGCCAAGCCAGCATGGTCATCGTCGGTGAAACTGTCAGCACTTAAAGCCACCGCGGCCAATTCAGGCCGCTCGCGCTCAAAACCGGCAACAAACAGGGCTGCAAAATAGTGAGCAAACGCCGCCGCCGCGCCCAAGCCGCAGGCCATGACTTTGCCGCCACTGGTCAGGCATGCAATGAGCGCTTGCACGCCCGCATCAACCGGCTTGGCCAAAGGCTCAGCCGCTTGGTATTGCAGGTCGGCGCTGTCGATAAAGTGTTGTTGAATGCGAAGGTCTAGCATGTGGCCCGATGATACCCGCCTGCAAAGCACCACGAAAGCGCCAGGCGAGGCGCATTAAGTGAATGCCTCGAAAGCGGCTTTGAGCCAAACCATGCCCTGTGCCTCCCAGCCCACCACGTCAAAACGCGCGGGGGGCAGTCGGCGCCAACGCATCAAGTACCAGCGCGCGGCGAACACAATGCGCCGCTGTTTGAGACGGCCGACGCTGGCCAGAGCACCACCGAACTGGCTGCCCGTGCGCTTTCGCACCTCGACAAACACCACCGTGCCGTCTGTTTCTTGCAAAATCAAATCAATTTCACCCCCACCACGCCCAGGCGTCCGATAATTGCGCTGCAGCAGGTGCAGGCCTTGGCCTTGCAAATACGCAAGCGCTGCGTCTTCGGCCGCATCGCCCCGCGCTTTGGTGCTCGGGTTTGTTTTCTTGAGGATCTCCATTGACTTTGCCTTTTGAATCGTCCAACACATCGGGGTATGCCAAGGCCCTGCAAGCGGCCCGCGAGGCAGTCGGCCCGCAGTTGCACCCGCCCAGCACACTGTATGTGGTAGCCACCCCTATCGGCAACCTGGCCGACATCACTTTGCGCGCTTTGTATGTGATTGAAAAGGTGGACACCGTGGCCTGCGAGGACACGCGGCACACGCAGCAATTGCTGCGTGCCTATGGTTTAGATCGCCCCAGCGCTCAACTGCTGGCGGTGCACCAACACAATGAGGCGCAAGCGGCAGAGCAAGTCATCGCCCGCTTGGCACAAGGCCAGCGCGTGGCCTATGTCAGCGATGCCGGCACCCCGTGCATCAGCGACCCCGGCGCACGCTTGGCGGCTGCCGTGGCCGCCGCTGGCTTTCGCGTGATGCCCTTGCCTGGGGCCAGCAGCGTGACCGCCGTTTTAAGTGCGGCCGGTGCGCAAGGCGATGGCGAATTTGTTTTTGCAGGTTTTCTGCCCTCCAAAGCCAGTGAGCGCAGCGCAGCGGTTCAAGCCTTGTGCGACGAGCCGCGCTCTGTGGTGATTTTGGAAGCGCCGCACCGCATTGAAGCTTTGGCACAGGCCTTGACTGTGCTGGGCGCGCGGCGCGTGACCGTGGGCCGAGAACTGACCAAACAATTTGAAACCCTGCACACGCTGGAGGCGCAAAATTTTGCGCATTGGTTGAGCGGAAAACCAGAGCGCGTGCGCGGAGAGTTTGCCTTGGTGCTGCATGCTTTAGACAAAGCCAGCGCACAAGACGCATCGGGCGTTGACGCCCAGTCGCTTCGCACCTTGCAATTGTTGCTGGCCGAGTTGCCACTGAAGAGCGCAGTGAAGCTGGCCGCTGAAATTTCCGGCACACCGCGCAACAAGTTGTATGACGCCGCCTTGTTGTTGAAAAAAGGCCTTGATTAGCGCTTGCGCAAACCCAAGCCCACCACGGTGCTCACGACAATCAAGGCCCCCACCAACTGAATGGGCGCAACCGACTGCCCAAGCAATACCCAAGCCAGCATCAAGGCCAGCACCGGCTCGACATTCATGATGGCCGAGTTGCCCACCACCCCCAAGCGCGGCAAGACCGTGAACATGATGGTGAATGCTGTGCCGTATAAAAATGTCAGCATCCCCAAACCCCACCAGCCGGCGCTGGCTTGAGGCAGATGAAATCCGCCTTGGCTCATGGCCGCGGCGATGGCCAATACGCCCACCAAGCCCATGGTTGAAAAAGTGCGCACGCGGCCGTCCAAATCAGCGGCCTCGTGCTGGGTGTACACCAGCGCCAAGCCAAAGGTGATAGATGCACCCAGCGCAAAAGCCACACCGCTGCCGATCTGGCCCCAGTGCTGCTCAGCGCCCAGCCCAGAAGCGCTGCCCAGCACATCGAGCGCCAACGCCAGTCCGATCAAGATCACTGGCATGCTCAACATCACCCAGCGCTCGGGTTTGTGCTGGTACAACACACGCGCCCAAAATGCAGTGGCCAAGGGGTAGGTGTTGAAACCCAGCAAGGCCAGAGCCACAGGCAAACGGGCCACCGACGAGTACAAACAAAAACTCTGCACTGCAATCAAAGCGCCAATGATGAGCAAAAACTTTTTGTGCCTAGGCTGCGTGGCCAGCGCCACTTTTTGTTGCCACAAAATCAGGGCCAGCACGATGGCTGTCACGGCGCTGCGAAAGCTCACCGCCGTCAACACGTCCACCCCATTGTTGAATGCAAAGCGGGCAGCCACATGGTTGCCCGCCATCATGAAGGCAATCAACAACAAAGTGGCAAAGGCGGTGCCCGTGAGGGCTTTGCGTTCAGTGGTCATGCGCTGATTTTGCAGGATACAAGCCATGCACCCTGGCATGCAGGCGACTCAAGCCCAGCAGCGCATCGGTGTACGGTGTGGCCACGTGCGTCAATTGGCCCAGTTCACGCACCACGCTGACCAAGGCATCGAGCTCAACGGCTTTGCCCGCTTGCACATCTTGCAGCATGGAGGTTTTAAAGGCTCCTAATTTGCGCGTGAGCGTGTGCCGGTCTTCTGGTGATTGCTCAATGGGAATGCCAATTTTCTGACCAATCTCGCGCGCTTCAAGCATGATGCTCGAGGCAAAATTGCGCACCAAATCATCTTCCATGATCAAGTCAATGGTGGCCCCCGTGAAAGCGCTGATGGGGTTGACTGTCATGTTGCCCCACAACTTGAACCAAACATCTTTTTGAATTTGTGCCGATGCCGACGCGGCATAACCCGCGCTTTGCAGCAACTCAACCAAGGCTTGCACACGTGGGCTGGCAGCAGCGCCATTCGTCAAGGCAGGCTCTCCCAGTATCAAGCCTTGTCCAAAGTGATGGCGCACCACGCCAGGGGCGTCCAACGAACAACTGGCATGAACCACGCAGCCCAGCACATGCTGGGCAGGAATGGCATTTGCGATGGCCCCATCGGGGTCGATGGTGTTCAAACGCACGCCCTGCAGTGCGCCGCCAAAGCCTTGGAAAAACCACCACGGCACGCCGTTCATGGCCGTCAATACCATGGTGTTGGGCCCCAGCAGTGGTGCAATGCCTTGGGCCACTTCCAGCATGGCCGGTGCCTTCACGGCAATGATCACCAAGTCTTGTGGCCCCAAATCAGCGGGCTTGTCAGAGGCCTTGACTTGCACGATGCTGCGTGAGTCTGCGCTGGCCGCTTCGATGCATTGCATGCCTTGCGTTTGCAGCGCGGTGAGCGTTTTGCCACGCGCCACCACACTGAGTTCGCAGCCCGCCTGGGCCAGATGCACACCCAGCCAAGCCCCAATGGCGCCTGCACCATAAATACAAACTTTCATAAGCGGTAGCTCTCATCTTGTCGATCGATTTGTCGCACCAAGGCGTCATAGACGTCTTGCCCTGCGCCATGTTGGGGATTGAATTGCAATGCATCGCGGGTGCACCGCGCGGCCACGTCGGGCGCGACAGGAATGGCTGGGCCCATGCTGAAGGTGGCCAACTGAATTTCACAGGCGCGCTGCAAGGTCCACAAAATGGCAAATGTTTGAGGTAGGTTTTGACCCCACGCCAGCAGCCCATGGTTGCGCAAAATCACCGCTTGCTTTTGCCCGATGCTGCGCAACAATCGGGGAGCCTCATGCGCGTGAATCGTGATGCCTTCAAAGTCATGGTAGGCCACCATCTCGTGCAGCTGTGCAGAATAAAAATTGGTTTGCTGCAAACCACCTTCTAAGCAAGCCACGGCCACACCGGCGGTGGTGTGGGTGTGCATCACGCAGTGCGCTGCAGGCAGCGCATCGTGCAAAGCGGCATGCACCGTAAAGCCGGCCGGATTGACAGGGTATGGCGAGCCGTCTAAGACACGGCCTTGCAAATCTATTTTGACCAAATTGCTGGCAGTGACTTCGCTGTAATGCAGGCCAAACGGGTTGATCAAAAAATGCTTTTCTGCACCGCTGACCGATGTGGGCAATCTCAAGGTGATGTGGTTGTAAATCATCTCGGTCCACCCCAAGTGCGCAAACACGCGGTAGCAAGCGGCCAGCTCCAAACGGGCGGCCCACTCGTCGGGGTGAACGCTGCTCTTGAAGAGGCGTGCAGGTGGGAGTTCGTGCGCTCGCATGGGCTTAGTACACCTGACCTTTTTGCATGGCAGGCAAGTCGACCGCAGTGGCTTTGAACCTTTGTGCCAATGCAGTGCTCTGACGCATCAAAATTTGCACCTCCAAACCCACGGCCACAAACAGCGCCCCCAAGCTGAGGTAATGCTTGGCCAGGGCCTCATCCGCAGTCAAAATGCCAGGGGCTTTGCCCGCTTTCAATATACGCGCGATGGCATCTTCAATCGCTGCTTGAACATCGGGGTGACCGGGTTGCCCCGCATGGCCCAAAGAAGCCGACAAGTCAGCAGGTCCGATGAACACACCGTCCACCCCGGGGGTGTTGGCAATGGCTTCCAAGTTGTTCAGTGCTTCGCGCGTTTCGACTTGCACCAGCAAGCACACTTGCGCATTGGCTTCTTGGGGGTAGTTGTTCAGATGTCCCCAGCGAGATGCGCGCGCGCCCGCCATGCCGCGCACGCCGCCTTGTCCATCGTTTTGAGGGTAACGCATAGCGCGCACGCAGTCAGCAGCTTGGGCCTGCGTGTCCACCATGGGCACCAACAAAGTTTGCGCGCCCAAATCTAAAAATTGTTTGATGAGGACGGTGTCACCATAGGGTACGCGAACAACCGCGTGGGTTTGCGGGTAAGCGGCGATGGTTTGCAATTGCACTTGGGTGGTGCGCAAGTCGGTGGGTGTGTGTTCTGCATCGACCAACAACCAATCAAAGCCTGCCAAAGCGCAAATTTCTGTGCTGATGTTGCTGGCCAAGCCGAGCCAAAGGCCGATTTGCGCCTTGTGTTCTTGCATTGCAAGCTTGAATGGGTTGATGGGAGTTTTCATGAAATTTTTCCTATTGAACAAAACGAAATTGCAATCGCCCTAAAGGGCCGTAATCGGCATCAAACAGATCGCCAGCTTGGGCTGCCACAGGCCGCGTGAAAGAGCCTGCCAAGACCAGTTGCCCCGCCAACAAGCGCTCGCCCCAAGGCGCCAACTTGTTGGCCAGCCAAGCAATGCCAATGGCCGGATGGCCTTGCACACCGGCTGCCAAACCAGTTTCTTCAACCACGCCATTTTGTCGCAAGACGGCGCCGCACCAAGGCAAGTTGGTTTGCAAGGGGTCGGCTTGCAGCGCGCCCACCACAATGCCAGCGTTGGCCGCGTTGTCGCTGATGGTGTCAAACACCTTGCGCATGAGGCGGGTGTGCCTGTCAAATTGTTCAATGCGCGCGTCAATGATTTCAATGGCAGGCGTGACGTATTGCGTGGCTTGAAGCACTTGCTCCAGAGTCACTTCGGGGCCTTGTAGGTCTTTTTTCAGCATGAAGGCCAACTCCACTTCCACGCGCGGCGCAATGAAGTTTTCAAGCGGTATCTCCAAAATTTCACCGGCTGTGCAGGTGTAGAGCATGTCGTCGAGCAAGCTGCCAAAATCGGGCTCGTCAATTTGACTGGCTTGCTGCATGGCCCGAGATGTCAAGCCAATTTTGTGGCCGATGATGCGCCGGCCTTGCGCCAATTGCAAGTCCACCCAAGCGCGGCTGACACGGTAGCCGTCTTGCACCGTCATTTCAGGAAAACGTTTGGAAAAATGCTCGACTTGCTTGCGTGTTTGTTTGGCTTGCTGCAGCTCAGCAGCCAACATGGCAATGCGTTGTGAATCAAACATGCTGTGCTTTCAATTTAGGTGCATTTTGCGTGCATCAAAGGGCTTGAAACAAGGGGTGCAGGTTGCTGTGTTTGGCATCAAACACTTCGTGGCCCTCGTCAATTTGCAATGTGATACCCACATGGCGTTTGACAAAAATATCAGCAAAGTGCTTTTGCGTCACGGCCAGCAACACCTGCCCCGCGCGTTGCTGCGTGGCCTGAGTTCGCCCGCGGCCCATGCGCACGTTCAAATACACAAACGCGTAGTCGCTGGAGCCACCGCCCGGACGGCTCTCAAATTTAGCTGCTTTGCGCCCGGCCTCGCCACCATCAGCCACTGCGTAGTGCGGCGCGGGGTAGGCCAGCACGCGGGTGCCGCCAGTGGGGAAAACTTGTTTGTTCTCTTCATCGCGCACACTCAGCATGGCGTCGGCCAAACTGCGGCAGAGCAGTTTCATATCGGTTTCGGCGTCGAGTTGCCCGGTGTAAAGAATGACCAGATGAGGCATGTGCTGGGCTCGCTTGAAAAATTGCGGATTGAAAATGAACAGGGTGACCGCTTTTACAGCCGGCTCGCGCCCGCCGCATAGAGCGCCGCCGGGTCTTGTAAATTGCTCACGTCCAAGCGGTCATTGTTCAGCTCGCTTTTATTTTTGGATGCAAGCTGCGTGACCGGAAACACCGCATTGATCTGCCCCGTGCCAGAGCTTGGGAAGTACGGCGTGATCACTTCGGCCTGGCCTGCGTAACGGTCCCACCCCAAAGCGCCCAGCAGCATGGCCGTGTCGTGCATGAAACCTTCGCCATGCCCTTTGGCTGCGTACTCGGGCAGCATGGCGCAAAAGGTAGGCCAGTCGCCGCGCTGCCACAACTCGATCACGCGGCGATCGAGTTGCTCTAAAAAAGGGCTCCAAATTTTATTGGCGTAGTCTGGCGCCAAACCATTTTGGGCAAACCGGTGCGACAGCGATCCACTGGCAAAAAAGGCCACCTTGCCCTCGTAATGCTGCTCGACTGCGCATCGCATGGCCCAACCCAAGCGCGCACTGTCAGCCAGCGAGTGCACCATGCACAAAGCAGAGACCGAAATCACTTTGTAATGTCGATCGGCATTCATGTACCGCATGGGCACCAGCGTGCCGTACTCCAGCGCCAGCGTGGTGTGCTCGTGCGCCAAGGTCAGCACACCCGCATCGTTGCAGGCCTTGGACAACACATTCCCCAGTGCAGGATTGCCATCGTATTCATAGGCCATGTTGCTGATAAAGTGCGGCAACTCGTTGCTGGTGTAAACACCTTTGAAATGTGCGGCGTTGTTCAGGTGGTAGGCCGAGTTCACCAGCCAATGCGTGTCAAACACCACGATCGTGTCGACCCCCAGGGCGCGGCAACGCCGGTCAATTTCATGGTGCCCATCGATGGCCGCTTGTCGTGTGCCTTTTTGTGGGCCATCGAGCTCGCTCAAATACATCGAGGGCACATGCGTGATTTTGGCTGCCAGAGCGAGTTGTCCCATCTTCAAACTCCCCAATGTGGAATGTGATGCGAGCCCAAAGACACTGCCACGTTTTTGGGTTCACAAAAAACTTCGTAGCTCCATGTGCCGCCTTCACGCCCCGTGCCGCTGGCCTTGGTGCCGCCAAAAGGTTGACGCAAATCGCGCACGTTTTGGCTGTTGACAAAACACATGCCAGCCTCCACGGCAGCGGCCACGCGGTGCGCGCGCCCGATGTTTTCGGTCCAAACATAACTGGACAAGCCGTATTGAATGTCATTGGCCAATTCGATCGCATGCGCTTCATCTTTGAAAGGAATCAGACAAGCAACGGGCCCAAAAATTTCATCTTGCGCGATCTTCATTCGGTTGTCTACATCGGCAAACACCGTTGGCCAAACGAAGTTGCCTTTTTTCACGCGCTCTGGCAACTCAGGTGCATACGAGGGGCGGTCCAAACCACCGCACACCAAGGTGGCGCCCTCCTTGGGGCCCAGCTCAATGTAGCTGCGCACTTTGGCCAAATGGGATTGGCTGATCATGGGGCCGACGATTGTGTTTTCGTCCAGCGGGTCGCCCACTTGAATGCGCTTGGCGCGCTCAGTGAATTTTTGCACGAAGTCAGCATAAATGCTTTGCTGCACCAAGATGCGACTGCCTGCGGTGCAGCGCTCGCCGTTGTTGCTGAAGATCATGAACACCGCCGCGTCCAAAGCGCGCGGCAAATCAGCGTCTTCAAAAATCACAAACGGTGATTTACCGCCCAACTCCATGCTGAATTTTTTAAGGCCCGCGCTTTGCACAATGCGCTGACCCGTGGCGGTTGAACCCGTGAAAGAAATCGCGCGCACATCCGGGTGCGAGACCAAAGGCTCGCCTGCGTCTTTGCCATAGCCCTGCACCAAATTCAAAACACCTGGGGGCACACCGGCCTCTAAGGCCAGCTCGCCCAAGCGGGCCGCTGACATGGGTGAGAGCTCACTCATCTTGAGCACCGCAGTGTTGCCAAAGGCCAAGCACGGCGCGACTTTCCAAGTGGCCGTCATGAAAGGCACATTCCAGGGGCTGATCAAGGCACACACGCCCACCGGATGAAACAAGGTGTAGTTCAAATGCGTGGGTGTGGGGTAAGTGTGGCCATCGACCCGCGTGCACATTTCGGCAAAGTAGGTGAAGTTGTCTGCAGCGCGTGGCACCAATTGTTTGCCCGTTTGCGCGATCACTTGGCCACAGTCGCGCGTTTCCGTTTGCGCAATCTCGGGGACATGCTGCGTGATCAAGGCGCCGAGTTGGCGCATGATCTTGGCACGCTCTGGCGCAGGTGTTGCGGCCCATTGGGGGAAGGCTTTTTTGGCAGCAGCCACGGCCAGGTTCACTTCGGCCAGCCCGCCAGCAGATACTTCAGCCAAGACCTCTTGCGAGGCAGGGTCACGTGTCTCAAAAGTTGGGCCACTGGCCACAGAGCGCCCACCTATCAAATGGTCTATGCGCATGATCTGTCCTTGTGCGTGGTGGGGTGAAAGTTTCGGGGTTGAGGCATCGCTCTTGGCTTTATGCCAGGGTGTTGATCAGCGCGCCCAGGCCTTGAATTTCGGTGACGATTTGATCACCCACCTGACAGTCCACTACCCCATCGGGTGTGCCCGTCAAAATCAAATCGCCGGGTTGCAATGTCATGAACTGACTGAAGTATTCGATCAATGTTGGCACATCAAAAATCATGTCACGGGTGTGCCCGCTTTGCGTGATCTTGCCGTTCACGATGGTTTGCAAAGCCAGGTTCATAGGGCTGCCGAACTGCGCATGAATGTCTTGCGCATCCACACGCCATGGCCCGATCGGGGTGCAGGTGTCGCGATTTTTGACCTTCAGGTTGGGGCGGTACCAATTTTCCAAATAGTCGCGAATCGCGTAATCATTGGCCACTGTGTAACCGGCCACATGGTCGTAGGCATTTTCTTTTTTCACATTTTTAGCCGTGCGTCCGATCACCACCGCCAACTCGCATTCGTAGTGCATGTAAGTCACGCCCTCAGGTCTTTTTGTCAACGCCTTGTGTCCGATGAGCGAAGCCTCTCCTTTGACAAACACCAGCGGCTCCTCAGGCGCTTTGAAGGCAAGTTCTTTGGCGTGGTCTGCGTAGTTCAAGCCCAAGGCCAAAATGGTTCTGGCCTGCGGCGTGGGGGCCAGGGGCGGCAGCCACACCACCTCGTCAAATTTCAAACGTTTGCCGGCCCAAGGACTGCGGGTTAGCAACAACTCACCCTCCGATTCCACCGCCTCGTGAATCGCGCCAGCCCATGCAATGCGTGCGTGCTTCATGCGCCGTCTCCTGCAAAAACGTTGGCCAAGTTTTCAAAGCCTGGTGCAGAAATTTCAACCCGATCACCCCGCTTGGCGCGTGGCCGGTTGCCTCCTGGCAAACAATCGCTGCCCAGCATCAACACATCACCGGCTTGAAATGTCATGAACGTTGCGATGTCTTGCAGCAACGCACGTGACTTGCGCACCGTCTGCGCGTAATCAACGCGCTGCACCAACACGCCATTCACACTGACCCTCAGCACCATCGCGTCGCTGTTGAGGTTTTGGATTTCAAGTGCTTTGGAGCCCACGCCCAAAAAACCATCGATGCATTTGTATTTAACCGGTGGTCGGTAATAACTCTCATGTGGGATCGACACATCGTTCATCAACACACAAGCTACAGGCTGCGCATCTTCTCCCATGACCCATGCCAGATTGGCGCCGATGTCAACCTCTTGCACACCACTTGGCAAGGCAATTGCGCCGCCTGATGGTGAAAACGTATTGGCCGTTTTGATGAACAGCACAGGTGCTTTGGGGCCGCCTTTGTAAGGCGCCTCGTTCATGCGCGGCGCCCACACTTCCCACTCGCGTTTGAAATTGAGCAAGGCACCATACACCGTGCCTTGGGGCCAATAAGACTGCACATGCACGGCGTTCATCTGTTCACTCCAAAATAACTTCGGGCACGCGGTAGTCCGCAGGCTCCAATTGGATCACGGCGTCCAGCAGTTGGTACAACTGCGCCAGTTTTTGTTTTCCCAATTCACTTTCCATCCAAGCGTAATGGGCTTGGATGGTTTCTGAGAGGGCTTGCACTTTGGCCAAACCCTTGTGTGTTGCGCGCACCACCGTGCGGCGCGCATCGAGTATGCAACTGCTGCGCTCGATCAGGCCATCTCGCTGCATGCGTGTCAATACGCCAGTCAAACTGGGGCCCAGTAAAAAGGCTTCACGCGCCACTCGACCGGTTTCAACGCCTTGCGGCAAATGGGCGTGCTCACCCAATACCCGCAGCACACGCCACTGCTGGTCAGACAAGCCTTGCTCACGCAAACTTGGCCGCGTGTGGGCCATGACAGCCTCGCGCGCTTGAAGCAGCAAACCAGGCAAGTTGCGGTGGCTAAAGGGCTGTTTTTTCATGGCAAACATTATTTATTTAATATATTAAATGATTTCAATGCGCGCTCCAACCGGGTTAACCCGCAAGCGCGCTGCCCAAGGGCCGAGAAGGGCGCTTGCCGGTCAAAGCCAGCGCAGGCGCCAAGGCTGGTGGTAGGCTTGGCGTCATGGCCAAAGATAAAACCGTTTTCACCTGCTCCGACTGCGGCGCCAGCACGCCGCGTTGGCTTGGCAAATGCCCCTCTTGCGACGCATGGAACACCTTGATTGAAAGTGTGGCCGAGGGCGGCGGCGCCGCTAAAAACCGTTACACCAGTCAATTTCAAGGGCTGGCCCAAACTTCAGCTCTGATCAAGCTCAAAGACATCGAGGCCACCGACATTGACCGCACCCCCACGGGCCTGGACGAACTCGACCGCGCCTTGGGCGGGGGCGTTGTGGAGGGCGGCGTGGTGCTGATTGGCGGCGACCCCGGCATTGGCAAATCCACCCTGCTGCTGCAGGCCCTGGACGCTTTGCAGCGCAAAGGCTTGCGCACCCTTTACGTCACGGGCGAAGAAAGTGGCGCCCAAGTGGCGCTGCGCTCTAGGCGCTTAGGTCTGGAGCGCAGCGAAGTTCAAGTCATGGCCGAGATTCAACTTGAAAAAATCCTTTCAACGCTGCACAAAGAGCGGCCCCAAATTGCTGTCATTGACTCCATACAAACGGTTTACTCCGACCAACTCACCTCCGCGCCTGGCTCGGTGGCGCAGGTGCGTGAATGCGCTGCGCACCTCACACGCGCGGCCAAGGCCACTGGCACGGCCATCGTCTTGGTGGGCCACGTCACCAAGGAAGGCGCCCTGGCCGGCCCGCGCGTGCTCGAGCACATGGTCGACACCGTTTTGTATTTCGAGGGCGACACCCACAGCAGTTTTCGCTTGATTCGCGCCATCAAAAATCGCTTTGGCGCGGTCA
The DNA here is from genome assembly GCA_903870145.1 of uncultured Burkholderiales bacterium. Lineage (GTDB taxonomy): Bacteria > Pseudomonadota > Gammaproteobacteria > Burkholderiales > Burkholderiaceae_C > Limnohabitans_A. The sequence continues at coordinate 18,308 of CAIQBO010000046.1, read as the reverse complement.
ACGAAATTGGCGTTTTCGCCATGACCGAGCGCGGTCTCAAAGGCGTGAGCAATCCCAGCGCGATTTTTTTATCGCAACACGAAGAGCCCGTGGCCGGCAGTTGCGTGATGGTCACATTAGAAGGCACGCGCCCCATGTTGGTTGAGATTCAAGCCTTGGTCGACAGCGGCGGGCCCAGCCCCAGGCGTTTGTCTGTTGGCCTAGACCGTGACCGATTGGCCATGCTGCTGGCCGTGCTGCACCGCCATGCCGGCGTGGCTTGCATGGACCAAGACGTGTTTGTCAACGCCGTGGGCGGCGTGCGCATCAGCGAGCCTGCAGCTGACTTGGCCGTGATGCTGGCCATCACCTCATCTCTTCGCGGCAAGCCCCTTCCCAAGGGCTTTATTGCGTTTGGCGAAGTGGGTTTGGCCGGAGAAGTGCGGCCCGCACCGCGCGGCCAAGAGCGCTTGAAGGAAGCTGCCAAGTTGGGCTTCACGGTGGCCGTTGTGCCCAAGGCCAATGCCCCCAAAAAGAGCGACAAAGCCTTTGCCGGGTTGACCATTTACCCAGTTGATCGGATCGAAGAGGCCATGAGCTGCGTGCGAGGTCTTTAAAATGGGTCGCATGAATCTGTCGAAAATTTTTATCCCCTTAGGTGTTGTAGCCCTCATGGCAGCAGCTTGGTTTCAATACCAGTGGCCGGGCGTGGCCATGGCCGGTGGCGCTGTCGTCATGTGGATGCTGCTGCATTTCACGCGCATGGTCACGGTTTTAAGCCGCGCCGCCAACCGGCCTGTAGGCCATGTGGCCAGCGCCGTCATGCTCAATGCCAAACTCAAAAAAGGGCACGCCTTGATGCACGTCATTGCCTTGACGCGCGCGCTGGGGCAAAGGCTGTCACAGCCCGACGCGCAGCCTGAAGTTTTTCGCTGGACGGATGAGGGCCAATCGCACGTCACATGCCATTTTGCCGATGGCAAACTGGTCAAGTGGGCGCTGCTTCGCCCTACCGAGGAATCCCAAGAGGCGTCATGAACTTTTGGGCATAAGCCCCGTAAAATAAGGTTTTTGCGAACCTGGCAACAAAGGACAAACAATGAGCAACGTGATCCCCTCGATGGCCGACCGTGACGGCAAAATTTGGATGGATGGTCAAATGGTCGATTGGCGCGACGCCAAAATCCACGTTTTGACGCACACCTTGCACTACGGTTGCGGCGCATTTGAAGGCGTACGCGCCTACAACACCGCCAAGGGAACGGCCATTTTTCGTTTGCAAGAGCACACAGACCGCCTGTTCAACAGCGCCAAAATTTTGCGCATGACGCTGCCCTTCACCAAAGAAGAAGTGATGGAGGCTCAAAAAGCCGTGGTGCGCGAGAACAAGTTGGAGAGCTGCTACTTGCGCCCTTTAACTTGGATCGGCTCACAAAAGCTGGGCGTCAGCCCCAAAGGCAACACCATCCACTTGATGGTGGCCGCATGGGCCTGGGGCGCGTATTTGGGCGAAGAAGGTTTAAAGCGCGGCATTCGCGTGAAAACATCAAGCTACACGCGCCACCATGTGAACATCACCATGACGCAGGCCAAAGCCGTCAGCAACTACACCAATTCCATTTTGGCCAACATGGAAGTCACCGAAGAGGGTTACGACGAAGCCCTGCTGCTCGATACCTCGGGTTTTGTCTCCGAAGGCGCGGGCGAGAACATTTTCATCATCAAAGACGGCGTGATCTACACCCCTGATTTGTCTGCCGGCGCATTGAACGGCATCACTCGCAACACGGTGTTTCACATCGCCAAAGATTTGGGCCTGGAGATTGTGCAAAAACGCATCACGCGCGATGAAGTCTACATTTCCGACGAAGCCTTTTTCACCGGCACTGCAGCTGAAGTCACGCCGATTCGCGAGCTCGACCGCATTGAGCTGGGCGCGGGCAGTCGCGGCCCCCTCACAGAGAAAATTCAAAGTGCATTTTTTGACATCGTCAACGGCAAAAATCCCAAATACGCGCACTGGCTGACCCTGGTCTGATCGGGCCACTGAACTCGCGAAAAACAAGGCAAACAAAATGAGCCACGCTGTAGAACTTTTAGCCAAAGACTTGAACCCACAAGGGGGCGTGTTTTGCCCCAGCCCACAAGCTGACATGAAGCTGTGGAACAACCACCCCAAGGTGTATTTGGACGTGGCTCGCGAGGGTCACGCCAAGTGCCCTTATTGCGGCACCTTGTACCAATTGAAAGCCGGTGAAGTGGTGGGTCACAGCCACTGAAAGCCCCGGGTGCGTGCGCCCTTTGGCGGGGCCGCGCTAAACGTTTGTTATAGGAAAGCGCACCACAAAGCTTGCGCCTCCGCCCTCACGCTCTTGGCACTCCACGCTGCCTCTGTGTCGCAGCGCAATCGATTTGACCAAAGCCAGCCCCAAGCCAACGCTGCCTGCGCGCTCACTGGCACCAGGCAAGCGGTAAAAGGGCTCGAAAATTCTTTCTCGAAATGCGGGTGGCACGCCAGGCCCGCGGTCAGACACACGCAAGACAATTTCCAAGGGGCTTAGCTCCCATGACAAGCGAATGTCATCTGAGCCCGCGCGTGCACCATAGCGCAAGGCATTCTCCAACAAGTTACGCACCAAGCGGCGCAGCAATTTGGTCACCCCGGGAAGCGTCAAAGTGGCAAGCCCTTCTGGCAAATCCAAAGTGGCACCCACACGGGCACATTCTTCGGCCGACAAGCCAATCAAGTCCACCGATTCCACGGTGCCCATGTCGGCTTCTTGCGCATCGAGCCGGCTGGCCAGCAATATTTCATCGATGAGCTGATTGAGCTCCTCAATATTGCGCGCAATCTCTAGCCGCGCGGGTTCGCTGGCATCACCCCTGATCAGCTCCAAGCCCATTCGAATGCGCGCCAAGGGGGATCGCAACTCATGCGATGCATTGGCAAGCAATGATTTTTGCGACACCAACAAGGCTTGCTGTGAAGACATCAAGCTTTGCACGCGCATGGCGGCCGCATTGAAGTGACGCGACAAATCAGCCACTTCGTCTTGCCCTTGCTCGGCCATGCGCACCGTCAAGTCGCCCTCGCCCCAACGCTGAACACTTTGCTGCAAGGCCTCTAACCTTTGCGTCAGGCGCCGCACGATCGGATACACACCAATGGCCACGGCCAAGCCCACCAGGGCCAACATCCATATAAATCCGTAGGGCGGGCGGGCCCACCAGGGCGGCGCATCTGGGCCCATGCCGCGGCCAAAACCCGGCCCCGCCATGCCTTCAGCACGCGGGCCTGCATTAGCGCGCCGGGGCAACACCAGACTCAAGGCTTGGCCGTCTGGTAAGTTAATGTCAAATTCCAAGCCCACGCCTCTTTGGACTTGGCCCATGACAGTGCTGATCACTTCGCCTTGGGCGTTGAGCACCAGCATTTCGCGCGGTGGAGGAAGTGACGTGTTGTGCTCAACCGACAAGCTCCAAGCCCACCCCACCACCAGCATGAGAGCGGCCACACCCAAGACCACCGCCAACCAAATGCGCAGATACAAATGTTTAGAAAATGGCGTGAACCAAGACATTGGGACTTTCAAGTTTGTTGACGCGCAAACACATACCCGACGCCGCGCACCGTCAAGATGCGTTCGGGTATTTTGGCGTCGCGCTCAATCGCCATTCGAATGCGGCCTATGTGCACATCGATCGATCGATCAAAAGCTTCCAATTCACGACCGCGCACGGCTTCCATGATTTGGTCTCGCGTCAACACACGGCCCGCACGCTCGGCCATAGCCACCAGCAAATCAAATTGATAAGAGGTTAATTCACACGCTTGGCCTTTGACGGTGACGCGCCTGGCATCCAGGTCAATTTCCAAGCTGCCAAATTGCATGTGCACATTGCCAGCCGCGGGGCCCCCTGATTTGCGCCGCAATATGGCGCGAATGCGCGCGAGCAACTCGCGTGGCTCAAAGGGTTTGGGCAAATAATCGTCAGCGCCCAATTCCAAACCAATGATGCGGTCCATGGGGTCGCCTTTGGCGGTCAGCATCAACACCGGCATTTGACCATTCGCCCCGGGCATGGCGCGAATTTTTTGGCACACCTGCAGACCATCCATGTCGGGCAGCATCAAATCCAAAATGACCAAGTCCACCGGGTTGTGTTGCACATAAGTCAAGCCACTTTGGCCGTCGCCGGCGTGCGCAAAAGCAAAGCCCGATTGCCGCAAATAGTCCCCCACCATGCTGGCCAAGCGGTCATCGTCTTCAATCATCAACATGCGGGCGTTCATGCTCTTGGGGCTTTCATTGCGGCAAGTCCCATGATGCGCTCAAATCTGGTTCGCAGCGTCGCCGGGTCTTGAAGTGTCCGTAAAGTTGCGTAAATTTTCTTGCTTGTCTGCACGCCAAGCCAAGGCCACCAAAACCAAAACAGGCAATCCCAGCAAGGCCGTGGCATTGAAAAAAGTAGCGTAACCATGTGCGTTGACAAAGTCCCCCGAAAATCCGGCAATGAACTTGGGCAAGAGCAGCATCATGGAACTGAGCAAGGCATATTGCGTGGCGGAGTAACGGATGTTGGTCAGCGATGACAAATAGGCAATGAAGGCCGCCGAAGCCATGCCACTGGCCAAATTGTCCGCAGACACCACAGCGATCAGGGCTTGCACATCGTGCCCTACGCCACTGAGCCAGGCAAACAGCAAGTTGCTCAAGGCGCTCAAAATGGCGCCCAGCATCAAGATCCACATCACCCCCCAGCGCAAGGCCATGACGCCGCCCACAAAAGCGCCTAAAAGGGTCATGAGCACGCCGTACACCTTGGTCACCGTGGCCACTTCGGCTTTGGTGTAACCCATGTCGACATAAAACGGATTGGCCATGATGCCCATCACCACATCGCTGATGCGGTAGACCGAAATCAAGGACAAAATCAACACGGCTTGCCAGCGGTAGCGGCGCACAAAATCGGCGAAAGGCTCGAGCAGCGCGCCTTGCAACCACTCTCGCACATTGCGCGCTGCGGGAATGGCTGCAGGCACTGGCTCTGAAGATTGAAGTACCGTGATGACACCCACCACCATGCTCGCGGCCATCACCAAATAGGCCGCTTGCCAAGCCGCATGTTGGTAGCCTGTGCTGGCGTCGCCTTGAACCCATGCAGCCACCCACAACACGCCGGCCCCAGCCCAAATCATGGCCAAGCGATAACCCGTTTGATAGCTTGCCGCCAAGGCCGCTTGCTGGTCAAGTTGGGCCGATTCGATGCGAAACGCGTCCAGCGCAATGTCTTGCGTGGCCGAGCCCACGGCCACCAGCAAGGCGCACCACACCACGGGCCCCAAAGTTTGACTGGGGTCGCAAAGGGCCATGCCCGCCAAGCCGGCCATCACCACGCTTTGCGCCAGCAGCAACCAGCTTCTGCGCCGGCCCAAACGGCGTGTCAAAAACGGAATCGGCAGGCGGTCGACCAAGGGCGCCCAAGTCCATTTGAAGGCATAGGCCAAGCCGACCCAACTCAAATACCCAATGGTGCTGCGGTCAATGCCAGCCTCACGCAATCGGAAGCTCAAAGTGCCTAAAACCAAGAGCAAGGGAAGTCCCGCAGCAAAGCCCAGCATGAGCATGCGCAAACTGGCCGGCTGCAAATACACGCGCAAAGACTCTGCCCAAGAGGGTTTAACGGTATCAGTCAAAGGCGCTTCGTGCATGGTCTCCATTATCATGGCGACTTATGTGTTGGCATTGTTTCAATTGGAAATCCAGTCATCCCGCTGATGGCGCACGCCGCAACTTTTTGTTGTCTGCCAGCGCATCCGCGGGCGCAGGGCTGCTCAGCGCATCTGCCATGGCCCAAGTCGATGTCGGCCAAGCCTCGAGCATGCGCAAGCTGGTTCCGGCCGAGTCTTTGGAGAGTTCCGCGCGCCAGCAATACGTCCAGGTGCTGGGCGAGGCTCGCAGCAAAGGCGCTTTGGCGCCCGAGAACCACCCTCAACTGCAAAGGCTGCACGAGATTGCCAAACGATTGATCCCCTACACCGCGCAGTGGAACCCAGAGGCCAAAAAATGGCGCTGGGAAGTTAATTTGATCGGCAGCAAACAAATCAACGCCTGGTGCATGCCGGGGGGCAAGATTGCTTTTTACACCGGCATCTTGGAGCAACTGGCCTTGAACGACGACGAAGTGGCCATGATCATGGGCCACGAGATGGCGCACGCGCTGCGTGAGCATGCACGCGAACGGCTGGCCAAATCCAAAGCCACGGGCATAGGCTTGTCGGTGGCCTCTCAACTCTTGGGCTTGGGCCAGCTGGGCGATGTCGCGGCCAACGTGGGCACGCAATTGCTCAGCTTGAAATACAGCCGCGACGACGAAACCGAAGCCGACTTGGTGGGTTTGGAAATTGCCGCGCGCGGTGGCTTCAAACCTGAAGCCAGCGTGAACCTGTGGCGCAAAATGCTGGCGGCCAACAGCGGCGGCAAAGGCAGCCCTGGGTTTTTATCCACACACCCCAGCGGCAACAACCGGATTCACGAATTGGAAGCCAACTTACCCAAAGTCGCACATTTGTACGAAGAGGCCCGAACCCGCTTTTAACGAAGCAGCGTGCACAGCCCGCTCAGGTCCCGCCCACATACGGGTTGCTGCGCCGCTCTTGGCCAAACGTGCTTTCTGGCCCGTGTCCGGGAATGAACACGGTCTCGTCCCCCATGGGCCACAACCGCTCGGTGATGCTGGCAATCAAAGTGGCGTGATCACCTTGCGGAAAATCTGTGCGGCCAATGCTGCCGGCAAACAACACATCACCCACAAAGGCGCGGTTCATCTCAGGTGAGTGAAACACCACGTGGCCCGGCGTGTGGCCTGGGCAATGGCGAACATTCAAAGTGTGCTGCGCCAGTTGTACCGTCGCGCCATCATGCAACCAACGCGTGGGCGTGAAAACTTCTGCACCAGGGAACTGGAACATGCGGCCTTGATCGGCCAGGCCATCGATCCAAAACTGATCGCCCGGGTGCGGCCCAATGATGGGTAAATTCAAACGGCGCGCCAATTCTGCCGTGCCCCCTGCGTGGTCTATGTGCGCGTGCGTCAGCCAAATTTGCTCTAATTTTAAATGACGCTTGGCCACTTGCGCCAAGATCAAATCTAAGTCACCGCCGGGGTCAATCACCGCCGCTTGCAAGGTCTGGTTGCACCAAACCAAGGAGCAATTTTGTTGAAACGGCGTTACTGGAATGGTGGCGTATTCAAGCATGTCAAAATTTCTTTTTGGCGCAATGTTTTAAATCTGAGGCAACAGCGTACGATTGTAAGAACTCCCGCACCCCCCGTGCCGGCCTGATCGCCTACAGTGCCACATGCCTTTGCTGCGCCTGGTTATTTGACCAAGCAAGAATCCGTTCCTGTTTCAGGGGCGGCCAACTTGTGGATCCGCTCCTTGCTGGACAAACAGCAGTTTCACGACCCGAATGGCACCGCCCTCCGCTTGGGCATTTCCTCGGCCATGTGGCCCTTGTTTGGTTTGCTGTGGCCCTCTGGCGCATGGCTGGCCCAGCGCATGGCCTTGCACCCTATGGTGATCGGACAGCGCATGTTGGAAATCGGCTGCGGCCTGGCGCTGCCCAGCCTGATTGGGCACCGCCGCGGCGCCAACATGACCGCCAGCGACTGCCACCCCTTGGCCGGCACGTTCTTGCGCGAGAATTTGCGCTTGAACTGTTTGGCGCCCATGAGTTACCGGCATGGCCATTGGGGAGAGCAGGTTCAAGCAGGCACTGATCCGACTCTTGCGGGGCGCTTTGACGTGATCATGGGCAGCGATATTTTGTACGAGCGTGATGAGCGCGGCGCGCTGGCGCACTTCATTGACCAGCATGCGGCCAAGCAGTGTGAGGTTTGGGTGGTGGACCCCAACCGCGGCAACCGCTCGCACTTTCACCGCAACATGAGCTTGCAGGGTTTCGCGTTGTCACAGACCCTGCTCGAGCAGCCCGCTACACCCGAAGCACAGGCCTACAAAGGCTGCATGTTGACTTACCGAAGAGACTGAGCACTTTTGTCATTCGTCAAAATCTCTACTCCGGTTACCCGAGAGAAGTCGCGATCATGCGTCACAAAAGCAGCAGCACTGATATCCAAGCTTGTGGCCAACTGAATCGCGTCTGGCAGTTTCAACCGGTATTGGGCACGCAATTGCGCTGCCAAAGCAGCAATCGGCGCTGAGACCGGAACCACGCGGTAGAGCGACATGGTTTTCTCATAGCGTTTGGCCAACGCAGTCTGCCCTGCTTTGAATGGACCCGTCAAAACTTCAGCCAATGTGATTGTCGATAGTGCAATCATCAGGTCACCCACTGCCGCGGCTTCAAACAGGCCCACAAATTGATCGGCAAATTGAGGATGCGATTCAAGCACGTAAATGAAGGGCGCCGTATCCACCATCACCGTGGCACCCTGAGGCAGTCCCCCCCAGAGGCGCGGAACTTTGACTTTCAATTAAGCCTCACTCCACTCGTCACGCAACTCGGACACTGCCCGGCCAACATCGGCACCCCAAAGTCCTCTGCCCGTGCCGCGCAATGCCAACAACCCGGATGCCAAATCAGCCTGAGGGTGAGGTCTTTGAATATCTCCAAGAGGCACGATGGCGGCGTATGGTTTTCCATGCTTCGTAATGATGCAACGAACACCCGCATGGGCATCAGCAATGATGCTCGGCAATTGAATACGCGCTTGTTCTAACCCATAACTGGCATTGGCAGACATGACGACCCCGGAAAAATGTACAGACCGTACAGTATACAGCACATCAAAGAGCGCAACGCCTGTGCTTCTTCAACACGCCCAATCGTATTCAACCGTGACCGGTGCGTGGTCTGAAAACTTCTCACCCTTGTAGATTTCCACCGCCAGCGCGCGCGCCGCCAATTGCGGCGTAGCCAGGTGGTAGTCCAGTCGCCACCCCACATTCTTGGCATACGCCTGCCCCCGATTGCTCCACCAGGTGTAGCAAGCTTCGGTGGCCTCAGGGTGCAGCTGGCGATAGACATCGGACAAACCGCCTTGGCTGAGCATGTGGGTCATCCAGTCCCGCTCTTGCGGCAAAAAGCCACTGTTTTTTTGATTGCTGCGCCAGTTTTTCAAGTCCGCTTGCTGGTGCGCAATGTTCACATCCCCACACAAAACAAATTCACGCTGATCGCGCAAAGCCTTCAAATGTGGGCCCATATGGTCCAAAAAACGGAACTTGGCTTCTTGCCGCTCAGGGCCGGAGGAGCCGCTTGGAAAGTAGCAACTGATCACAGAAAATTTGCGCTTGGGCGTGTCAAAACGCAGCTCCACATAGCGTCCTTCGGCGTCAAATTCTGCTGAACCCATGCCCACTTGGACCGCGCTGGGCTCGTGCCTGCTGTACACCGCCACGCCCGAGTAGCCCTTTTTCTCGGCAAAGTGAAAGTGACCCTTCAAACCTGCCAAGGTCTCAAAACGCCCCGCTACATCGGCCGCTTGCGCCTTGACCTCTTGCACGCAAATACAATCGGGTTTGATTTGCGCCATCCAGGCCTCGACCCCCTTGGTGGTGGCAGAGCGAATGCCATTCAAATTCAAGCTGGTTAATTTAAACAAGGATTTCCCCATGGTGACAGGCAGCTCACAGCAGGCCCCGATGGACGCGCTGGCGCAAGAGTTCGTGCAATTTTCGCTCGACTCTGGCGTGCTCAAGTTTGGTCAATTCAAAACCAAAGCGGGCCGCCTGAGCCCCTACTTCTTCAACGCAGGCCTGTTTGACGATGGCGCCAAACTGGGACGACTGGCTCAATTCTATGCAAAAGCTTTGATGCGCAGCGGCATTGAGTTTGACATGCTCTTTGGCCCTGCCTACAAAGGCATTCCGCTGGGCGCAGCGGTGGCCATAGAATTGGCGCGCTTGGGCAAAAACGTGCCCTTTGCCTACAACCGCAAAGAGGCCAAAGACCACGGCGAGGGGGGCTCCCTGGTCGGCGCGCCTTTGCAAGGCCGGGTCTTGATCGTTGACGATGTGATGAGCGCGGGCACTGCCGCGCGCGAGTCCATCGCCTTGATCAAAGCCGCAGGGGCTGTGCCTCACGCCGTGGTCATTGCCTTGGACCGCCAAGAAATGGCCACCGAAAAACAAGCTGATGGCAGCACACACGATGTGCCCTACAGCGCGGTGCAATATGTTCGCAAGGAGCTGGGCATGCAGGTCTGCGCCATTGCCAAATTGGAAGACTTGTTGGCCTATTTAGGCCAGAGCTCAAAGGCAGACGGCGCGGCCGATTTGGGCCAGCACCTGCACAACGTGCAGGCCTATCGCGATCGCTATGGCGTGCACTGAAGCAGGCCACTGAAGCAGCGCTCTTTAGCCCAATTTTTTCTTCAACATCTCGTTGACCTGCGCCGGATTGGCCAGGCCTTTGCTGGCCTTCATGGCTTGGCCCACCAAGGCGTTGAAGGCCTTTTCTTTGCCGGCTCTGAACTGCGCCACATTCTCGGCATTGTCCGCCAACACTTGGTCGATGATGGCCTCCAGTGCACTGGTGTCATTCATCTGCTTGAGGCCCTTGGCTTGGATGATTTGATCAACTGCGCCTTCACCCGAAGCCTCACCATTCCACAAGGCGTCAAAGACTTGCTTGGCCGCGTTGTTGGAGATGCTGCCGTCCGCAATGCGCGAGATCATGGCGGCCAACTGCGCGCTGCTGACTGGCAGCGCATCCAACTCCAAATTTCCAGCGTTCAAGCGCCGCGAGACTTCGCCCATGACCCAGTTGCTCACCCACTTGGCTTGGCCGCAGGCTTTGGCCGCCGCTTCAAAATAAGCCGCCATGGCTTTGCTTTGCGTCAGTGTGCTGGCGTCGTATTCTGGCAGTCCGTAGTCGGCCACAAAACGCGCGGCCATTACGCGGGGCAACTCCGTCATCTGGGCCTGCACGCGGGCCACCCAGTCGCGCCCGATCACCAAGGGCGGCAAATCGGGATCAGGAAAATATCTGTAATCGGCCGCGTCTTCTTTGCTGCGCATGGCGCGTGTCTCGCCCGTATCAGGGTCAAACAGCACAGTGGCTTGCTGGATTTTGTGGCCGTCTTCAATTTGCTCAATCTGCCAGCGAACTTCATAGTCCATGGCTTGCTGCATGAACTTGAAACTGTTTAAATTTTTGATCTCACGGCGTGTGCCCAAAGGCGCACCAGGTTTGCGCACCGAGACGTTGGCATCACAGCGAAAACTGCCCTCTTGCATGTTGCCATCGCAGATGCCGATCCACGTCACGATCTTGTGCAACTCTTTGGCGTAGGCCACTGCCTCTTGGCTCGAGCGCATGTCGGGCTCGGTCACGATTTCTAACAGCGGTGTGCCCGCGCGGTTCAAATCAATGCCGCTTTGACCAATGAAGTCTTCATGCAAAGATTTACCCGCATCTTCCTCCAAATGGGCGCGCACCAATCGCACGGTTTTTTTCTCATTGCCCAGGAAGAAGGACACGCCACCGCCTTGGACCACCGGGATTTCAAATTGACTGATTTGATAGCCCTTGGGCAAGTCGGGGTAGAAGTAATTTTTGCGCGCAAAAATACTTTGCTCAGCCACATGCGCGCCCACAGCCAAACCAAACTCAATGGCGCGCTCAACAGCGCCTTTGTTCATCACGGGCAAAGTGCCCGGCAAAGCCAAATCAACCGCGCAGGCCTGCGTATTGGGCTCGGCCCCAAAGGCCGTTGGCGCGCGACTGAAAATTTTGCTCTGCGTTGAGAGTTGCGCGTGTGTTTCAAAGCCGATCACGACTTCATAGCCCTGCACCAGTAAAGAAGTCATGTCACTGCCCTCCTGGTTGCGCAAGGTGAAAATCAGTGGCCTGCTGCAAGCGGTGCGCTGCATTGAGCAACTGCGCTTCTTTGAAATAATTGCCAATCAATTGCAAACCAACAGGCATGCCTGCTTCGCCTAGGCCAGCGGGCAAGCTCATGCCAGGCAGGCCCGCCAATGAAGCCGGCAGTGTGAAAATATCGGCCAAATAATTGGCCACAGGATCATCGGTTTTCTCGCCTAATTTCCAAGCCACCGTGGGCGCGACGGGCCCGGCAATCACGTCACACACTTTGAAGGCTTGCTGAAAATCGTCGGCAATCATGCGCCTGATTTTTTGCGCTTGCAGGTAGTACGCGTCGTAATAACCGTGCGACAAAACATAGGCCCCGGTCATGATGCGGCGTTTGACTTCTTCTCCAAACCCTTGAGCGCGGGTTTTTTTGTACATCGAGACCAAGTCGGTGTAATCCTTGGCGCGGTGGCCAAACTTGACGCCATCAAAACGGCTCAAATTACTCGAGGCCTCGGCTGGGGCAATGATGTAGTAAACCGGTATAGAAAGCTCGGTGCGCGGCAAGCTGATGGGCACCAAACGTGCGCCTAATTTTTCATACTCTTTCAAAGCCGCATTCACCGCAGCGCGCACGCCAGGCGCCAGGCCTTGTGCGAAAAACTCTTGCGGCATGCCAATGCGCAGGCCATCCAAAGAGCCCGTCAACTCACGCGAAAAATCTTCTGCTGGCACATCCAAGGATGTCGAGTCGCGCTCCAGATCGGGCCCGCACATGGCCGACAAGAGCAAAGCACAATCTTGCGCCGTGCGCGCCATCGGGCCGGCCTGGTCCAGGCTGGACGCGTAAGCAACCATGCCGTAGCGCGAGGCACGGCCATAGGTGGGTTTGATGCCCGTGATGCCGCAAAAACTGGCCGGCTGTCGGATCGAGCCTCCGGTGTCTGTGCCCGTGGCTGCGGGCAGCAAACGCGCAGCCACCGCCGCTGCACTGCCGCCCGAGGATCCGCCCGGCACGCGCGTGCTGTCCCAAGGGTTTTGAACGGGGTGGTAAGCGGAGTTTTCATTGGACGAGCCCATGGCGAACTCGTCGCAATTGAGTTTACCCAAGTTGACCATGCCTGCACCGCCCGAGCTGACCCCCAGTTTTTGAACCACCGTGGCATCAAAAGGCGAGCGGTAGCCCGCCAGCATTTTCGATCCCGCCGTGGTCGGGAAGTCGGCAGTGACAAAAATATCTTTGTGCGCCATGGGCACGCCCGCCAGTGGCCCGGCCGTGCCTTGGGCCAGCTGAGCCTGTGCCAAGCGTGCTTGGTCCAGCGTGACTTGCGGGTCCATGCTCAAAAAGCTGCCCAATGTGTCTGCTTGGCAGCGCGCTAAAAAATGCTCCGCCACTTCCACAGCGCTCATTTTTTTCGCGCGCAGGTCTTGGGCCAATTGGGCCACCGAGAGGTCATGCAAGGCTGTCATTGCGGGAGTCCCTTACTCAATGACTTTGGGCACCAAGAACAGGCCCCGCTCTACGGCGGGTGCGCTCCTTTGGTTGGCCTCACGCTGGTTGGGCTCGCTGGCCAAGTCCTCCCGCAGGCGCAGCGCCAGCCCCTGCAGGGTCGCCACCGGGTGCGCCAAAGGCTCGATGCCAGTGGTGTCCACAGCCCGCATGGCCTGCACAATGCCAAAAAAGTCATTGATTTGCGCCAGCATGCGCTGGCCCTCCTCGGGCGGCAGCTCCAAGCGGGCCAGGTTGGCGATTCGTTCGATATCTTGGGTGGTCAAGGACATAAAATAGCAGGTCAATTCAGGGGCTAAGGCCTCAAAAATGAGGGTAAAAGCCCCAATTTTCAACGAGTGATCAGTTATTATCGTGTGTTCGCTGCAAGCCTTCTTCAAAAGCTTGTTCAAGCCCACAATTTATACCCTCATTGACCCCTTAGCAGCACCGCAACAACTGGCAAGTGCTGCCGCCCCTGGATTGCATATGTTCAACTCTTTTCGCCGTTATTTCTCCACCGACTTGGCCATTGATTTGGGCACCGCTAACACACTGATTTTTGTGCGCGACAAAGGCATCGTGCTAGACGAACCCTCCGTTGTGGCCATTCGGCATGAGGGCGGCCCGCACGGCAAAAAAGTGCTTCAAGCCGTGGGTCACGAAGCCAAAATGATGTTGGGCAAAGTGCCTGGCAACATCGAGGCCATCCGCCCCATGAAAGACGGCGTGATTGCAGACTTCACCGTTACCGAGCAAATGCTCAAGCAGTTCATCCGCATGGTGCACCCACGCAGCACCTTTCGGCCTAGCCCGCGCATCATCATTTGCGTGCCTTGTGGCTCGACCCAAGTCGAGCGCCGCGCAATTCGCGAATCAGCCCTGGGCGCAGGGGCCTCCGAGGTTTATTTGATTGAGGAGCCAATGGCCGCGGCCATTGGTGCAGGCTTACCCGTGTCTGAAGCCTCTGGCTCCATGGTGGTGGACATCGGCGGGGGCACCACCGAAGTGGGCGTGATCTCTTTGGGCGGCATGGTCTACAAAGGCAGCGTGCGTGTGGGCGGCGACAAATTTGACGAAGCCATCATCAACTACATCCGTCGCAACTACGGCATGCTCATTGGTGAGCCCACGGCTGAGGCCATTAAGAAAAATATTGGTTCGGCCTTTCCGGGCAGCGAAGTGCGCGAAATGGAAGTCAAGGGCCGCAACCTGTCTGAGGGTGTGCCGCGCAGCTTCACCATCAGCAGCAATGAAATTTTGGAAGCACTGACGGACCCCTTAAACAACATTGTCTCGGCCGTCAAAACCGCACTTGAGCACACCCCTCCCGAGTTGGGCGCCGATATTTCCGATCGCGGCATGATGCTCACAGGCGGGGGCGCATTGCTGCGCGACTTAGACCGCTTGTTGTCTGAAGAGACCGGCCTGCCGGTGTTGGTGGCCGAAGATCCCTTGACCTGTGTGGCCAGAGGTTGCGGCATGGCGCTAGAACGCATGGACCGCTTGGGCAGCATTTTCACCAGTGAGTAAGGGCTGCGCGCTCAATGCCTCTAGGCTCCATTGACCGCACGCCGCCGCCTTTTTTCAGGGTCGGTTTTGCGCCCCTGACCAAGCTCATTTTTTTCAGCGCCCTGTCACTGCTTTTGATGTTTGCCGACAGTCGCCTGCAATTCGCGCAGCCCCTGCGCGCGGGCCTGTCAACCTTGATGCTGCCCGTGCAATGGTTGGTGCTCCAGCCGGGCCATGCGGCCCGCGCAGTGAGCTCTTATTTTGAAAACCTCGAGCAAGCACAACACAATTTAGCACAGGCCCAACTCAAAGCCCTCGAGCAAGCTGCGCGCTCACAACAAGTTGAGCAACTCCAGCTGGAAAATCAAAGCTTGCGCCAGTTGATAGCGCTGCAAAGCACTGTGGCCAACCCCTCCCAAGTCGCAGAAGTTTTGTTCGATGTGGCCGACCCCTACAACCAGCGCGTGGTCATCAGCAAAGGGCACGTCCAAGGCATTGCACCAGGCTCAGCCGTGATCGATGCGGGCGGCGTCATCGGCCAAGTCACGCGGGTTTTTCCTTTGACCTCAGAAGTCACTTTGCTGACCGACCGCGAGCAAAGCATTCCCGTGCTCAACGCCCGCACCGGCGCGCGCAACGTGGCTTATGGCGAGGTCAGCGCAGGCCTGGCGCAAATTGAATTGCGTTTCGTGCCGGCCAGTGCCGATGTGCAAGAGGGTGATATGTTGACCACCAGCGGCGTCGACGGCATCTACCCTGCAGGCTTGCAAGTCGCACGCATCAACCACATTGAGCGGCGCAGCGACATCTCTTTTGCACGCATCCTTGCAACGCCCTTGGCGCAGCAAAAGGGTCGGCACCTGCTGGTCTTGCAACCGCCCCCCGACCTTGCAACAACCAAAGGTCGAACGCCATGATCAAAGTGCGCGGTCAAGCTTTGTTGCTGCCTGTCAGCCCATGGTTCATTGTTTGGAGTTTGGTGTTCGCGCTTTTACTGAGCATGTGGCTAGGGCTGAGTCACCAATTGTGGCTGCCCGATGTGCTGGCGATCTTTGTGTTTTTTTGGGGCATACACCAGCCTCGCCGCGTTGGCATGGGCATCGCATTTTTTCTGGGCTTGTGGGTTGATGTGCAGCAATCGGCTTTGCTGGGCCAGCACGCCTTGGCCTACACTTTTTTAAGCTACGGCGCCTTCACCATTCATCGGCGTTTGCTGTGGTTCGCATTGCCCCAACAAGCCCTGCAAGTGCTGCCCTTTTTTGTGCTGGCCAATGTCACGCAGTGGCTCACGCGTTTGATCGCCGGTGAAGCTTTTGCAGGCTGGCTGATTTTATTTGCGCCCCTGTGTGAGGCCTTGCTCTGGCCGCTTGTCAGCACCTTGTTGCTAGCGCCCCAGCGGCGGGCGCACGAGACTGACGTGCACCGCCCGATTTGAGTCATGCCACTGCACATGCCATCACTGAGCGAGTTGCGCAACACGCACCTTGAACTTTTTAAGTTTCACAATCGCATTTTGATTTTGCAAGCGGTGGTCTTGCTTTGCTTTGTGTTGCTGGGCCTGCGTTTGTTTTATTTGCAGGTGCTGCGCCACGAAGACTTGTTAGAGCAGGCTGAAAACAACCGTACTGCCATCTTGCCCACCGTACCCAACCGCGGCACAATTTTGGATCGCAATGGTGTGGTCTTGGCCAACAACTACTCGGCCTACACACTGGAGATCACGCCCTCCAAAGTCAAGGACCTGGAGGCCACACTGGACGAGTTATCGCAAATCATCGACATCCCCCAGCGCGACAGGCGCCGCTTCAAACGCATGCGCGAAGAGGCCAAAAATTTTGACTCCTTGCCCATTCGATCGCGCTTAACGGACCAAGAGGTGGCCCAATTCTCGGTGCACCATTACCGTTTTCCTGGCGTTGAAATCAAAGCCCGCTTGTTTCGCAACTACCCCTTTGGCCCCTTGGCAAGCCATGTGGTTGGTTACATCGGGCGGATCAATCAAAAAGAAAAAGACTTGATCGAAGAGAACGACGACGAAGGCAACTACCGCGGCACACAATACATCGGCAAACTGGGCATCGAGCAGCGCTATGAACGTGAGCTGCACGGCACAACGGGCGTGCAAGAAATAGAAACTTCAGCTGGCGGCAGAGCCGTTCGCAGGCTGGCCAGCCGGCCCGCCATACCGGGGCAAAACGTGGTGCTCTCGATCGACATCAAATTGCAAAAGATGGTGGAAGACTTGTTTGGCGAGCGGCGCGGCGCCTTGGTAGCACTTGACCCGCGCAATGGTGAAGTTTTAGCCTTTGTCAGCAAGCCCACGTTTGACCCCAACTTGTTTGTCGACGGCATTGACAGCGAGAGTTGGAAGCAGCTGAGTGAGTCGATCGAAAAGCCCTTGCTCAACCGCGCCTTGCGCGGCACCTACCCACCGGGCTCCACCTACAAACCGTTCATGGCGCTGGGCGCGCTGGAGACCGGCAAACGCAGCGCCAGCACCATCATCCAGGACGCAGGCTCTTGGACCTATGGCGGCCACACGTTTCGCAGCCATGGCGACGTGGGGTTGGGTCCGGTGGACATGGTGCAGTCGATCGTTTTGTCAAGCAACGTTTACTACTACTCACTGGCCAATGACATGGGGGTGGACACCATCCATGACTTCATGAAGCCACTGGGCTTTGGACAAATCACGGGCATCGATTTGCCCGGGGAGTTGCGCGGCCTCTTGCCTAGCACCCACTGGAAGCGCAATGCCTATAAAAAAGCGGAGCAGCAAAAGTGGTATGGCGGAGAGACCATCTCTCTTGGCATTGGCCAAGGCTACAACACCTTCACCATGCTGCAACTGGCGCACGCCACGGCCGCAGTGGCCAATGGCGGCGTCCAAAACAGCCCGCGACTGGTAACCGCCACGCAAGACCCGATCGAGCGCATCAACCGCCCAGTGGCCGCGCCCAGCGCTGTGAACTTGGGCTTCAAGCCAGAGAACTTGGCGGTGGTGCTCAAGGGTTTGGTGGGCGTCACGCGCGATGGCACATCGGCCCGCATGTTTGTTGGCACGCCTTACCAAAGTGCGGGTAAAACAGGCACGGCGCAAGCGGTCTCCATTGGTCAAAAAGAAAAGTACAACGCCAGCAAATTGGAAGAGCACCAACGCGACCACGCGCTGTACATGGCTTTTGCGCCCGCTGAGAGCCCGCAAATTGTGCTGGCCTTGGTGGTGGAAAACGCAGGCTTTGGCGCGGCCCATGCAGCGCCCATTGCACGCCGTGTTTTTGACTATTGGTTGCAGGGCGAGTACCCCAGCGAAGAAGACATATCCGCCATGCAAAAAGGCCTGGCAGGCACGCCCATTGGCGTTCGCCGGCGCAAAGACGACATCGTCATGAAGGCCACTGAAGGCGTGATGGGGGCGGTGGGGCGTTGAGCAGTTGGGGTCGCCGCCATCGTATCTGGTCCGGCTGGGTTTTAAGCAGTGG
>CAIQBO010000045.1 GCA_903870145.1 uncultured Burkholderiales bacterium | reverse complement strand
CTGTACGGGTAGGTCGTAAAGACAAGAGACAGTCCAGACTACAAACTGGAAACAGGCAGCGAAAGCTGTAGTAGTAAGCATAATCCTTTGGTCCCTGGTTCGAGTCCAGGTGGGCCCACCAATTTGAAAAGCCACTGATTTTTAAGTCAGTGGCTTTTGATCAGTCCAGCCGATCAAAGCTTGGCGGCCACTTTCTTTTGATGGGCCTCAAGCGCCAGCCGCTGCTTTTCCTGGATCACTGCATCGGCCCAGCCCAGCTTTTCATAAAGAGACAGTCGCTGCTGACGCAACTTGAGGGCTGCTGGCTCATCTTTGATACGTGCGTTGACCGCATCTAGGGCCATGCCAAGGTAACCGGCTTGCTCAAGTAGGTTGCCTTCAAGCGCTCGGGTCTGCTTGTCTTGGGTCTCGGGCTCCCAGCGTTTGATGTCCGCAAAAGCCTGCCAGGCAGCATCCCATTGCCCGGTAGCGCGCAAGACATCGGCACGCAGGCGCTCAACTTTCGCCAATTGCTCGCGTTGTGAGGTCATGCGCTTTTTCTCACGTTCCAAAGCCGGGCGTTTGCTCAGATCGCCAGTCACAGTGGCAGGCATTGCACCAAAGTATTGCGCTACTTGTTCCGGGTTGGCCAGCTTACGCACGTTGTCTAGCATATTCAGCACGTGTGTGGCCGTTGCCTGAGGGACTGGAGCTGCCGGTACAGTTGGCGATGTGGATGCAGGTGGCGCGCCTGCGCTTTCGTTGTTGCTGGCCTTGGCACTGTCGGCGCCATCAGCTTCCGGTTTGGCTTTGGGCCAGATGTCACCGGCGAGTTTGGCGGCCAATGCGGCATCGAGAGCCTCCTCAAATGCTGCTGCTGGGTCACCGGGGCGCTCGCTGCGCAACGCGGCCAGAACTTCAGCCCGACGTGTCAGCGTGGCAACGTGGCTTGTGCCGCGCTGATCGCGCACAAATGACAAGCGGCCATCAAACTGAACGTCATCGAACTTTTCTGCTTCCGTGCGCTCGTCTTTGACAGGCTTGGCCTTGGGGTCTGCGTTGGTGACCTTGACCGGCGATGCACCCGCCAGATAGATAATGCCTTGCTTTCCGATCTCCCGGTTTTCACCGTCACGGACGATCAGTTCACCGGTGAAGTGGGCTGGCTTGGGTTCCTGTTTGGCAAGTTCTTCGATCGCCTTGTCTTGCAGGTAGATCTCTTCTTCACGTCCACCTTTGAGGCGAAGTTCGGTGGTGTCTTTGCCATAAAAGCGATCGCGCAGGCCTGCCCGAACAGGCAGTGGGCGAGCAGCCTTCAGGGCTTCAGAAAGCCGCAGCGGCGTGTGTATGGTTGTTTCCAATAGGTCGCCTTCAGGCGCAGTGAACTCTCTGATGCCCCTTGTCTTGCCTTTGGGGAACTTCACGGCTGGCGTTCGTGGACCCGTCGATCCCAGGGAGTCGAATAGGATTTCGCCGGATTCATGAATCAGTGTGATTCGTCCCCCACCAACAGCATCGCCCAGGTCGTAGTCCGCTACAACCATCACCTGCGCGGTGAGCGACTCTTTGAAGTCCAGCGTAAAACGCTGACGCATAGAGTTCATGCGTGTCGGCCCAGGGGTCAGTGGCGATGCCGGCAATTCAGCGCGTTCATCCATCTTCAGCGCCGATGTGGACTCTGGCAAAAACACATGAACTGCACGGTCGATCTTGGCGTCAACTTTGACGGTGCGGTCTGCCAGGGGGTTTATCTCACTGGTGGCCCATCCGGCATTGGCCGACACCACAATCGGCGTCTCGCCGAGCCCAGCACCAATCCATTCCAGGCGTGTTTCTAGCGTGGAGGCGCCCACAGCGGCGAAATGCAGGGTGTAGGCAACTTCGGCCACGCTGCCCGGTTTGAGTCGCAAGTCAAAGGACTGCTCTGCACCTGGCAGGAGGTTCAGGGCACGCACGACTTCCATATCACCAACCCCCCGCTGTGCCGAGTAGGCCACTGCCTGAATTGCGAAGCGGCGTACCAAACTGTCTTTAGCCTGGTGCTTGACCCAGATGCGAAGCACGGACGCGTTGGCTGGTGCCTTGACAAATAGGCGATGCGTAACCGATGGCTTCAGATCGAGTGTAGTTTCCAGCTTCTGGTCGACAAAGGCTGTTGCAGGGGCTGGTTGGATGAGGGTAACTGGGATGGAGAACACCGGGCCAAGTTCGGGCTTAGACCCCAGAAAGGCATCGACCTGTGCCACGTGGAGGGAGCCTAACGCCCCGGGAGGGACGGGCGGCACATCCACCAACATGCTGACTGCAGTCGGGCCGCTGGTCATATGCAGGTAGCCGGGTGTGGTGATCCAGGGCGCAGAAGGTTTGAGTGTCAGGTCGGCCTCGAAGGCCGTGCGCTTGGCCATCGATATTGACTCTGCCCAAGCGGGCGTTATCTTGACTGCGACGCGACGGCGCTTGTCCGTGATGGTCTCACGCAGCAGCAGACCGCGTCCTTTGCTGGTGAAGCTGCCCTGATCGACTTCGAGGTCGTAGAAGCCACTAAACGCGCTTATGCCTTGGAGTTCATTCAATTTTTTCCACGCACCCGGCGCATGGATCAAACCGGAGCCACGTGTTAATGCGTTTTCATGCGGGAGTGGTGTTGCCCCCAAAATCAGGGCGGACCGCAGCAGGGCAGGGTTCGTGTCCAGCTTGTTGGCGCGCGCAGCGCTTAGCACCAGTGCAGCGACCCCGGCCGCTGAGGGCGCTGACATGGACGTCCCGTTGAACATGGCAGTACTTTGATGAGTTTCTGCCGACAACGATGCAAACGCTGCGCCTGGCGCCAATAGATCAACGCCGAAATCTCCATCCTTCGTCGGCCCGCGACTGCTGAATTGTTGTACGGCATCGGCGCTGTCTTCTAGGGTGCTGTAAAGCACTTGCCCCATCTGTGGCGACATGTAGGCGCCAACACCCAGTACACGGCTAGCTTCCGCGCCGGCACTGCCTGCTGTGCCCAGGGCAGGACCATCGTTGCCGGCCGAGACGACAGCGAGCATGCCGTAGCGCTCCATCATCATGTCATAGACCCGGCTATTGCGGTTTTGTCCGTCTTGAAAGGTGGAGCGCCCGCCCCAACTCGCATTCACAATGTCGACTTTGTACTGAGCTGCCAGTGCTGAGGCACGAAGTTCACTGGTTCCGTATGAGCTGCCGCGTGCACGCTGGTCTCCAATCTTGATCGACACAATACGTGCGCCGGGGGCGATGCCATTGCGAGACGGGTCACTTGCAGAATGCCCTGCTGTGATGGAGGCCACATGCGTGCCATGAGAACCACTGACAGTCACAATCGACAGCAGGTTGCCCTTCTCGTAGACCTGCACCGCAAATGTTGTGTTAGCAATACCCCCGAACGTGGCGTACTCCCCGGCAATACCATAGGGGCGCAAGACCTTTTCATTGCGCAGATCAGCGTCTTCATCGGTATCGATCAGGACTCGCCATGCTGTCCCGTCGTTCCAAACTACACAGTCAAACAAGGGCCCACTTGCATCGGATGTTTTGTCTGCTTGCAGCGCAGTCAGTGCTGTGTCACGCGCAATGGTGTCTCGGTCAGTGCGGGTTCGCTCTTCGGGCGCTTTGGCCAATGCAGCTTTGAGTTTGTTGGCGTCTTCACTGCGATCTCTGGCCGCCAGTCGGACGGACAATGCAGCGGCCCGCTGGGCTGCACGGCGCTCGGCCACGCGCTTCAATACTTGACCGTAGAAGAGTTCCGAGGCAGGTTTCAGGCCCAGATGGAACTCGCCTGAAGGGTTGTTGATGCCAGCAGGCAAGGTCAATGTGCGGCCGCTGAGGCCCGCAAGCGTTCCTTTTGCATCCAGCTTCCTGAGAGTGCTGGTATCGGTGTCTCCAGAACCTGAGGCATCCAACAGGTCAATGACCTTTCGTTCCCCCGTAGAGGTTGTCGAAAGCCCAGCCGCTGCCGGATCGACGCCGGTGTCAAAAATACCGATCACAACCCCGCGCCCATCCCAGTTGGGGTGATTTTTTAGAAATATGTCGGCAGCCACTTCGCGTTTAGGGATCAAAGCGGATCGCATGACGGCAATGGAATTTTCAGCAGGTGCAGCGTGTGATGGAAGCGGCAGCAGGCCTCCTGCAATACAGCCGATGAGGAGGCAATTGTTAGACCAGAAACGCATAGATTTGAGTTTATAAAAAAGAACGTGGTTCGATGAAATGATCGAACATCGAACTTATGCAGAGCAGACCCTCTTTTAACACCATTTGCTTCAGCCAGGAGAGAGGGTAAATCGCCACTTTCAAAATTACCTTTGAAGGTTTTAGCTGACCTCTAATTTTAAAGTTGACTGAATTCAATTACCGACCAACAACCTGGAGTGCCTGCCAAGAAGCCGGCGCATCGGAGGAGCTAAACTCGCCAAGACTGTCCAAGAAAAGGACGGTAAATCAACCGCTACAAGAATCATTTCTGGGCGTAACGGATTTCAACCACCCATGCAAGGAAAATTATGTTCAGTCACGTGATGGTCGGTGCCAATGACCTAGAGGCATCTAGAAAATTTTATGACGCTGTTCTCGGTACTTTAGAAATTGCACCAGGCGTCATCAATAAGGGCACTCGTTATTTCTACCGCACTTCAAAGGGTTCTTTCTCGATCACGAAACCTCTTGATGGTCAGCCCGCAAGCCATGCAAATGGTGGAACGATCGGATTTCTTGCGGAAAAACTTGAGCAGGTGCAAGCTTTTCATGCGGCAGGTATCGCCAATGGTGGAACCACCTGCGAAGAGCCGCCAGGACCCAGAGAAGGGCCATTTGGTGCTTTGCATCTTGCCTACCTGCGCGACCCAGCCGGCAATAAAATTTGCGCCCTGCACCGACCTCCTAAGCCGGTTTAAAAACAGCCACTGATTTCGGCCTTAAAGATGGCCGTGTCAGGCCTTCATGTTCCCACTACAGTTCTATCTTCAAATGCCATTGAAAAAATCGGCATCAGTTTCTAGAGAGTTCCAGGAGTTTTCCTACGCCAACAGGTTCCTCTTTAAGCAGTGGCAGCACAGCATAGCGAGTGGCGTGAGTATGGGCTACCAAATCAATTTCATGCAATTCGTTTTGCGCCCGCTTTCTCAATAAAGGCGAATGAGGGTTTGATGCAGCGACGCTATTGTTGACGACCCAGGCCCAAGGTTCAATTCCAGCTCTTCTTAAATCTGCCTGCAAGTTAGCAGCTTCTAATACGGGAGTGGTTTCAGCCAACGTTATTAAAAGTACTTTGGTTTGTTTTGGATCTTGCAACTGCATCATCGGGGTTGTGTAATGGGTATTGGTTTTACCCATCTGTCGTTGAATGTCTCGATGGTATGAACCAGTAGCGTCGAGCAGCAGCAGGGTGTGTCCTGTTGGAGCAGTATCCATGACGACAAACTTTTTACCTGCTTCGCGAATGATTCTTGAGAAAGCTTGGAATACTGCAATCTCCTCTGTGCAAGGGGAGCGCAAGTCTTCTTCTAAGAGTTTTCTACCTTCTTCATCTAGCGCTTTGCCCTTGGTGTCCATGACATGCTGTTTATATCGCTCGATCTCAGCATGGGGATCTATGCGGCTAACCGTTAAATGATCCATTGCACCATTGAGTGTTTCGTTGATGTGCGCCGCTGGATCGGAAGTTGTGAGATGAACTGACAGCCCACGATGGGCTAATTCAACGGCAACAGCAGCTGCAATCGTGGTTTTCCCAACCCCGCCTTTGCCCATTGTCATGATCAAGCCATGTCCATCTTTGGCAATTTCATCAACCAAAGTTGACAGATTTCTGGCATTCAGCGCAATAGGCTTGAATTCAGAAGAGTCAGTTGCAACGGCTTGGTCTTTGAGCAGGAGGTGCAAGGCCTCTAGGCCCACCAAATTAAAAGGCTTTAATTCAATAATGTCGGTGGGTAATGTTTTGAGTACTGCAGGAATGGCGGCAAGTACTTTTAGCTCTCTGGCATAGATGGCTTGTGCCAGCAGATCTTGTGAAGCCTCGCTTTGGGGCAACACACCATTAATTACAAGATGTTGCTTAGACAAGCCAATACCTGCTAACTCATCATGAGTACGAGCGGCTTCACGCAAAGTAGAAGCTTGTGCTCTGGCTACCAATATCAAGCGTGTTCGCTTTGGGTTGGCTAAAGCATCAACTGCCTCTTTGTATTGACTGCGTTGCTTTTCTAATCCAGCTAATGGCCCCAAGCATGAAGCATCACCTTTGCCTTCATCTAAAAAGCCGCTCCAAGCTCCTGGTAGCTGCAATAAGCGAATGGTATGGCCAGTAGGGGCAGTATCAAAGATCACATGATCGTATTCATCTGTTAATTTGCCATCTACCAGCAGGGCTGTGAATTCATCAAAGGCTGCAATCTCCGTAGTACATGCACCTGAGAGTTGTTCTTCAATGCCTTTGACTACCGCATCAGGCAATTTTCCTCTGACCGGGCCGACAATACGGTCCCTGTAGATCTGAGCAGCGGCTTGTGGGTCAATCTCTAGTGCTGATAAATTGGAGACGGCGGGTATGGTCGTTATGTTATTGCCAATCTTGATACCAAAGACTTGACCTATATTGGACGCTGGGTCAGTGCTGACAAGCAATATTTTTTTGCCGCGTTCAGCCAATTCAATGGCTGCAGCGCAGGCAATAGAAGTCTTCCCAACGCCACCTTTACCTGTAAAAAATAAAAAACGGGGAGGGGAGTTTAGGAACAGCATTTACTTCCAGCGCAGCAGCTTGAAGCAGGTTTTGCTACCACCGGTGCTTCAGCAATGGTTGCCCAACGAGTTAATTCATTTCGAGTGGGATATCGACCCGCCAAAGCCAATTCACCATCCACCAGAATCAGTGGCAAGGCTTGTGCACCAGAACGCTCTAAGAAGCCACTGACGGTTTTGTTATCGGCAAACGCCATGGGTTCTGACGAGAGATTAAAGCGTTCAATTTTGGCGCCATTTTTCTTTGCCCAATCCACATCAGCAGAAAAGGTCACTAAAGATGGGTCAACATCAACCCCGCACACCCCAGAGCTGCAGCACATGGATGGGTCAAATACTTGAATGGTTTTCATAAAAAACTCCTTTTATTAATCTGGCTACTCCATTTTTACATTTTCACAAAAAAATCTTACAGACCTTTTGATCCATGCCATAAAATTGGTTCAGAAACGAGAAGACTTTAACCACCAAGAAGTGGTAAATTGGTCTCAATTATTAAAAAAATACAACATGAACTTACTCAAACTCAAACGCTCACTGATCGCACTTTCTTTGTGCACCTGTTTCCTCTCGCCCGTTTGGGCGGGAAGCGACTTTGCCCAAGCGGCCGCCAAAGAGGCTGGCGCAAAAGTCACCCCCTCGGGTCTGGTGTATCGGTCCCTGCAAGACGGCCAGGGTGCCAACCCTGCGGCCAAAGACAAAGTCAAAGTGCATTACCGTGGCACCTTCCCCGACGGCAAGGAATTTGACAGTTCGTACAAGCGCAATGAAGCGATTGAATTTCCTTTGAACGGTGTGATTCCCTGCTGGACAGAAGGTGTGCAACTGATGAAAGTCGGTGGCAAGGCCAAATTAACCTGTCCGCCGGCCATTGCCTATGGCGCACGCGGCGCCGGTGGCGTAATTCCACCCAACGCCACACTTCAATTCGAAGTGGAACTGATCGCCATTAACGGTAAATAACCGATCAGGGTTTTTGCCCGACAAAACCGACCAAGGCCGACATGCCGCTATGGCCTGGGCCTTCGTCTACTTCTTGCGTATAAGTATGAAGGTCCATAATTTTGTATCCAGGAAAAGAGCTTAAGAGCAACTCTTCGTCATACAGGTTCTCAAGAATACCTGGGCCACCCGTCTTGTATTTCATTTGCTCTTTGCCATAGCCTTGAAGGACCAAGGTTCCTCCCGGCTTCAGTGCCAAATTCAGTTTGGCAAATAACGCAGTGCGAGGCCCAGGGTCTGCGAACTGAAAGAAGATTCCCGCAATGGTGTCGTAGCAGTTTGCTTTCCATTCAAAGCTTTCCCAACTGCTGCAGTGAAAATCAACTTGGACATTTTGTTTCTCTGCAAGCTTCTTGGCTTTTGCAATGGCGATAGGGGAAAAGTCAAAGGCATCAACCGCGAACCCTTGAGAAGCAAGCCAAACGCTGTTGCGCCCTTCGCCATCGGCAATGCACAGTGCCTTGCCTTTTTGCAGCAAAGGTGTTTTCTCTGCCAAGTAGCGGTTGGGACTTTCTCCGAACAGGTAGGCATCCATGGAGAAGCGCTCGTTCCACCGAGCCAAGGGATTGCTGAAGTTTGTCATGTTGGTGGTTCAGGGGCCTTATTTTCCGCAAATTCCCTCGCCACCAGACAGCATCACTGCCTTGGCGCGTGATCCAAGGTCCAAACCCCATGGGGTGATTTGCCCACGTCAATTTGCCGCACCACTTTGCTGCTTTCCATGTCGATCACCGTGAGTTTTCGGGCCCAGCGTGAGGCCAGCAAGATGGTTTTGCCATCGGCGGTGATTTCCATGCAATCCGGGCCAGACGGGCCGGGGTAGTGCGCTACCACTTGCAAACTTTGGTAGTCAATTTTACTTATGGTGTTGGCCACGCGGTTGCTGACCAATACATGCTTTTTATCGCCCACAGCACGAAAGGCATGCGCGCCTTTGCCTGTCACGATGGTTTTGACCAATTTGGCGGGGCCCTTGGAGATGTCATAGACCTCAACGCCATTGCCCCCGGTCATACCCAGCAAGAGGGTTTTGTCGTCAGGCGTGACAAAAATATCGGCTGGCATGGTGCCCGTTTTGACGCGCCATTTCATGGTTTGCGTGGCCAAGTCAACAGCCACCAATTCGTTGCTGTCTTGCATGCTGGCCCACACGGTGGTGCTTTTGCTGTCAATCCACAAATGGCTGGGTGTTTTGGCTGAAGGAATGCGCTTTGCCAGCTTAGGGGTCTCGCCATCCCAATGGTAAATGTCGATGTGGTTCAAGCGGTTGGCCACCGTCACAAACCACTTCATATCAGGCGAAAAACGCAACTGGTAGGGGTCTAATATGCCGCTGACAGTGCGCTGAATTTCGGCAGTGCGGGGGTCGATGAAGGTCAGGGAATCAGACAGTGCGTTGGCCACAATGACTGACTTTTCATCCGGCGTGAGGTACAAGTGGTGAGGCTCTTTGCCTGTAGGAATGCGTTTGGTTTCGGTCCAACTGACAGGGTCGATCACGCTGACAGTGCCGTCCAAAGAATTGAGCACAAAAATGGGAGATGCTTTTGGCGCCGCGACAGGCGCCTCCACGGCAGGTGGGCGAGACATGGCGCCAGCCAGCGAGCTTGTTAACAGCGACAAAGATAGGATTAAAAAAGTCAGTTGCATGATGGCAAGTGTACTGTTGAACTGTTCGGCAAACCTGAGGCAACCCATTAGAATGGTGCCAACTATGGCGACAACTATTGACCCAGGCAAGCTTGAAGTGGCTCAGACACGAGGCGCTTCGACCCAATGGATGGGTGTGCAGTGGCTGGGCGGGTTTTTTGCATTGCCTTTGTCCTGTGTGGCCGCCGTTTTGCGCGCTGCGCGGTCTGAGCAGCAGGCAGCCCAAATGATTATGGACGTTGAAATTCACGAAGGCGCCGCAGTGTTCATGCGCTCTTTTGCCGATTGCTTTGCCATTCAGGCCCAGTCTCCCCAAGGCGCTGTGGATGAAACCCATGACTGGGTGCTGGTCATGGATTGGCCCACAATTTCACCGATTGGCTGCAGGGTGCACCACGTGGTGGGGCCTTTTTGGGCCGAGCATCGCTCTGAATTTTTGACGCATGACGGGCAAGATTGGCGCCCTGTGCTCCCCTTGGGAGGTGCGCATGCTTGAAGCCAGAAAACTCAGCGCGCAGATGCACCATGACATGAAGCTGCGCTTTTGGGCTGCGCTTTCCTTGTTGATTTGGAGCCTGTGCACGGCGCTGCTCATCAGCGTTTGGTTGGGCGCTGCGTTTGAGCCGCCAGTGCCCGACACCTCCCAAGACAAGATGGCGCAAGAACACGTCAAAGCGGTGGAGGTGCTGGGCCTTTTGAAAAATCATTTGGCGCCAGAGCAAGAACTCACACCGGCGCTGTTTGAGCAGATCGCCCAACTGCGCGGGCCACTGGAGGAGTTTGCGCAAAGTTCGGCCACTGGCCTGCATGCCGACAAAGACTCACGCGACGCGCAAATTTGGCCCGGCCGTGCCAATCTGATATTGGACGATGTCAAGGCGCTGCTGAACAGCCAAGAAGCGATGCAACAATTTTTACTTCTGCGTGAACCGTTAACTGGTTTGTACAAGCCCAAAGGCCCGGTCAACGCTCAAAAGTTTTCACAAGCCTTTGCAGCACGTGGGTTTTATTTGAGCTCTTTAGAGTGGGTGCAGCAAACCGAGGCTGCGCCAGGTGCTCCAAAGATCACCTGGGCACTGCTTGGAAAAGGCAAAGCCTCTTGGCAGCAGCTCAACAGCCAGATGGACGCATTGGAGGTCGAGTTCAAACTGGAAGACGATACGGGGCGCAGCAAAATTGCGCATGAATTGCTCACTGCTTTGTCACAACACGGCCTCAAGCAAGCCATCAAATCGATCGATCAAAGCATGGCGCGGGCTTGGTCTGCGCAAGATCGACTGCTCACTTCTTTAGACAAATTGCCAGCCGTGCCCCAAGTGGTTTTAGAGCCTGTGCCTTGGAGCTGGAGCCAGCTGGCCTTTCCGGGCACGACGCTGCAAGGCCTGCTGGGCTGCATCGCCTTGATGATGCTCGGGCTTGCTGTATCGCTGCTCGAGCAGCTGGTGCGCAGGCATCAAATGCACGTGCTGTCTTTGCGTTGGTTGACCTTGGCGCACCAACTCGAGAGCGCTGTGCGCGGGGTGGGTGTGCCGCTCAGCAGTGCCGTGAACCGCATTGACGCGCTGTCTTCCTTGTTCGCGCCCATGCTGGAGAAATTGCGCAGCATGCAGGAGTTGATCAAAACGCCCCCGCAATCGCCTCAAAAAACACTTGAAGAAGAGGCTTGGCGCACAGCTGATCGAATGCAAGCAGAGTTAGAGGGCGACTTGTCTTTGCTGCGCGAAAAACTGCTGAACATTCACCTTCAATTTTGCAGTGGGCAGACTCATGAAAACTTGGTCTATGACTTGGCTTTCACCACCGAGGCAATGCAAACCATTTACATGACAGCGCGAGACTTGGGCCGCTCTTTTGCGTTGCTGCAAGAAAGCTTGCGCCAAGTGGAACCCGAAGACAATGGTGATGAGGTGCAAGCGCTGATCGCTCAAGTTGACAGTCTTAAAACTGCGGCCAAAAAAGTGGCGATCAATCTTCAGGAAGTCTCAGGCCGTTTGCAAGTGGCCGTGGAAGACGTGCCGCAAGGCAAGCGTTTTGAGAATGCTGCGCATGCCAATTTGCATGCCCAAGCGATGGGGAGGCCACGTGGCAACGAACCGGTTTGATCAATTGGCCCTGATGGTGGCCGATGCCGAGCGCAGCTTGGAAGGCTTGACGCGCAGTTTGCAAATTGGCTCTGAAGACATGAAGCAAGCGGCTTTGCATGCGCTTGATTTGTCGGGTGCTTTGTCGCTCTTGGGGCTTGGCACCGCTGCGGGCTTGCTTGAAGATGTGGCACGGCAAATGACCTTGGGGCAACCCAGCGTGCTTGACCTCGCGCAGGGCTTGTTGCCCTTGGTGGCGCAAGCCATCAAAGACGTTCAGCTGGGCCATGCGCCTGAATCCGACGAGCAGTTGCAAGCTTGGGCGCCCTGGTCGTCTCGGCTTCAAGTGCTGGTCTCGCGTGATACAGCTTCTCTGACCAGCTTTGTGGCCGTGATGCCTAAGGCCTCGGCTTTGCAGTATGTGGGTGCAGCAGACCCGGGGTTTCGCGCGCTTCGCATGAAGGGGCTGAACCTGATTCAAAATGCCCGCATCCTCAACCAGCGCGATGATGAGCGCACCATTCGGCAAATGGACGCCTTGCTCAGCGAGTTGCAAGACTGGTCTTTGCGTGTGGGGCAAGTGCCTTTGACTCAGTTGTTTCCACAGTTTGCGCAAGATATGCAGGATGTTTGGCTCGATGCCAGCTTGATGGACCGCCTGGACCCTCTGCGTGACTTTGGTGCCAAGGCCAAGAGCATTCAAGCGCACTCTCGCAGCTTGACGATTTACATGAACTGGCAAGGGCTGAGCTTGTCAGACAAAGAGTATCTGCAGATGGGTCAGTGCCTTCGGGCTGTATCGGGTCATGTGCAGCGCATCCAAGACGGCTATGGCTTGGTGTTCCCCTGCAGTTTGACGCGCATGCGCTTGATGCCCTTTTTGCGCAATGAGCAGCGCTACGCGGTGGCTGCCTCACAGTTTGTCCAGTTTCAACCTCAAGAGGCGCAAGCCGGCTTTGCCGGCAGCCTGATGCTGCGCAGCGGGGTGGACACGCTTTCCATGCAAGCCGACCGCGCCCTGCCGGCAGAAAACATGAATATTTTTGACGTGCCAGAAGGCACAGTGCGGCCAGAGGGTGTCTTTGGCGTGGCCTTGGACGGCGCGGGTGAGATTTATTTTTGTTTGTCGCCAAAATGAAGCTGATCAAACTCCAACAGGGACTTTTGGCAGTACTGTTGCTGCTGTCATGGCCTGCCCAAGCGGCCTTGCCCGCCAGCACCAGTTTGCCAGCTCCCGCCGCTTGGACGGCGCAGGCCCGCGAGTCGATCAACCAGTTTTTGGCCAGTCATGCCACCTTGGAGGGGCGTGAATATTCCGTTCAGTGGAATGATCTGAAGGCTGAAATTCCCCAATGTGAGCGTTCACCTCGCGTGGCCTTGCAAGGAAGAGACCGTGTTTGGGGTAAGGTCTTTCTGTCTTTGCGGTGTGAGTCGGGGCGCACTTGGGTGCGGCCCGTGAGCATTTATGTGGAGGTCAAGGGGCGCTATTTGGTGGCCGCCCGAGCCCTGCGCAAGGGGCAGACCCTGACGCCCGCCGACTGGCAGTGGACCGAAGGAGACTTGAGTAAACTAGACGATTCAGCCGTGATCGACGACCCCGAACGGGTCAAAGACATGGAGGTTGTGCGGGCAGTGCAGTCCGGCAATCCCCTGCGACTAAACGATTTCAGGCCTATGACCGTAATCAGAATGGGAGACCAAGTTCGGGTAACGATGCTGGGTCGAGGATTTGCAATTGATGCGTCGGGCCAAGCCATGGCGGACGCTGCTTTAGGCGGTACTGTGAAAGTGCGGATATCTGAGGGTAAGATTGTCCAAGGCAAAGCAGTTTCCCCCGGATCGGTCGAAGTCATAATAGAGTGAGGTGATCATGGTTATCAAAATGAATGATGTGCGTGGCATAGGCCAGCCCCAAGCCCCTGGCTTGAGTGGTGGCGCGCCCTCGGCTGCCGTACAACAAACCGTCAGCGGAAAATCTGAGCCTGCAGCGCGCATTGGACTGAGTGAAGCGGCCAAGGCCACGCAAGCCCTGCCTGCTGGCGCCGTGTTTGACAAGTTGGACATGGACTTGGTCAAAGAAATTCGCCAACGCATTGCCAATGGCACGTTTGAAATTGATTATCAAAAAGTAGCAGGCAACTTGCTTGGGGACGCTGTTGCAGCAGTGCACGCTGGCCGTCGTTAATGCCACAGCGCCTTAGATGAATCTTCAAAACGTCCAAGCCCTGGTCGAGCAAGTTGCGCAGGCCGTGATGCAACTGCGCGTGACCTTAGAGAACCATGAATTGCCAGGCCTGGAAGCGGCCATTGTCAACAGCCAGATGGCCTTGAAGGGGCTAGAGGCACACCCCGGGGGCGTTGAAGGTTTGCGCCAATTGATCACCACTTTTCCCGCTGATGCGCAAAAACAGCTCAACGACCGGTTGGAAGAAGCCCGCTCCAACCACCAACTCAATTCTGATTTGATTCGCTTGGCCATGCAGCGCAACGCTGCTTTGCAGGCATTTGCTGCGCAGTCTTCTGCGGGCGCCACTTACTCCAGCGAGGGCGGTGTGTCCTTCATGGGCGGCGGGCAGTTGCTGGGCAAGTTCTGATTCAAGCGCAGGGCTTAAACGTCCAGCAGCGCGCGAATGGCGATCATCGCCTGTGTATGCAACTGGCTGATGCGCCCCGGCGTTAACTCCATGACGGCGGCAATCTCTCGGTACGACAAGTCTTCTTGGTAGTGCAAGGCCACCACCAAGCGCTGTTTGTCTGGCAGCTTTTTCAAAATCTCAACAACTTGCCCTAAAAACTGCTTCCCCGAAACTTTTTCCAGAGGGTCTGCAGAAAAATCGGTGGGCAAGAGGTTCTCGGGCACATCGTCCAAGGGCATGACGTTGACATAAGTGTCGATCACCCCAAAGTATTCTTCCAGCGAGACGCCGGCCTCTGTGGCCACCTCTTGCTCGGTGGGCAAACGACCTAGGGTGTGCTCCAGGCGCTGGGTGACTTTCTCGAGCACATCGAGCTGATCACGCTGGTTGCGCGGCAAGATGTCTTCTTTTCTGCAGGCGTCATAAATGGCGCCGCGAATGCGCATGCTGGCATAGGCTTCAAAACTTTGATTGGGCTGGGGCACGTAGCGCTGCAAGGCGTCTAAGAGGCCTGTCATGCCTTCTTGGATCAAGTCATCGAGCATCACATTGGCCGGCAGGCGCGAGCCAATGCGCGAGGCGATCCTGCGCACCAGGGGCTGATACTTTTTGAGCTGCTCGCCCAGATCTTCTTGGTACTTGGGTGGCGGCATGGTCAGTGGATCAACAGGTGATTCATGAGTGCGTCGGTCAACTCTGGCTGGCGGCTCCATAGGCTTGAGAGTGGTGCCGCTGTGATTTGAGTCTCTATGCTCCCAAGTAATTTGAGTGGCTGGGCTTGGCCCAGTTTTTCGCGGCCGGCATCTTCCATCCACTGCATGCCATGGGCCAATGTCTCGCTTTTTCCTGCCAAAACCAAACTCACCGAGGCCACGCTGCTGTGGGCCTTGGCTTGCTTAAGCCAAGTCAAGGTTTGCTGCAACTCGCTATTGTCGCACCCCGTGATGGCAGTGCAGTGAATGCGCGAGCCGTAGTGCGAAAAACTTTCGGGTTTGTTCGTGGCACCAGAGACGATCACACTGTCAAAGCGAAAGCCGCTTTTCATCAGGCGCTCGGACAAGGTGCGGCTGGGGCTGCCAATGCGCGAGGTGTGCAAAGACAAGCCGTACCAAAGCGTTGGCTGCAGGGGCGTGACGCCTTTGTCCAAGGTCTCAAGACCTTGCAAGCTTTTGGACAAGTCGAACTTGACTTTGCACGGCAAGGGCCACAGCTCGCGCTCTGCAAAATCAATTTCGTCCACCCACATCACGGTGTTGCCGCGAGCCACCATGGCTTTGCTCAGGTCGCTGATCAAGGGCAGTGTCAGGGCTGGGCGTTCAGGGCAACACAGCACATGGACAGGCGCTGCATGCTGCCCAAATAAGTTTCGCAGCCCCGTGGCTTGGTCTATGACATCGTTCATCTGCCCTGCTTGCATCAGGAAGCCTTGATCCAGTTGTTCAACTGATCGGTCATGTGCACAGGGATTTGTTCGTCTGGAATTTGCATGCGGTTCGATAGCATGCGCGGGTGCAATGCGCGGTGGCTCAAATAGGCCGTGTTGGCTTGGCTCAAGTCTTCGGGCACGCGCTGGCCATTGGCCAAGAACATCAAAGGCAACTTGTGGCGAATCAGGCAATCGAGCACGGGGCCAATTTGCGCAGCCTCATCGGTTTTGGTGATGATGGCGGCAATCACGGCCCGAGATTTCTCACTCTCAGCGGCCATTTGGTACATCAAAATCACATCTTCTTGCGTGCGCAGATCAGTGGTGCTGCTCATGACCAAAATGCGTTTGAGGGCTGGCGCGCCTTCGAGCAGCAATTGCGATTGCTCGAGCATTTGCGTGTCGCGCTGGCTCACGCCTGCTGTGTCGAGCAAGATCACGCGGCGGTCTTTGAGGCTGTTGATCTTGGCGGCCAGGTCGTCGCTGTCGCGCAAAGAAACCACGGGCACGCCAATGATTTTGGCGTAGACCTTGAGTTGCTCTTGGGCCCCAATTCGAAACGTGTCGGTGGTCAGCAGCGCTAATTGGTCTCGGCCATAGCGCAGCACGCAGCGCGCAGCAATTTTGGCAATGGCCGTTGTTTTGCCCACGCCCGTGGGGCCAATGAATGCAAAAATGCCGCCCGGGTCAAACACAGACAAAGGCTCTAGGGTCTGAATTTTGGACTCCAGCAGCACTTTCAAGCGGTCCATCAAAGGTGCGTTGAGTTCGGGTGCTTGCGCTGCGGCCATCAAATCGTCAGCCAACTCGCCGCACAACTGAGGCGAAAAACCCGCATTGAGCAAAATGCGCAAGGCCTCGGCTTTTTCAGTCGACTGCGCTTGCATATCGTCCCAAGCGCGGGCCGACAAATGCGTTTGCAGCAACTGCTTGACCTCAGAGAACTCGGCCAGCAACTGGTCTACCCGCTTGTCTTGCGTGCCGCCGCTTGCAGCTGCGGGGCTGGTTGGCTGGTGTGAAGCGTGCGGTGGCATGGCAAAGCCAGGGGCTTGCGGGGCAGGGGTGGCCCAAGCGTCAGATCCTGAGGCGGGCTTGGAAGATGCTGCTTTGTTGAAATTGCCTGCTGAGACGGCTGCACCCCCAATGCCCGCACCACTGGGCGCCTTAGTGTCTTGGCGCTGCGACATTTGGCTCAAGGCCTCTGGCGAAATGGCCACAATCTCCACGCCCTGGGGGGTGTCTCGGGTGGACAGCACCATGGCGTCGCCTCCCACCTGTTCGTGTACAAGCTTGAGCGCCTCAGTGGTGGTGCGTGCAATGAATTTTTGAGGGCCCATCAGTGTTTGTCCTGCGCGTTAGGTGGGGCTGGCTTGTGAGCAAATGAATTTCTCAAAAGTCAGCTGCGTCTCCAGTGGCAATTCTGTCATAGACAGCACATGAGCCTGACTGCGTATTTTCTTGGCGATGCGCGCAAACGTCAACCGAGTGCGCGGGTTGCACACAATCACAGGGGGCAAGTTCTTGGCTTCCAT
>CAIQBO010000044.1 GCA_903870145.1 uncultured Burkholderiales bacterium | reverse complement strand
GAGCTCGAACGCATCAGCGCATCGTTTGTACCGCCTGAAATTTTTCAAAGTTCTGCACTAGACAACAGATATGACAGCGCATCTGTCGATGCTGTGCAGCTCCAGCAACAAACTGAGCAATCGCCTGCCTTTGCACGCTGGGAGGCACAAAACGTCGCGCCACACAAGAATCCGGCGCTGCGAGCGGTCACGCTTTCCTTCAAACGTTTGGGCCTGGCACCTGGCGATGCCACGGCCGAGCAATTGGCTCAA
This sequence comes from uncultured Burkholderiales bacterium, assembly GCA_903870145.1. Taxonomy (GTDB): domain Bacteria; phylum Pseudomonadota; class Gammaproteobacteria; order Burkholderiales; family Burkholderiaceae_C; genus Limnohabitans_A. The sequence goes on along the minus strand of CAIQBO010000044.1, from coordinate 8,249 downwards.
GCGGCGCATTTGGCGCGAACTTTTTCATGCGGCGAAGCACGTGTGACGCACAGCCAAAATTTGGTGCTGCCTTGGGTTCAGGCCACTCAATTGCACGACTTGTGGCTGGCTGCCAAGGCTGTGGGCTTGGCCAGCGCCAACATTGGGCTGCTCAGCGACATGATTGCCTGCCCTGGCGGTGATTATTGCGCCTTGGCCAATGCCCGTGCCATTCCTGTGGCCGACGCAATCAGCGAGCGTTATCAAGATTTAGACGAACTGTTTGACTTGGGCCCCATTGACTTGCACATCAGCGGTTGTATCAACTCTTGCGGTCACCACCACAGCGGGCACATTGGCATCTTGGGCGTGGACAAAGACGGCAAGGAGTGGTACCAAGTTACCCTTGGCGGCTCGGACGGCTCGAACTTGTCTGGCCCTGCAGGTGCTGGCAAAGTGATCGGCCCCTCATTTTCATCAGACGAAGTGCCCGATGTGATTGAAGCCGTGATCGACGTTTACCGTCAATTGCGACAAAGCCTAGTTGCGCCAAATTCATCCTCCGAGCAAGTCCATGGTCGCGCAGAATTTTTCATTGACACCTTGCACCGCGTTGGCCTTGAGCCATTCAAACAAGCTGCCCATGCGGCAAGGCATGCCAGCACCGACGATGCCCAAGAGCGGGAGCCCGCATGAAAATCATGTCCTTTGAAGAACACAGTGCAGCCCCTGACAACAGAAGCAGTTTGACCTTAAGCAACGACGTGGACCCACGCAGTATCGACTTGCAAAAGCTCACCCGCATTGACCTGGAGTTCCCCAAATTCACCGACGGGCGCGCTTACAGCCAAGCCTATTTGCTGCGCCGCCGGCTGGGCTTTCAAGGTGAGATTCGTGCGACAGGCGATGTTTTGATTGACCAGCTGGTGGCCATGCAGCGCACAGGCTTTGATGTTGCGGTGCTGCGCCAAGGGCTTGATGCCTCGGCCGCGCAGCGACAATTTGAGCGCTACCCTGCTTTTTACCAAGGCTCAGCAGCGGGAACGCTGCCCCGCTTTGCTGCCAATTCACAAGTTTGACAACAGGCAATTTTCATTCCTTGCCTGCACGCTTTGATGGTCGTATATTGGACCCCTGCGCTCAGACACAAGACCTCAGGCGCTGCATTGGTGAATTGGGCCGCAAAAAGCCAAATTTCGAACTGCTTTAAAATGTCCATGTTGGCAAACCCGCCTGTAGCAAGCAAACCCCCATGACGCACGTTGTTTCCGAATCCTGCATCCGCTGTAAATACACCGACTGTGTGGACGTCTGCCCCGTCGATTGTTTTCGCGAAGGCCCTAACTTCTTGACCATTGACCCCGATGAATGCATTGACTGCGCTGTGTGCATTCCCGAGTGCCCTGTCAATGCCATTTTCGCCGAAGAAGATCTGCCAGCAGATCAATTGCACATGACGCAATTGAACGCCGAATTGGCCCTCTTGCCCAATTGGAAAAGCATCACCAAACGCAAAACCCCCTTGCCAGATGCGGACGACTGGAAAGACAAAACCGGCAAGCTTGGCGAACTGCTTCGCTGATCACTCTTGCAACCCATGCCCACTGCCGCCCCGATCGAAACTGATGCAGTGGTGATCGGCGCAGGCCCTGTGGGCCTGTTCCAAGCGTTCCAACTGGGCTTGCAGGGCATGCGTTGCCACATTGTCGATGCATTGCCACACGTGGGCGGTCAATGCTCAGAACTTTATGCAGACAAACCGATTTACGACATTCCGGGCCTGCCTTTTTGCACGGGTCAAGAATTGATTGATCGCTTACAAACCCAAGTCAAACCTTTTGCACCGCAACTGCACCTGGGTCACTTGGTCAGCAGCTTGTCAGCGCAAGAAGATGGCCACTGGTCTTTAAGCACCGATCAAGGCATCTCATTTTTAGCGCGCACTGTTTTCATTGCTGCTGGCGTTGGCGCCTTTGTTGCAAGAAGTTTGAGCCTGCCTGGGTATCAAGAACTGGTAGGACAACAAATTTTTCACGCAGCACCCCATGCACGTGCTTTTGAAGGTCAGCACTTGGTCATTTTGGGCGACACAGACACCGCCTTAGAGGCATGCCAGACTTGGCGCCAAGGCCCCCAAGCGGCTGCCAGCGTGCGCTTGCTGCACCGGCGTGATCAGTTCCATGCAGACCCAATATCAGTGCAAAACATGAAGGATGCCTGCAGTGAAAACACCATGCACTTCACAGTGGGCCAGCCCACCGCATTGATACAAAGTTCATCACCGGCAGGCTCCAAACTCACAGGCCTTGAGATCCTCAATCACAAGGGGGAGCGTGAAGTCTTGAAGGCCGATGCGCTGCTCATGTGCCTTGGCATTTCACCCAAACTCGGCCCCATAGCGCATTGGGGCTTGGCCATGGAGCGCAAGCAATTGAGCGTTGATACAGAAAGCTTTGCAACCCAGGCCCCTGGCATCTACGCCGTGGGCGACATCAATACCTACCCCGGTAAAAAGAAATTGATTTTGTGCGGCTTTCACGAAGCCACCTTGGCCGCCTTTGGCGCAGCCGCGAGGCTCTACCCAGAGCGTCAAACCCCTCTTCAATACACGACCACTTCCACCCATTTGCACAAACTGCTGGGTCTGGCGTAGAATCAAATTTGTTGTCGCAAAGAAATTTGTGATGGCATCCGCTAGGGGTGTTGCAGTGTCAAAACTGCGACTGAGAAAGTCCCTTTGAACCTGACTGAGGTAATCCTCGCGCAGGGAAGCTTGTCTTCAATAACGCGGCAACTCCTCAAGTTGCATTTGTGCGTTCTAGAACCAGCCGACCTGCCATTGCGTTGAAGGAAAACGTCATGGCACATCATTTGCCGAATTTTTTAAATCGCTCACGCGCGGGTCAAGCCCTGCGTGCATGGTCTTGGCTGTTGCTTTGCAGTTCCCCCGCATGGGCGCAGGTCCAAACTGTTGAAACCGTGCTTGTGACCAGCCCAGCCCCTGTGCAAATCAGTGGCTTTGCAAACTTGTCGGCGCGTGATGCCCCTTTAAGCGCCATCCATGTGGATGCTCAAAGCTTGCGCGACCTGGGGGCGCAGCGCATCTCGCAAGCCCTGCGCCTGGACCCCTCTGTGAGCGACAGCTACAACTCTCCCGCCTATTGGGACATGCTCAGCGTGCGCGGCTATACGCTGGACAACCGCTACAACTACCGCCGCGAAGGCTTGCCCATATCGGCAGAAACCATGATCCCCATGGACAACAAAGAACGCATTGAATTGTTCAAAGGCAGCAGCGGTATCCAAGCGGGCACCAGCGCGCCTGGCGGCTTGGCCAATTACGTCGTCAAACGCCCGCCCAGCAGCAACGAAGCAGCAACGCGCAGCATCACGCTCAGTTACGGCAATGGCAACAACAGCTCCGTTGCAGTGGATATGGGCGGACGTTTTGGCATTGACAATGCCTTTGGCTACCGCGCCAATGCGGCCTACGAAGACCTCAACCCCACAATCCAAAACGCACAAGGCCACCGCCGCCTTTTGGCGCTGGCGCTTGACTGGCGCCTGGGGCCTAACACCCGTTTGGAGTGGGAAATTGAAAGCAGCACGCACCAACAAATGGGGGTCAATGCGGCAAGTTTGACGGGCAACACCCTGCCATGGCCTGCTGTGGGTCAAACCAATTTTTCACGGCAAACTTGGTCCGTGCCAGGCGTGTTTGAAGGCTTAACGGGAAGCCTGCGTTTGAAAGAACGCTTAGAAAACGGCTGGCTTTGGACCACACAATGGGGTGCGCAGCGCCTTCGCAGCGACGACCGCTTGAGCTATGCCTATGGTTGCTCTACAGAAGGCAATTACGACCGCTTTTGCAGCGATAAAAGTTTTGATTTGTATGACTACCGAAGCGAAAACGAGCGCCGCTTGAGCGATGCTTTGCAAACTGAATTAACGGGCCAAACGCAGATCGCGGGCATCCAGCACGATATCGCAATGTCCTGGATGCGCCAAAGACAAATCGATGCACTGGCCCCCATGCAAGCCTACAACTGGGCCGGCGTGGGCAGCTTGAGCGGCATCAGCCAAAGCGAAGCAGCGCCAGTGCCCTCCGAGTTGAACACCAACCGGCAAGAATATTCAACCGAAATTAGCTTGAAAGACCGTGTGCATCTAAGCCCTGTAGACGATCTGTGGCTAGGCCTGCGCTTGACGCACCTACAGCGCGAAAGCCAGCGCAGCGATGGCAGCCGCGCCACGTTGGATGAACGCAGCATCAACACGCCTTGGCTGGCCCTCAGTCACAAGTTGCAGCCCCCTATGTCGGTTTACGTCAGTTACGGGCAAGGCGTTGAATCGCAAGTCACGCCCAACCGCAGTCGCTACACCAATGCGGGCCAAGCCCTGCCAGCACTGCGCAGCAAGCAAGCCGAATTAGGGGTTCAATCTGATGGGCCCACATGGCAATGGAAAAGCGCTTTGTTTGACATCACACGCCCCGTTTGGGGCGATTCAGGGAGCTGTTACGAAGACCAAACCTGCACACGCAAAGTCGATGGCCAAGCCAGACACCGCGGCCTCGAATTGAGTTTAGGTTACCGCACACCGCAGTTGAAATTGGATACATCGGCCATGTGGCTCAACGCCACGCGCCAAGGGGCTGTGATTGATCCTTTGCAAAATGGGCAAAAGCCCTTGAATCTTCCCGCCGTGAGCCTGCGCGCAGCGCTTGAATACCGCTGGACAGCAGTTCCCGGGTTGAGAACCTCTGTGCGTGTGAGCCACGAAGGCCAAAGAGATGTAACCGAAGGCGGCGCCATCACCCTGCCCGCTTGGACCCACACCGACCTGGCAGCCCATTACACTGCGCGCATGGGTGAACAAATTACCGAGTGGACATTGGCTCTGGAAAATGCAGCCAACAAAAGTTACTGGCGAGAGTCCCCCAAGCAGTTTGGCCACTACTATTTGTATGCAGGCGCTCCTAGAAATTTAAGGCTGTCCGTCAGAACACTTTTTTAATGAACCCACCCGCACCCATCAGCTTCACGCAAGCCCTTGGCTTTTGGCTCAAACTGGGCTTTATCAGCTTTGGTGGGCCTGCGGGGCAAATTGCCATCATGCACGAGGAGTTGGTGGTACGACGGCGCTGGATCTCAGAAAAACGATTCCTGCACGCATTGAATTACTGCATGGTCTTGCCTGGGCCTGAAGCTCAGCAATTGGCCACCTACATCGGCTGGTTGATGCACAAAACACGCGGAGGCATCGCTGCTGGCGCTTTGTTCGTGCTGCCCTCCTTGCTCATCATGATTGCACTGTCGTGGGTCTATGTTGCCTTTGGACAAGTGGCATGGGTGGCCGGTATGTTCTATGGCATCAAGCCCGCTGTCACGGCCATTGTGGTGCAAGCGGCGCACCGCATCGGCTCGCGGGCACTGAAAAACAATCTCTTGTGGGCCATTGCCGTTGCCAGTTTTGTTGCGATCTTTGCACTGCACGTGCCCTTTCCCTTGATCGTTCTGAGCGCCGCAGTCATTGGCATGCTGGGTGGTCGCGTTAGACCTGATATTTTCCAGATGAGCGGCTCACATGGCCACACAGAAAAGTCCTTTGGCGCTGCGCTGATCGACGACGAAACGCCCACCCCAGAGCACGCCGTGTTCAAGTGGCGTCGATTGATTCAAGTCGCCGTGATTGGCGCAGTGCTCTGGCTTGTTCCCATGGGTTGGTTGGTCTTGAACTTTGGGTGGGACCATACCCTGACGCAAATGAGTTGGTTCTTCACTCAAGCGGCGATGCTGACCTTCGGTGGCGCCTACGCTGTGCTGCCCTATGTTTATCAAGGTGCGGTCGATCAGTACGCTTGGGTCACGCCCGCACAAATGATGGACGGTTTGGCACTGGGTGAGTCAACACCTGGCCCACTCATCATGGTGGTTGCCTTTGTGGGTTTTGTAGGTGGCTACGTTAAAGCCGCACTGGGTCCTGAGAGTTTGTTTCTAGCTGGCGCTGCTGCCGCTTGTTTGGTGACTTGGTTTACTTTTTTGCCATCTTTCATATTCATTTTGGCAGGAGGCCCCTTGGTCGAGAGCACGCACAACGAATTGAAGTTCACAGCACCTTTGACTGCGATCACCGCCGCCGTGGTCGGCGTTATTTTGAATTTAGCATTGTTCTTTGGCTACCAGGTGTTATGGCCGCACGGTTGGCAAGGTGCATTTGATTTGCCATCGGCCTTGATTGCGCTGGCCGCCGCGGTTGCACTTTTTAAATACAAGCGCAATGTGATTCATGTCATTGCGGTTTGCGCGCTAGCGGGGGTTGGCATTACTCAGGCGACAAATTATCTGTAGCACCTCATCCATTCATCGCGCTGATTTTTCCAAAGCGATATAGTCTCTTGGTTTGACATTATTGGGCCTATTTTTATGAAAATCAAAGCTGTTGTGTTTGATGCTTACGGCACCTTGTTCGATGTGTATTCGATTCAAGCATTGGCCGAGCAGCTCTACCCATCGCAGGGCAGCAACATCGCTGTGATGTGGCGCGAAAAGCAAATTGAATATACCCGCTTGATCACCCAGTCTGACCCACACAACCCAACAGGCAGCAAGTACTACCAGCCATTTTGGGAGTTAACTCGCTTGGCCTTGGAATACGTCCTGGATCGATTGAAACTCGACCGAAGCGGCAACAGTGTTGAGGCCTTGATGCAGCAATACGCACACTTGACACCTTTCGCAGAAAATTTAGAAGTGATGCGACAAATTCGCGGCAGCGGATTGACAACTGCAATCCTTTCAAATGGAAGCCCCGACATGTTGACAGCAGCAGTTTTAAACGCTGGAATGACGGACTTGTTAGACCACGTCATCTCGGTTGATCGTATTGGCCTCTTCAAGACGGCACCCGAGAGTTATGGATTGGTGCAAGCAAGCATTCCAGTTGGCAAGGAAGAAGTGTTGTTTGTATCTAGCAACGCTTGGGACGCTTTGGGTGCTACTTGGTATGGGTTTAACACCTTGTGGGTGAACCGCCAAAATCTCCCCTATGAAGCAATCGGGCCTCGACCCCACTTTATGGGAGCTGACCTTACCAAAGTCACTGACATCTTAATTGGGCAGGGCCGAACAGCTGCATGAAAGCTGAGTGCGGCTTGAACTGGCAACAAATTTATCTTGCTCGTGGGGCCCACCTCACTGATGTGCCCATGCAAATCCTAAAGCCATTGCAGTGCCAAATACCAAGTGGCTGGACAAAGAAATCAAACAAGTCTTCAAGGGGTTAGGAGTGAATTTTCCCATGATGCCCTTGCCCATGCACGGCATGAAATAAAACCAAGGAACCACCACACTGGCGGCGCCAAATACAAAACCATCGGCAAGCGTTGGTTGGACGATCCCTTGACGCATCAGCATCCAATAAATAAGTGCATAGATCATGCTGACGCAGTAATGCACGATCCAACCAAGCGGCAATTCGTTGGCAAATGGAGGTTCGTTATCAATGGTTGCGTGATACATGGTTCTTCTTTTCAAAGTAAGAACAAACCATCGACCCACCATGGCCCAGTTGGTGGCAGGTATACCAGTCCAGCGCTTTAATATTTGCTGCCAAAAATCCATGGCCAAACAAGCGATTACGCCAGCTGCAAATATCGCAATGACTTCATTACCCATACGAACTCCTTTTATTTAATCGCATGATGTTAAACCTATGGCTGGCATTGCTGGTCTTGACCCTGTAATCCAGCAACAGACCCAATATTTTGGTTTATGGAGCGTCCAGAGCACCCCTACCGTCCAGAGTGACAAAGCGTCCAGATTCTTAGCGCTTTAACCCCCTACAGAACACCTCAAAACGCCAAGAAGTTTGGCGGCTGTGCACTTACCCCCCATCTTTTGTTCACATTGAATACAAAACACTGCCCCTATTTGGGTGACATGTTTTTTTTGCTACAATGCAAAACCCGCTTAAACAGCCAGGAGTAAGCCCGCAAAGGTGACATCCCTCGAGCATGTTTCTTGCAAGTAAAACCAATATATTCCTCGATAGCTCAGTTGGTAGAGCGCCGGACTGTTAATCCGTAGGTCCCTGGTTCGAGCCCAGGTCGAGGAGCCAAAACCCCTTTAAAAACAACGACTTAAATCGTTGTTTTTATTTGATTTTTTAATTACACGGTTATTACACGAATATTAAGCCTGCCACTGGTTGATTTTTTCTAAAAGTGACAGTAAAGTATTGGCATGCGAGTACCAGCAAGCCAAACCGTC
>CAIQBO010000043.1 GCA_903870145.1 uncultured Burkholderiales bacterium | reverse complement strand
GCCGAGTTGAAGACTTTGTCGGCCTATGTGGGCTCTTTGGACTCCGAACTCAAAACAGTGCCGCAATCGAAGTTCCGCTGAAGCACATCAGTCTCGGGTGGCGTGGCGTTGCACGCAATCCATATAGGCTTGGCCATCAGGCATGCGACCGGCTTGTTGGCTTTCGTAGATCATGCGGCCCAAGCACTCCATGGCTTGGTGGTGTGCCTCGTGCAAAGACTGGCGTTTGTGGCTGAGCAACTCCACCGCTTGCCGAATACCGCGGGGCTGGTCAATGCTGCACTGCTCGCTGATCGACAAATGCATTGACAAGTGCAAGAAGGGGCTTTCACGTGCTGGGTTTACTTCCAGCATGCGGGCCAATGCGGCGTCAACATCGGACAACTCTGCGTGGTACTCGGGGTGCTCATCGATCCACTGACTGGCTAAAATCTCAATGGGTTCGAGCGCAGCGCCGGCGCGAGATTTGGTGAGGACACCACAAAAAAATCGCCGAACATCGGCTTGTGAGGGTTGAATTAACATGGCCTGATTGTCGCCCAGTCGCGCTCATGGCGTGTCACCACGCACGATGGCTCTTTATTGCATAATTCCCGATCAAAAAACACTTCAAAGGCCCACCGATGAGCACCCCCATGACGCAAGCCTTCATTTGTGACGCGATTCGCACGCCTTTCGGTCGTTACGCGGGGGCCTTGTCGAGCATTCGCACCGACGATTTAGGCGCCATTCCGATTCGCGCGCTCATGGCGCGCAACCCGCAAGTCGATTGGGCTGCACTGACCGATGTCTTGTATGGCAATGCCAATCAAGCCGGCGAAGACAACCGCAACGTGGCGCACATGAGCAGTTTGTTGGCCGGCTTGCCCATCGAGGTGCCGGGCGCCACCTTGAACCGCTTGTGCGGCTCGGGCCTGGACGCTGTGGGCACTGCAGCGCGCGCCATCAAATCGGGTGAGGCCAGCTTGATGATTGCGGGCGGTGTTGAAAGCATGAGCCGCGCGCCTTTTGTCATGCCCAAAGCAGAGACCGCGTTTGGCCGAGCCAATGCGGTCTACGACACCACCATAGGTTGGCGCTTCATCAACAAGTTGATGAAAGAAAAATACGGCGTGGACTCGATGCCCGAGACCGCAGAGAACGTTGCTGCCCAGTACAAGATTGAACGAGAAGCGCAAGACCGCATGGCCTTGGCCAGTCAAATGAAGGCCGTGGCAGCGCAAAAGGCTGGCCATTTGACGCGCGAGATCATAGCGGTGAGCATCCCGCAGAAAAAGGGCGACGCTGTTGTGGTCGACACCGACGAACACCCGCGCGAGACCAGCTTGGAATCACTGGCCAAACTCAAAGGTGTGGTGCGCCCCGATGGCACGGTCACAGCCGGCAATGCCAGCGGTGTCAACGATGGTGCATGCGCATTGCTCTTGGCCAATGAGGCCAACGCTGCCAAGTACGGATTGACGCCCAAAGCCCGTGTGGTGGGCATGGCCACGGCAGGCGTAGCGCCCCGCGTGATGGGCATTGGCCCAGCGCCTGCCACGCTCAAAGTATTGGCTCAAACCGGATTGAGCTTGGAGCAAATTGATGTGATTGAGTTGAACGAAGCGTTTGCCGCGCAAGGCTTGGCCGTGATGCGCATGCTCGGTTTGAAAGACGACGACGCGCGCGTCAACGCATGGGGCGGCGCGATTGCACTGGGCCACCCTTTGGGTGCATCGGGTGCGCGCTTGGCAACGACAGCCGTTAACCGCTTGCACGCCACGGGAGGGCGTTACGCCTTGTGCACCATGTGCATTGGTGTGGGCCAAGGCATTGCGCTGATTTTGGAGCGCGTTTGATCGCGGATCAAAGATATGAAAATATTTTCAACGATTCAAGACTTGGCCAACTGCGTGGGCCAAGAAGTGGCCACCAGCCCTTGGTTGACCATCACGCAAGAGCAAGTCAACCAATTTGCACAGGCTACGGGCGACCATCAATGGATTCACATCGATGTTGAAAAAGCCAAGGCAGGCCCTTTCGGTGCGACCATTGCCCATGGTTTTTTAACTCTTTCTTTGATCCCTCAATTCTCACAAAGTGCCATGCAAATTGAGCAAGTTCGCATGGGTGTGAATTACGGTCTGAACAAAGTTCGTTTCATGTCGCCTGTGCCGGTGGGCAGTCGCTTGCGCGGGCACTTTAAGTTGTTGTCAGCCACACCGCTAGAAGGCAACGGCACGCAGTTCGCGTGGGAAGTGACCATTGAGCGGGAAGGCGTGAGCAAACCCAGTTGCGTGGCGGAGTCTTTGGCGCGTTATTACGCTTGAGACATGGGCTTGGCAAAACTGTTTTGCCGCCATGCTTCATAGACTGTGACGGCCACGCTGTTGGACAAGTTCAAACTGCGCTGGCCCGCTAGCATGGGCAGTTTGAGTTGATTTTGGGGCGCAAAACTTTCGCGCAGTGGTGGCGATAAGCCCCGCGTTTCAGCGCCAAACACCAACCAGTCGCCTGCCTTGAAGCTGGCCTCATGCACCAGGCGTGAGCCCTTGGTGGTCAGTGCAAACATGCGCTGGGGGTCTGGATTTTCTTGCTGCAAAAAAGAGGACCAATCGGCGTGACGTTTGACTTGCGCATACTCGTGGTAATCCAAGCCGGCGCGGCGCATGTGTTTGTCCTCCATGGAAAAACCCAGCGGCTCGATCAAGTGCAAAGTGCAGCCCGTGTTGGCCGCCAAGCGGATCACGTTGCCTGTGTTGGGAGGGATTTCAGGCTCAACCAAAATGATATGGAACATAGCCCGTATTGTGCTGTGAGTTGGCCACAGGGGCGTCGTGTGCGCCGGCCTCGGTGCGCGCGAAGACCAAACCGGCCACATGCGCTGCGCCGGCTTGCTTGAGCACAAGAGCTGCGGTGTTCAAGGTGGCGCCGCTGGTCATGACATCGTCGACCAAGATCACCCGCTTGCCGCGCAAGGCCGGCGCGCGCAAGGGGTCAAGCACCAAGGCGCCCTTCAAATTGAGCAAACGCTCCTCGCGCTTGAGTTGGCTTTGCGCGGGGGTGTGACGCATTTTGAGCAAGCTGTGGGCTTGTGTTTTGGCAGGCGCCAGGCATTGGCATAAGAGCAGTGCTTGGTTGAAACCGCGCTCTGCCAAGCGTTGCCTTGACAAAGGCATGGGCAGCAAACAATCGGCTTGCCACAGCGCATCGGCCACCCAAGGGGTGCTTCGCATCAACTGCGCCATGCTGCGCGCCCAACTCGGTTGCTGCCTGAATTTGAGGCTGGCAATCACGTCGGCCCAAGGCCAGTCATAGGATGTGGCGGCCCAGCAGGCGTCCAGCAGCGGCGGGTGTTGGGTGCACTCGGAACAAAGGGCCACTTGGGCGCAGGTTTGAGCCCCTGAAATGGCTGCTGTCAAGGGCGCGGCACAGCGCCAGCAGCGCGGCACGGGAGCGCCAAACCGCGCCACGCAAAGATCGCAAAGTGGCTGGGAGGGCCAGGCTTTGCAGACCTGGCATTGGCTGGGCAATGCGCGCCAAGCCCATGACCTGGGCCACAATCGGGAGAACATGAAATCAATATACTGCGTGCGATCCAACCCCCAGCTTGCAAATGCCGACTGAGCGCCCCCCTACCCTGGACCCCGTGGCGGCCGTGCGCTGGGCCGCCATGCCTTTGCCTCCAAAGGGGCAGGCCCTGGCCTCGCCTTGGCTGCACGATGAAGTGGCCAAGCGCATGCAAGAGCGTTTGGATTTCATTCGGCTGAACCCCGCTTCTTGGGCCATGTGGGAGCCACTGCGATCGGGCTTGGCCGCTTTGCCCTTGATTCAAGCGCGCTACCCCCAGGCGGCGCTGCATTTGCACGCGGCGCGCGTGCATGAAG
>CAIQBO010000042.1 GCA_903870145.1 uncultured Burkholderiales bacterium | reverse complement strand
GAATGGCAGCTGCCAAGCCGCGGATGTTGGCTGTCATGCGGGTGCTGATGGCCAGGCCAGCAGCGTCGTCTTTGGCCGAGTTGATGCGGATGCCTGAAGACAAACGCTCCATGGCGGTGGATTGGTTCAGGCCGGTTGTGCGCAAAGAATTTTGAGCTGCAATGGCGCTGACGTTGGTGTTAATGACTGACATGTATCGACTCCTTTAAATTGAATATTTGATGGTGCAGTGGCAAACTTATGCTTTGCCGTTGAAAAACAAACCCTTGACCTTCTCAATGTTGTGGGCAACGCGCACCACAACTTCATTGGGAATTTGGCGGACGACTTCACCCGTTTGGTCGCTTCGAACCGTGACGACGGGGGTGTTCATGATGTCGTCCATGCGAAAGCCCAGGCCGCGGTTGGTGGCGGCCATTTGTTGATTCAATAGACTCACGGCTTCCTTCAGGTTTTGTCTGACCTCGGCTGGGTTGAATTGAATTGCCACTGGTTTAGGGGCAACGACTTTGGGGGATTGGTCTGCTTGCACAGGCGCTGCGGGGTGCGGGTTCACCGGTACTGACGGGCGTGGTGGGCGCATTCCTGCGACACCGGCACCTCCAGCAGCAATGTTGCCGATTGTTGAGCTCATAAATGGCCCTCCTTGTTTCAAAAGAATGCTGAACAAGCCGAATACAAACGGTCTTTTGGGCCTTTAAAGCCACAAAAGAAGTTCAGTAATGGGGGAATCGGCAAGACTTGGCAAAACTTGAGGAAAATAGTTGCCGCTTTCGGCAATTAGTTGCCGCTGCTGCTGGATGAAGCTCAGCAAAACTTAAGTTTCATGGGCGTTTTGCCCACAAAAGTTTACTATTTGGTGTAACTGGCCATCATGCCGTCAAAGGTGCTGGTCAGGCCAGTTTTGAGGGTTTTGGTCTCGCCCACCAAGGATTCCATGGCGGAGAATTGCTTGTTGTAGCGCGCTAGCAATGTGGTCATGCGGGTTTCCAGATCGGCCAACTCCTTTTTGTAGGCCGTGATCTTGGTGGTCAAGCCGGTGCTTTGCGTGGTCAAGGCGTTGCTTGGGTCGAGCAAGTCGGTTAGCTTTTTCGAAGCCGCACCGGCAACGCCGCGGGTTGCAACGCTGGCTTTGCTTTGATTTTCTCGGTTGGCGGTGAGCAAAGTCACTGCGCCGTCAAAATTGGTTTTGAGCACGCTCTCGAGTTTGGTGGCGTCGAGCTCCAGCGTGCCAGAGGCAGAGATGGACAAACCCAAATCTCTTAAAGCCGTTAAACCGCCTGAGGGCGCATCGGAAGAGCTTGTGATCATGGAGCGCATTTGGCTGCGCACGCTGTTCACAATGGAGTTGCCCACCAGCGTGGCGCCGTAAGTGGTGACTGTGGATTTTGGATCGGAGACCACGCCAAGCATGCTGCTGGCGTCGTTGTAGGCGGTGACCAGGGCATCCACTTTGCTTTTGAATGTGCTGGTATCGCGCGACAAATCGATGTTGGCGCCGGCGCCGGTGGTGGTCGTGAATAACTCGAGGGTGGTGCCTGCAATGGCGTCGGTCACGCTGTTGCTGCTGGAAACGATGGGCACACCGTCTACTGTTAAAGCTGCATTTTCTGCAGATTGGAGTTTGCTGCCAAAGTCCAGGCTGGCTACTGCCCCGCCTGCTGCGGTTTGGCTGGTCAGGGTAAAGCTGTTGCTGGTGCCTGAAGCACCTGTGACCATGATGCGGTAGGGCGCAGCCGCATTGCCAGTATTGATGAGTTGGGCTGAAATGCCCACATTGGCCGCATTGATGGCCGCAACCACCCCAGCAGGTGTGCTGGCATTGGCCGCCACCGAGATGGTCGAGGGCGTGGTGTCAACGGTGGTGGGCTGGGCAATGTCGGGTGCGCCATTGCTGCTCGATGTCAAAACCACCATGCCTGCCGTGTTGGTGCCAGATGCGTAGCCTGCAGCAAAGCTGCCAGAAAAAGTGCCCCAACTTGCAAGTGAAGTGTTCAAGCTAGAGGTTTGAACATTGCTGTCTAGGTTGGCAAATATCTCGCCCACATCGCTGGCGGTCACGGCCTTGGTGGCCGTGAAAGTCAAACCATTCACCGTGACGGCTTGGCCTTTGGCCATGGCAGAAAAGGTGAGGGTGGCGGTGGAGGGGGTGCCGGCTGTGACGGGGTCTGCAATGTCTGGCGTGCCTGCTTGGAAAGTTTTAACCGGTGCGGCGCCATTGCCTTTGGACAGTACCAGGCTGAAAGCCGCGCCAGCGTTGAGTTGGGTGTTGGCCGCGGCAAAGCCAGCAGCGTTGGAGCCGGAAATACTGCGCTGCGGTTTGGCCAAATTGGTGACGCTCACGACATGACTGCCTGCGCTGGCAGTGGCGCTGGCGGTGACTGAAATGGCAGAGGACTGGCTCACGCGCGGTGTGATGCTGTTGAAATCGCTTTGGTCTTTGAGGTTGTCAAAGGCGGTTTTCAAATCGCCCAACACAAATTTGATGGCCGAGTAACCAGAGATACCGCTTTCGGAGCTGGTGATCTTCTTTTCAATGGCGGTTTTGCGCGGTGCTCGTTCGGCGTCGACCAAACTGGTGGCCAAAGCTTTAACGTCCACACCGGAGCCTGCGCCCAGTGCGCTGATTGTGTCAGTGGTCATGAGGGGCTCCGCCGCAGTTGAGGGTCATGTTTATTTGATGTAGTTGAACAAGTTCAACTGACTGATCTTGGCAAAGCTGCTTTGGGCAGCTTCCAAGCTCAGCATTTGTTGGTTCATCTTCGTGATGGCGCTGGCGTAGTCCAAGTCTTCCACAGAAGACAGCGTGGTTTTTAAATTCAACACGGTGTCCTCGATCACGCCGGTTTGCTGGTCGATGCCTTTGAGGCCAGAGCCCACGTTGGCTTGAGCCATGGTCAGGCCTTCTAGCAAATTGTCCATCTCGCCAATGCCGCGCTTCATGCTGGGGTGGTCGGAGTTGTTGACGCCATTGATCAAGTCGTCCATGACTTGGAAATAACCCACGCCCGTTGTTTGAGCGTTGCTGTCGGTCCGGTTGACGGTCACGAACGCGTCGGTGCCTGTGCGGTTCATGGGCATGGTGCGGTTCTCGCCCACGGCCACACTCATGCGGGTTTGGTCACCCTTGTATTGGGGGCTGAGGCCGGCCACAGAGACAAAAGGCGGCGCGGTCACGCGGCTGCCAGCAAACAGGTAGTTGCCGCTGCTGTCTTTGGTGTTGGCCAAGCTGAGCATTTGGTCGCGCAGGCTTTGCAGCTCAACGGCCAAGGCTTTGCGGTTGGCGGGGCTCAAGGTGTCGTTGGCCGATTGCACAGCAACTTCTTTGGAGCGCACCAGCAAGTCGCTCACGCTTTGCAGTGTGCTGTCCTCGCCTAGCAAACGATTTTTGACCGAGTTCAGTGCAGTTTGGTAACTGTCTTGGCGCGTCAAAATTGATTTCAGCCGCTGCACAGTGGAAGCTTGATCGGGCGCGTCACTGGGGTTGACGATTTGTTTGCCCTGCGCCAATTGCGCTTGTGATTGGGCCAGCTTGGTTTGAGACGCGCTCATTTGCTGCGTGGCTCTGTCAAACATCAAGTGGGTAGAGATTTTCATGATGAGGTCCTGAATATTTGACTAGGGCTTAGCGAACTTGCAACACACTGTCAAACAGTTGGCTGGCCACTTGCAAAATTTTGGCGGCCGCTTGGTAGGCTTGTTGAAAGCGAATCAAGTCAGCGGCTTCTTGGTCCAGGCTCACGCCGGAGACTTCGTCACGTGCAGTGACGGCTTGGTCGTACACCACTTGCAAAGCAGACTGCGAGATGGCCGCTTGGCGCGCGATGTTGCCCATGTCGTTGACGTGATCGATGTAAGCGGCGCCCAATGTTTTGCCTCCGCCCATGACGCCTTTGCTCTCCAGCGAGGCCAAAGCCAACATGTTTTCGTTGTTGCCCGTGCCGTCTCGGTTGCCGTCTACGGTGTAGATGTCGCCCGTTTTGGGGGGGCTTGAAAATGAAATCTTCAAACCCTGGTAAGCAATGCTCAAATCGTTTTGAGTGGGGTCAAAGCTGCGCTGGGCCACCACGGTTTGTGTGGCGGTGTCGGTGATGCTGTAGTGCGTTGCCGAGTCAAAGCGAATTTGCAGTGGTTGGCTGCGCATGGCTTGCTTGGCATCGACAGGTGCGCCGCTGTAGGAGGCGCTGATCTTGGCATCGCCGCTGCCGGTCACAAACACCAGTAGATCTTCATTGGGCGAACCTTGGAGGTAGGCGCCGGTTCTGAAGCCCAGTTTGGCAAGATCGGCGGGGGTGCCTGTGCCAAAGCCCAGCTCCACAGGGGTGTTTGTGCCCGCGTCTAAGTTGCGGGTGATGCTGATTTGACCTTTGTAGGTGCCCGCTGGCAGGCCAAGGGCATTGGGCACAGGGTTTGCGCCGATGATGATGTCTTCGCCTTCCTTGCCGGGCGCATTGGTTAAGACCAATTCGCCGCTGCTCGACTCATACGCAAAGACTTGGGTTGTCTCACTGTTCGCATTGATGGCGTTGGCCAAATCTTGAACATTGGCAAAGCCGCCTTCTGGAGGGGCAATTTCGACTTCGGAGCCTGAGCTGCTTCGCAGGTAGATCGACAAAGTCAAATCAACTTTGCTTGGGAGAATTTTGATTTCGTTGGTTGCGCTGACCGTGATGTCATTCAAATTGACTGACAGTTCACTGCTGTCTGTTCGAGTTTGTTCTATCCAAGTTTTCAAATCGCTGGCTTGAAGTGATTCGCCGTTGACTGGAAATACCTCGCCCAAACTCACGCCGTTCAAAGTGAACATGCCGCTGCTGACAGAGCTCGCGCCATCGAGCATGCGAGAGCCTTCAAGCACTGCAGGCAAAGCTTTTGAAGCAGTGGCGGTGTGTTTGGCTGGATCGTTGTCGCTCAAGTCCCACTGCATCTCTTGACGCACATCGGCTTTGGCACCGTAGAACACGCTCAAGTCTTTGTAGGCAGAGGCACCGTTGACATTCAAGTATTCACTGCTGTACTCGGCATGGGGGGCAAAGCCGTTGGCCTCGGACATCAATTGCCCTTGCACGCTGGAGTCGATGGCAGCACCTATGATTTGGCGGCCGTCGCGCGTGAAGACCTGAAGTTGTTGCCCCTCAGATGCGCCGCCCATCAAGATGCTGACATCTTGCAAGCCATTGGGAATCGTGGCCACAGCCCCTACAGGCCGGCTGGCTGAAACGTGAAGGCTCAGTGCTGCGCTGGCACTGGGGTTGTTGATCAAAGCTTCATTCAGAGCTTTGGGGCCAGTGTTGACAGGCGGGGTGTAGGCCACGCTGGCATCCACACCGCCAGTGTTGTTCGAGGCCTCCACCACGCGAAACTGCGCGGCTGCGGCCACGCGCAAGGGGTCGGTGAATGCAACTTTCATGGTGCCAGCCAAGCTGGTGCCTGCGCTGTCAATGCTGAACAGGGCCACGCCTGCGTTGCCATAAGCGTCGATGCCGCCTTCATGCAGGCTGTTGACTTCGCTGGTGACTTTGGTGGCCAGGGTGTCCAAGGCGCTTCTGCTGCTGCCCAAGACTTGTTCTCTAAAGCTCATGATGCCAGCGAGTTTGCCGCTGGTCAACGCTGTCAGGGGAGAGGCGTTGCCATAGGGGTCGATCACCAAGCTGACTTTTTCGGGTGATGCCGCATTGAAGTTTGCGCCAATGCGGTAGGACTTGCTGCCGTCCACAATCACATCGCGTGTGATCGACGGGCCAAGGCTGACCGTGACAGAGCCGTTCTCACTGAAGAAAGTATTGACATGCGCGTAGCCCGAGAGATCTTTGAGCAACTTGTCACGTTGGTCTAGCAAATCGGGTGGCTGCGCCGAGACGTTTTTTTGTTTGGTCAGTTGGGTGTTGATCTCAGCCAACTGTGAGATCGCGGTGTTCATGTCGTTGACATAGCCTTCAACCATCTGGCCAGTTTCGTTTTGCACCAAATCGAGTTGCGAAGATAACTGCCCAAAGCGAGTGGCCAAGTTTTCTGCATCTCGCACAAAGCTGCCGCGCAGCACGCTGGAGGCGGGGTCTGACGATACATTTCGAGCTGAGCCAAAGAACTGATCCAGCGCGCTGCTCAAACCCATGGAAGGGCCGCCCATGATGTCGATCACGCGGTTGGCGTAATTGACCATGGGCTCTTGGCTGGCCAAGTCGCTGTTGCTGTTGCGCAGGTTGGACTCCACAAAGGTGTCGTACTGACGCTGAATGCGATCGACCATGACACCGGTGCCCAAATACACATTGCCCACTTTGGAAGCAGGATTGGCTTGCAGCACCACTTCTTGCCGTGAGTAGCCATCGGTGGCCACATTGGCAATGTTGTTGCTGATGGTGCCCAAGGCACGCTGGTAGGAAGAAACCGCGTTGGAGGCAACGCCGACAAGATCGGTCATGTGCCACTCCTGTCAAGGAGCATGGGCCCTAAGTTCAAGGGAATGGCGCCGGGCTTGGGCAGGTTAAAGACGGGTTTGTTGGCTTGCTCTAAAGGCATGCTAACAACTTTGGGGTTCAAGCTGATGGCTTTGGCTGGAGGCAAGCCGCCTTCTTGGCGCATCTTCAAAATTTCAGCCGTGCTCACACTGGCCGCTTGCTGGGCTTCGAGGTTTTTGACCAGCATGTCAGCCAGGCCTACGCTGTTGCGTTTGGCCATTTGCAAGGACACTTCTTTGTCGAACATCGACTCGTAGGTGTCAATGGTTTTATTTTCTATGGAATCGTCTTTGATCACAGACTCACGCATGGACTTCATCATCATTTGCAAAAACAAGGCTTCAAACTGCTGCGCAGTCTCGCGCGTTGCAGCTTTGGCATCTTGACGCGCTTGGCCTTTGAGTTGGGCCAGGCCGTCAAAGTCCAAGTAAGTGCGGGTGCTGTTGATGGAGGTCGGTTCCATGGTGTTTTCTTCAGGTGGTGTGGTTTAAATTACCACCAACTCGGCGCGCAAACTGCCAGAGCTTTTGAGTGCTTCCAAAATGGCAATCAATGACGAAGGCGATGCGCCCACTTGGTTCACGGCGTCCACGATTTGACGCAGGTCTACACCAGGGGTGAACAAGAACATGGGCTTGTTGGCCTCAGTGACTTTGATCTCAGCGTCTTGAACCGGTGTGGTCACGCCTTGGCTGAATGGCGAAGGTTGCGAGACTTCATTGGTGGCTGAAATGGCCACCGAAATGCTGCCGTGAGAGACGGCTGCAGCGGTCACGCGCACATTGCGACTGATCACCACAGTGCCCGTGCGGGCATTGATGACCACACGTGCTGGCGGCTCGCCGGGTTGCACGTCCATGTTCTCGACCATGCTCAAAAAGGACACGCGTTGACTCAAGTCTTGCGGGGCTTGCAAGCTGATGGAAACGCCATCCAAAGCACGTGCCACATCGGCGCCAAAGCGGTTGTTGATGGCGTTGACAATCACGGTGGTGGTGGTGAAGTCGCTCTCGCGCACATTCAGAACCACACGCTCGGCTTTGTCAAAAGGGGTGTCCACCACGCGCTCAACTGAGGCGCCGCCTGGAATGCGGCCTGCAGTGGGAACGCCGACGACAACTTTGGATCCGCCTGCTGCAGCGTCAATGCCTGTGGCAGACAAGTTGCCTTGGGCCAGTGCGTAAATTTCACCGTCCACACCGCGCAAACTGCTCAAAAGTAAAGTGCCGCCGCGCAAGTTGGAGGCTTTGCCGATGGCAGAGACGTTCACGTCAATTTTTTGGCCGGGCTTGGCAAAGCCAGGCAACTCGGCAGTGACCATCACGGCTGCGGCGTTTTTGATGTCAATTTTGCCGCTGCTGCTGGCGGTTTCAAAGTCAGACAAAGGCCCTTCCAAGCTCACGCCCAAACGGTTGAGCAAGGTCTTCATACTTTGTGCAGTGAAGGACACGTCAGAGCCGTCGCCGGTGCCGTTCAGGCCCACCACCAAGCCGTAACCAATCAATTGGTTGCTGCGCATGGCGGCAACGCTGGTCAGATCTTTGATGCGATCTGCCATGGCGCTGGCGCTGCTCAAAGACAGCGCGAGAAAGAGGGCGTGCCAGGATTTCATTTTTTGACTTTAATTAGAAATTTGGATCAGAAAGGCCAGAGCTTCATCAGGGCGCTGGTGCCCCAGCCTGCACGCGTGGCGTTGGCCAAGTCACCGCTACCGCGGTAAGCAATTTGAGCGTTGGCCAAGCGGCGCGATTGCACTGTGTTGTTGGGGGCCACATCATCGGGGCGAATGATGCCGCCGACTTGAATGATCTCAGAGCCTTCGGTCAGGGCCAGTTGTTTTTCGCCGCGCAACACCAAGTTGCCGTTGGACATGACTTCCACCACAGAGACTGCCACCGAGCCACTCAACGTGGCTTTTTGATCAGCCAGGCCTGTGCCTTTGTTGTCAATGGATCCGCCAAGCAGGTTGACACCCTTCATGAAACCGCCCAATCCTGCACCATAGGCTTGCATGCCAGGGGGGACCACACTGTTGCTCGAGATGCGCGAGACGTTGGCATTTTGAGTGCGCTCGGCTTGTGTTGATTCATTGAGCAGCACGGTGATCACGTCGCCGACTTGAAAGTTGCGACCTTTGCCGAACCAGCTGTCACTTTGGCGGCCGACATAAATGGCGCCGGTGGCTGGTTTGGCGCGTTCGCTGGCAATGGGGTAGACGGGTTCGAACTGTGGCGTGTGCGACATGGCTTGAGGTGGCAACACCGAGCAAGCCGAGAGTCCGCACACCAAGCTGGTAGCGGCTGCTGCGCGCAGCGTTGAGGCGCGCGGTGTCAGAGCTGCAAAAATGTTCATGATTCGCGCCTTTAGAGGTTGTTGTTAACGAACTTGAGCATGCCGTCAACAGCCGAGATGGCTTTGGAGTTGATCTCGTAGGCGCGCTGGGTTTCAATCATGTTGACCATCTCTTCAACCACGTTCACATTGGAGGCTTCCAAGGTGCCTTGCATCAAAGAGCCTGCGCCAGCCACGGTGGGCTGCAGCACCTGAGGGGGGCCGCTGGCAGGGGTTTCCTTCATGAGGTTTTGCCCCTTGGATTGCAAACCACTTGGGTTGACAAAACGTGCCACTTGAATTTGCCCCAAGACTTGCGAGCCGCCTGCGGCCAACTCGATCGAGACTGTGCCATCGCGCCCAACTGTCACGCTCGAAGCGGTGTTGGGAATGGTGATGGCTGGCTGCAGCAATGCGCCACCGGAAGTGACCAACTGCCCTGTGGAGGAGAGTTTGAAATTGCCGTCGCGGGTGTATGCCAGCGTGCCATCGGGCTGAGAAATTTGGAAAAAACCTTCGCCTGCAATGGCCAGGTCAAGAGGGTTTTGGGTGTTGACCATGTTGCCTTGTGCATGCAACTTTTCTGTGGCCACCACGCGCACACCGGTGCCCAGCATCAAGCCTGTTGGGGCTTGTGTATTGGTGCCAGTTTGGCCGCCTGCTTGGCGAATGTTTTGGTACAACAAGTCTTCGAACACAGCGCGGTCGCGTTTGAAGCCCGAGGTGTTGACGTTGGCCAAGTTGTTGGAAATCACGTTCATGCGCGTTTGCTGCGCGTCGAGGCCGGTTTTGGCCACCCACATGGATGCATCCATTGCTAGCTCCTTTAAATTTGGTTATTCATTCAGGGTTAATCGGGTCAAACTCAGGAGTTGCGCATCATGGTGGCGCCAGACTCGTCTGCGTTCTTGCTCTCTTTGATCACGTTCACGTTTTGTTCAAACGTGCGGCTCAAGTCCATCAAACGGACCATCACTGACAATGCATTCACGTTGCTGCCCTCGAGCATCTTGGGAGAAACACTGGGTAAATTTTTGCCTGTTGAAGCGGGTATGTCAGCGCCTAGTTCTTTACCGGCGACTTTGAACAAACTGTCCACACGGCGCTCAAGCTTGACTTCAGAAGAATCACGCAGCAGCAAGCGATCAATCAAAACTGAGGCAGTAGGACCAGTTTGTGTGGGGTTCTGAGCGTAGACCGAACCATCGCCATTGATGGTTGTTTTAAAGCCTGGCGGAATGGTGATGGGGCCGCCGCTTTGACCCCGAACGATGTAGCCGTTGCCAATTTCCAAAACACCTTTGTCAGACAGTCTCAAGTCACCGCGGCGTGTAAAAGCCAGCGTGCCGTCTGCACCTGTGACGCCCAAAACAGCTGCGTCGTTCATGGCGATGTCCAGATCTTGGCCAGTTGCCATCATGGTGCCAGGCGTCATGATGATGTTGTCCACGCTCAAAGCCTGAGGCTGCACGCGTGAAGCAAAACCAGCGCCTTCAGCTTTGATGCCGGCCATGGCCGCTTCAAAGCTGCGTTTAAAGCCAGGCGTGGACACGTTGGCCAACTCGTTGTTGGTCATGTGAATCGCGGTGCGCGACTCCGTGATGGCAGCTGAGGCGTTAAAGGCTAGGCGGTCCATGGTGAAAAGTCCTGCTTATCTCAATGTTTTTCAGTTAGGGTGCTTGCGGGTTTAAGAGCGCAAGTTGATGATCGCAGACGTCATCGTGCTGGACGTCTCAATGGCTTTGGCGTTGGCTTGGAAGTTACGCTGAGCGGTGATCAAGTCCACCAACTCTTGCGTCAAGTCCACGTTGGCACGTTCTGTGGCACCAGCGCGAAGGGTTCCGAAACCAGCGCTACCGGCAGTGCCCAAGATGGGTTTGCCCGAGGCAGCAGAAGACAAGAAGCTCGAGTCACCAATTTGACGCAAACCCACTGGGCTTGAGAAGTTGACCAACAAAATTTTGGCCAAAGATTTTTGTGAACCGTTTGAGAATGATGCGCTGACCAAACCGTCGTTACCGATGGTCACGCCCACCAAGTCACCTTCTGGTGCGCCGTCTTGCGACTGCGACAAAACAGCAAAGGCAGAAGAGAACTGCGTGGAGGCCGAGTAGTCAATGTTGATGGTCAAAGCACCTTTACCACCCGCTAAGTAAACAGTTTCCAACTGCGTGCCTTCCACAGGCGAGACCAAATTACCACCGGTGTCAAAGGTCAGTTCGCCTTTGTCCAGGAACACGGGTGACCAAGCTGGCAGGGTTGTAAATCCGTCACCGTTGGTGGTTTCAACACCAGCGCCGTCAATGTATTTAGGTTGCAATGCACCGCTGACAACGTCTTTGTGCTGTGTGGGGTTGATCCAAGTTGATGTGGTGCCACGACCAGCCTCCACTGTTTCCAAGCCCCAGCTGGAACTGCCAGAGATTTTGATGAAAGAGTCAGAACCTGTGGTGCCTGTGGTAAAGATAAAATTATTTTTAATCGCGTCGTAACTCACTTTAACGCCGTTGACCGTGATGGGGGAAGCACCTGCCACGTCAGAGCCCATGGAATTGATGCCTTTTTCCAGCTTGGCCATGAAGGTTGCCAAAGAATAGTTGGGATCTGGTGGCAAGACAACAGTGCCCTTGACGCCATTGACAGTGACCACAAACTTGTTGTTGGTGGGGTCCACTGCAAAATTGTTAGACAAGTTGATGGTGGGCGTTGCGCCAATGGCAACTGCAGGCGCAGAAGGAATACCTCTTAAAGCAATAGCGGATGTGTTGACGGTGGATACGACAGGATCGCTTGAAAAACCAAACAGCGTCATGGCAGCTGCACTGGGGCGTGTAATTGAAATACTTGAATCATCACCAGTGGTGCCCGATGACAAACTGAAAATCTTGTTCACAGTGTCATAGCTCATGGTCATGCCATAGCGCTGCTCACTGGCTGCCCGTATCACGGTGCCGTTAGGGATGACTTTGGCTGAATAAAGCCCCTCGACCAGGGTGACTGGTGCGTTGGGAATGAGACCCATCACTTCGTTCTTGATGGCTGCGCCAGAGCTGGAGACACCGCACTTTAAAACGACCTCGCTCGTGGCGATGGTGTCTACAAACTTAAAGCCTTGTGTGGCGTAGTCGTATGAAACTTTTGTCTTATTACCCGTTCCATCGGTTGCTGTCAATGCGCTCGCATCCAGTTGGCGCTGCATTTCAGCCACTGCTTGACTGATCGTGACTTTGCCTAAATCATTTATCAAAGATGAGTCGGATGCGCCGCCAGTTCCAGTTGTCTTGGCCGCTAAAGTGATGGTGACAGGCGTCGTCAGTGTTCCCGCTACCCGCGAGCTTGAAATGGAAAAAGAGTTGGATCCTGCGCCACTGAAATTAAAATATGATTCGTCGCCAAATTGCCTGTTCAAGATATTTGTAACTTCAGCTGCAAGTTGGGTTCCGGTCAGGGAGCCTTTGCTCAAGATGCCACTTAAATCAACCTTGATCGGGTTTCCTGAACCGTCAACGTCAATTTGGAAGGCCTCTGTCAGCTGCGTTGAACCTGCAGCATTGGCTGCGGTTTTAAGAGCTGTGATGGTGGCATTCGCTGTGGAACCACTCGTAAAGTCAATGCCGTTTGTAAAATCTAAATCTGTATTCACCAGGTTGATGCCAGAAACAGTTGCGCGAGCAGAAGTGCGCTTGTCTGTCATCTCGTCGAGCGAGAACAACTGCGTTTTGGCCGTTGTCAATTCGTCCTTGACCACGCTGTAGGGCTGAATCTGACCGTATTGGTTGGTGTACAACTTCTCGCCGTTGCTATTGGTCGATTGCACCAAAGAGGCTTCCACCGCGTCTTCACCCACAAACACATGGGTTTGCCATTTGTTAAAGGGCAAGTTCTGATTCGCATTGGCGGTTTTAACGTAGTAAATGGTGGCCAAGTAGCCGTTGCCACCGTTGTCATACACGGTAAAGGCTGTACTTTTGTTGTAAGTCGCAGGGTTGCTGCGGTTAAATGTTTCGGAGATCACGCCGGCATCGGCTGGGAAGTTCAAGCCCAATGAAACCAATGAGGTTTGCTTGGCATCGCCTGATGTTTTTTGGGGAATGGTCAAGACCACCCGTTCGTTCACATTCGCGCTACCTGTTGAGTCAACCGTCGCAGCCATCAAGCGTTGACCTGAAGAGTTGACTACGTTGAACTGCTCGTTCAACAGGAATGAGCCGTTTCGTGTGAACACCTCTTGCAAGCCGTCAGCCGAGCGCAGGGGGAAGAAGCCGTCACCCGTGACAGCCAAGTCCAGCGCGTTGGAGGAGAAAGAAATATTGCCCTGGCTAAACTCTTGGGACACTTGCTTGAGTGACACACCCTGGCCGACTGTGGACGAGGCTTTTTGCAAAGGCGATGTGGCGAAAATATCGCCAAAGTCAGCGCGTGATCGCTTGAAACCGGTGGTGCCCACGTTGGAGATGTTGTTGCTGGTCACGCCCAACATGGCGGTGGCAGCATTGAGGCCGGTGAGCGAGGTATAAAAAGACATGGTGTAAAACTCCTGAGGGCGCTTGTGTTAAAAGTTTTCTAAACGGTTTTGAAGTGATCTAAGTGGCTTAGCTGCCAATTCGCTGCACATCGGTGAGCTTGACGTTTTTGCCGCCTGCCACTTCAAGCAAGATGGTTTTGTCTGATGCTTGGCTCACGCCTGTGACGGTTGACAAAACACTGACAGATGGGTTGGTGGTCTTGCCTTGGCTGACCACAGTGGCTTTGAAGAAGTAGTTGCCGTCGGGCAAAATGTTGCCCGTGTCGTTCGAGCCGTCCCACACCCATGGCATGTCGCCAATGCTTTGAGCGCCCATGATTTGAGTGGCCACCAATTGGCCTTTGTCGTTGTACACCTGAAATTTGACGCCTTCTGCGCCAGTGGGCAAATTGACCACGCCTTGTGCGGGTTTGCCGCCGCTCAAGATCGCAGGGGCATCGGGCACAGCAACGGTTTTGCCAATCATGTTGGTGCTGCTCATCATGCGCTCACCTGACATGCTGTCGACAAAAGTTTTCAATGTCTCTGACATCGAAGTGGTCGCTTCGAGTTGCGAGAACTGCGCCAGCTGCGCCACAAAGGCTTCATTCTTGACGGGGTCCAGCGGGTCCTGGCACTTGAGCTGTGTGGTGAAAAGTGTCAAAAAATCTTTTTGGCCCATGCCGCTTTTGCTGGCATTGGCGGTCAAGGCTTCGTTGGCTGCATCGACCGTGGTTTTGATACCGGCCGGTGCTTTCATGCTCGCGCCTGCATTGACCGTGTTGGCGGCAGAGCTCAAACTGTTATTGGTTGACAAGTTCATCATGGTGAAAATTTCTCAATGCAGGTTTAGTTTTTGAGGATGTCGATGGTGCGCATCATCAATTGGCGTGCGGTGTTGACCACCTCCACGTTGTTTTGATAGGAGCGCGAAGCGGACATCATTTCCACCATTTCGGTCATCTCGTTCACGTTGGACAAATAGATGTAGCCTTCTTTGTCGGCCATGGGGTTGCCAGGCTCTGACATTTTTCGAATGGGGGCTGGGTCGTCCATCAACTTTTCTACTTTGACGCCACCGGTGTTGGGGTTTGTCACATGCAGTTGGTCGTCCAAAATGGATTTGAAAACTGCGCGCTTGGCACGGTAGGCGTTGCCATCGGAGCCGCCCACCGTGGCCGCATTGGCCAAGTTGGAGGCCGTGGTGTTCATGCGCGTGGTTTGCGCATTCAGCGCAGAGCCCGCAACGTTAAAAATACTTTGCAATGACATGATGATTAATCTCCGCGCAGGGCATGACGGATACCGCTGATGCGGTTTTCCAGGATGTTCAATGTGGCTTGGTAGTCCGCAGCAGCTTCACCGAACTTGGCTTGTTCAACGTTCATCTCAACGGTGTTGCCGTCAAATGCAACGTCAAAAGGTATGCGGTACAACATACCGTCAGGGGTGTCTGGGTCAGCGCGGTTGATGTGCTGGCGGTTGGTCGTTTGCAGCGCACTTTCTTGGGCGCTGCTCAAGACGGTTTTGAAATCAACATCACGTGCTTTGAAGTTAGGGGTGTCGCCGTTGGCAATGTTGCGTGCGAGTACTTCCATGCGCTGACTGCGCACTCCAAGGGCTTGTGCATGCACGCCCAAGGCGTTGTCGATCATGTTCATATACGGGCCTTTCTTCGCTTTGCTCTTTGCCGGTTATCCGACACGTGGCGCACTCAAGTACGCTTGTGTTAAGTCGATTGCAAAACCCGTGCCATGTTTTTGTTGCCGGTTTTGCAGGTTTTTTTTGACGTTTGGGCTGTGCAGGTCTGCGCAGCGGC
Organism: uncultured Burkholderiales bacterium; assembly: GCA_903870145.1. Taxonomy (GTDB): domain Bacteria; phylum Pseudomonadota; class Gammaproteobacteria; order Burkholderiales; family Burkholderiaceae_C; genus Limnohabitans_A. The sequence continues at coordinate 17,578 of CAIQBO010000042.1, read as the reverse complement.
AATGTCTTGCCGCTTGGTTTGCCGCTCAGCGCTGCCATGTGCGGCGGGGTTCAAGCGACTCATAGTCCGCCGTTTTTTGTGACTGCAAGCGCCCGCGCGGGGAAGTGTTGCTGTTGCTGCCCAGCCGGTCCATGGTGTTTTGCATCAAACCTTGAACAATCGAGGATCGCGTCATGGGCGCTTGGTTATCGCTGCCCTCGTAGAGCTTGCTGGCTTGCTTGCCTGGAATGCCCAGTGGCGCTTCGCTGCGGGTTTCTGTGCGCGCTGCGGGCTGCAGCACGGACAAATAAAGCTCGTCTAAGGGAATGGGGCCCGATTTTTTCAGGCCCACTTTGTCAAAATAGGTGTCCACCAAGTGCAGTTGCTGGTAAACACTCAGGCCCAAGATGGCTTTGGGCTTTTCGCCAAAGCCTACGCCTGCAGCGCCGCGGTCTGGCCCGTCGCAAAATTGAATGATGCCGTGGCAACGCTGGTTCGACGCCTGGGGGTTCATGCCGTCGCTCTCCATGAGGGTCAGGCGAGCAAAGTCATCAGGGGCAAAGCGGTGCTTCGAGGAAACTTGCAAGACTTTGTTGTAAACGTCTTGCTTTTCGTTGCCCGGAATAAAGCCGCGCGCCACGGCGCGGTCCAAAGTTTGTGCCAGCACGGGGTGCTGGCTTGCTGGCTTGCTGGCCTGCGCTTGCTGCGTGGCCATGGCTTTGTTGGTTTGCAGGGCTTGCGCGGCCGGGGTGCTTTGTAATACGTTGGCCGTTGGACTGGGCGGCTTGCTGCCCGCTACGCTGGTGCTGCCGTAGGAAGAGGGGGCGGCCAGGAGGGCGCTGAGTTGGCCCAGTTGCAATTGTTTGCCTGTGGCAATTTGATTCGGGTTGGCAATGCCGTTGCTTGAGGCCAGGGTCATGGCCAATTTGTATTCTTGCGAGCCACTCAAAGAAATGCCACGTGACTTGGCTTCATCGCGCACAATGCCTATCAAGGTGTCGCCAGAGCGTGTGGTGCGGGTGGCAGACGGTGTTGGTGCTTGGGGCGCGGCAGAAGATGGGGCTGGAGCTTTTGCTGAGCCATTGTCAGGCGCTTGCGCTTGTTCCCAGACATTGGCAAAGTCTGAGCTGGGCGCGGGCTGTGTATTGGAATGGGCACTTGCTGCAGTGGCATTCAAACTGGGAGTCAGGCTGGGCGTGTCAATTTTCATGGTAGGGCACTTTTTCGCGAAACTGAACTTTTAATTTGGCTTTGGCATCTTTATTGCAGAAGTACTCACATGTTTACTTTCAGTGTCAAAACTTCAACACCTGCGACAAGTTGGTTGCAAATAGTGTGCCTAGCGCTTGTGAGCGCTTTTTGGGCTTTGCCTGCTTTGGCGCAGTCGGGCTCCGCCACGTCAGAGACCATGGCGTCCCAAGTGCGCGAGTGGCTGGGGCAAACCCATGGCGTCAAGGCAGCGGAGGTGGTGATTGCCCCTTTGGACGCTCGCCTTCAAGTCCAGCATTGCAACAAAGCCTTGCAGGTTGACCACCCGTTTTCATCCAAAGGCACGGTGCGCGTGCGCTGCGCAGAGCCGGCTTGGCAGCTTTATTTACAAGTGACTTTGCCGGTGGTGGTGGCCCAAACCTCCGCGCCGGCGCCTGGTGCTCCTTCCAATGCGGCGCCTGGCGCTGTAGCGACGGGGCCTGGCGGCGCCGCAACTGCGGCCCCTGCCCGAAATGTGGTGGTGACCAAACGGTTGTTGCAGCGCGGCACGCTGGTGCAAGCTGATATGCTTGAAGAAAAGCCAGCCCCAAGCGGCCCCATAGACAGCAGTTGGCTCAGCACGGTCAAAGATGCACAGCAAGCCGAGTTGGTCAGAGACGTGCCTGCTGGACAGCCCATGCGCAGCTCAGACATCCGCCGGGCGGTGTTGGTCAAACAAGGCCAATCGGTCATGTTGACAATGGGCGCTGGCGCTGGATTTCAGGTCACTGTGAGCATGGAGGCCATGCAAGACGGGCGTTTGGGCGAGCAAGTTCGCCTTAAAAACCCAGAAACCGGGCGCTTGGTCACAGGTGTGGTGACTGGTGCCAATGCGGCAAAAGGTATTTAATTGAAAAAATACGCTCAAGTTCTAGAATATGCTGACGATACTGAGCATGTCAACCCTCCTAAGTAGGCCGGTAGACGGAACGAAGAAAGAGAGATCTCTATGACTGATGCCATCAACAATTATGGTCAGCGAGCCCAATCAGACCCTGGTCTGCGCAGCGCTTTGGAAAAAACGGAGCGCAAATCGACCAAGCTTGATGCGCCTGCTGCAGCGCCCGCCGGCCCCAGCGCGCGTGCACCCGGCCCCGACGAAGTGCTGCTGAGCAATGTGGCAAGCCGTGCCATGGCTGAGCCCAGCTTTGACCAATCTAAAGTGGCCTCCATCAAGCAAGCCATTCACGATGGTCAGTACCCATTGGATCCGCGGCGCATTGCCGAGAGCTTCTATGCTATTGAGCAAATGATCAGTGAGTGAGTCTGCACTTTCACTGGGATCTCAGCTGGCCCAGCTGCTGGCTTTAGAGTTTGAAGCACTCAAAAGCCAACAGCTGGACCAGTTTGAGGCCTTGCAACCTGGAAAAAATGATTTATTGACCGCTTTGGCCTCGGCGTGCCCTTCTGCAGAAGATTTGCAAAACTTGCCCGAATGGGAAGAATTGCGTGAATTGTTGATCGATTGCCGCGACCTGCACCGGCGCAACGCCGTGCTGATCGAGCGCAAACTGGACGCCATACGCGGCACCTTGCACAGCCTGCGTACAGGCGAGTCGGGCAGCCCTGTCGAGGTTTATGACCGTTTGGGGCAAGTCGCACGCTTTAGCAAAGGGCGTGGTTATCAAGAGGTTTGAGCCTCTTTTTCGTCGCCCGGGCGCATGCCCTTGAGCCAATACACCCACGATAAAACCACCGCCACGGCGGTATAGAGCTCACGCGGAATTTCGTCTTCTACATTCAAACGGCTCAGAAGTGCCAGCAACTGGGGGTCTTCTGAGATGAAAACGCCTTGTTTGCGCGCTTCCTCGATCATGCGGTAGGCCAGGTCGTCGTCACCTTTGGCGGTGACCACGGGCACGGGGTGGTTGCCATAGGCCAGTGCCACGGCTTTGCGAATGGGGCGGCTCATGCGGAAACATCCACCACCAAGCCGCGGCCAGATGGGGTCCATTCAGTGGCTTGCGCGGGCCGGGGGCCGTGCATCACTTGAAACGAGCGCATGGTCAGCCCCGCTTCGCCTAAATCTTGGCCCAGCAGGCTTGATTTCTCTCTTGCTTGCTGCACCACGTCGTGACTCTCAGCCCACATGATCAAGTCCACTTGTTCGGCGCTGTGCAGTTGAGTTTGAAGCCAAACGGGCCCTAAATCTTCGCTTTTGGAGTGCACGTTGATGGTCAACAGGGGCGACTCGCCGTCTTGCTTAGGGCCGCGCCGGATGGTCAGCTCGACCGGGTTGGCATCGGCAAAGGGCAGCGTCATGCTGAACAGCACTTCGCGCTGCGCTTGGGCTTGAACGGCTTGGACTTGGCTGGCTTCCAGGTCGTCCACCGCCTTTTGCAGGCGGGAGACGGGGCTGCTGGTTTCAAAGCCTTCAATGCTCGGGTCGTCCATCACCGCGCCTTGCGATTGCGTGATCGCGTCGATCAATTTGCGCAGCAATTGCTTGGGATCTTGGGCCATGGGCGGCAGGCCCCGGGCCAGCCAAACTTCAGCGCCCATGGCGCCGTTCATGGCTTGGCGCAAGGCAGCCGGCGTGAGCTGGGCCATGCTCAGCTGCAGGCCGCGCCACTGGGCTTGCAAGTCAGGCCGGGGCACTGTTTGCAGCAAGGCGTCCAAGGTGCCAGGTTGGTAGAGCTGTGTCAACTCCACAGCGCCTGTGGGGCGGTAGAGTAAGTTGGCAATGCGGGAGACCACGGGGGCTGCATTGGGGTCGCCGAGCAGTGGCGTTGGGGCAAGTGCTGGCAGACCACCGCCCACAGCGATGGGCGCCGCAGAACCGGCTGGCGCAGGCACGGGCATCAAGTTCCACGGCCCCTCGGGCCGGCTTTGCACCCGCAGCCACATGGATTCGCCCACCTGCGCCATGGAAGCGGGGGGGCCATCGATCAAGCGTCCTTTGAGCAGCAAGGTGGGTTGGTCGCCACTCAGGCGAACCAAGGCCTGCACCACTTGGCCGTCGTGCAGGTTCAATTCAGCGGCTGTGCTGGCCGCCAGGGGCAGCAGTTTGCCTTCCAAATAAATGGGGTTGATGCGAGTGGGCGCAACAAGCGCCTCTGCCCCAGAGATCAAGGGAACTGAACCCAATTGCGGCGCGCTATGGCGTCGTTCGGCGCAGGTGGCGGCGCAGCAACTGCGACGGGCGCTGGCGCAGGGCAGGGCATCGGTGCGGGGGGAGGGGGTGCAAACGGGGTCAAAGTTTGAACCAGCAATTGGCTGTGATCAGGCAGCGAAATGGACGTGCCAGCCTTGAGGCTTTGCGTTGGCTTGCCATTGAGAACTTTGGGGTTGGCCGCCAGTAAGGCCTTGCGCAAAACGGCAGGGCTCAAGGGGCTGTCAGGAAAAACGGTTTGCGCCAATTGGTCGACAGTCAGTGATTTGCTCAGTTTATAGGCTCCGCTGCCTTGGGAGGCGGCATCGGGGGGTGCAGCGGAGAGCTTGGGGCTGGCGCCAAATGGATTTGCAGCAGGCGCGGGGTCTGCTGCCAGCGCGCTTGGGCTGGTCAACAAGCACAGGGCGCAGGCAAGGGACACAGCCAAACCAAGGCGAGCCGACATGCTGGCGCAAGCCCTTGCAATCGCAGCATTTGTTAGCAATGGCACGCCAAACTCATGTTTGTGGCTTGAGGGATTCATTTTGGAGCTCCATGGCGTCTTTATTGTTTGGGACTGCGCGGCTTTGATGCTGGCAAGATGGGCGGTTCTTGGGCCAAGGTTTCAGCTGGCCAAGCGCGCCAATGGGCTTGAACGGCTTGAACCGGGCCTGCCAGCACCAATAATTGAGAATCGTGGGGGCCGACTGATTGAACCTTGGCCAGCAGTGTTTGAGGCGCGCCATCGCGGGCCAAAATTTGAGCAGGAAAGCGGGCCGGGTCGGCAATCACCCATTCGTCACCTTTTCGCACGCCGGCCAGACTGCCGGCATTGATTTGAACCTGTTCCTGTTGCACCGCAGTGACCATCGGGGTCAAGGGCTCACAGGCCATCCATTGGCTCAGGCTTTGGCGCCATTGCTGCAATTGCGCCTTCAGCGCCAGTTGGCTGACTTGGCTCAGTCGCGCTTGTTTCCAGGTGTCGATGTCCAAGCTCAAGACCAAAGTGGCGACTTCTTGGTAAGCGGCTTTTTGACCATCTTGGGGGCTGACTTGCAAGACCAGGGAGACGTTCATGTCGGGGCCCTTCTCGCCCCGAAGGCCGGCCAGACCGGGGGCTGGCAGCATGTCGGTTTTCACGGCCAAACGGGCTTGCCATGGCAAAACTTCAGGCTTGCTGCCCGTCAGCGCACGCTCATAAGAGCCCATGCTCGCCGACATGGAGGCCGTCGATTGGGCTGCCAACATGCGCCAAGGCGAAGGCGTGCCTTGCGGCGCAGGGTTGAGTAGCAGATCGTCGCTCAACTGGTAAAAAACGTCCGCCAAAGCCGGGTGCGTGTCACCTGCGACGAACTGCTCCAAACTGATCAAATGCCGCAAACCCGCACCAGGCTGCGCATAAGCCGAGCATTTCTGGGGGCTGTCTTTATGGGGGTCAGATGACAATTGTTTATTGTGATCTGACCCCCATAAAGAGGTCATGGAGAGGTATTTGCTGAGTTTTTGCCAAGGTGTCTGTGCAGCGGCTTGGGGCTCAGGAGGGGGGGCGAGTTGCAGGCGAGCTCTGGCTTGGCCGGTGTCGTCGCGGTCATAGGCGAGCACGCGAACGCCGCGCACTTGCATGCCGGTCTTAAAGCTGCTGCTCTCACGCAGGCTGCCGTTGCCGTCGATCCAGCTGGTGGTGTAGACACGGGTGGGTGAATGCAAGGCGGCATCCACCAGGCTTTGGCGAATGGCGTCGAGCCGGTCTTGCGCCGTCAGTTGCGGCGCTGGTGCAGCCACCCCCCCCATGGGCGTTTGCGCCCACGCACCCGCCAAGGCGAGCACGAAAGATCCGCCCACAACAAACGCAGGGCCAACTCGGCGCAGCATGATCAGCGGCCTCTGACGGCCACTTGGCCTAAATACAACATCCGCAGGTCTTGCACCACTTCCCTGTCCAGCGACAGGGTGGTTTCGTAGGTGTCCTCACCAACGGGGGTGATGCTGACCAAACGGGCGCCATAAATCACGCCTTCCACCTTGGTGCGGAAGGTGTCGTTGGTGACCACCATGTCGGCCACGGTCGAGTTGGCGTCCATTTGCTGGCCGTAGACTTGCTCGGTCAAGCTGCGAAAGGCGTCCAGCTTAGAAGCCCGAATGGCCAGCAGGCGCTGCTGCGCTGGGTTGCGGTGGTTTTGCACGCTGACAACAGCGTAGCCTGTGGCGGTGAGGGTTTCACGCTTTTCCACCATGGCCGAAACCGGGCTGGTGTCTTTGAGCGGGGGGGTGAGTGCCGACAAATTGATCGACTTGCAGCCCGTCAGGGCCAGCAAGCCAAGCACCAGCCAAATAGATTTAACGCGTTTCATGTGCAGATCCTTGTAAGGGGCGGACACCAAAGTCCTTCAAGCTCAGTATCGGCATCAACTCGGGAAGCTTGAGGTGCAAGGGCTACGATAAATTTGACGGTTTTCCGACATTTGGGGTTTAATAGACAAAAGCAGAATACACCAGTGCATGGAAGCCTGTAAACCGCACCCGCTCAATTTGACCTCAATGTCTGTAAAACCCGTCCCCCACCCCTTCATCGGCGACAGTCCCAGCGCACAAGCGATCCGCAATTTGATTGCGCGCGTGGCCTCGTCCAACGCCACGGCTTTGATCACGGGCGAGAGCGGCACTGGCAAAGAGCTGGTAGCCCGTGCCTTGCATGAGCAGTCGGACCGCAGTCAGGGCAATTTTGTGCCGATCAATTGTGCCGCCATTCCGACAGGGTTGGTGGAAAGCGAATTGTTTGGCCACCGAAAAGGCTCGTTCACGGGCGCCATGACCGATCGCATTGGTCGGTTTGAGCTGGCCCATGGCGGCACGATTTTTCTCGATGAAATTGGCGACTTGTCGCTGGACATGCAAGTCAAGTTGCTGCGCGTCTTGCAAGAGCGCTCGGTGGACCCGGTGGGCGGCACCAAGTCAGTGGCCGTAGATGTGCGCGTGGTGGCAGCGACCCACCGCGACCTCGAGCACGAAATTGTGGCTGGGCGTTTTCGGGAAGACTTGTATTACCGATTGAATGTGCTGCCCTTGAGCACGCCAGCGCTGCGCCAGCGCAGCCAAGATGTGCCCACGTTGCTGGGGCATTTTGCCGAACACTTTGCCATGAAAGGCCAAACGCCCATCACTTTTGCGGCTGATTTTTTATCCGCACTGCAAGACTATGGGTGGCCTGGCAATGTGCGCGAGTTGTCCAATTTGGTGGACCGGTTTAGCACTTTGTTCAGTGGCCAACTGCTCAAGTTGAACACCGTGCCACCCTCGTTGCTGCCAAGAGGCTTGCAGGCTTTGCAAGCAGATCGCTTGACTTCAGTGCCCGCCTCAGACGCTGACATGGACCTTTTGTCGATGGCTCAAATGACCGGCCAAGACAGCGCCAATGCGGATTCCATGAACCCCTTTGCCAACCCTTCGCCCGATGCGCCGATGGATCCGCACAACGAGGTCGAACACATCATCATGCTGGCGCAAGGCATGCCCAGTTTGCCGCCCGAGGGCTTGTCTTTGAAAGACCGCTTGGCCGACATCGAGCGCGATTTGATCTTGCAGGCTTTGCAGCGCACCGATGGCAATGTGTCTCAAACCGCGCGACTGCTGAACTTGCAGCGCACGACCTTGATTGAAAAATTAAACAAGTACGATTTGCGCCAAGGCAACGTGCTCAATTCAGCGCTCTGAATTTTTCTTCAAGACGGCTTGCTGCCGAAAACGCCACCGGCCCCACTGGGCGCCGCGTCTGGCGATTGAACCCTTGGATATTGCACCATGCGCTCACGCTGTTTGACTGCGTTGGCTGCAGCTGCATTGGCGGCTGCCGTTGCGGCTGCATTCGAGGCAGCTGTTGCAGCGGCTGTTGAGGCTGCGTTCGCGGCAGCGGCTGCGGCAGCGGCTGCCGCCGCATTGGCCGATTGGAGCGAGGCGGCTTGGGCTTGGGCATTGGCCTTGGCTTCAGCACTTTGAAGCTCGCGCTGAATTTTGGCCAAGGCTTCCATTTCACGGCGCAACCCGCCGTTGTCAGTTAACGAGCCTTGCATGCCTTGCATGAGGGAAGATATCGATTTCAAGGCACTGGCTTGGGCTTGTAAACGGCTGTCAAGGGCTTGAACTTGTTTGGCCAGAACTTGACTCTTGGCGTCAACTTGTTTGGCGGTGAGTTCGGGCACACCTTGGGAATTTTTGATGGACTCGTCAATGCGCGCATCAATCTTGGTCTGCATGTCTGCAATGCCCGCTTGTTTGCCCACCATCTCTTGCAGCGCTTCGTTGACCGAGCCAACCAGCTCCAAAGATGCGTCGAGTTCGCCCACGCGCTTGCCCACGGCGGAGACCATGGTGTCTAGCAAGTTGATGCGTGATTTCAAGCTCACAGTCATGGCGCCAAAAACTGCCGCGGCCATCAGCATCAATAAACCAGCAATACCAAACATGATGAGCGTTTGCTTTTTTTGCTTGGCCAGTGAGAGGTCTAAGTTGTGCGTGACTTTTTTCAAATGTTCACCCGCATTCGCAGCCAATTGTGCTGAGCGGGTGGCCAGTTCGGCTGAATCCAAGGCAAGAATTTTCAAGCCTTCGAGTTCGTGCTCGTCTGCTGCAATTGGGTCTGCCGCAACTGCCTCCGTGGCAGGATCATGTGCTTGTACCGCATGCGCCGTCTCGTGTTCTGCGGTGTTGACTGCTGCACCTGTGGTGGCAGCGTCGTGTTCAGTCGTGGTGCTCATCTTGCACTCCTTGATGTGTTGCGGGGTATGGCGTCGTGGTCATGGCTTGGCTTCGAGTTGCGTCAACTGTTCGCGCAGCAAATCGTTTTCAATTTTCAAATGAACCACGCGCGCTGGAAAATCCATATCGGGCAAGTTAGGCGCCACATGGGCGTCATGCGCTTCATGGGCGTCATCCACCTGCGCGCCTGGTGGCGCTAGCAACTCGGGCTCGAGATGCGATTCAATGGCGGGGGATTCGCTGGGTTCTTGCGAGTCTGCCTTGGGGGCAATGACGGCTTGGAGTTGATCGATCAACGAGGCCGATTGAAGCGCCTTGTCAGGGCGGGCGCCTTCCTTGGGGCCCGTCAGTTCGTGTTCGGCTTGAACGCGTTCTTTGGTAGCAGTGAGCTCGTTGTCGGGTTGATCGCTTTGCTTGGGCGCAGTCAGTTCATGATCGGATGCAATGGATTGATTGGGCGCAGTCAACTCGCGGTCGGATGCCGCGTCTTGTTTGTGCCCGGTCAGTTCGTGATCCGAATTCAAGGCTTCTTTGTGCGCTGTTAAGTCTTTGTCTGAATGCACAGGTGCTTTAGCACCTTTTAAGATTTCATCGCTTTCAAAGTGGTGCGCCTCGCCATCTGCGGTGCTCAATACTTTGCGCACAGAAGGCTCACCCAACTCGCCTTTTTTGCCTACAGCGTTGTGCGAGCCCTCGGACACAGTGACCAATTCGGGCACGCCAGATTTAATGATGTCAGGATCCGTCATGTCAATCATTCCTAAGGGCGTGGGTTGGGCGTCAAGCGACTTTGCAAATTGCGATTGGAGCGCACTGTGCCTGGGCTTGGGAGAATGCTTTGTTGGACAAATTCATCGGCCTCGGCGATGGAGGCAAACGGGCCCGTGGCCACCACGAAATAAGCCAAGGGCTCACCCGGTTTGTAGATCGGCACAATGTGCGAGGCCTTCATGCCGGGATAGGCGGCTTTGACTTGTTTGGCCATGGCATAAGTTTTGTAACTGCCATGCAAGACGACGACTTTTTTGATCGACAAAGCCTCGGCCCAACGCCGCCCGGCCAAAGCATCTTCTGGCAACTCCACCGTGTCTTCAGCGGCAGTGGGCTTGGCCACAACTGTGTTTGCAGGAGCGGGCGATGGCGATGGCGCAGACTCGGTTTTGGCTTGCGCCACCTCATCGGGTTTTTCAAGCTCTGCTGGCGCTTGGGCAGGCGCAGGCGCCGTGTCAACGGCTGCGCTCACGGGCTCAGGTGGCGGCTGTGAGTTGCTGGTTTTGCCTTCATTCAAAAGCGCATCCAAGCCAAAAGCAGCCGGTTGCAACCAAGCCACAAAGGCGGTGCAGGCCAAAAGCAAAACCAGCAAGCCCAAGCCCCACATGATTTTTGTTTTGGCAGCGCCTGGCGCAGATTTGGCGCCAGGTTTCGCAGCCGATTTTTTGTTCGGGACCGCATTCTTAGCAGCCTTGCTCGCCTGCATGGCTGCAGGCACGTGGTCCATCAATTTGAGCTGCTCGAGCATGGGGCGCAAGGCGTCAATTTTCCCTTGTGCTTGGGCTTGTGTCCAAAAAGATTTGGTTTGCGCCGCATTGGGAAGCGCAATGTTCCATCGCATCGTGCGACGCCCCATGGCTTGGACCACTGCTGCATCAGGCTGAGCGCCTGCGATCAATAAAATAACGCGAATGTGAGAGCCTGGAAACTGCTCGACCAATTGCCCTAATAATTGAAGTTCATGCAGCTCCAGGGCGTGCGCGTCTTTGACCACCCAGACTTTTTTGACCACACCCAAGTCGCCCGGCTTCATGGCATCTTCGACCGACATTTGCGCCAGCATTTGGTTGAAGCTCGTGATCAGAAAATCTGCGTCAGTCGGAAAGTACGACTCCAAGGTGCCGCGCGGCATGGCCTCGCGCAAACTGTTCATCAGAATTTCAGCGTAGTAACCCAGCAATGCGCCTTGTGGGCAGTGCACCAGCAGGCTCATGCCTTCTTGGCTCAAGCCTTTGACGCATGCATGCATGCGCAGTTCGTCTAGAGGTTGAAAAAATATGCCGGACATGTTCACGCAACCTTATGTTGAAACCAACTTGCCGTCGACATCGAACTGCATGGACTTTGGAACTTTGGGTTGAGGCTTGGCCATGGGCGTCACGCCAGGGCGCACATCGGCCAAACTAAAGACATAGGCAATGACCTGTGCCACAGCCAAATACAAAGCCTCGGGCACAGGGTGGTCGAGTTTGGTGCTGTAGTAAAGCGCACGGGCAAGAGGCGCAGCAGCAAAAATTTCAACACCATTTTTTTGCGCTTCTTCGCGAATGCGAGCGGCCATGTGGTCTGAGCCTTTGGCCAGCAAAAGGGGCGCGCCGTCACCGGTAGGGTCGTACGACAGCGCCACGGCAAAGTGCTCTGGGTTGGTGATCACGACGTCGGCATCTTTGACTTTTTGAATCATGCGGGCGTTGGCCATCTCGCGCTGGCGTTGCCTGATTTGCGCCTTGACTTCGGGGCGCCCTTCCATGTCTTTCATCTCGTCTTTGATTTCTTGTTTGGTCATGCGCATGCGTTTGATGAAGGAGTAGCGCTGGTAGGGGGCATCGATCAATGCAATGACCAACAAACTCAAGGACAGCCACAATGCCGACTCACCGATCATGGCGCCAGCGGCTGCCAATGCGGGCTCCAGGCCCATTTGGCCCAGCTGCATGAGCGCGTCAATTTGACGGGTCACCAGCAACCACAAGACGCTGGCCACCAATGTGAATTTGAGCACCGATTTGAGCAACTCGACCGCAGCGCGCGAGCCAAACATGCGGCCAAAGCCTGACATGGGGCTGAGCTTGCTAAATTTGGGCATGACGCTTTTGATGGAGAACAAATAGCCACCCGTAGCCCCGCTGGCCAAAACAGCCACCACGGCGGTGACCAGCATGACCGGGACGATCAGTAAAAAACTCTCGCCAATTTGGTGTGCAAAGGTGGTGGCCAAGAGATCGGGGTTGTCTAAAGTTTTGCGATCAAAGCGAAAGCCCTGGGCAAACAAATTGGCAATGCGGCTGACCAAGGTGCTGCCAACCATGTAGAGCACCAAGATGGCGCCAATGGTCACTGCTGCTGCAGGCAATTCAACCGAGCGCGCAACTTGCCCGTCATCGCGGGCATTGCGAAGTTTTCGCGCCGTGGGTTCTTCGGTGGCTTCGGAGCCGCTGTGTTCAGCCATGTTGTGCAGCCTCCATCAGGTCAGGCCAACCAGGCTGCGGACTTGGAAAAAGCCCTGCATCCAAAGCCATTGAATGCGCGCGCCAATGCTGGGCAAGGCCAGAATCAGCACGGCAAAACCGGCAAACACCATGGCCGGAAAACCGACCGAGAAAATATTCAAACTGGGCGCAGCGCGGGTGGCCACACCCAAGCCAATGTTGATGAACAAAAGCGCCACCATGACCGGCATGGCAGTGAGCAAGGCGCCTAAAAAGAGCATCGAGCTCCAGGCCACCAATTGCTTCCATGCCGCTTCGCCCATGAGGTTGCTGCCAATGGGCAAGCTGTTGAAACTCTCCACCACCAAATTCAAAAGCAATGCGTGGCCGCCCAAACCCACAAAAATCAAGGTGCCCATGACCAATAAAAATTGACTGATAACGGGCACGTTGCCCATGTTGGGGTCGATCATGGTGGCCATCGACAAACCGATGGCGTTGGCAATGGACTGTCCTGCCACCACAATGGCGGCGGTGACCACTTGCAGCATCAAGCCCATGAGCAAACCGATCATGAGTTGGTTGACAATTTCAAGCAAACCGCCGGGAGACAGTGGGTCAATCTCTGGCCAAGTGTGCATGGGGTAAACCAGCCAAGTCAATGACATGGCCAGCACAATGCGTGTGCGCAAATTCAGCGCACGCAAAGAGAAAATAGGCGCGGCCACCAAGAGTGCCGAAATTCGCAACATGGGCCACAGCAGCGTGTAAAAACGCGCCATCAAGTCAGATGCTGCCATGTCCATGGTGTGATCAGATCACTTGAGCTTGAGGCTCAGGTGAACAGGCCCGGTATGCGCTGAAAAATACTGCGCGTGTAATCTACCAAGGTGGTCAACTGCCAGCCGCCCACCACGGCCAAAGTCAGCGCCAAGGCGGCCAACTTCGGAATAAAGCTCAGCGTCATTTCGTTGATCGATGTGGCCGCTTGCAATATACCAATGACCAAGCCGACGGCCAGTGCCACGCCCAGCAAAGGGGCGGAAATTAAAACAGTCATCCACAAGGCTTGTCGGCCCAAATCAACGACGGTGGAGGTGTCCATGGAGAATGTCCTTAAATGAGTGCGCCCAGCTCTGGCATTAGGTCACAAAGCTGGCTGCGAGCGAACCCAAGATCAGGCTCCAGCCGTCAACCAACACAAAAAGCATGAGCTTAAAGGGCATCGAGATCATCATGGGCGAGAGCATCATCATGCCCATGGACATCAAGACGCTGGCCACAATCAAATCAATCACCACAAAGGGGATGTAGATCAAAAAGCCGATGGTGAATGCGCTTTTCAACTCCGAGGTGATGAACGCTGGCACCAAGGTGGAAAAGGGCACAGCGGCTGCGTTGACGGGCTCGCCCTTGCTGGCCATTTGCATGAACAGGCCAATGTCGTCCTCACGGGTTTGCTTGATCATGAAGCCGCGCAAAGGCGCCTCGGCTGCTGCCAGCGCTTTTTCAAAAGACAAATTGTTTTGCATGTAAGGCTGCAAAGCGTTGGTGTAAATGTCGTTCAAAACAGGCGACATGATGAACAGCGTTAAGAACAAAGCCAGGCCCACCAAAACCGTGTTGGGCGGTGTTTGCCCCGTGCCCAAGGCTTGACGCAAAATTGACAACACAATGATGATGCGCACAAAGGCGGTCATCATCAATAAAAATGATGGCAGCAACGTGAGCGATGTCATCAAGGCCAGCAGCTGCAGCGTCAAGCTGTACTGTGTGCCCCCGCCCTTGGCACCGCCATTGACGTTGATCATGGGAATGCCCTGCGCAGAGGCCAACAGTGGAAACGCCATCAAAACGATGGCGATCAAAAAACTGGCAAGAACAATGGGTTTACGCAGCATGGTTGGGATCACTTGGAGCTTGAATCTCTGAGACAGTTGGATTTAAATCAGCACCTTGAGGCCAACTGGCCAAGGCGCACATTTGAGCGGCACTGATGCCGATCAGAACTTCCCGCTCGCCCACGCGAACCAGGGCGATTTTTTGCCGGGTGCCCACGCTCAGGGCTTCGATCAGTTGCAAACGGCGGCCTGGATTTTGGCTGTTCATGCGGCCTTGCAAGCGGCGCAAAGCCCACAGCAATGCGCCCATCAAAGCCAGCACCAACGCCATGCTGGCGAGCAAGCGAAAAAGATCAGCGCCAGAAAAACCAGAAGCCATGTGCCATTAACTCACAAATTCTTCATGCGTTCAGCAGCCGGTGCCACGCGGGTCAAGCGCACGCCGTAGCGGTCGCCAATCAAAACGATTTCGCCTTGCGCCACCACGGTGTTGTTGACCAGCAAATCCAGGGGTTCGCCTGCGATGCGGTCAAGTTCAACCACACTGCCTTGGGTCAAGCGCATCAGGTCACGAATTTTGATCATGGCCCGGCCGACTTCAATCGACAAGGTGACGGTGATGTTTTGCAGCACTTCCGAATCGATCTTGCCTTTGGTGGCATCGGTCAATGCGGGTGCGTCTAATGTGGAGTCGGCGTGAGTGTCTGTCATGTCATTTTCCTGAAAAAATCATTGCAAGCCTGGAATGCAGGCTCGCTCTATTTGTACGGCAGTTTGCGCGCCCAAGATGCCAACTTGTGCGTCGAAAGCGGGCAGTCCATTGACCAGCAGGCGGGCGTGTTCGGGTTTTTTGAAGAACAAAATATCTCCCTCTTGCATGGATTCAATTTCGCCAAATGAAGAATCGATGTGGCCCATCAAAACGCGGATTTCTAAGCTTGCGCTGTCCACGGCGTCGCCCAGTTCATCGCGCCATTTTTTGTCAGACTCGTCATTGCCGTCGCCCGATTGCACGCGGCTGCGCAGCAATTCGCGAATCGGTTTGAGTGAAGCATAGGGGTAGACCAAGTCAACGAAACCTTGGGCGTCAATATTGCCTTCGGCCTCAAAGCGGGTCAAGATAACCAAATCATTTTCGTCGGCAATTTGTGCAAACTGGGGGTTGATCTCGGAGCTGACCAATTCAAAATCCAAAGGCAACACGGGGGCCCAAGCTTCTTTCAAAGCTTTGAAAAAGACGTCCAAAATCATGTTGATGATGCGCGACTCGGTGGGCGTGAACAAACGCCCAGGCGGCAGGTCACCCACGCCGCGGCCAAAGCCGCCAAAGAAACTGTCCAGCGAGCTGAACACCACCGTGGGGTCGATCATCACCAAGGAGTTTCCGCGCAGCGGGCTCATGCGAATGACGTTGACCGACAAGGGCGCTTTCAATGTTTTGAGGTAATCGCCAAAACGCAAAATTTGAACTTGTGTGCCGTTGACCTTGGGGCTGGTGCGCAGCATTTCAAGCAGGCCCAACCGAAACACCCGAATGAAGCGCTCGTTGATCATGTCGATCGAGCCGACATTCACGCCCAGGTTGCTGTCCTCGCTGGCCAAGTCGTAGCGTTTGACGCGCGCGGCGGTGTTGAACCCAGTGTCCACGGGGATCGAGCCGTCCATCACCGCTTCGGCCAGTGTGGAGAGTTCCTCGGGGGTCAGTAATGAAGTGGCCATGTCAGCTCAAAGTTTTTTCAAAGGGTCGATTATTGAACAATGAAATTGGTGAAATACACGTCTTCAATGCCACCGAAATCTTCGAATTTTTCGAGCAAGGTGTTCATGGCGTCACGAATTTTTTGCGCCAAGTCTTTGCGGAATTCGGGTTTGGTCAAATCGGGCTCTTGCGTTTGGCGCATCACATCCATGATCGCCGAGCGCAAAGCGAATTCGTGCTTTTTCACATTTTCAAAAACGCGTTCGTCGTAGTGTGTCATGACTGCAATCTGAACCGACATGACTTTGCGTGAGCCACTCACGTTGACCAAAAACTCGCGCTCGACTTGCATGTAAGTGTATTCAAAGCGCGCTAACTCCGGAGAGTCTTTGGCTTTTTTACCCGGTTTGCCATCGGCCTTTTTACCGTGCGCGTCAGCGGGTGCGCCGTGACCTGCGTCGGCTTCGGCGTGGTCAGGGTCAATCACGGGCTTGGGATTGAAAAATCCTGACATGAACAAAGTGGCAAACACCACGATGACCAGCAACACGATCAAACCGACCACGCCCAAAATAATTTTGAGCATGGGTTTCTTCGGCTTCTCTTCGACTGCTACTTCTTGTGCTTCTTCGGCCATATGGCACCTCTAAAATGAATATTTTCACACCCTTGATGCTTGTGCATCAAGCCAAAGTGTCCCAAGCATCGGCTGATCGCTTGTCTTGTACGCGGTTGACGACGCTTGTTGTCTCGCTACCAGAGTTGATTCTTTGAGAATCAGGGGCTCCAGTTTGCGATGGTGTCGGTTTTCCGCCAGATTCGCCTCTGCTTTCGCTGTTCACCCATACATCAGCAACTGCCATGCCTGCTTGGGCCAAACTGTCTTTTAATTTAGACATTCCTTGTGTAATCAGCTCTCGGGTCAGTAAATTGTCGGTCTTGAACAAAGCGTCCAAACCGCCCGCATGCATGTCAAGTTCCACATCAATCTGTCCCAAATGACCTGGGTTGAGTTTGAGTTCAAGGCGCCATTGTCCTCGTTCCATTTGCTCTTGCAGGCGTTCACCCAATGCTTGGCCTAGTTTATTGGCTAATTGTTGAATTTGTTCGGCCCGATCTGTCAAAGCTGTATGAATACCCGTGGCGCTGATGGAACTGTTGGCAATGGCCGCTAAGCTGGTCGGTGCGCGGGTGTTGTCCCCGGCGTTCAAGGGGGTAGCGGTGCTGCCGTCAGACAAAGCGTTGGCCAAAGCCAAGCCTAAATCCACGTCCATGTTGGCTGCTGACCCAATGTCCGTGGCGCCCAAGTCTAAAGGCGCTTGCTCTGCGGCTGATTTCTTGCCCAGGCCTTCTAAATTGCTGGTCATCAAGTTGGCCCAAGTGGTGCTCTGCTCACTGCCCGTTAATTTAGAGAGTTGGCGCGTCATGGCTTCCCAGGCTGGCACCAAGCGCATGCGCATGGCGTCCAAGGGGCCCAGCTCAGGCGGGGCTTCACTTAAAGTGGGAATGGCGCTGGGGTTGGCCAGCGGGGCAAGTCCCCCCAAGGCGTTGGTTTGCGGCAAGCTTTGCAACACGGCTGTGGCGCCGGCACTGTCTAATAGCTGGTTCAGGTCGGCTACTTGAGGGGCTGTTGATATGGCGGGGGCGGGTGCTACTGTCCCAGGTGCTGCACTGGGGTGCGCGCTGAGCCAACCCAGGGTGGCGGCCGATGTCACAAGGCTGGCCGTGGATGCTTGCCCTGCGGCCAAGGCGGTGGTGGTCAAGGTGG
>CAIQBO010000041.1 GCA_903870145.1 uncultured Burkholderiales bacterium | reverse complement strand
CAAACTGCGCCTGTCTTGCGGCATGGCTGTGTGTGAATCGGCTTTGGCAAAGCCATGCCCTGGAAAGTGTTTGCCGCAGTTGCCCATGCCGGCGCTCAAGAGGCCATGCATCAAACTTTTGGCCAACAAACTCACCTGCCTAGGGTCGCGGTGCAAAGACCGATCGCCGATCACGCTGCTGCTGCCATGGTCCAAATCGAGCACTGGGGTGAAACTCAAATCAACCCCACAGGCCCGCAACTCAGAGGCCAAAATATAGCCTGCTGCGCTGGCTGCTTTGCAAGCCAGTAACACGCCTTGCCCAGCCATGCCCCCGTCATCTTGCGACCACATTTGCGCCAAACTTCGCATGCTGGGCAAGTGCGTGAAGCCGTCACTTTTGAATCGCTGAACACGCCCGCCCTCGTGGTCCACACAAATCAACAAGTCTGCGCGCACCGACTTAATTTCTTTGCACAAGGCGCTCAGTTGCGCACGGTTTTGCCAATTGCGCGCAAATAAAATCAGCCCCCCCGTCATCGGATGCGCCAAGCGTTTTCTGTCTTGTGCGCTCAGTGCAAGGCCTTCAATGTCCAGGATCAAAGGGGCGTGTTGGTTCATGTGTCAATTTCTGCAGATGGATGTCAAAGGGGCAAGTGTTGCTCAACCACGCAATAACTGCCCGCGTAATCAGCCTCGTCTGTGACGCTGATGTGTGCTTTCAAATGCCGCGCCTCAAACCAGTCCTTCAAAGCGCCGTGCAGAACGATCACCGGTTGACCACTTGGGAGTTTGCTGATTTCACAGGACCGCCATGTCATGGGCATGCGCATGCCAAGGCCAATGGCTTTGCTGAAGGCTTCTTTGGCTGAGAACCGGGTGGCCACATAGCGCGCGCCTCGTTCGGGAAAACGGCTCTTGCGGCGTTGGTATGTGGCCATTTCAGCCTGACTCAAAATCTTGGTCACAAAGCGGTCCCCGTGGCGCTCCAAGCTGGCTCGGATCCGCCGAATGTCACACAAATCTGTGCCAATGCCGTAAATCATGCGTCCTCGGCTGGGGTTTGCAATGCCTGCAAATAGGCTTGCACTGTGGCGGCATACCCGAATTCCAGAGCATCCGCAATCAAGGCATGACCAATTGAGACTTCTGACAGTCCTGGCACCGCTCGTACAAAGTCTGGCAAATTTTGAAGGTTCAAATCGTGCCCGGCATTGATGCCAAGGCCACAGTCCAAGGCAGCCTGCGCCGCTTGGGTGTAGCTCGCAAGCGCTTGCGAGGCCTGTGGCGAGCCCCAGGCGGCTGCGTAGGGCTCGGTGTACAACTCGACCCGATCGGCCCCCACAGCCTTGGCGTGCGCCATTTTCTCGGGCAAGGGGTCCATGAACAAACTGACCCGAACCCCCAAAGCCTTGCACTGCGCAATCAAAGGGATCAATCGCTGCGCATCTTCGGGAAAGTTCCAGCCATGGTCGCTGGTGAATTGGCCCTCCCCGTCTGGCACAAAAGTCACCTGGTGGGGCCGGTAAGTTTGAATGAAACCCATTAAATTGTGAAACGGGTTGCCCTCAATGTTGAATTCGCGCTCGGGCCATTCACGCATCAAAGTGGCCAATTCCGCCACGTCAGCAGCCCGAATGTGCCGCTCATCAGGCCGAGGGTGCACCGTGATGCCTTGGGCCCCAGCTTGCAAACAGCACTGGGCAGCGCGCAACACACTGGGAATTCCCAAATGTCGCGAGTTGCGCAAAAGCGCGACTTTGTTCACATTGACGGACAAGGCGGTGCGGTTTGGTGTCTTCATGCTAGGTTCACAGGCTTTGAATGTCGATCATCATTTGGCGTGTTTTGAGGGTTCCAACACCGCAATGGTAATTGAGCAAGCTGCGCAATTGAGTGCGCAAGGGCGTCATCATGCCAAGGCTTAAACGCAAGGTTTCGGTAAAGGGCGAGGCCCCATCCAGAGCCGCTTGCAGGCTCTGCCACTGATCGCCGGCCAAGGCATGGCGATCTTCAGCGTGCGCTTGGCGCAATCCCCCTTCAGGCACCAAACAATAGTCTTGAGAAGGGGTCAAGGCGGCCAAGGTCAAGGTTTGGCAGTCCAAACTGGGCAACAAACCGATTTCTCGAAGCAGCAGCAACTCAAACACACGCAGGCAGGCTTGCAACAATTCTGCAGGCTCAGTGGCCATGACCCGCACGGTGGCGGCATAGGCGTCAAACAAGCGTGCATGTGGGTCGTCCCGGGCCAGCAGGCGCAGCAGCAATTCATTCAAGTAATACCCTGATAGCAAGGCCTCGCCTGTGGGCATCACATGGCCCCCGACCCACTCCACGGCTTTGAGGGTTCGAATATCAGCGTCTCCACCGTAGCTGACCTGCAAAGGCTGAAGCGGCAAAAGCACAGGGCGAAACGCCGAACTGGGTTTTTTCGCGCCTTTGGCAACCAAAGCAATGCGGCCATGGTGACGCGTGAAAACTTCCAAAATCAGGCTGGACTCGCTCCAGTCGTAGCGGTGCAAGACATACGCAGGCTCGTCTGAAATGCGCACAATGGCCGAGCCCATGCCAGCCTTTTATTCGTAGCCAAACGAGCGCACACGGGCTTCGTCATCAGCCCAGCCAGAGCGCACTTTGACCCACAATTCAATGAACACTTTGCAGTCCATCAGTTTTTCCAACTCTTGCCTTGCTTCAGTGCCAATGCGCTTCAAACGTTCGCCTTTGTCACCAATGACCATGGCCTTGTGACCATCGCGTTCCACCACGATGGTGGCTGCAATGCGCACCATGCGTTTGGAGGTTTTGCTCGGTTCTTCTTCAAACTTGTCGATCACCACCGTGGAGGTGTAGGGCAGCTCATCGCCGGTGAAGCGAAACAATTTTTCACGCACGATTTCACTGGCCAAAAATTTCTCGCTGCGGTCAGTCAGTTCATCTTCGCCGTACCACCAGGCTTGCTCTGGCAAGTATTTTTCGCAGATGCCCAGCAAGCGCTGAATGTCTTTGGCATTCTTGGCCGACATCGGAACAAACTCGGTAAAGGGGTGGCGCTCTTGCATCTGGCGCAGCCACGGCGCCAGGTCTTCACGGCGCTGTATGGCGTCGAGCTTGTTGGCTATCAGCAAAACGGGAACGCCCGGTTTGAGCAAGGACAAGACTTTGTCGTCGGCCATGTTGAAGCTGCCCGCCTCGACCACGAACAAAACCAGATCCACATCACCCACCGCGCCCAAAACAGTTTTGTTCAAGGATTTGTTCAAGGCGGTGGTATGCCGGGTTTGAAAGCCAGGTGTGTCGACAAACACAAACTGCGTGGACCCTTGGGTGTGAATCCCTGTGATGCGGTGGCGGGTGGTCTGCGCTTTGCGCGAGGTGATGCTGATTTTTTGTCCCACCAAGGCGTTGAGCAAGGTGGATTTGCCAACATTGGGTTTGCCCACAATGGCCACTTGGCCGCAGCGTTGCGGGCTTTGTTCAGAGGGGGTCATCAGCGCGCCTTGATTTTTAAAATTTCAAGCATGGCCGCTGCCGCTGCTTGCTCGCCAGCTCGGCGCGAGGGACCGCTGCCGTGCTGTGACAAACTCAGCTCTGGAATGTCGCAAGCCACATCAAAAATTTGACGGTGCGCCGCCCCACTGGTAGCCACCACGCTGTATTGTGGCAACTGCAGTTTCCGGCCTTGAAGCAACTCTTGCAATTCAGTTTTCGGATCTTTCTCGGCAGCCTGCATTTGAGGGTTGATTTCAACGTTCTCGAACAAGACTTGCACCAAGTTTTGCGCCGCAAGGTATCCTGCATCCAAATACACCGCACCAATCAAGGCTTCCAAAGTATCGGCCAAAATAGAAGGCCGTTTTTGCCCCCCTGAGCGCATTTCACCTTCGCCCAAACGCAAAACGCTGGCCACATCCAAGCCCAAAGCCAACTGGTGCAGGGTTTCTTGCTTGACCAAGTTGGCCCTGACACGTGACAAGTCGCCCTCTGGCAAGTCGCTTAACTGGGTAAACAGCAAATGGGCCACGGCCAAATTCAAAACAGCATCGCCCAAAAATTCCAAGCGCTCATTGTGGTCAGCCGAAAAACTGCGATGCGTCAAGGCCCGTTGCAACAAAGTGACATCTGCAAAGCTGTGCTTCAGGCGTGCTTGGAGTTGAATAAGGCCGTCTGTCAAAGCTTGCATCACCTGTTCAATTGAAGGCGCCAATGCGCTTTAAATTACCAAAATTCATCCACACAAAAAAAGCTTTTCCGACAATGTTGGCGTCTGGCACAAAACCCCAATAGCGCGAATCCAGTGAGTTGTCGCGATTGTCACCCATCATGAAGTAATGCCCCTGGGGGACTTTGCAGACCACGCCTTCAATGGAGTAGCGACATTGGTCGCGAAACGCAAAATCGTCAGCACCCGGGATGAAGGCTGGCCGATCATCGTCCACAATCAAATTGTGCGATTTTTCTCCCAGCTTTTCTTGCGATTGCTTAAAGTAACGCATAACAGATTCGTCAAAAAACTCGGGGATATTTTCTGTTGCAATGGCTTGGCCGTTGATAAAGAGCTTTTTATTCAAATAAGACACCTCATCTCCCGGCACGCCGACCACCCGTTTGATGTAGTCCACGCTGGGGCGCGGCGGGTAGCGAAAAACCATCACATCGCCCCGGGCCACCTCGGTGCCTTGGGTGATTTTCAGGTTCAGCACAGGCAGTCGAACACCGTAGTGAAACTTGTTCACCAAAATCAAATCGCCCACCCACAAAGTGGGAATCATGGAGCCGGAAGGTATTTTGAAGGGCTCAAACAAAAAGGAGCGCAGCAAAAAAACCACCAAGATCACAGGGAACAAGCCTGCCGTCCAGTCCAGCCACCAGGGCTGCATCAACAGTTTGTCTCGGGCGTCTTCGCCAGTTGCGTCAACTTTAGCGATGCCCATTTTGCTCAGTTCTTTGTGGCGCCTGGCATTGTCAGCGTCAAATTGCTCTGCAGCAGCAACGCGTTGGGGTAAAAAGTAAAAACGCTCGGCCAACCAATACAGGCCGCTGATCACCACGGCCATCAGCAACAAGAGCGCAAAGTTGCCCTCTTGCAGGCCCAGATACCAAGACCCTGCATAGGCGCAAAACGCGGCCAACACCAAGGAAGTTAAAACTTGCATCAATCTTCTACCTGCAAAATGGCCAAGAACGCCTCTTGAGGCACCTCAACCGAGCCAATCTGTTTCATGCGCTTTTTACCCGCCTTTTGCTTTTCAAGCAATTTGCGTTTGCGCGAGACGTCGCCACCGTAGCATTTGGCCAGCACATTCTTGCGCAAAGCTTTGACGGTTTCACGGGCAATGATATTAGCGCCAATCGCAGCTTGAATGGCCACGTCAAACATTTGCCTGCTGATGATCTCACGCATTTTGGCCACCACCGCACGGCCCCGGTAGGCCGACTGCGAGCGGTGCACGATGATCGACAAGGCATCAACCTTCTCGCCATTGAGCAAAATGTCGACTTTGACCACATCGGAGGCACGAAACTCCTTGAATTCGTAGTCCATAGAGGCGTAGCCGCGCGAGACCGATTTGAGCTTGTCAAAAAAGTCCAGCACGATCTCGCCCAGCGGCAACTCGTAAGTCAGCATGACTTGCCGGCCGTGATAGGCCATGTTCATTTGCACGCCGCGTTTCTGATTGGCCAAAGTCATGACGGGGCCTACATAGTCTTGCGGCATGTACAAATGCACAGTGACGATGGGCTCGCGAATTTCTTGCATTTGGCCTTGGTCGGGCATTTTGGCGGGGTTCTCAACCATGCGCACTTCGCCATCGGCTTTGACCACTTGGTAGACCACGCTGGGCGCGGTGGTGATCAAGTCTTGGTCAAACTCGCGCTCCAAGCGCTCTTGCACAATTTCCATGTGCAGCAAGCCCAAGAAACCGCATCGGAAACCAAAGCCCAAAGCCTGCGAGACCTCGGGCTCATAGTGCAATGAAGCGTCATTGAGCTTTAATTTCTCCAGCGCATCGCGCAATGAATCGTACTGGCTGGCTTCGGTGGGGTACAAGCCGGCAAACACCTGCGGCTGAATTTCTTTGAAGCCTGGCAAGGCCTGCGTGGCAGGGCCCAGGTTGTTGGGCAATTTCTTTTCCAACGTGATGGTGTCGCCCACCTTGGCCGCTTGCAACTCTTTGATGCCCGCAATGATGTAGCCCACCTGCCCCGCTTCCAAACTGTTACGCGGCTCGTTGGCCGGCGTGAAAACGCCCATGGAGTCGGCGTTGTAGACGGTCTGGGTGGCCATCATTTTGAAGCGTTCACCCTTGGCCAAGCGGCCATCCACCACACGCACCAGCATCACCACGCCCACATAGGTGTCAAACCAGCTGTCCACGATCATGGCGCGCAATGGCGCATTCGGATTGCCTTTGGGCGCTGGAATGCGGGCCACGATGGCTTCTAAAATTTCATCGACGCCCATGCCCGTTTTGGCTGAGCAAGGAATGGCGTTGCTGGCATCGATGCCGATCACATCTTCCACTTCGAGTTTGGCGTTTTCAGGATCGGCCTGTGGCAAATCCATTTTGTTGAGCACCGGCACCACTTCCACACCCAGGTCCAGCGCGGTGTAGCAATTGGCCACCGTCTGCGCTTCAACGCCTTGGCTGGCATCGACCACCAACAGCGCGCCTTCGCAGGCCGACAGCGATCTGGAAACTTCGTACGAGAAATCAACGTGCCCTGGCGTGTCGATCAAATTCAAGTTGTAGACTTGCCCGTCTTGGGCTTTGTATTGAAGTGAAGCGGTCTGCGCTTTGATGGTAATCCCACGTTCTTTTTCGATGTCCATCGAGTCCAAAACCTGGGCCTGCATTTCGCGATCTTGCAATCCACCACAACGCTGAATCAAGCGATCTGCCAAGGTCGATTTGCCGTGATCAATGTGGGCGATGATTGAAAAATTTCTGATGTGATTCATCAAGGAACAGCTACAAGTGTTTGAGATTAAAAGGACCCGGCAAGAAAAAAGGGCGCGTCGAATGAGGACGCGCCCTGAACCAACAATCAATGGCAACTGCGATAGCTGGAACTTCATTGTAGGCAAAAAGCCCAGCAAGTACAGTCCCAAAATCGCGAACAGCAGGTCGTTGCAAGCTCACAACAGAAAAGTTATCAACAAGTTATTAACAAATTGACTTGGTCATATTGAACAACATGTGGGCGTTCTGTGGATCAGCGGTGGACTGTTGTGGGACAACCCACATTGTGAATCCCACTTTGCTTTTTGCGCCATGAATCGTGGATCAGGAAGCCTAATTTTAACCAATTTTGCAAGTGCGCCTCCAAAAAGTTAGTGTGCACACACAAATAAAATATTTTTAGATGGCGTCAAACCCTATTGATTTAGAGGGTTTCTTGACAAGCCGTATTTTCACCGTACAGGCCGAATCAGGGCAAAGCGCGTTAAATCACCGCGCCTGAACAGCACATTGACCGCTTTGCTCTTGTCGAGTTTGGCCAATACAGCCTCAAAGTCTTTGACATGGTGAACCTCCTGATTGGCCACCGCCAAAATCAAATCGCCTTCACGCAGGCCCGCTTTGGCCGCAGGCTCTTGCACCGACTCCACACGCACACCTGCTTGAACTTTCAACTCGGTTTTTTGCGCTGGCGTGAGATCGGCCACCACCAAACCCAAGCCTTGCGCAGAAGCAGCGGTGCGTGGTTTTGTTTCAAGCTCTGCCTTGCTTGGCGCTACTTTTTCTGGCTCGAGTTCAGCCACCGTGACCGGCATTTCCTTGACCACGCCTCTGCGAAAAACACTCAGCATGCTTTGCGTTCCAGGCTTGGTGTTGCCCACCAAGCGCGGCAAGTCACTGGATTTCTCGATCGGCTTGCCGTCAATGCGCGTGATCACATCGCCCGGCTCCAAGCCAGCTTTGTCCGCCGGCGCGCCCGGCTCAATGCGGTTGATCAAAGCGCCCTGCGCTTTGCCCAAGCCAATGGATTCTGCGATCTCTTTGGTGACAGGTTCAATTTGCACGCCGATGCGACCGCGCGTGACCCGGCCAGTGGCACGCAGTTGTTCGGTCACACGCATGGCCTCGTCCATGGGTATGGCAAACGAGATGCCCATGAAGCCCCCCGAGCGAGAATAAATTTGGCTGTTGATGCCGACCACTTCACCGCGCATGTTGATCAGCGGCCCGCCCGAATTGCCGGGGTTGATGGCAACGTCAGTTTGGATGAATGGCAGGTAGTCGCCCGTGTCGCGCTGCTTGGCGCTGACAATGCCCGCAGTGACCGAATTGTCCAACCCAAACGGCGAGCCAATGGCCATGACCCACTCGCCTACTTTGAGCCGACTGACGTCACCGACTTTGACAGCTGGCAAACCCGTGGCTTGGATTTTGACCACCGCCACATCCGTGCGCTTGTCAGCGCCAATGATTTTGGCTTTGAATTCCCGCTTGTCGGTCAAGGTCACCAACACTTCGTCAGCGCCCTCGACCACATGGGCATTGGTCAAAATAAAACCATCAGAGGTCAACACAAAGCCCGAGCCAACGCCTTTGGGCTGTGCCTCTTCAGAAGGCTGGCCACGGCCAGGTTGCGGGGTTTGGCGCGGCGCTTGTCGGGGTGCATTGGGCACAGGGATACCGAAAAATTTTCGGAATAACTCTTGCGTTTCCTCGTCCATGCCATTGCCAGCTTGAGGGCTGGTGCGAACTTTTTCCAGTGTGCGAATGTTGACCACAGAAGGCCCTACCAACTCCACCAACTCCGTGAAGTCAGGCAGGCCTTTGAGGGCAGCGCTTTGTGCAATGGCAACCGAATGCAAGCTGCCCGCCAGCACAACAGCCAGCATCAGGGCCAAGGCCCCATGAAACCGGGCTTTAAAGCCTCGAGCAAAAGCATGAATCAACATCAAAAATATCTCCTGAACTTCCAGCATGCAACTCAATCGGAACGTGAATATACAGCGCAACGCAAACCATGCCAACGTTCAGGGAAATTTTGCTGAGATACCCAGAACCATTTGCGCTGGGCCAATGCAAATGGATTGACAGATGGCGGCTGGGCCAAGGACACAAAAAGCCAACGCTGGAAATCAAGGTGCACTTGCAACGCCAAGCCAGGCGCCTCTTCTTGCATGTCGATTTGCGCATCGTCTTGCGCACGCAGCGCCCTCATACTGTCTTGAGACAGCGCTGGCAAGAGGCCTTGGCGCGGCTGCTTGCCCTGCAACACTGGGGTCGTCCATTGCCAATCGCGGCCGTTCCAGCTCAGCCATGTCCGCTGCGGCACGCGCCAAGTCGCGCTCAAGGCCCAAGCGCCACAGACCAGGCACACCACCCCCAAGAGCACAGCGCGCCAGCCTGAGAAGTCCCCTAGCCACATCGCCTGCAGCCCAGCAGCAGCGCCCAAGGTGATCAGGCCCAATGCAAACAGTGGCCCCATGAAAAAACGCCCCACCGGGTATTCAACCGAAGGAGCGTTTTGCATTTGAGCCTGCCTTAAACGCGGCGAAAAACCAAACTTCCGTTGGTTCCACCAAAGCCAAAATTGTTTTTCAGTGCGTATTCCATTTTCAAATCGCGGGCGGTGTTGGCACAGTAGTCCAGATCACACTCTGGATCTTGGTTGTGCAAATTGATGGTGGGCGGCACTTTTTGGTGGTGCAGCGCCAGCACCGTGAAGACGCTTTCAATGCCGCCAGCCCCCCCCAGCAAATGGCCGGTCATGGACTTGGTAGAGCTGAGGACCGTTTTCTTGGCATGATCGCCCAAAGCCGCTTTGATGGCATGGGTTTCATTGATGTCACCCAAAGGCGTTGAAGTGCCATGCGCGTTGAGGTAGTCAATCTGATCAGCGTTGACGGCTGCATTGCGCATGGCCGAGACCATGGCGCGGCGCGGACCGTCCATGCTGGGCGCCGTCATGTGGCCAGCGTCTGCGCTCATGCCGTAGCCGCAGAGTTCCGCGTAGATTTTTGCACCGCGGGCTTTGGCGTGCTCGTACTCTTCGACCACCATGACACCGGCACCTTCGCCCAATACGAAGCCGTCACGGTCTTTGTCCCAAGGGCGCGAGGCGGCGGTGGGGTCATCGTTGCGCGTGGACAAAGCACGCATAGAGGCAAAGCCGCCCACACCCAAGGGTGAAATGGTGGCTTCTGAGCCGCCAGCAATGGCCACATCGGCATCACCGTATTCGATCATGCGACTGGCCTCACCGATGCAATGCAAACCGGTGGTGCACGCAGTGACAACGGCCAGATTCGGGCCCTTGAAACCAAACCGCATGGAGACATGCCCGGCGATCATGTTGATGATCGAAGCCGGCACGAAAAAAGGAGAAATTCGGCGCGGCCCACGACTGGTGTATTCAACGTGGGTCTGCTCGATCATGGGCAAGCCGCCAATGCCAGAACCTATGACGCAGGCAATGCGCGTGGCCAGTTCATCGTCCAAGGCATCGCCTGTTGGCAAGCCTGAATCTTCTACAGCTTGTACGGCGGCGGCGATGCCGAAATGGATGAAAGAGTCCATCGTGCGCGCTTCTTTGGCGCTGATGTACTGCTCCAAATTAAAGCCTTGGACTTCACCTGCAATTTTGCAAGAGAAGGCCGACGCATCAAATTTGCTGATCAGGCCAATGCCAGAGCGCCCTGCCAAGATGTTCGACCACGCATCGGCAACCGTGCTTCCTACGGGGCTGATACATCCCAGGCCAGTGACAACAACGCGGCGGCGACTCATCTCAGATCAGGCCTTTTTGCTTTGGGCGTAATCGATGGCAGCTTTCACAGTGGTGATTTTTTCTGCATCTTCGTCTGGAATTTCAATGCCAAACTCGTCCTCCAGTGCCATCACCAGCTCCACGGTGTCTAGGGAGTCTGCGCCCAAGTCAGCCACGAAGGCTTTCTCTGGTGTAACTTGTGACTCTTCAACGCCAAGTTGCTCGGCAATGATTTTTTTGACACGTGCTTCGATATCGCTCATGGTTCCCTCTAAGGGTTGTGAAAAATGAGATTTTATCAGGACATGTGCATGCCGCCATTGACATGCAGTTCCTGACCTGTGATATAGCCCGCCTGCGGGCTGGCCAAATAGGCCACTGCGTGCGCAATGTCCTCGGGCTGGCCCAACGCTCCCAGGGGGATCTGCGTCAGCAAGGCGGCATGTTGTTCGGGGGGCAAAGCGGCCGTCATGTCAGTGGCAATGAAGCCTGGCGCCACGCAATTGACCGTGATGTGGCGACTGCCTAACTCCCGGGCCAAAGCTCGCGTCATGCCCGCCACACCGGCTTTGGCGGCTGCGTAATTGGCTTGCCCTGGGTTGCCAGCAGCGCCCACCACACTGGTGATGCTGATGATGCGGCCATAGCGCTGCTTCATCATAGAGCGCATCACCGCGCGACTCATGCGAAAGACGGCCTTCAAATTGGTGTCCAACACAGCGTCCCAGTCGTCATCTTTCATGCGCATGGCCAAGGTGTCACGGGTGATGCCCGCATTGTTGACCAAGACCTGCAAGCCGCCATGCGTTTTGACGATTTCGTCGATAAGCGCTTGCCCTGCAAGACTGTCATTCACATTCAAATTGGCACCACGGCATCCTGAAAATTCAGCCAATGACGCGCTGATTTGAGCAGCGCCTTCGTCTGTCGTGGCCGTGCCAATGACAATCAAGCCTTGTCTGGCCAATGCCAGTGCTATGGCTGCGCCAATGCCGCGCGAGGCACCGGTGACCAAGGCGACTTGCCCTGCAAACGGGGGGGGTGAAGTTGAAACATTCATTTCAGTACACCTTTGACTTCGCTCAAACTGGCAGGGTCAAACAGCGCAACACCCAGCATGTCGGCGTCGATGCGCTTGACCATGCCGGCCAACACTTTGCCAGGGCCGCATTCGACCAGCGTGCTCACGCCCATGGCTTTGATGGCCTGCACGCACTCGACCCAGCGCACTGGGCCAAAAGCTTGTCGCACCAAGGCATCTCGAATGCGATCCACGTCAGTTTCAACGCGCACATCGACGTTGTTGAGCACAGGTATCTTCGGCGTATTCAGCGCTGTGCTGGCCAACTTTTCTCTTAATTTTTCTGCGGCAGGCCGCATCAAACTCGAATGAAAGGGCGCAGACACAGGCAAATTCAAAGCCCGCTTGGCGCCCATGGCTTTGAGCAGTTCGCACGCTTTTCCCACCGCCGCTTTGCTGCCCGCAATCACTGTTTGAGCAGGGTCATTGAAGTTCACCGCCTCGGCCACCTCCAAGCTGCCAGCACCAAAGCTGGCCTGCGCTTGCGCGCAGCCTTGAATCACTTGGTCTGCAGGCATGCCCAAAATAGCGGCCATGGCGCCGGTGCCCACAGGCACCGCCTCTTGCATCGCGGCGGCCCGAAATCGCACCAAAGACGCAGCCTGGGCCAGGCTGAGCACCCCAGAGGCCACCAGCGCCGAATACTCTCCCAACGAATGGCCCGCCACCACCGCCGGCGCGGCGCCCCCTTCAGCAAGCCAAGCGCGGTAAGCGGCCACACCGGCCA
Source organism: uncultured Burkholderiales bacterium (assembly GCA_903870145.1). Lineage (GTDB taxonomy): Bacteria > Pseudomonadota > Gammaproteobacteria > Burkholderiales > Burkholderiaceae_C > Limnohabitans_A. The sequence continues at coordinate 67,340 of CAIQBO010000041.1, read as the reverse complement.
CCAGCATCACGGGCTGCGTGTTCGTGGTCATGGCCAACGCCTCTTTAGGGCCTTGTTGAATCAAAGCGCCAATGTCTTGGTCCAAGGCGTCAGAGGCTTCTTGCAAAGTTTGCGTCACCGCTGGGTGATCGCCCCAAGCGTCCATCATGCCCACCGCTTGTGAGCCTTGGCCAGGAAATACAAAAGCAAAAGAAGTCATGTTGCGTCAATGAGGAGAGCCCGCGCGCAAAGCGCTGAGCTTTTGAACGAAAACTCAATACTTCAACAGCACCGAGCCCCAGGTAAAACCGCCCCCAACGCCCTCGAGCATCAGGATTTGATCCTTCACAATTTGGCCTTTGCGCACCGCATGGTCCAAGGCCAAGGGAATCGAGGCGGCTGAAGTGTTGCCGTGTTGGTCCACCGTGACCACCACTTTGTCCATCGACATCTTGAGTTTGCGCGCCGTGCTTTGCATGATGCGGATGTTGGCTTGGTGTGGGATCAGCCAATCAATGTCATCTTGACTCAAATGGGCTTTGGCCAAACAAGCACGGGCGGTGTCTTCCAACACCCCTACGGCCAGTTTGAAGACGGCTTGGCCGTCCATTTTCAACACCGGGTCACCCAAAATAGCACCACCGTTGACATGGCCCGGGACGCACAAAATGTCTGCATATTGACCATCGGCATGGATGTCGGTTGCCAAAATGCCCGGCACATCCGAGGCCTCGAGCACCACAGCACCCGCGCCGTCGCCAAACAACACGCACGTGGTCCGGTCTTTGAAATCCAAGATGCGGCTGAAAACTTCTGCGCCAACCACCAAGGCACGCTTGGCGGTGCCGGTTTTGATCATGGCATCGGCCACAGTCAGTGCATAAATAAAGCCGCTGCAGACCGCCTGCACATCAAATGCGGGACAACCGGCAATGCCCAATTTGTGTTGGAGCAAGGTGGCTGTGGACGGGAACACCATGTCAGGGGTGGAGGTGGCCACAATGATCAAGTCGATGTCTTGCGCTTGGCAGCCTGCTGCTTCGATCGCTTGTCGCGCGGCATGCAAAGCCAAGTCGCTGCTGCCAATATGGGCATCGGCAAAATGGCGCACCCGGATGCCAGTACGCTCAACGATCCATTCGTCGGAGGACTCTACGCCTTGCGCAGCCAAGTCCGCCACCAAATCGGCATTTGTCAGGCGACGGGGTGGCAAGTAACTGCCAGTGCCCGTGATGCGGGAAAAAAAAGTCATTCGTTGGCGGCCGCGTTCAAGACCTGTTCTGGTGCTGATCCAGACGCAGCTGCTGCCAACAAAGGGGCGGCATGTGCGATTCGGGCTTGGACACGGCTAAGCAGTTGGTGTCGGGCTGCATCATACGCTCGGTTCAAGGCCTGCTCGAAGGCGACTTCGTCGGCTGAGCCATGGCTTTTGAACACCAATCCACGCAAACCTAACAAGGCAGCGCCGTTATAGCGTCGGTGGTCTACTCTGTTTTTAAACGAAGTTAAGACCGGATAAGCGATGATAGCCGCCATTTTCGTGAAAATGCTGCGAGAAAACTCTGCCCGGATAAAGCTGCTGACCATGGTGGCCAGGCCTTCACTGGCTTTCAAGGCCACATTGCCCACAAAGCCATCACACACCACGATGTCGACGGTTCCCTTGAAAATATCGTTGCCTTCAACATTGCCGTAGTAATTCAAGTCCCCTGCCTCACCGGCAGATCTGAGCAGTTCCGCCGTTTTTTTGATGACTTCACTGCCTTTGATGGCCTCTTCACCGATATTGAGCAAGCCCACTGTGGGGCTGGGACCGCCTTGCAGCACAGAGACCAAGGCAGAGCCCATCACTGCAAATTGCAGCAGGTGCTGGGGCGTGCAGTCCACATTAGCCCCCAAATCGAGCATGGTGGTGCCCCCGCCTTTGAAATTGGGCATTTGCCCGGCAATGGCGGGGCGGTCAATGCCGTCCATGGTTTTGAGGACATAGCGGGCAATCGCCATCAAAGCGCCTGTGTTGCCCGCAGAAACTGCCGCCTGCGCCGTTCCATTTTTCACTTGCTCAATGGCCACGCGCATGGAGGAGTCTTTTTTGCGGCGCAATGCCACTTCCAACGGATCATCCATGCCCACCACCTCGGAGGCGACCACCATTTGCGCGCGATCATGTTTGAAACCCGCCAAAGCTTCGGGCAAACCGACCAAGCACAGCCGGGCCTGCGGGTTCTTGTCTAAAAACCGGCGGCAGGCAGGCAAGGTGACACGAGGGCCGTGATCGCCCCCCATGCAATCAACTGACAAGGTGAAAATTTCACTGGAAGACATGGATTCAACAGCCGCAAATACAAAGGCCCGATGCTACCTTGTATGTAGCATCGGGCCTAGATTGCCTTGGCCTGTCAGGCTTCAGATTTGGTTTTGAGCACTTTGCGCCCACGATAAAAGCCGTTGGGGCTGATGTGGTGGCGCAGGTGTGTCTCGCCTGTGGTGGGCTCCACAGCAATGCCCGGCACGTTCAGGGCATTGTGCGAACGGTGCATGCCGCGCTTGGACGGGGACTTTTTATTTTGTTGAACAGCCATGCTGGCTCCTTGGATGCGTGAGCAGCAGCGCCATAGGGGCTGCTGGTGGTTAAATAGAAAAAGTACGCGCCTTTACTGACGCGAAGCCGCTGATTATAGCCCAAACTTGGGCATCCTAGCCCTTCGGCTCTTTCTTCCAGTCGGCCAAGGCGGCAAAGGGTTTGGGCCTTGCTTGGAGCGCCGCTTCAAATGCGGCGTCTGAGGCCGAGGCAGGCAGGGCCTGCGGACACTCAACGTGGCGGGGCACCAAGGGCAAAGACAGGATCAATTCATCTTCGAGCAGGGCAACAACGTCCAAATCTTGGCTCAAAACCAACAAATCCTCTTCGGCTTCATCATCTTGCGCCTCGGCACTGGCCTCGTCAGACACAAATCGAAAGGACCGATCTGCAAGCACCTCGGTTTGAACGGCCGTCAGGCAGCGCTGGCATTGCACAGGCATTGTGACTTTCGCACTCAGGTGCAGCCAGACTTGCTCTGGGGCACCAGCTTGCGCTTTGCACTCCCCGATAGCACGCCAAGTCACGCGCAGGTGGGTCAACTCAGCAGCATCCTCGGGCATGGATTCGCCAGACAAACGGGCGAGATCGGCCAGTGACAAGAGCCCTTGTGCAGTCGCGCCGGCTCGTGCGAAGGCCAAAATATCCAAGCGTTTGAAGTCCAAGTTTTTTTCCATGGCTGCAGTGTAAGAGAATTGCGTCATGGCACATGACACACCTCCCCTGCCCCAACGCACCGTGGTGCTGGGCTCTACGTCCCCTTACCGAAGGGAATTGATGACGCGTTTGCGCATTGCGTTTGAAGTCTGCGCGCCTGATGTGGATGAAACACCCACCCCCCGAGAAGCACCGCGCGAGTTGGCACTTCGCCTGTCCTTGGCCAAGGCGCGTGCGGTGGCCGCCCAATTCCCCAAAGCGGTGGTGATCGGCGCCGATCAAGTGGCTGACTTAGGCGGCCTTCCCATTGGCAAACCAGGCGGGCACGACAAAGCCGTTGAACAGCTTCGGCAAATGCGTGGCAAAACGGTGGTGTTCCAAACGGCTGTCTCTGTGGTCTGCTTGGAGAGCGGATTTGAGCGCAGTGATCTGTCAGCGGTCAAGGTGCAGTTTCGTGATTTGACAGACGCTGAAATCGAGGCCTACTTGCGAGCCGAGGAGCCTTATGACTGTGCGGGCAGCGCCAAAAGTGAGGGCCTTGGCATTGCGCTTTTAGCGTCGATTGACAACGACGACCCCACCGCCTTGGTGGGCTTGCCCTTGATCCGAACTTGCCAGCTGCTGCGTGCAGCTGGCGTGGTGCTGCTATGAGCGGCGCATGGGGTCAACTCTATTTGGTGCCAGCGCCTTTGGACTTTGGCTGCGACACGCTCAGCCCTTTGGACAGCGTGATGCCACTGGGCACGGTTCAGATTGCCGCCAGGCTGAACCACTGGATTTGTGAAAACGCCAAGACCACCCGTGCTTATTTGAAACGCATTGATGCTTGGTTGCCATTGAGCCTGCCGGTGCAAAGCCAAGTGATCACCGAGTTACCCAGGCAAGTGCATAAAAAAGGCGACCATCAAGAGGGCTTTGACGCGCGGCCTCTTTTGGCTGCGGCATTGGAAGGTCACGATGTCGGCTTGGTCAGCGAAGCGGGGATGCCTGCCGTGGCAGACCCTGGCAGCTCCGTGGTGCGCGCGGCACACGCCCTCGGCTTGACCGTGGTGCCACTGGTCGGGCCTGTGTCGGTGCTGATGGCCTTGGCGGCCAGTGGCTTGAATGGTCAGAACTTCGCCTTTGTGGGCTATTTGCCCCAAGACGCACAAGCGCGCATTGTGCGTATCAAAGAATTGGAAAACTTGGCCTTGAAAACAGGGCAAACCCAGTTGTTCATTGAAACGCCTTACCGCAACGCGGCCATCTGGTCAGCCCTGATTCAATCCTTGCATGGCAACACACGTTTGGCCTTCAGCAGCGGCTTGACCTTGGCGGGAGCTCAAAATAAAAGTGCCAGTGTGGCGCAGTGGCGCCAAGGCACGAACTCATCGCTGGCATTGGGGCCAGACAAAAACACACCCGCAGTGTTTGGCATTGGGCCTTGAGGGCTCAGAACCAAAGCGCAAGTTCTAGCGCAGCGGTGGACTGCTGCGCACAGCGCGCCAAACGCCCTCGCCCAGGGCCGCACCAAAGCGCTTGACCAAACGTTCAGCCACGTTGTCGCGGCGCGAATAGTCCACCACATCTTCGGCTTTCACAACATCGCGGGCCACCTGCTCAAAGCTGGCCAATTCGTCGGCCAATCCCAAATTCACAGCTTGCTGGCCAGTCCAAAACAAGCCGCTGAACATCTCGGGAGTTTCTTTCAAACGGTCGCCGCGCCCTTTCCTCACCACTTCAATGAACTGGGCATGAATTTGGTTCAGCATGGCCTGCGCATGCTTGCGCTGGGCTTCGGTTTGGGGGCTAAAGGGGTCTAGAAAACCTTTGTTTTCGCCCGCTGTCATGAGGCGCCGCTCCACGCCCAATTTGTCCATCAAACCGGTAAATCCAAACCCGTCCATGAGTACACCAATGCTGCCCACAATGCTGGCTTTATCGACATAAATTTTGTCAGCAGCCGCTGCAATGTAGTACGCCGCAGAAGCGCAAGATTCTTCGACCACGGCATAAATGGGTTTGTTGTGAAGCAGTTTCAAGCGCTTGATTTCATCGTTGATGATGCCCGCTTGCACGGGGCTACCGCCCGGAGAATTGATCAACAAGACCAAGGCCTGCGAGCCCGTGTCTTCCAATGCATTGCGCATGGCCGCCACAATGTTCTCAGCGCTGGAATCGGCGCCGTCGCCAATTTCACCCTTGATTGTGACCAAGGCCGTGTGCGGCGAAGTGATGTTGGCTGTGGGCGCATTGTGGGCCAGAACCTGCCACAAAATCACAACCCAAAACAACAACCAAGCGGCGCGAAAACCCATTTTCCAGCGGCGTGCAATTTTCTGCTCTTGCAAATTGGCAAAAACCAAATCAGACAAGGTTTTGCTCTGCCAGTCGGCCTGCGCACTTGCATGGTTAGCCACTGGCGCGGGGTCCGGAGACATCGGGGCGGAAGACTCTTGCATATCAGAACTCGATCGGTTTTAAATTGAAATCAGTATGCCAGTGAACCACACCACCCTGCTCGCTCAAGGCGATTGGCACCAAGCCGCCCTTGCACGGACCGCTGGCGCAGGCCCCTGTCTCGGGCCGGTACATGGCGCCGTGGGTGGCGCAAATGAGCCATTGACCGGTCACATCAAAAAATCGGTCGGGCTGAAAATCCATCTCCATGGCAACGTGGCTGCAGCGGTTCAGATACGCATGCACTTGGCCCTTAAAGCGAATGGCGAAAGCGCGGCAGGTTTGGCCGCCGTAACTGACATCAAATGGAACGGCCACGCCACTGTCTAACAAATCGGATGACTGACACAAAGGAATGGCTGCGTTCATGATGTCGTCGCAATGCGTGTTCAGATTCAGGCGTTTTCAGCCAACCAAATGCTCAGTTGTGCCACGGATTGCAGCACAGCCAATGGCTTGAGTGCATGAAAAGCGTCAGGCTCGTGCGCCCCGTAGCTCACGCCGATGCTGGCACAGCCTGCGTTCAATGCCATTTGCAAATCGTGCGTGGTATCGCCCACCATCAAGGTGCGCGAGGGCTCAGCGCCAAATTCGCGCATCAACTCGTGCAGCATCAAGGGGTTGGGTTTGCCAGCGGTTTCATCGGCAGTGCGTGAGCCATCAAATGCGCCCTTGAGTTCCACCGCGTGCAAGGATTCGTTCAAACCCTTGCGACTTTTACCCGTGGCCACCGTCACCCAATGGTGTTTGCGTTTGAGTTCGGCCAGCATGGGCAGCACGCCATCAAACAAAATCAAATCATTGTGATGCGCCATGTAATGCTGGCGGTAGCGCAGTCCCAACTCGGTGTATTTTTCTGGCAACACATCGGGTGCGGCGTGGGCCAAAGCTTGTGGCAAGGCCATGCCAATCACATAAGAGGCGGCGTCCTTGGTGGGCTCTTTTCCACCCACATCGACCACCGCGCGTTGTATGCAACGGGTGATGATGGCGGTGGAGTCAAACAAAGTGCCGTCCCAATCAAAGGCGATCAAATCAAATTGACGAGGGCGGTCAAGACGGTTCACGGACATGAGTGAGATAGCTTTCTAATTCCGCAGGTAAGAGGGCATTCAATTCAACGCGTTTGGCGCTGGCCGGGTGCATGAACTGTAACCGCCAAGCATGCAAAAACATGCGCTTGAGGCCTTGCTTTTGAAGGGCTTTATTCCACTCAAAATCGCCGTATTTGTCGTCCCCAGCAATCGGGTGGCCCTGGCTGGCCAGATGAACACGGATTTGGTGTGTGCGCCCAGTTTTGATCGTCACTTCCAGCAAGGTGCAAGCATTCAAGCGCTCCTTGACTTTGACCAAAGTGACCGATCGCATGCCATCGGGATCGCCTGGGCTGGTAACTTTGACCCGCCGCTCGCCATCGGGGAGCAAGTACTTGTGCAAGGGGCTGTCAAGAACTTTGAGTTTTTCGGGCCAAGCGCCTTGCACCAAGGCCAAATAGGTTTTACCCGTCTCTCGCTCGCGAAACTGGTCTTGAACGTGTTTCAGGGCACTGCGCTTTTTGGCCAACAGCAAAATCCCGCTGGTTTCGCGGTCTAATCGGTGCACCAACTCCAAGAATTTGGCCATGGGCCTGGCTTGTCTGAGTTGCTCAATGACGCCAAAACTCACCCCAGAGCCGCCATGCACCGCCACGCCAGCAGGCTTGTCGATGGCCAACACCGCATCGTCTTCCAACAAAATGGGGAATTCACGGCCAGGTGCGGGGTGCGCCGCTTTTTCCGCCACTTTTTCTGAAATGCGCACGGGCGGCAAGCGCAGCACATCGCCCAGTTGAATGCGGGTATCGGCGCTGGCCCGGCCTTTGTTCACGCGGACTTGGCCACTTCGGATGAGCTGGTAGACATGGGTTTTGGGCACCCCTTTGAGGTGGCGCATCAAGAAATTGTCCAGTCTTTGACCGGCTGAATCTTCGTCCACGGTCAACGATTTGACTTGCACGGCAGAAAAAGCGGGCTGGGGCCCTATAATGTGATTCACCGGCGTTGCGCTGTAAGTGGTTGATTTGAATGGAAATGAATTCCCTAAGGTGGGAGTTTAGTTCACTCACCACCCTGCGACGTCGTAAGGTCGATGCCGCCGTGAGCACGATCTGCAGACTGAAGGCCAGGGCCGACAGTGGCAGAGAGCACTCCAGGTTGGGCCGATGCTTTGAAACCCAGATACGGAATACCCTTTTTTCAGCAGCCTTCGGCTGTTGATCGGATGCCAGTGAAATGAGTGCGTTGTTTGGATCTTTGTTGTCTTACCTGCAGTGGCTATTGGTGCCGCTGTGGACAGCATTGCCTGCGCGCACCCCAACCCTCACCCAATCCACGCGCCCTTTCCCGCATTCTTGTGCCACGGTGCATTTGAATGTTGCGAATCTTCGGCAATTCCCTTCGTTTCAAACGTCAGTTCAGGCACCGTTGGCTCCTTGAGGGCCGGTTGTTAAACAAGCGCCACTGACTCCTTTGCCGCATCAGGCTGGGGCCGTGTCGCTGACATATTGAAAAGAAGGGATGCATCATGAAACGGATGCTGATCAACGCCACGCAGGCTGAAGAACGCCGCTTGGCCATCGTCGATGGACAAAAACTCCTCGACTACGAAATCGAAATCGAAGGCCGCGAGCAACGCAAAGGCAATATTTACAAAGCCGTTGTGACGCGCGTAGAGCCCTCTTTAGAGGCTTGCTTTGTCGACTACGGCGAAGACCGCCACGGCTTCTTGCCTTTCAAAGAAATATCACGCCAATACTTTGCCGAAGGCGTCTCCGTCAGCCAAGCTCGCATCAACGATGTGATCCGGGAAGGCCAAGAGCTCTTGGTGCAAGTGGAAAAAGAAGAGCGCGGCAACAAAGGTGCAGCCCTGACGACCTTCGTCAGCTTGGCTGGCCGCTATGTGGTCCTGATGCCCAACAACCCGCGCGGGGGCGGCGTCAGCCGGCGCATCGAGGGCGACGACCGGGCCGAACTCAAAGAGGCCATGGACCAGTTGGAATACCCCAAGGGCATGTCCATCATTGCCCGCACAGCCGGCATTGGGCGGGCCGCGCCTGAGCTGCAATGGGACTTGAACTACTTGCTCAAACTCTGGACCGCCATCGATGGCGCTTCGCAGTCAGCCAAAGGCGCTTTCCTGATTTACCAAGAGTCCAGCTTGGTGATTCGCGCCATTCGCGACTACTTCAACAGCGACATCGGCGACATCCTGATCGACACCGACGACATCTACGAACAAGCTCAGCAATTCATGAGCCACGTGATGCCTGAGTTTGCCCCGCGCGTTAAGCGCTACCGCGACGACGCGCCTTTGTTCAGCCGCTTCCAAATCGAGCATCAAATCGAGTCGGCCTACGCCCGCACGGTGCAACTGCCCTCAGGCGGCGCCATTGTGATCGACCACACCGAGGCTTTGGTCTCGGTCGACGTGAACTCGGCGCGCGCCATCAAAGGCGGCGACATCGAAGAGACCGCCACCCGCACCAACTTAGAGGCCGCTGACGAAGTGGCTCGCCAGATGCGTCTGCGCGATTTGGGCGGCTTGATCGTGATCGACTTCATTGACATGGAAGAATCTCGCAATCGCCGCGATGTGGAAAACCGTTTGCGCGACGCGCTGCGCCAAGACCGCGCACGTGTGCAGTTTGGTGCCATCAGCAAATTTGGTTTGATGGAGATGAGCCGTCAGCGCTTAAAGCCTGCACTGGCCGAAGGCTCCTCAATTCCTTGCCCTCGCTGCGGTGGTTCGGGCCATGTGCGCGACACCGAAAGCTCGGCATTGCAAATTTTGCGCATCATCCAAGAAGAGTCGATGAAGGACAACACCGCAGCCGTGTATGCGCAAGTGCCGGTTGAAGTGGCTTCATTCTTGTTGAATGAAAAGCGTCCTGAGATTGCCAAAATCGAGCTCAAGCAACGCATCAATGTGCTGCTGGTGCCCAATAAATCTTTGGAAACACCGCACTACAAACTCGAGCGCTTGAAACACGACGACCCACGCCTGGACAACATCGAGGCAAGCTATGCCATGGCCGAAGTGGTGGAAGATCCCACCACGGTCACGCGTCGCTCACAAGAGCCCACCAACAAGCAAACGCCTTTGATCAAAGGTGTGCTGCCTGACGCCCCCGCACCAGTGGCCCAGCCCAAGGCCGAGTTGCCCAAGGCAGCCAAACCAGCCGCAAAGCCTGAAGCCGCACCTGAACCGAGCAGCTCAGGCGGATTCTTTGGCTGGATCAAAGGCCTGTTTGGCGCTGCGCCCGAAGTCAAAGCCGAGCCCGTCTCCAGCGTTGGCAAACGTGGCCCACGCACCAGCAGCCCTGATGGCGAGCGCGCAGAACGCGGTGAACGCAGCAGTGGCAGTGGCAGTGGTGAACGGCGTGATGGACGCCGTGGCGGCCGCCGCGGTGAGCGCAATGACCGTGGTGGTGCAGGCGAGCGCGGTGAGCGCAGCCCTGCAGACCGCGGCGCGGCGCCAGGAGAGGCAAACGCAGAAGGACGTGCACCGCGCGAAGGCCGTGATGGTCGCCGGGGTGGTGAGCGCGGTGAACGCGCAGGCCAGCGCGGTGGTGAACGCCGTGATGCCAATGCCAATTCAGGCGAAGGCCAAAATCAAAATCCGCAAAGCCTTGATACTGCCGAGACCAACCCAGCGCAAGCCCGCACTGAGCGCGCCCCGCGTGGCGAAGGACGCCGCGAACGTGGTGAGCGAGGCGAGGGCCGGCGTGAACGCGGCGGCGAGCGAAGAAACAATGAAACGCAGCAGGGCAGTTTGCTGCCAAACGATGGCAGCACGCAGGCCGATGAGGCCGGTGCAATGCCCCGCAATGATTCAAACGCATCAGCCCAGCCAGACAACAATGACGCGGGCAGTGCCAACCCCGAGCGGCGCGAGCGCCGTTCTTCACGTGACCGTTATGGCCGTGATCGCCGCGAGCGCTCAGGCGACAGCCAAGCCGCAGCGACACCGGAGTTTGCGCAAGACAACAGCTCTGAGGGCCAGGATGCACCGGCTGCGCGCTCTTATTTCGACCGCGCAAACGCACAGCAAACTGCACAATCGGAGGCAACAGAAACTCCCGCCTACAGTGCACCTGCATCGGCTGAAGTTGATTCGTTGCGCGTGACCGCTGCGCCTGCACCCACTCCCGCTGCTGAGCCTGCGCCCATGCCGGCCGTAGTGGCAGAAGTTGCAGCCCCCATCCAAATCGAAGCGCCCATGCCCAAGTTGGTGCCATTTGTGCTGCCTGTGGCCAGTTTGGTCGAAGTAGCCCAAAGTTCAGGTCTGCAATGGGTGGGTTCGGACCCAGAGAAGGTTGCGCATGTCCAGGCCGCCATCGCTGCCGAACCTAAGCCGGTTCATGTGCCACGCGAGCGAGCGCCCGCCGTGGTGCAAGAGGACGGCCCCCTGGTTTTGGTTGAGACACGCAAAGATCTCAAAAACATGAACCTGCCGTTCTGAGAACGGGGCCTCACAGGCCCCCTTTTTTTATGTTTGCGCTGCGTTTTTCCACGCTTGCAAGGCAGTGGTCAGATCTTCTCGTTGCTCTGCCAATTGGGCCAACGCACGCCAAGCTTGACGCTTTAAATGAACGTCTTCCAGATTCGGGGCTGCTTGCGCCAGTAGCACTTGCGCCTTGCCCCAGAGTTTGCGTTTTTGACAGACTCGCCCAGCCAAATACTGCAATAAAGGGTCTCTGGGCTGGGCTTGTTGCGCAGTTTCAATAAGCTGCAACCACTCTCGCTCTTGAGGCGAATCATCGCCTGTCAAACTGCTTTGCAACACTTCGATGAATTTGATTTTTTGTTGCAACAAGATTTTTTGGGGCTCTCGTTGAAGTTGAGTCCAAATCGGTTTGAGCCAAAGCCGCGCCGTGGCGGGCTCGCCTGTCAAATTCAACCAGTGCTGTGCGGCTTGAATAGCCAACTCTGGGGTTTGCCGCTGCGCCTCACCCATGCGCCCCCACAAGCGCTGTAATTGACCGGCCTCATGGGTGTTCGCAATGAGCTCGAACACCAAGCTGCGAACCATGCTTTGTGCCGCCTGTTCTGTAAAGGCACGGTGCTTGATCAGCAACAGGGCCGTGTCCAAGGCCTGCGCGGGCTCCCCGGCCAGTCTGGCCGCCTTCAAGCGCAAACGCATGGCCAATGTCCTGCGCGCCACACCGTGAGGCAGTCGATCCAGCCACAGCAAGCTCTCTGGCGCATTGCGGTCGTCCAAAGCCCAGCGCGCAGCTCTGAGCATGGCGCCTTCGAGCAAAGACTGGCGCATGGCAGAGCTGCCTTTTTCCGGCTCGTTCAAGGCTTGGTCCAAGTGTTGTTGCCGGCCACTTTTGTCTTGCAATGCATGGGCGGATTCAGCGGCCAAAATGTGCGCCAGCGTGCGCAAGGCGCCCGCATGGCCCAAACTCTCACCCGCATCGGTCAAAGATTTTTCGCGCAGCAAAACCGCTTCGGCTGATTTGCGCGCACGCAAAAATCGCCCTTCCATGAAATGCGCCATGCCTTCGAGCAAAGCGGCATGTGCCGCCCGCTCCTTTTGCTGCAAGCGCCAGCGCTGGGCTTGCCTTGGCAACTCCAACAGCGCAGTTAAAGCGCGCTGAGCCCAGTGCACGGTCAATAAAATAAGGACAGCGCCAAACAAGACCAAGTTCAGGGAAACATCGACGCGGTAGGGTGACCAAAAAATCGCCACCGTGCCCACATTGCTGGCCGCCAGCAAGGCGCTGGCCACCGCCACCGCAAACAAACCAATCAACCAAAGAGCAGCGCGCATAGTTGAATCACTTCCCGGAGGCAGCCGTGGCCAAGGCGGCCAATGACCCATCCAAGCGCGGCAAGGGACTGGACTTGCTCAAGCTTTGCGCTTGCTGCAACAGTTGCAAAGCTTGCTGTGTTTTTCGGGCATGGGTATCGAAGTATTTGCGCACCGCGGCAGCCGCAGAAGCCATGTCTGAGCGAGCCGATTCATTTTGCCGAGCCAACAAACCGATTCGGGCATTGAGCAGTTTGAGTTTTAAATTTTCCCGCAAGAAAAAACCTTGCTCAGGTGACAACAAGGCCGCTTCCGGGGCATCGATGCGACTGACCCGCAACAGGCCACGCGCCTCCAGCATGACGCGCTCAAGTGCAATGTGCCACCAGCTTGCATCTGGGGCCGCGCGCCCAGCATCGGCCGTTTTAGCAACCTGATTGGGCCGGCTCATTTCATTGGCCAAGGGCAACTCGTCTGCCAATGCCACCAACTCATCGAGCTGCAAAAGCAAGCCGGGCAAGTCGGTGCTTTGTGCCGATTTCACCGCTTCAACATCGCGCTCAATCGCTCTTTGCACTGAGAGCAGACGCGGGTTGGAGGCGCGTTGCAATCGGTTTTGCGCTGTTTTCAGGGTGGCCAGCAAGGGCTCCAAACTGCTGGTCAATTGCGCTTGCTGAAGAGCCAAGCGCAAGGACGATTCAATATCGAGCACCAAATTTTCATCGCGCGAGCGAGACAGGGATTGAATCAACTCTTCAAGCTGACTGCGCTGCAAAGCCGCTTCACCCATGCGTGTTTCCAGCAGGGCCAAGCGGGCCGCGCTGTCTTTGACGGTTTCTTGCGCTTGTTTGGCCCAAGCCTTGGCCTCCATCGATTGCTGACTTGCATCGGCACTTTGGCGCGCCAATTGTCCTTGAATGCGTGAGAGCTTTTCCCACAGAAAGCCACTGACCAATACCGCCGACAAAGCCAGCAACAAGGGCGCCCAAAGCGACCAGCGCCAAGGCCCAAGCTGTCCGGCAGGAGACTTGTTGGTGCTTGGGGTTGCGGTGTTTTCAACCGCAGGGGCTTGTGGAATTTCTGGGCTCATTCGAGAGATTTTATCGATGCCGCTAAAGCGCTCATGCCGGCAGGGGAAATAATCACCCTGCCCCAGCCTAAATCTTGCGCTGTTTTTGCAATCCTGGGGTGCGTGGCCACGGCCCGGGCATGCGACCAATCTTGCCGCGGGCAGTTGGTTTGCAAAGCCAAAATGGATTCTGAGCTGCTGAACAGCCAAATGCTGCCATCACTTGCAAACTGGCTGGCTTGTTGGCGTTGCTGCGGGTTTAAATGCACGGGCAGACGGGTGTATGCAACCAACGTATCGACTTGTGCGCCTGCCGCTTGCAAGCGCTGGGTCAACCAGTCTCGCCCAGCAACAGCGCCCGACTCGTCTGCGCCGCGCACCAGCAATATCCGACTTTGCGCATGCACTTGGCCTGCTACCACGTCCCACAGAGCCTCAGAGTCCAATTGCAGGGCTTGCGACCCGGGTTGGTCAATTTGGGCGGCAGGCACGCCACAGGCAAGCAGGGCTGCGGCCGTTCCAGGCCCGGTGCACCAAGCCCGCGTTGCAGTCTTGAACATTGGCCAGCTCCCAATATGCCCCAAACTTTGCGCCAAAAAGCGCACGGCATTGGCGCTGACAAACATCACAGCTTGCTGGCCCTGCAGTTGCGCGTGCACGTTGCGCAGGTCTTGCACTTGAAGGACGGGAGACAAAGCGAGCAAGGGAAATGTTGTCGCCTCCAACCCAGCTCCTTGCAATGCGGCCACCCAGGGCGCTGCGTCCTGCTCGGGTCGGGTCACCAAGACGCGGGGCACCGCATCAACCGGCGCCGGCGCGCCGCAAAGCTTGTGCCACTTGCTCACCCAGTGCTTGTGCATCTTCGAGTTTTTGGACTGGGCCGACTTGCTGGGCCGTGATCAAACTGCTCTGCCCTTCGGGGTCCCCCCAGGCAGCGCGCAAACTTAAAAGCTCACCCTGCAAAGTGGCATGTGCTGCCAAAGGCATGGAACAACTGCCCCCCATGGCCCGGCTCACAGCACGCTCGGCGGCAACAGCCAACCAAGAGGTTTTGTGGGCCATGGGCTGCAAGGCCAACACCAAATCATCTCGGCCCGTGCGTATTTCAATGCCCAAGGCGCCTTGCCCTGCTGCAGGCAACATTTGCTCTGTCTCAAAAACATGTGCGATGCGCGAGCTCAATTTCAAGCGCTTGAGACCTGCGGCGGCCAAGACAATGCCGTCGTATTGACCTTCGTCAAGTTTGCGCAAGCGGGTGTCCAAATTTCCGCGCAGGGGTTCAATTTTCAAATCAGGTCGCAAAGCGCGCAGCAACACCACGCGCCGAAGGCTTGAAGTACCCACCACGGCGCCCTGGGGCAAACCCATGAAACTGGCATAACGAGAGGAAACCCAAGCATCGCGCGGGTCTTCGCGCTCCATCACACAGGCCAACTCAAAACCTTCGGGCAACTCCATGGGCACATCTTTCAAAGAGTGCACCGCAATGTCGGCCAACCCTTGCGACAACGCGGTTTCCAGCTCTTTGACGAACAAACCTTTGCCGCCTACTTTGCTCAGGCTTCGGTCTAGGATTTGATCGCCCTGGGTGGTCATTCCAAGCAATGAAACGCTGTAGCCACGGGCCTGCAGCAGGGCTTGAACATGCTCGGCTTGCCATAAAGCCAAGCGGCTTTCGCGGGTGGCGATGACGATGGGGCGTTGTGTTGCGGAGGGTGAAAGTGTGCTCAAACCAGTAACCTGTTGGTAATTTTCAATCAAATCAAATGCTAGCATGGACTTAACCCCTGCCAATTTCCACCCACCATGCCCAACTCACCCACACTCCCCTTGAAACGCAACGAACGTGACAATGAACGCCCTTTGGCCGAGGACATTCGCTTGCTGGGCCGAATTTTGGGGGACGTGATCCGAGAGCAAGAAGGCCAAGAAATTTATGAACTGATCGAGAAAATTCGCAAACTCTCGGTCGCTTTTCGACGCGATGCCGACCACGCGGCCGACAAGTCATTGAAGAAATTATTGAACAATTTGCCTGGCGACCAAGCGGTCAAAGTGATCCGGGCCTTCACTTATTTCAGTCATTTAGCCAACTTGGCAGAGGACCGGCATCACATTCGCCGCAGGGCTGTGCACGAGCGGGCTGGCGACATGCAAGAGGGCAGCATTGAGGTCGCGCTGCAGCGCTTGCGCTGGGCCGGCATCACACCCAAAATCATTTCACAAACTTTGACACACAGTTTTGTCTCGCCCGTTTTGACGGCGCACCCTACCGAAGTGCAAAGACAAAGCATCTTAGGGGCCGAGCGAGACATTGCCCACTTGCTCACCGAGCGAGATGAAATCAAAGCCCGTGCAGCCGCAGTGAATGCGGCCAAAGATGCACTGAGCCCTCGCGAATTGGCCGGCAATGAAATGCGCATTCAAGCCCGCGTGATGCAACTGTGGCAAACACGCCTGCTGCGTTTTTCAAAGTTGACTGTGTCCGATGAAGTTGAAAATTCTTTGAGTTATTACGAGTCCACTTTTTTGCGTGAAATTCCAAAAATTTACGCCAACTTAGAACACGCGCTGGGGCAAAACCCTGTTGCCAGTTTCTTGCGCATGGGTCAATGGATTGGTGGCGACCGAGATGGCAACCCCAATGTCAATGCACAAACTTTGAATCACGCCTTAAAGCGTCAGTGCGAGGTGGCCTTGCGTCACTATTTGACGGAAGTGCATTTTTTAGGAGGCGAGTTGTCTTTGTCCGCCATGCTGGTTGAGTTTTCTCCTGCCATGCGTGCCTTGGCAGAAAGCTCGCCAGACACTAACGCTCACCGCATGGACGAACCTTACCGCCGCGCCCTCACCGGCATGTACGCACGCTTGGCGGCAACATTGAAGGACTTGACTGGCGGCGATGCGGCGCGCCATGCCATCGCTCCGCAAAACCCCTATCTCAATGCACAAGCCTTTCTTGCAGACTTGCAAACCATTGAGGACTCGCTCAAAGGTCACCACGCGCAAGCCTTGGCCAATCAACGGCTGCATCCCTTGATTCGCGCGGTGGAGGTTTTTGGCTTTCATCTGGCCACAGTCGATTTACGTCAAAGTTCGGACCAACATGAAACCGTCGTGGCCGAGTTGTTGCGCACTGCCCGCATTGAAAAAAATTATGCGAACTTGTCCGAGAACGCCAAACGCACTTGTTTGCTTGAACTATTAGGTGATGCACGCGTTTTGGGCGTGCCCGGTGCAGATTACTCAGACCACACGCGCGCCGAATTGGCAATTTTTGAAAGCGCCTTGAAGCTGCGTAACCTGTACGGTGCACAGGCCATTCGCCATTACATCATCAGCCATACCGAGTCCGTCAGCGATTTGCTCGAAGTTTTGCTGCTGCAAAAAGAAGTGGGGCTGATGCGGGGCACTTTGGACAGCAACGCGGTGCTTGATTTGATCGTGGTGCCCTTGTTCGAAACCATTGAAGACCTGCGCAACTCAGCGCCCATCATGCGAGAGTTTTATGGCCTGCCTGGCATCGCGTCATTGGTTCAACGCTCAGGTGCTGAACAAGACATCATGCTGGGTTACTCCGACAGCAACAAAGACGGCGGCATCTTCACCAGCAACTGGGAGTTGTACCGCGCGGAAGTGGCCTTGGTCAATGACTTTGAGCATTTGGCCAACAGCCACAACATTCAATTGCGCATGTTCCATGGGCGCGGGGGCACTGTAGGAAGGGGCGGTGGCCCCAGCTACCAAGCCATCTTGGCGCAGCCCCCTGGCACTGTGCGCGGGCAAATTCGATTGACCGAACAAGGCGAAGTCATTGGCTCCAAATACGCCAACCCCGAAATTGGCCGGCGCAATTTGGAAACTTTGGTGGCGGCCACACTGGAAGCCACGCTGCTGCAACCAACCAAAACTGCGCCGCGCAGTTTCTTGGAGGCTGCAGCCCAGTTGTCTCAAGCCAGCATGGCTGCATATCGCCACTTGGTTTATGAAACACCAGGCTTTAACGAGTATTTTTTCAGTGCCACGCCAATTCGTGAAATTGCCGAGCTGAATATCGGCTCAAGGCCAGCCTCACGCAAAGCCAGTCAAAAAATTGAAGACCTTCGGGCCATTCCTTGGGGCTTCAGTTGGGGCCAATGCAGGTTGACTCTGCCAGGCTGGTATGGCTTTGGTTCGGCCGTACAAACTTTTTTAACGCAACCCACCGACAAAGAGCGCAAAGCCGCTTTATCTTTGTTGCAAAAGATGGTCAAACAATGGCCGTTTTTCAAAACATTGCTCTCCAACATGGACATGGTGATGGCCAAAAGTGATCTGGCCTTGGCCGGCCGTTACAGTGAATTGGTCGCAGACAAGCGCCTGCGAAAAAAAGTTTTTACCGCCATCGAAGCAGAATGGCATCGCACCGCTGAAGCCTTGAGTTTGATCACTGGCGAAAAACACCGATTGACCCACAACGCCGCCCTGGCGCGCTCCATACGGCATCGCTTTCCCTACATCGACCCCCTGCACCATTTGCAGGTGGAACTGGTGCGACGCCACCGACAAGGCAAAGCCGACGAGCGGGTCCAACTGGGCATTCACCTGTCCATCAATGGCATAGCGGCGGGCTTGCGCAACACCGGATAGCCCAAAACCAAGCTGGGGCCCAATTGTCACAAAGCCAAATGAGCCGATAAAATCAGAAAATGTCCAAAAATCAACTCGATCAAAAATCCCAGGCTTGGTCCGCCTTATTCTCTGAACCGATGAGCGAGTTGGTGCAGCGCTACACGGCCAGCGTTTTCTTTGACAAACGACTTTGGCAAGCCGACATTCAAGGCAGTCTGGCCCACGCTGAAATGCTGGTGGCGCAAGGGATCATCAGCGCCTCAGATGGCGCGGACATTGAACGCGGCCTGGCACAAATCACCCAAGAAATCAGCAGCGGCGCTTTTCAATGGAAACTCGATTTGGAAGATGTGCACTTGAACATCGAAGCGCGCCTGACTCAATTGGTCGGCGACGCGGGCAAACGCCTTCACACCGGGCGCAGCCGAAACGACCAAGTGGCCACCGACGTGCGTTTATGGTTGTGCAGCGAGATTGACCTGATCAACCAGTGCTTGATTGACTTGCAAAAGGCCTTGGTCGAAGTGGCCGAGCGTCATGTCGAGGTGATCATGCCTGGCTTTACCCACTTGCAAGTGGCCCAGCCTGTGAGCTTTGCGCATCACTTGCTGGCTTATGTTGAGATGTTTGATCGCGATGCGCAGCGCATGAGCGATGTGCGCAAGCGCACCCACTGGCTGCCTTTGGGCAGCGCTGCCTTGGCAGGCACCACCTACCCCTTAGACCGTGAACGCGTGGCACGAAGTTTGGGCATGATTGACGATCAAGGCCGCGCCTGCGTCTGCCAAAACAGCTTGGATGGCGTGAGTGACCGCGACTTTGCCATTGAATTTTCTGCCGCTGCCAGTTTGTGTATGGTCCACATCAGTCGTTTGAGCGAAGAGCTTGTTTTGTGGATGAGTCAAAACTTTGGTTTTGTCAAAATATCTGACCGCTTCACGACCGGCAGCTCGATCATGCCGCAAAAGAAAAACCCCGACGTACCCGAATTGGCACGCGGTAAAACCGGTCGTGTGGTGGGCCATTTGATGGGCTTGATCACGTTGATGAAAGGCCAAGCTTTGGCCTACAACAAAGACAACCAAGAAGACAAAGAGCCGCTGTTTGACACCGTGGACACGCTCAAAGACACGCTGCGCATCTTCAGTGAAATGATCGGCGGCCAAGTCAACTCTCAAACCGGCGCTAAAGAAGGCGGCATCACAGTCAACGTCACAGCCATGGAAAATGCTGCCAAGAAAGGCTATGCCACGGCCACTGATTTGGCCGATTATTTGGTCAAAAAGGGCTTGCCCTTTCGCGATGCACACGAAGTGGTCGCACATGCCGTGAAATCGGCTCAAGCCCAAGGATTGGACTTGAGCGAGTTGCCTTTGAGCAGTTTGCAGCAATTGAACCCTGCAATTCAAGGCGATGTGTTTGAATGCCTGAGTTTGATTGGATCTCTGAACGCCCGCAATACTTTGGGCGGTACTGCGCCAAATCAAATTCGATTCCAAATTGCACGGCATCATGTCCGATTGGATTTTTAATTTTCCAAATTCTTAACTGAGATTGACGATGCAAACCCAAACTGAACAGAGCAGTAACTTAGGCTTGGCAGGGCTTGAGTGGTCTGATCAATTGGTCACAGGCAATGAGCGCATGGACCACACGCACGAAGAGTTCGTCACGATGCTCAACGCCTTGCTGATCACACCACCCACCGAGCAGTTGAACTTGTACCGTGCATTTTTGACCCACACGGTCGAGCACTTCACGCAAGAAGA
Organism: uncultured Burkholderiales bacterium; assembly: GCA_903870145.1. GTDB lineage: Bacteria > Pseudomonadota > Gammaproteobacteria > Burkholderiales > Burkholderiaceae_C > Limnohabitans_A. Next base: position 47,443 of record CAIQBO010000041.1, on the reverse strand, counting down.
GCGCTGGATGTTGGCCACAGGTTTTACTGCTGAGAACTGCCATGCGGGTCAGCATGCCAGCATTCTCGAAACCATGCGCGCTGTGGAAACCCATTACGTGCAAGGGGACGGCGAGATCATCACCCGCTTGGCCGAGGCCTTGGCCGAATGGTTTCCTCAGCACGCCGCCAGCATGGACGCTGGCTTGGCGCAGCACCTGCAGTCGGTTGCCTTTGACACTGAAACAGAAACGCTGGCCGACCCTTCGGTGATTCGAAGCATGACCATGTCCGGATGCGGCAGCATCAGCTGTAGTTGACCCTTTTGCACATTTGAGGAAATTTAACTTATGGCCATCATCACCACCATCGAAGACTTGCGCGTCTTGGCTCAAAAACGTGTGCCTCGCATGTTCTACGACTATGCTGACAGTGGCTCTTGGACGGAAAGCACTTACCGGGCAAACGAGTCTGATTTTCAGAAAATAAAACTGCGCCAACGCATCGCAGTGAACATGGAAAACCGCAGCACAGCCAGTACCATGATTGGCGAGAAAGTGGCCATGCCGGTGGCCATTGCGCCCACAGGTTTGACTGGCATGCAGCACGCCGATGGCGAAATTTTGGCAGCCCGAGCCGCCAAAAAATTTGGTATTCCATTTACCCTCTCAACCATGAGCATCTGCTCGATAGAGGATGTCTCGCAAAGCACCCAGGGCCACCCTTTTTGGTTTCAGCTCTACGTCATGCGTGATCGCGATTTCATTGAGCGCTTGATCGAGCGGGCCAGGGCAGCGCATTGTTCGGCGCTGGTCATTACTTTGGATTTGCAAATTTTGGGTCAGCGCCACAAAGATTTGAAAAACGGCTTGTCCGCTCCACCCAAATTGACCTTGGCCAACATGATCAACATCGCTACCAAACCGCGATGGGCTCTGGGCATGCTGGGCACCCCACGGCGCCAATTTGGCAACATCGTGGGCCATGTCAAAGGCGTGGAAAACATGGGCTCTTTGTCCTCCTGGACATCGCAGCAATTTGACCCGCGCCTGAATTGGGGCGATGTCGAATGGATCAAAAAACGCTGGGGCGGCAAAATCATTCTCAAAGGCATCCAAGACGCCGAGGATGCACGCTTGGCCGTTGACAGCGGCGCCGACGCCCTGATCGTCAGCAACCATGGCGGGCGCCAACTCGATGGCGCGCAAAGTAGCATTGAAGCCTTGCCTGCCATTGTCAGCGCCGTGGGCCAGCAAATTGAAGTGCACATGGACGGCGGCATTCGCAGCGGTCAGGACGTGCTCAAAGCGCGCGCTTTGGGAGCTCAAGGCACTTACATTGGTCGTGCATTTTTGTATGGCTTAGGGGCTATGGGGCAAGAAGGCGTAGAAAAAACATTGGAAATCATTCACAACGAACTGGACCTGACCATGGCCTTTTGTGGCCACACGCAAATGGACACGGTCGACAAAAGCATTTTGCTGCCTGGCACCTTCCCCCAATAATTCAGGGCTTCATGTCCTGATGAGTTTGTGACCACGCCTGCGCCACTCATCCGAAGGATCGCCCACCTGGACATGGACGCTTTTTATGCGTCTGTCGAATTGCTGCGCTACCCCCAACTCAAAGGCCTGCCAGTGGTGATCGGGGGCGGCAGGCGGCGTGAAGATGACCTGCTGGACCGGCTGAAGGTGGCGCATCCTGAGTGCGAATGGAGAGCCGAAAATTTGGCTGAAATTCCACTCGACTTTTTCCCGCGCTTGGCCGGCTATACCGGCCGCGGCGTGATCACCACAGCCACCTATGCGGCCAGGCAATTTGGCGTGGGCTCGGCCATGGGGCTGATGAAAGCTGCAAAACTGTGCCCTGAGGCCATTTTGCTGCCGGTCGATTTTGACCAGTACCGGCACTACTCGCGCGTGTTCAAAGAAACCATCACGGAAATTGCACCCCTCATGGAAGACAGGGGCATTGACGAGGTCTACATCGACTTCACCCATGTGCCTGGGGGCCAGCGCGAAGGCGGCAAAGTGTTGGCCCGCTTGATTCAAAAGTGCATTTTCGATGTCACAGGCTTGACCTGCTCTATTGGTGTGGCACCCAACAAATTGCTCGCCAAAATGGCCAGCGAATTGAACAAGCCCAAAGGCATTTCAGTGGTCCATGAAAGTGATTTGCAAACTTTGATTTGGCCCCTGGCTTGTCGCAAAATCAATGGCGTTGGCCCCAAGGCCGATGCCAAACTCAAAGCCCACGGCATTGCCTTGATTGGTCAATTGGCAGCATCTGAGCCGCAGTGGCTGCAGCAGCACTTTGGCAAAGTCTACGGCGCCTGGTTACACGAAGCCGCTTGGGGCCGAGACGATCGGCCCATCAGCACAGAAAGTGAGCCCGTCAGCATCAGCCGAGAAACCACTTTCGAGCGTGACTTGCATGCCGTGCGAGATCGTGAGGAGCTGGGCAAAATTTTCACCCGCTTGTGCCAGCAAGTGGCCGCCGATTTGAAGCGCAAAGCTTATGAAGGAAAAACCATCGGCATCAAGCTGCGTTACGACAACTTCCAAAGCGTCACGCGGGACCAAACTGTCCAGATTTACACCCAAGACGCTGCCACCATTCGGCAAGTGGCAGGGCAATGCTTGAAACGAGTGGACTTATCGCGCCGCCTGCGCTTGCTCGGTGTGCGTGTGGGCTCCTTGGTCAAGCAAGGGACAGCGCCTGCCATTCCAAAAAGTTACAGTTCACCAACTTCAAGCCCTCCAACTCTTCATGAAACCCGACCCGATGGACACACTCAGCTGCTTTTCCCTGACGACGAATGACCATGTCGCCCACTTGGTGCTGAACAAGCCCGAGCGCATGAACACCATGCACCCGACCTTTTGGCGCGAACTTGACCAAGTGCTGCGCCACTTGAACAACGAAGGCCAAGCTCGGGCATTGGTGATCTCCAGCACCGGCAAACATTTTTCTGCCGGCATGGCCTTGGAGACTTTTTCAAGCGCCATCACGATGGACGACAACAGCCCTGAAGGGCGCGCTGCGGTGTTTGACGTCTTGACCAATCTGCAGTCGACCTTCACCCTGCTTGAGAGCCTGCGCATGCCTGTGATCGCGGCCATTCAAGGCGGGTGCATTGGAGGGGCCGTCGACATGGTGACCGCTTGCTGCATTCGATACGCCTCGCGCGAAGCTTTCTTTTGTATCCAAGAAATCAACATTGGCATGGTGGCCGATGTGGGCACTTTGCAGCGCCTGCCCAAACTGCTGCCCATGGGCTTGGTCAAAGAGCTGGCTTACACAGGCCGCCGTCTGAGCGCGGAAAAAGCACTGGCGCATGGTTTGGTCACGGAAATATTTGACACACCCGAGGCTTTGGTGGCTGGCGCTTTAGCCTGTGCCAAGGAGATGGCCAGCAAGCCGCCCGTGGCCATTTGGGGCAGCAAGCAGGCGCTCAATTACGCGCGCGACCACAGCGTGGAGGACAGCCTGCGCCAAATGGGCTGGCTTCAAGGCGCCATCTGGAGCAACACGCACGTGCGAGAAGCGATCACTGCGGCTCAAGCAAAGCGCGCCGCGGTGTTTCCCTCTTTGCACCCATTGCAAGACTTTAAAAGTCTGGGCTAAAGGCCTATTGCCTGGCAGTGCGAATGTTGCGCGGTGGGGTTTGGGGCCGACTGGTGCGCCAGGGGTTGATGTCCAAGCCGCCGCGGCGTGTGTAGCGGGCATACACACACAACTCCAGCGGTTTGCAGCGCGCCCAAATGTCCATGAAAATGCGCTCCACGCATTGCTCGTGAAATTCATTGTGATTGCGAAAACTCACAATGTACGCGAGCAAGCCCGCCTGATCAATTTGAGCGCCCGTGTAGGTGATTTGCACGCTGCCCCAATCGGGTTGCCCCGTCACCAAACAATTGCTTTTGAGCAAATGACTGACCAGGGTTTCGGTCACTGGCGCTTGCTCGCTTTCGGATTGCAACAGCTCAGGTGCGGGCAGGTAACGCGTGCATTCAATGTCCATGCGGTCCAAATTCAAGCCATCGAGTTCGTGAATTGGCTCTTTGTCAAATTCTTCTGGCAGCAAGATTCTCACACCGCAGCGTGCATTGACAGTGCCACCGTGCCAAAGCGCCTGGTCTAAGTCTTCACGCAAACAATCCCGTACGGCTTGAACGTCAATGAACTTTGTGGCATTCAAGCTGTTTAAATACAGCTTGAATGATTTGCTCTCAATGATGTGCGTGCTCTCTGCTGGCACTGTGATGTGAGCCAAAGCTACTTGCGGCTTGCCTTTTAAATTCAGCCAAGACAACTCAAACGCCGTCCACAAGTCTGCGCCAAAAAAAATAGGCGCAGCATGAATTCCCAACTCTGCGCGCTTGGGCGCACGTGGAATTGGGAACAACAGCGCTGGGTCATACTGATCTGTATACGGGCTGCTTTTTCCCAGCTGAGAATGTTCGGGCAAATTCATGCGCTACCTGCTGTTTTGCGTCTGAATACCAAGCGATGGGGGTCAGATGCTGCAGGCTCAAAAGCATAGCCTTCGTGATCAAATTGTTTCAATTTTTCAACATGGGTAATGCGCTTTTGCACAGCATAGCGCGCCATCAAACCACGCGCACGCTTGGCCATGAAGCTGATGATTTTGTATCGGCCACCTTTGTACTCTTCAAACACACACTCCATCACGCGTGCTTGCAATACTTTTTGATCAACAGCTTTGAAATATTCTTGCGAGGCCAAGTTCACCACCACCGGCGATGTCTCAAGTGCCAAGCGTTGGTTCAAATATTCTGCAATTTGCGAGCCCCAAAACTGGTACAAATTTTTGCCCTTTGTTGTGGCCAGGGCGGTGCCCATCTCAAGCCGGTAGGCTTGCATCCAATCTAAGGGGCGAAGCACGCCGTACAAACCGCTCAAAATACAGACATGCGACTGCGCCCACTCCAAATCTTTGAGCTTGAGCGTTTTGGCATCCAAGCCTTCATACACATCACCATTGAAAGCCAACACCGCTTGCTTGGAGTTTTTGGCTGTGAACTTGGGGCGCCAAGCTTCATAGCGCGCCACATTCAGGGCCGCCAAGGCATCGCTCAAGTCCATTAGATTGGCAATTTGCTGCAGTGATTGGGGTTTTAAATTTTGAATCAGCTGCGCCGACTGAGCTGCAAATTGCGGCAAGCTGTGCGGCACATCACCGGCAGGGGTGTCGTAGTCCAGAGATTTAGCAGGTGACAATAAAAACAGCATGCGCGCAGTCCTTTAACTACGTGATTATCTGGCAGGTTCAGCCTCTTTGCAGGTTTAAGATGAAGGATCTGCCCGGCAATGCTATCCATTTCAAAATTGGAACCTCCATGAGTCACCTTTTTTCCGAATTCAAACTCAGCTCCCCCCGTGGCCCGCTGAGCTTAGCCAACCGTATTGTGATTGCCCCCATGTGCCAATACTTGGCCGATCAGGGCCAGGCCAACGATTGGCATTTGGCCCACTGGACAGCGCTGCTCAATGGAGGCGCAGGCCTTGTCACGCTGGAAGCGACGGCCGTGACCGAGGAAGGTCGCATCACCCCCGGCTGCCTGGGCCTGTGGGACGACGTCACCGCCTCTGCCTTGAGCGAGACATTGGGGCGCGCTCGCCGCATGGCGCCGCATGTGCCAGTTTCACTTCAAATCGGCCATGCCGGTCGCAAAGCTTCCAGCGCTGAGCCCTGGAACGGAGGTCAGTTGCTTGACGCGCAGCATCGAGGCTGGCAGGCCCTGGCACCCAGCGCCCTGCCCCATCTGAGCACAGAGGCACCTCCCACCGCCATTGACACAGCTGGCTTGGCACGCATACAAAACGCTTTTGTGCAAGCTGCACGGCGCGCTGATGGCATGGGCATTGAAGTGCTGGAACTGCACGCAGCGCACGGTTATTTGTTGCACGAATTTTTGTCTCCCATCTCCAACCTGCGCACCGATGCTTATGGCGGCAATTTTGAAAACCGAATTCGTTTTGTACGTGAAGTGTTTGCAGCCGTACGCGCCAACTTCACTGGCAGCTTGGGCATTCGAATTTCCGCCACGGACTGGGTTGAAGGCGGTTGGACTCCTGAAGAAACGGCTGATTTGGCTCTGCGCTTAAAGTGCGACGGGGCCGACTTTGTGCATATTTCTTCGGGTGGGGTTTCAGCCCAACAAAAAATTTCAATCGGGCCTGAATACCAAGTGCCATTTGCCAAGCTGGTCAAAGAAAAGTCCGGTTTGACCACCATGGCCGTGGGTTTGATCACACAGGCTGCGCAAGCCGAGGCCATTTTGAACCGCCAAGACGCCGATCTGATTGCCATCGCCCGCGCCTATTTGTTCAACCCGCGCTGGGCTTGGCAAGCTGCCGTGGAGTTGGGGGGCCAAGTGCAGGCCAGCCAGCCCTACTGGCGCTGCATTCCGCGCGAAGCACAAACCATTTTTGGCGACGTGAAAGTCGGACAGCGCTGAGCCTTATTTCAAATCACCGGCCAGGCTTGCCAGCGTTTCAGCAGAAACTTCCATGTGGGCCGGGTAGTGGGTGTGATCGCAGCCCATCTTGACCATGGCGCCAGCTTTCACCGCGGCGCACATGGCAGGGGTCAACTCAAAACGAACGAAGTGAACCGCTGAAGTTTTTTCTTCGTTTTCGCGGTCTAAGTCTTCGTCAGCGATGGCATAAACACGGGCATAGCCTTGGACCTCCACAAACATGCGGTCTTCAATGCCGATCAAACGGCCCAACTCACGTTTGCGCTCATTGACGTCGGTGTACTCCAACATCATGGTGGCTTTCCAATTGGTGCCAGTAGGCACCAAGGGAGCATAGGCTTCAATTTCTTGAACAATGCCCTCTTCTTCGAAGACTTTTTCAATGCGCAGCATTTCTTGAATTTGATAGCGAATGGTGGTCTCGCTTTCGAATTGCAGGTTCACATGCTCGCCCAACTGCACGCTGCGCAATTTGCGGTGAGCGATCACTTCGGGCTTGTGCACTTTGCGCCACTTGGTGTAAGCCTCCAGCGACATGAGGCTTTCGGGTGTGATGTGTCCGGTCAATTGCATGGGTTTCTTTCTTTCAATGGCTTGGATCAAGGGGCTTACTTCAAGCCGTAGGCTTTGCGCACCAAGGTCAGCGGGTGGTTCAACTCGGGCGCGCCCAAACCATTGCGCTCAAAACCTTGCGCAATGTGGTGGCCGCCCAAGGGGCAGTCGGAGCTGATGAAGTCGGGTTGGCTGCCGTCTTTCATGGTGGCCATGGCTTTAAAAACGGGCTTGCCTATCTTCATGGAATAAGCATGCGAGGCCTTTTTCACACCATAGGTACCGGCGTGCCCTGAGCAACGCTCAATGGTGTTGATCTCAGTGCCGGGAATCATCTTGAGCATTTCTTCGGTCTTTTTGCCGATATTTTGCACCCGGCCATGACACGGAATTTGGTAGCTCACATTGCCCAAGCTTTGAGGAAATTCGGTCTTGAGCAAACCATCGCGTTTGCGCGCCATGAAATATTCAAACGGGTCCCACATGTGTGCTTTGACCAATTGCGTATCTGCGCAATCCGGAAACATCAATGGAATTTCTTGCTTGAACATCAACGCGCAGCTGGGCACAGCGGCCATGATCGCATAGCCCTCTTTGGCGTATCGGGCCAGCACTGGAATATTGGCTTCTTTGGACGCATTGACCGAATCCAAATCACCCAATTCAAGCTTGGGCATGCCGCAGCATTTTTCTTTCTCGACCAAGACATAAGGAATGTCGTTGTGGTCCAAAATTTTGAGCAAATCATGGCCAATGCCAGGCTCGTTGTAGTTGATGTAGCAAGTGGCATAGATCGCCACTTTGCCAGGCGTTTTCTCGCCATTGACCACTTTGACCGCTTGCGCAGTTTCTGCGCTGGAGCGAAATTTGCGCGTGGCCAAAGACGGCAGCCATGCCGTTTTGTCAACACCGGCCACGGCCTCAAGCACTTCGCGCCCAAGTTTGCTGGCGTTGACCGCGTTGACCGTTTGAACCACGATGGGAATGCCGGCCAATTGACCGTGCGTGTCCGTGGAGGCTAAAAATTGCTCAGCTTGCCCCACTTCCCCTTTTTTGAACTTGATGGCCTTGGCGCGCAGCATGGTGTGGGGAAAGTCCACATTCCATTCGTGCGGTGCGGTATAGGGGCACTTGGTCATGTAGCACAAGTCGCACATGTAGCACTGGTCCACCACACTCCAGTAATCTTTTTTGTTGACGCCGTCGACTTCCATCGTGCTGCTCTCGTCGACCAAGTCAAACAAGGTCGGGAACGATCCGCACAAACTCACACAGCGGCGGCAACCGTGGCAAATGTCAAAAATACGTTCGAGTTCCGTGAAGCACGATTCTTCGTTGTAGAAATCGGGGTTCTTCCAATCCAAGGGGTGGCGGGTGGGTGCTTGGAGATTGCCTTCTGTGGCCATGGTGCTTGTATTCCTGATAAAAAAAACCGATGCACCCGAAGGTGCAGCGGTCAGTGGCTGAACGCAACGGGGGAAATCAATCCACCAATTCGTTCAACGCCTTTTGGTAGCGGTTGGCGTGCGAGCGCTCAGCCTTGGCCAAGGTTTCAAACCAGTCGGCGACTTCATCGAAGCCTTCGCCGCGTGCAGTTTTGGCCATGCCGGGGTACATGTCAGTGTACTCATGGGTTTCGCCGGCCACCGCCGATGCCAGGTTCAGGCGAGTCGAGCCAATGGGCAAGCCAGTGGCGGGGTCACCCGACTGCTCTAGAAACTCCAAATGACCGTGTGCGTGACCGGTTTCGCCTTCCGCTGTAGAGCGGAACAAAGCGGCCACATCGTTTTGTCCTTCAATGTCTGCTTTGTTTGCGAAATACAAATAGCGACGGTTGGCTTGTGATTCGCCTGCGAAGGCGTCTTTCAAGCATTGTTCCGTGCGCGAGCCTTTAAGTGCTGCCATGGAGATCTCCTAGGGTTGATGAAAAAAAGTACTTTGCCCCGATAGAAACTACCGAAGACATGCTGAGATTAACGGCTTTGCAAAGCCCCGTCTAATTGAACCATTCAATGTTCAAAATATACTTTAACTATCAACTACCAATTTCTCATAAATTTCATCAAATTTTAACAAAGCCCCCTCCAGATCTTTGGAAGGCCCCAAAAGAACCTCCGTTGTAGGCCTGCGCCCCTAGGTAAAATCAGGCCTTCTGAAGAAACCTTCACCTGCCTCGCTTCCCGCGTGAGGTTTAACCGTCAAAGCCCCCATGAGCAACGCGCCTTCGTCCCCCTTGTCCCAACCCGGCCTTGAAAGCCTGTCCAAATCGTATGAACCTGCCCCCTTAGAAGCCCATTGGGGCCCAGAGTGGGAAAAGCGGGGGTATGGCGTGGCGGGCTACCGCGGCTCGCAAAGCCCTCAGGAAGGGGCTCCGGCCTTTGCCATTCAATTGCCCCCGCCCAATGTGACGGGCACCTTGCACATGGGCCACGCCTTCAACCAAACCATCATGGACAGCCTGACGCGCTACCACCGCATGATGGGCTTTAACACCGTGTGGGTGCCAGGTACCGACCACGCCGGCATTGCCACCCAGATCGTGGTGGAACGCCAGTTGCAAGGCCAGGGCATCAGCCGCCACGACATGGGCCCCACACCGCAAGAGGCGCGTCAAAATTTTGTCAGCAAGGTGTGGGAATGGAAAGAGCAATCGGGCAACACCATCACCGAGCAAATGCGCCGCATGGGTGACAGCGTGGACTGGCAGCGCGAGTACTTCACCATGGACGACAAACTGTCCAAGGTGGTGACCGACACCTTCGTCAAACTCTATGAGCAAGGCCTGATTTACCGCGGCAAGCGCTTGGTCAGTTGGGACCCTGTGTTGCAAAGTGCGGTCTCCGATTTGGAAGTCGAAAGCACCGAGGCCGAAGGAAAAATGCACTACATCTGCTACCCGTTTTCAAACGGGCCGCAAATGATCGACGGTGTGCTGCAAAAAGGCATGACGATTGCCACCACACGCCCAGAAACCATGATGGCCGACGGCGCTTTGGCGGTTCACCCCGAAGACGAGCGCTACCAACACTTGGTTGGAAAAATGGTCGACCTGCCGCTGTGCGATCGTCAAATTCCGATCATTGCCGACGACTTTGTTGACCGCGCTTTTGGATCAGGCTGCGTCAAGATCACAGGCGCACACGACTTCAACGACTACGCCTGCGCGCAGCGCCACAACCTGCCCTTGATCACCATCTTCACACTGAGCGCGCACGTCAATGACAACGCCCCCAAAGCCTACCAAGGCATGGACCGTTTTGAAGCCCGCAAAGCAGTCAACCGCGATCTTGAAACACTGGGCCTGATGCTGGAGATCAAGCCGCACAAAATGATGCTGCCCATCTGTGGGCGCACTGGCCAAGTGGTCGAGCCCATGCTGACAGACCAATGGTTCATGGCGGTAAACAAAGTCAGCCCACAAGACCCCACAAGCCAAAGCATTGCGCAAAAAGCCATTGACGCGGTGCATTCGGGACAAGTCAAATTTGTGCCAGACAACTGGGTCAATACTTACGACCAATGGATGAACAACATCCAAGACTGGTGCATCTCCAGGCAGCTGTGGTGGGGCCACCAAATTCCGGCCTGGTACGACCAAGACGGCAAGGTCTATGTGGCGCGCAATGCCCAGGAAGCTCAAGCCCAAGCAGACGCCATCGAACCGGGCAAATTTCTCCAACGTGACGAGGATGTGCTGGACACTTGGTACTCGTCTGCGCTGGTGCCCTTCTCCACCATGGGCTGGCCCGAGGCTGCGCAATCTTCACCTGCCAGCAAAACCGCTGACTACGACTTGTACCTGCCCTCCTCTGTCTTGGTCACTGGCTACGACATCATTTTCTTCTGGGTCGCCCGAATGATCATGATGACCACGCACTTCACCGGCCGCGTGCCCTTCAAACATGTCTACATTCATGGTCTTGTGCGTGATGCACAAGGCAAAAAAATGAGCAAGTCCGAAGGCAACGTGCTGGACCCCGTGGACTTGATCGATGGCATTGCGCTGGCGCCCTTGCTCGACAAACGCGCCCAAGGTTTGCGCAAGCCCGAAACCGCGCCACAAGTGCGCAAAAACACCTCCAAAGAATTTCCCGAAGGCATACCGGCCTACGGCGCCGACGCCTTGCGCTTTACCTTTGCAGCGTTGGCCTCATTGGGGCGCAGCATCAACTTTGACAGCAAGCGCTGCGAGGGCTACCGCAATTTTTGCAACAAGCTGTGGAACGCCTCCCGCTTTGTGTTGATGAACTGCGAAGGCCAAGACTGCGGCTTGAAGGAACACACGAAAGAGCAATGTGCGGTGGGCGGCCCAGCCCATGGCTATTTGAATTTCAGCCAAGCCGACCGCTGGATCACATCCTTGTTGCAACGCGCCGAGGCTGAAGTGACCAAAGGCTTTGCCGAATACCGTTTAGACAATGTGGCCAACAGCATTTACGATTTTGTTTGGAATGAATTTTGCGATTGGTATTTGGAAATTGCCAAAGTGCAAATCAACACCGGTGATGCTGCGCAGCAACGCGCTACACGGCGCACTTTGATCCGCACACTGGAAACTGTTTTGCGTTTGGTGCACCCCATCACACCCTTTATCTCTGAAGCCTTGTGGCAGAAAATTGCGCCTGTTGCAGGACGTGCTGGCCCCTCCGTGAGCATCGCGGCTTACCCCGTTGCGCAACCTGAACGCATTGACCATGCGGCCATCGCCCACATGGACAAGGTCAAAACCTTGGTCGATGCTTGCCGCAATTTACGCGGTGAGATGAGTGTTTCACCCGCCACCCGCTTGCCTCTTTATGTGTTGGGCGATGCGCAGTTCATGCGTGATTGCGCACCGGTGCTGCAAGCTTTGGCCAAACTCAATGAAGTCAAAGTGTTTGAGAACGAAGCGGCTTGGTCTGCTGCGGCGCAAGCTGCCCCCGTGGCCATGGTGGGAGAGGCCCGCCTGTGCATGTTCATGGAAATTGATGTAGCTGCCGAGAAAATCCGATTGGGCAAAGAGGCCGCGCGCTTAGAATCAGAAATCATCAAGGCCACAGGCAAACTCAGCAATGAAGCCTTTGTGGCCAAAGCACCACCGGCCGTGATTGAACAAGAACGCAAACGTGTTGCCGAATTCGAAGCTACTTTGCAAAAAGTGCGCGCTCAACTTTTGCAGTTGGGCACCCATCCAACCCAAGCCTAAATACCATCAGGAATCAGCATGTCAAAACAGCAAAGTATTTTAAAAGCCGTCTTTCCAGTGGCCGGCTTGGGCACGCGTTTCTTGCCTGCGACCAAAGCCGCACCCAAAGAAATGTTGCCGGTGGTCGACAAGCCCTTGATTCAATACGCGGTTGAAGAGGCTTACAGTGCTGGTGTGCGGCATATGATTTTTGTCACTGGCCGCAGCAAGCGCGCCATCGAAGATCACTTTGACACGGCTTACGAACTTGAGAGTGAACTCGAAGCCTCTCACAAGGAAGAATTGCTCAAAGTGGTCCGTTCAGTGCAACCCGATGACATGGTCTGTGCCTACGTGCGCCAGCCGCGCTCCTTGGGGCTGGGCCACGCCGTGTTGTGCGCAGAGCCCTTGGTGGGTCGTGAACCCTTTGCCGTTTTATTGGCCGACGATTTGATGGTGGGTTTGAAAGACGGCCCTTCGGTCTTGGCCCAAATGGTCAAAGCCTATGAGCAGCAAGGCCGCTCGATTTTAGCGGTGCAAGAAGTGCCCCTGGACCAAGTGCGCCGCTACGGCATTGTGGCCGGTGAACCAGCTGGCCGGCAGTTGATGCGCGTCGAGCAAATTATAGAAAAACCCAGCCCTGAAAATGCGCCTTCGCGCATGGGCGTGGCCGGTCGCTATATTTTGACGCCCGGTATTTTTGATCAAATTCGCAACCAACCCACAGGCGTAGGTGGTGAGATTCAATTGACCGATGCCATCGCACGCCTGAAATCACAAGAGGCTGTGTACGCCTTCCAATACGAAGGCAAGCGTTATGACTGTGGCAGCAAAGAAGGCTTCTTGCAAGCCACTGTGGAGCTGGCATTGGCGCACCCCCAAGTGGGCAGCGCATTTCGTGCTTATTTGAAAAGTCTAGCGCTCTAAAATCCCAGCGCAATGCCCGTGGCTCAGCGGCGCTTCATCCAGTGAATGAAGCGCTCGCCTTCGGTCATTTGGGAAAGCAATTCGTTGCCTGTTTGACGCGCAAAAGCTTCAAAATCGCGCAGCGATCCTGGGTCGGTGGCCAAGATTTTGAGCACTTGGCCAGCTTGCATGGCCGTCAATGCTTTCTTCGCCTTCAAAATAGGCAGGGGGCAATTCAGACCACACGTGTCCAGTTCAACATCAAACGCAATCGACATTTTATTTCCTGATCATTTCAAGTTGGCGCAGGGCCTGCGCTTTGTGCTTCGCGTTCAGCCCACGTCATGAACGTAGGCTCAATGCCTTGGGTACGCAGCCAATCACCCAGTGCGTAACCGGTGCCAGCTGGCCAGCAAACCAAATCTTGCAGATCGAACATTTTATATTCAGCCAATTCGGGGGACAACTTGACCGTGCCAGAAGCCACCGCATGGTAAGCAATGATGACTTGGTTCATTCGCTGAAAGTCGTACACGCCGACCAACTTCAAGGCGCTGACTTGCAGGCTGGTTTCTTCGGCGATCTCACGCGCAATGCCCTCTTCAGGCGTTTCGGCTGCCTCCATGAAACCAGTGATCAGCGCAAAGCGCCTGCCCGTCCAGGCCGCGTTGCGAGCCAACAAAATTTGATCGCCCACCTGCACGATGCCGGCCAGCACAGGCGTGGGGTTGTTCCAATGCGTGAAATCACACGCCGTGCAGCGCAGGCGCATCTTCTCGCCGCCGTCTTCCATTTGACTCAACCACGACAAAGGCGCGCCGCAACAAGGGCAAAAACGGTATTCGGTCATGCGGGGAAAACTCCTGTGGACAAATAACGGTCACCGCGATCACACACGATGAAGACGATGGTGGCATTTTTTTCACGCTGCGCAATTTGCTGCGCCACCCAGCAAGCACCAGCTGCAGAAATGCCGGCAAACAAGCCTTCTTGGCGGGCCATCGCACGGCAAGTTTCCTCGGCGTCGTCTTGGCTTACATAAACCAATTCGTCGACCAAACTTGCGTCGTAAATTTGAGGCAAATACTCTTGCGGCCATTTGCGGATGCCCGGAATGCGTGAGCCTTCACTGGGCTGGGCGCCAATGGTATGAATTTGAGGATTTTTTTCTTTGAGAAATTTGGCTACGCCGGTAATCGTTCCAGTGGTGCCCATGGCGCTGACAAAGTGCGTGATGCGTCCATCCGTTTGCTGCCAAATTTCAGGCCCCGTTGTTTCATAATGAACACGCGGGTTGTCTGCATTGGAGAACTGGTCCAAAATGCGGCCCTTGCCTTGCGCTGCCATGTTGTCAGCCAAGTCACGGGCGTATTCCATACCGCCGCTTTTGGGCGTCAAAATCAGCTCAGCGCCAAAGGCTTTCATGGTTTGCGCGCGCTCGATCGACAGGTCCTCGGGCATGATCAAAATCATGCGATAACCTCGAATGGCCGCCGCCATGGCCAGTGCAATACCGGTGTTGCCCGATGTCGCTTCAATCAAGGTGTCGCCTGGCTTGATTTCTCCGCGTTCTTGGGCTCGCTTGATCATAGACAAGGCCGGGCGGTCTTTGACCGAGCCTGCAGGGTTGTTGCCCTCGAGTTTGCCCAAAATCACATTGCCATGGGGCGCCGCAAACGCAGCGCCCAAGCGCTGCAGCAAAACCAGCGGTGTGTTGCCAATGGCGTCTTCAAGCGTTTTGTAAGTCATGCTGCGTTTTTACCATCTCTTCGCGTTTGGCGCAGAAGGCTCAATCAGTCCAGACTCAAGCCGATGCGCTTGACCACAGCGCCCCACTTGGCATTGTCTTTGGCCAAACGGGCTGTGGCTTCTTCAGATGAACTGCCAATCACCGTTTGATCAGTGGCTTTGAGCCGCTCAGCGGTCTCTGGCAGCCGTGTGGCTTCGACCAAAGCTTGCCGAAATTTTTGCACCACTTCGTCGGGCACTTGCTTGGGTGCCAGCATAACCAAACTGAAATCTGCCTCATAGCCTTTGACCCCCGCTTCGGCTATGGTGGGCACCTCGGGCAATGTTGGCGAGCGCGATTGCCCCGAAACCGCCAAGGCCACCAATTTTCCAGAACGCACATGCGGCAACACAGTTGGCCCCGCCAACAAGCCGCAAGGAACCTGATTGGCCAGCACATCTTGCGCCGCCGGCGCAGGCCCCTTGTAGGGAATATGAACCATCTGCATGCCCGCCATATTGAGCAGCAACTCCATCGACAAGTGGCCGGGCACTCCCGCCCCACCTGAAGCGTAGCTGAGAGACTGTGTTTTGGATTTGGCGATCAGTTCGCTCAATGTCTTGACGCCCAAGGCGGGGTTGCACACCAAGGTTTGACTGAACGAGGACAGCAAAGTAACCGCCTTCAAATCGTCCATTTTGAACCCCATGTTTTTATAAACATGCGGGTTCACTGTGAGCAAGGTGTCTGTTGACAAGAGCCAGGTATAGCCATCGGGTGCGGCGCGGGCTGCTGCTGCGCTGCCAATGTTGCCGCCCGCCCCGGGAATGTTTTCAATCACCATGGGCTGCTTGAGCGTGGCTTGAACCTTGTCCGCCAGCGCGCGCAAGACCATGTCCGTCGGCCCACCCGGCGGAAAGGGTGCGATCACTTTGATGGCGCGCGCAGGCCAGGCCTGGGCCATGGCATTCGCCCCCACAAGGGCCAGCAAGCCCGCCGCAATCATCAGGATGAATTTTTGATTTTTCATTTTGTCTCCATGCATCACATGCCCATAGATTATCCCCTGTGCAACTGGCCATTGAATAAAGCGCAAAATGTTGGTTTCATGCATTGAAAGCAGGACTCCTATGCCACGTCAAATTCTCGATGAATCGCAGATCCATCCCGCCATTCAAAAAACAGTGGCCGACCACAACTTGGACATCGTGCAAGAGGTGCAAAACGCCATTGCCTCGCACAAAGTGGTGGTGGTCGGTATGACGCAAAACCCCGTGGTCAAAAGTGCTCTGAAAAATTTAAGCCAGGCCGGCATAGCGCACCACTATTTGGAATACGGCAGTTATTTCAGCCAGTGGCGAAGGCGCAATGCGCTGAAAATGTGGACCGGCTGGCCCACCTTTCCCATGGTTTTTGTCAAAGGCAAATTGATAGGCGGAGGCTCAGAACTCAAAGCTTTGCTGGCCTTGGGCGAGCTTGAATGATGAAGTGGATGATTCAGATCTCTTTCGCGCTCGCGTCGGCCCATTCATGTCGGCAACTGATCTTGGCGATTTAATCCTCAGCCAACAGCTCTTCGCTGGGCAACGCCCAAGCCAAAGCCATCGATGGCAAACACGCATGCAATTCATGCATTAGTCGCCAACTCTGCCGGCAAGATCGAGGAATACAAAGCGTCTCATCAGGCTGCAGTTGCAAGCTTGGCGGCTGTCCAAAACCCTGAAGATCGTGCTGTCGTTATGAAGACATTCAACTTGATTTCGAAAATTTGATTCACTCACGCTCAGGATACTTTTTTAGCATGCCCTAGTGTCTTTGAGCCACCATCAAAGGCACTCTGGCCCCCCGTTCGAATGGACTCAGGCTGAACTATGATTTTGGGGTGACTTGAATACGCTGAATGGGTGCGCGGGCAGATTCAGGAAGATTTTTGTGCTCGACATAAGCACTGGCCAAATCGCCCAGGTAATGTCTGCCTATGTCATGCGAGCCCGTCTGAGATGGCACATAAAGGGCATTGGAGATGCGCCTCTTCAGATTCATCCAGAGATGCTTGAAATCAGTCATTGCCACCCCCTTGATTGATGAGACTGTAAACAGTTTATATTATTTATGGATTTGTACAATCCTTTTTTTAGCCTGTGCAATGAAATTTTCAAGATGGGGGTTGGCGTACTGACTGGCCAAAGCAACTGCTCGGTCTGATGCCTGGACAGCGAGCGTCAGATGCCCCGCCTTTGCATAAGCGTCGGCCAAGCCATCCCACGCATTGGCTGAGTTCGGATTGTCTTGCGTGTTGCGCTTGAATAACTCAGTTGCTTTGTGAATTTTCCCTTCCGACAGCGCGTTGTAAGCGAATTCGTTGATGACAGACTCAGGAATGTTCAATGGCCAGCCGACTGTCTTTGAAACACGGCGGAAGTGCTGCTGGGCATAGTCAAATCCTTTGGCAACCATGTCATCATGAAACCGGTACCCTTGGTACAAATGGCGAAGCGCATCAATCTGCGCCAGCAATGGCATACCCGCATGCGTTTCTTTCGGGAACGCCTGGCTGTTCCAGCGCAAACCTTTGGGAGACCGGGTCTTGAATGTCTGCTCGAGTTGCTGATAGTCCTTCAGGGGGCGGCCGGCATCATCGGAGCGGGCTATGTAAACGAATGCATCGAGTTTGCGCGTCAGCTTGAATGCTTTTTCAAGCGAGCGTTGCGGCAAGTTGTTGTCCCAATCGAGGCTAGGACTTAAGGCAAAAAAGGCTCGAAAAAGCGACGGTTCAGAGGTCAGGCAAAACAAGACGAACTGCCCCCCTGCCGAATGCCCCGACAAGATCCGAAACCCATCTGTTCGGTATTTTTGTTCGATGGTCGGTATGATTTCGTTGGACAGTGCGCTTTTGAAATTGTGGGCACCACCCCCGCCAACCCACGCCTTTGGCCAGTCTGTTTGTGTGTAATCTCTTACCCTGACAGTGCTGTCAATGCCAACCACGATCATTTCCGGGATCTCGCCATGGTCTGCGAGATAGCCAACGGATGCAGCGGTATGTATAAACTCAGACTGCGCGTCCAGCAAGTAAAGAACCGGGTATCGTCGATCACTGGCCCATGCATAGCTTTGTGGCAAAGAAACTCGATAGTTTCGAACTTCTTGAAGGACAGAAGAATGAACGCTGTCGGTTTGACCCATCACAATCTGCGCCGCCGCACCCGTGCCACACAAATACAGGACCCCAAAGGTGATGCAAATGGCGGCCCTCACATCTCTTCCAATCGCCCAGGCCCATGCATTGATTTGACTCATTTTGCGTTGTCCATCTGAATTGTTATGGGCGTTCGACATTTTAGGAGGGGTGCAGTTGAATCCAAAACGCCCACTCATCTCGTCTAACCCACCTTACCCATCAAGGAAAATACATGGACTTTGGAACTACATTGAAACATCTGGCACCTTTTGCCATCCCTATTCTGGCACTTTGCATACCGATTGTGGCACTCATCATGCACTATCATGAAAAGATCCAGCACAATCAACATTTACACGAAACCATTCGACTCCTGGCCGAAAAGGGTGTGCCAATACCACCAGAACTGTTGCAGGCAGCCATAGCAACTGCGCCCGTGGCACCCCCCAAAACGTGGTCATCGGCTTCCCAGTTGCGGGGAGGAATCATCAACGTTTCAATGGGCATTGGAATCTTGATTTTGTATGTGGCAATCCGCCCAGAAGAAGACTGGCTTTGGATCATTGGCGCTATTCCCATTTTGATTGGGCTCGTGTTTTTTTTGGTCTGGTTCATCGAGACCAGAAAAAAATCTGACTGACTCCCTCGTTCCTATTGTTGATTTTGACCCTTCCACAAAATACCGATGAGGAATTGGTCCGAATGGTCCTCTCGCAAACCAACAGTCTGGCCTTTGAGCAACTGATCAAGCGCCATCAGTCTCGGTTGCGGCTATACCTCAGGGGCCTGAGTGGCAACCGGGATACTGCGGACGAACTGGCGCAAGACACATTTCTAAAAGTCCATCGGGCATTGCCTCAATTCAAGTTTCAATCAAGCTTTAAAACCTGGGTATTTTCAATTGCTCGAAACACATTTCTTGATCACGCACGGCTTGCAAACAATCGAGCACAAGACTTTGAATCGATTGATTCAGACAATTTTCGCCCAGATCCCTCGAAGGGGGAAAAATATGTCGCAGAAGAATCCATTATTTTTTCGATTGATTTAGAAAATGCAATGACTGCACTCAGCCAAGCTGAGCGCGAAGTGATCGTTCATTGTTATTTGGCTGACCTGACCATGACTGAAACTGCGAAAATCTTAAACATGCAACTGGGGACTGTTAAAACACATTCCCATCGCGCCCTTGCGAAGCTGCGGACCAGCTTGGCAGCTTGGAAAACACAAGATTCAAAAAATTGGAGCGTTTCGTGAAAGATACGAATATGGATGCATTTGAAGCGTGGCTGATCAGCGAGGTGGCCGCAACCCTGCCGCAAGACAATGGGTTCACGCAAACCGTGATGGCCCGAATTCCAGAGCACACGGTGATTCAACGAGCGCGATCTGACCCATGGAATTCTGTATCTTTGGGATTTTGCTTGGCAGCAATTGGTGCATTGCTGTTTCAAACTGCATCACAGATTGAGCCTAGCGACCTTTCAGGACCCTTGGCACAGAGCCTCGTTTTAACGGCAGCCATGATCATGGTCAGTTGGCAATTGCAAAAAGAACTCACCCTTTAGAGCCCCACCCTTGCCTCACCCTTCGAACAGTGCCCTGCAAGCACATCATTTATCCCAATGAAAAACTTGTTCTAGCGGTTTCCCCAACGTCTGAGAAATCTGCAGTGCACGCTCCAAAGTTGGCGCGTATTTTCCAGCTTCAATGGCCATGACGCTGCCAAAGCCCATCAAAAATATGCCATAATTAAGTTCCTCGCAATCCTGCCCGGGTGGTGAAATTGGTAGACGCAGGGGACTCAAAATCCCCCGCCGCAAGGCGTGCCGGTTCGATTCCGGCCTCGGGCACCATTGAATTGAAGTCAAGTGGTACACAAACAGATTGTGAGATGCACGCCCTTTTGATTTTGGCCTTGGCCATCCTCTTTCCTGTGGTGCACATCTTGGGTGATTGGCTTTTCCAGTTTGCCGAAATATCTCCCCACATCAGCCTCATTTATTTGCCGGCATTTTTACGGATTTTGAATCTGCTCGTGCTGGGCAGTTGGTACGGCAGTTTGGCCACCTTCTTTGGAAGCAGCCTGCTCTTGTATTACGTCAATGACCCTTTGTGGTTAGGTTTGTTGAATGTTGCCTGCTCGTGCGCCAGTCCTTTGGCTGCTTTGTTTTTATTCAAACTGCAATCTGATCGCGCTGTCTCACTTTCCTCACTCAAAGATTTGACAGTTCTGATTTTGCTTTATTGCCTAGTCAATTCATTGATCCATCACGCCGCATGGGCCGTGTTTGACCCTTCTCTTTTAAAGAACCCTTTGGATGCTTTTTGGATGTTTATGGGCGATTTGAATGGCAGTTTATTGGGCACCTATTTGATCAAGCTGATATTCGATCGAATTGAGCTGCAAAAGTTGTTTCAACAGGACAAGGATCAGGATCAGCATCTCCAAGGCTAAGGGCTAAGGCTTCAAGGCCTTGGCGGCCCAAAAGCTCAGCAGCACCAAAGGCAAACTCACTGCAAATGCAGCGCGAATGCCATGCGATTGGGCCACCCAACCCAGCAGAGGTGGGCCTAGTAAAAAAATGACGAACGATGTTTGCGCCAAGGCAGCGACATTTTGTGAAGCGGGTCGGTCGGTCCGTTGCGCCGCCGCTGACATGGCCAAAGGAAAAATAGCGCTGGTGCCTACGCCCATCAATGCAAACCCGCACAAGGCCACTGCCGCACTGGGCGCCCAGGCCACAGCGCAAACACCCACGCCAAGCAACACAATCAACACCCGCGCCACCCGCACCGGTTGGTAGCGCTCGACAAACCCATCGGCCACAAAACGGGTGATGGCCTGTGCAGTGGCGCCAGCAGCCACCGCCAAACCACACAGCCAAGGGCTGGCTTGGAACACATCGCGCATGTAAATGGCAGACCAATCGATGCCAGCGCCTTCCATCAACATGGCGGCCAATGTAGAGACCACCAGCATGGCGATCGCCAATGTAGGCCAGGCCAACACAGCCGAACGGGGCATGTCTGCCACCGGCCTCGAAGGTGCTGCAACAAATTGACCCAAGCACACCCAAGTCATGAGGCCCGCCACAACCGCCATGGCGCACAAATGCATGTGGGGCGTCAACCCACTTTGCGCCGCCATGCCGCCAATCAGGCCGGCCGCAGCAAACCCCATGCTCCAAAAAGCATGGGAGCGGTTCATGATGCGGCGCCCCAAAAGGTGCTCCATGCGATCGGCTTCTAAATTCACCACTTGCTCGACTGCACCAATGCAAATGCCCGCAGGCAGCAGCCCGAAAAATAAATACATGGGGCTGGGCGCAAACGAGGCGAGCGCATAAAACACGGCCACCATGGGCAGGCCCAGCAACAAAATTTTGCGTGCGCCCAGGCGCTCGATCCAAGGCCCTCCAAAGGTCAACGAAATCAAGGTGCCCGCGGCAGTGCCCACCAAGCCCATGCCCAAGGCCCCTTCCGCCACGCCCATGCTGCGCTGAATTTCAGCCAAGCGCGGGTACAGACCGCCCAGAGCCAAGGCATACAAAAAGAATGCCGCATAGACTTTTTGCACGCCCGATAACTTGGCGCCAAGTCTCCATAGAAGTTTCATTCGGCCAGGTTCTTTATTTTTGCTTTACTGTGCGAGAGCCTAAGCCCTCGCGCACTGTGGGGTAGCGCAGTTGCACGCGCAATTCATTTTTCAACCTGGCATTGCGCAGTCTGCGTGATTCGCTCATGAAACTCAGCAGCATCAAAGGCAAGGCCTCTTGAGCTGTGCTGCGAGCCACCCGAGGAGGCCTGGGCAATTTGAACAGATCGGCGGCCAGATCAAAGTAATCGCCCATTTTGAGCTGGGTGTCGTCGCTGACGTGCACCACGCGCTGTGGTTTACCGCGCCACAAAGCGGCCACACAGGCGCGGGCCAAGTCGTCGGCATGAATGTGGTTGGTGTACACATCGTCCTTTTGAATCAGCACGGGCGTGCCCTTGAGCAAACGCTCAAGGGGCGTGCCGCCTGCGCGATCAGGGGCATAAATGCCAGGAATTCGCAAGATGCTGCTGCGCACCCCGCTGAGACCTAAAAAGCGAATGGTATTTTCCGCATCCACCCGCCGATAGGCGCGGGGCGTATGGGGCTTGACCGGCTGTGACTCAGGCACCCACTTGCCCTTGCAGTCGCCATAGACCCCGCTGGTGGAGCCATAAACCAATGACCTGGGCAAGCTGCGCTTTTTGAGCATTTGCACCAAAGCATGGGTGCGTGGATCTTGGGCCCACTGGCTTTTTCTGTCGGAGGGGGGTGGGGCTAAATGCAACACTCGCGTGGCCCAGCCGGCCAAGCGTTGCAAGCTTTGGGCTTGGTCCAGGTTGCCTTCAATGGGCGTGATGCCTTGGGCTCTGAGCAATGGGGCTTTTTCAGGGGACGATGTCAGGGCCAACACCCGCACACGGCCAGTCAATTGGCGCGCTGCGCGCTGGCCCACATCGCCGCAGCCGACGATCAATACGCGCTCACGCCGAAATCGAGCAGGCAAAGCGCCAAGTGGGGTTTGGTTTGAAGGCAAAATCAGGGGTTGGCAAAAAATACAGACCCCCCAAGGATAACGAAAACATGAGCTTCCAAATTACCGTGCAACCCAGCGGGCGCAGTTTCAGCGCTGACAGCAGCGAAACCCTGCTGGCAGCAGGCATCCGCCAGGGCATTGGCCTGCCCTATGGATGCAAGGACGGCGCCTGCGGCTCTTGCAAATGCCGCAAAATTTCTGGCACCGTGGTGCATGGCGAACATCAAAGCAAGGCACTGAGTGCCGAAGAAGAGGCGCAAGGCCTGATCTTGACGTGCTGCTCTAAGGCCCAAAGCGATGTGCTGCTTGAATCACGTCAAGTCACTGAAGAAGGCAGCTTCCCCGTGCGAAAAATGCCTGTGCGCGTGCTTAGTTTGGAGAAAAAATCAGACGATGTGGTGCTGCTGGTTTTGCAACTGCCAGCGACCGATGTGATGCAGTTTCATGCAGGTCAATACGTTGAGTTTTTATTGCGCGACGGCGCTCGGCGCAGTTACAGCATGGCCAATGCACCGCATACGTTGGAGGCCGGCGCGCCCAAGGTTCAGTTGCACATTCGGCACATGCCAGGCGGTAAATTTACCGATGTGGTTTTCTCCACCATGAAAGAGAAAGATATCTTGCGCATCGAGGGGCCCTACGGCAGCTTTTACTTGCGCGAGGACTCCGATGCGCCCATGATTTTATTGGCCTCGGGCACAGGCTTTGCGCCCATCAAGGCTTTACTAGAACACATGCAGCACAAAAACATCACTCGCCCTGCTGCCTTGTATTGGGGCGGCCGCAGGCCTTCAGACTTGTACATGAACGACTGGGTTCAAGCCCAGTTAAGCAGCATGCCAAACTTGACCTATGTGCCCGTGATCTCAGACGCCTTGCCTGAAGATGGCTGGGCTGGCAGAACCGGATTCGTGCACCAAGCGGTGCTGCAAGACCAGCCTGATTTGTCTGGTTTTCAGGTTTACGCCTGCGGCGCACCCATTGTGGTGGACTCGGCGCGCGCCGACTACACTGGCCATGCGGGCTTGCCTGAAGAGGCCTTTTTTGCAGATTCGTTCACCACAGAAGCCGACAAGGCCAAGGAAACACCATGACATGCCGTCCTTTGAATGCACGCCGCCTGCTGCTGTGCGCCAGTTTGATCACCGGCCTGTGGGCTTTTGGCGGCGCCATGGCATTGGCTCAAGCCCAAGCCCCCACCAAACCCATCCGCTTGGTGGTGCCCTACGCGCCCGGCGGCCCCATTGACGTGACGGCACGCGCCTTGGCTGAGCGCGTCAAGGACAGTCTGGGCATTGTGATCATCGACAACAAACCGGGTGCAGGCGGCAATTTGGGCGTTGACTTGGTGGCCAAAGCCGTGCCCGACGGCAGCACCATCGGCATAGCGGCTGTGGCCACCCATGCGATCAACCCTTGGTTGTTTGCCAAAATGCCTTTTGATGCCTCGCGCGACTTTGCTCCCATTACGCAAATGGTGCGCGTGCCCAATGTGTTGGTCATGAATGCCGAAGTGGCGCAGCGCTTGAAAATCAACAGCGTCAGCGATTTGGTGGCCTACGCCAAGACGCATCCTGGCAAATTGAATGTGGGCTCGGGTGGCAACGGCAGCGCAGGCCATTTGGCCGCAGAAATGTTCAAACGCGATGCGGGCATTTTTGCCGTGCACATTCCCTTTAACGGCGCCAACCCTGCGCAGTTGGCGCTATTGTCGGGTCAAGTTGACTTTAACTTTGACAACTTGGCCACGGCAGCGCCCAACATCAAAGCAGGCAAACTCAAAGCGCTGGCCGTGACCACCGCACAGCGTAGCAGCGCGCTGGCCGACATCCCGACCATGGCTGAAACTTTGAAAGGCTTTGAGATCGACACATGGTGGGGCTTGGTGGCCCCTGCAGGCACGCCGGCGGCCGTGGTGGCCCGATTGCACCAAGCCTTTGCGGCAGCGCTTGCAGCGCCCGAAACACGCACACGCTTTGGCATGATGATGGCCGAGCCCGTGGCCAGCACGCCGGATCAGTTTGCCAGCTTTATGAAAAGCGAGTTGAATAAATACGAATCGGTGGTCAAGGCCAGCGGCGCCAAGGTGGATTGAACGCCATCGCGCTGGCATGCGCTTGGCACACGCTTAGCGCAAGGAAATCATTCTCCTAAATACGCAGCGCGCACTTTGGGGTCTTGCAACAATTCATGGCCAGGCCCGGTCATGGAGATCAACCCCGACTCCATGACGTAACCGCGGTTGGCAATGGCCAAAGCGCGGCTGGCGTTTTGCTCGACCAGCAACACCGTCACGCCCTGTGCAAACACATCGCGCACCACTTCAAATATTTTATCCACCATAAGGGGTGACAATCCCATAGAAGGCTCATCGAGCAGCAAGACTTTGGGCCGACTCATCAAGGCCCGGCCCATGGCCAGCATTTGTTGCTCCCCCCCCGACAAAGTGCCTGCGAGTTGATCTTTGCGCTCTAGCAAACGAGGAAAAATGCCAAAGACTTTTTCCATGTCTTGTGCAATAGCGGCTTTGTCAGATCGGATGTAGGCGCCCATCAATAAATTCTCGATGATGGTCATGCGTGTGAACACACCGCGACCTTCTGGCACCATGGCCAGGCCCTGCTTGACCAAGTCCCAGGGGCCTTGCCCCACAATACTTTTGCCCAAGTACTCAATGTCGCCTGAATGAATAGGCAGGGTGCCAGTAATGGCCTTCATGGTGGTGGTTTTGCCAGCGCCATTGGAGCCGATCAAAGACACCAATTCGCCCTCATGGACTTCGAAATCAATGCCCTTGACAGCTTGAATGCCACCATAAGACACTTGCAGGCCTTTGACTCTGAGCAGTGCGGCGGTCATCTCAATGCCCTCCTGTGCCTAAATAGGCTTCTATCACTTTGTCGTTCTTTTGCACGTCAGCGGGTGTGCCCTCGGCAATTTGTTTGCCGTAGTCGAGCACCGTGACGCGGTCGCACAAACCCATGACCAATTTCACGTCGTGCTCAATCAGCAAGATGGTGCGGTTGTCTTTGCGAATGCGATCTATCAATTCACGCAATTGAATTTTTTCAGTGGCGTTCATGCCCGCCGCCGGCTCGTCCAGCGCAATCAACTGCGGATCGGTGGCCAAAGCGCGGGCAATTTCAAGACGGCGTTGATCGCCATAAGACAAAGTGCGTGCGCGGTAGTCGGCGTATTTGCCAATGCCCACATAGTCCAGCAGTTCTTGGGCGCGCTGTGCGATCTGCGCTTCTTCGGCTTTGAAGTGGGGGGTGCGCAAGATCGCGCCCCATAAGCCTGAGGAAGTACGCACATGGCGGCCCACCATGACATTTTCCAGGGCTGTCATTTCCGAGAAAAGGCGAATGTTTTGAAAGGTACGGGCTATGCCGGCTTGGGCGACTTCGTGCACTGCATTGGGTTGATAAGGTTTGCCGGCCAATTCAAAGCTGCCGCTGTCAGGGCTGTACAAGCCGGTGATCACATTGAAGAATGTGGTTTTGCCAGCGCCATTGGGGCCGATCAAACCGTAGACCTGGCCGCGCTCGATGGTGATGCCCACATCGGCCAAGGCCTGCAAGCCGCCAAAGCGTTTGGAAACGCCTGCCACTTTCAAGACGGTATCGCTCATCTCAGGCCCCTGCCTTGCTCTGCAAAGATTTGCCATGCTCATGCGAGGGCCACAGACCGCGTGGGCGCATGAGCATGATGATGATCATGGCCAATGCAATCAAGAGTTGCCGCAAAATGGCGGCGTCCAAACGGCCATCCGTCATGGACTGCAAGGGCCCTGCAATATAGCGCAACACTTCCGGCAAAGCCGATAGCAAAACCGCGCCCAAAATCACACCGGGCAAGTGCCCTAAACCGCCCAACACCACCATGGCCACGATCATGACCGACTCCATCAAGCTGAATGACTCGGGTGAAATAAAGCCCTGAAAACCAGCAAACATGGCGCCTGAAATTCCGCCAAATGTGGCACCCATGCCAAAGGCCATGAGCTTCAAATTGCGTGTGTTCAAGCCCATCGCTTTGGCCGCAATTTCATCTTCGCGAATGGCCATCCAAGCCCGCCCTATGCGCGAAACTTCCAAGCGGTAAGAGATCAAAACAGCAGTCAAAACCAAGCCCAGAAACAAGTAGTAGTACAAGCTGACAGACGCAATTTCAAATCCACCCACATTCAAGCGTTTGCCCAAATTGATGTCAAAGAAATGAATCGCGTCAATTTGACTCAAGCCTTTGGGGCCGTTGGTGATGTTCAGGGGTTGGTCTAAGTTGTTCAAAAACACGCGGATGATTTCGCCAAATCCCAAAGTCACGATGGCCAAATAATCACCACGCAACTTGAGTGTGGGCGCGCCCAGCAAGACACCAAAAAAACCGGCCAAGGCAGCACTGACTGGCACAATCACCCACAAGGGCATGTGCAGTCCGCCAGGGAAGAAGGCGGCGATCAGCGGGAAAGTTTCCGTCAAGTGAGGCGATGCCAAAAGGCCGTACATGTAAGCCCCCACAGCAAAAAAGGCCACGTAACCCAAGTCGAGCAGGCCGGCGTAACCCACCACAATGTTCAGGCCCACGGCCAACAGCACATAAAGCAAGGCCATGTCGGCAATGCGCACCCAGGCATTGCCAAACTGCTGCAAGACCAAAGGCAAGACAAAGAGCAATATCCCAAAGCCAACGTATTGAAGTGTTTTTTTATCGTTCATAACAATGCCTGCTGTGTCGTGATGTGAGTTGAAGTTACCTGGCCATCAAAACTATGCGCGATCTGCCACGCGCTCGCCCATCAAACCGGAGGGGCGCAAAGTCAACACAAAAATCAAAACAATGAAGGCAAAAATATCAGAGTAATGACTGCCCAAAACGCCGCCCGTCAAAGCCCCAATGTAGCCCGAACCAATGGACTCAATCAGGCCCAACAAAATTCCTCCGACCACGGCGCCTGCCAAATTGCCAATGCCCCCAAAGACCGCAGCGGTAAAGGCTTTGAGGCCAGGCAAGAAGCCCATGCTGTGCTGCACTGTGCCGTAATTCGAAGCAAACATCACACCCGCAATGGCCGCCAAAATGGCGCCGATGATGAAGGTTGCCGAGATCACCATGTCGGGCTTGACGCCCATCAATGCGGCCACGCGCGGGTTCTCTGCAGTTGCTCTCATGGCTCGGCCCAATTTGGTGGCGTTGACAAGCCACATCAGCACCGCCAAAGACAAAGCTGTGACCCCCAAAATCATCACCTGCGTGGGCGAGATCACCGCGCCGCCAATGTTGATCGGCGTGCTGGGCAGCAAGGTGGGGTAAGGCTTGTAGTTGGGCTTCCAAATGATCATGGCCAAGGTTTGCAACAAGATGCTCATGCCAATGGCCGTGATCAAGGGCGCCAACTTAGGGCTGTTGCGCAGTGGGCGGTAAGCAATTTTTTCTATCGTGAAATTCAGTGTGGCCGCCACCACGCAAGCGATCAACAAAGCGATCAGCAGCATGAGCCACCCCGGCGTGCCTGGCATGGCGTCTTGCATCAAGCCAATGGTCGACCAACTCGTCAAGGCCGCCACCATGAGCACCTCGCCATGCGCGAAATTGATCAAATTGATGATGCCGTAGACCATGGTGTAGCCCAAGGCGATCAAGGCATACATGCTGCCCAAGACCAAGCCGTTGATGATCTGCTGAAGTAAAACATCCATGGAAACTTCTCCTAATTCTGAGGGGCTGGACCCTTGCCTTGGGGGACTTGTCTTTGACTGCCCAAGTCTTGATTGCGCTGGCGCAAGCT
This sequence comes from uncultured Burkholderiales bacterium, assembly GCA_903870145.1. Lineage (GTDB taxonomy): Bacteria > Pseudomonadota > Gammaproteobacteria > Burkholderiales > Burkholderiaceae_C > Limnohabitans_A. The sequence continues at coordinate 19,065 of CAIQBO010000041.1, read as the reverse complement.
GGCCATTTTTTCAGCAATTTTCAGCTCCAAGCCACGCGGCACAGGCTGGTAAAAATCGGGCGCTGGCATGCCTTGCGGTAAATAATTTTCGCCGGCTGCAAACCCCTCATCTTCATCATGGGCATAGCGGTAGCCTTTTCCGTAGTCCAGTTGTTTCATCAATTTTGTCGGCGCATTTCGAAGGTGCATGGGCACTGGGCGTGTGCCGTCTTTTTTCACCCACGCTTTGGCTTGGTTATAGGCCTTGTAAGCCGCATTGGACTTGGGCGCCACAGCCAAATACAGCACGCATTGGGCCAAGGCCAACTCACCCTCGGGGCTGCCCAATCGCTCATAGACCTCCGATGCATCCAGTGCCATGCGCAGTGCTCTGGGGTCGGCCAAGCCAATGTCTTCTGAGGCCATGCGGATCATTCTACGCGCCATGTAACGCGGGTCTGCGCCGCCGTCGAGCATGCGGACCAACCAGTACAAGGCGGCATCAGGGTCTGAGCCGCGCACCGATTTGTGCAGTGCGCTGATGGTGTCATAAAACTGCTCACCCCCTTTGTCATAACGGCGCATGCGCTCGCCTAAAACCTTCATCAGCCATGCATCACTGATGCTACTGAGTTTCTCTCTCTCAGCCGCCACCGACAGTGTTTCAAGCGTGTTGAGCAGGCGACGTGCATCGCCATCGGCATAAGCGATCAGTCTGAGTTGCGCATCCTCTTCCAATGGCGATATGGCGCCGATATCGCAAGCGCGCTGGACGATTTGACGCAAGTCGCCTTCACTCAAGGGCTCGAGCACGTAGACCGCCGCGCGAGACAACAAAGCTGAGTTGACTTCAAAAGACGGGTTCTCCGTGGTGGCGCCAATGAAGGTGAACAAGCCACTTTCAACATGCTGCAAAAATGCATCTTGCTGACTTTTGTTGAAGCGATGCACCTCGTCCACAAACACGATGGTGCGTTTGGGCAGCAAGCCTTGGCGCGCTGCTTGGGCTTGCTCGACGGCCTCACGTATGTCTTTGACGCCCCCCAGCACGGCACTGATGCTGATGAACTGCGCGTCAAATGAGTGGGCCATCAAGCGCGCGATGGTGGTTTTTCCAACACCCGGAGGGCCCCACAAAATGCAACTGTGCGGCACACCTGACTCAAACGCCAAACGCAGCGCCAAACCCGGGCCCAACAAGTGTTGCTGCCCAATGACTTCGTCCAGCGTGGCAGGGCGAAGGCGCTCTGCCAATGGTGTGTGAGACAAGGCTGTTGGACTCATGGCCAAAGGACCTGAGCGCCTGGGGGTGTTTTGAATTGAAAACTGTCCGAAGGCAATGTCGGGTTGAGCTCGAATCGCGCAAATTGAATGCGCGAAGTCTGACCCAAACTGTCATGAATTTCTAGCACGGCCAATGTCAGGGCAGGAGAATTTTGAAAAGCCATTCGCACTGTTTTGATGGCGCTATCGGCTTGCAAGGGCGTTGCACGCAACCACTTCAAGCCATCTGCATCGGGCTCACCTTGCAAGGCAAACTCTTTTTTCAAGACTTGTAAATCAGGCGCAGCCGAGATCAGTGCGGCCGGCGTTGCGCTGATCACCTGGGCTTGTTTGCGAGCGGTGACTTGGTTCAAGTCCGCGTCATACAGCCAAACTGTTTGACCATCGGCCACGATGGTTTGCACAAAGGGTTTTTGGTAATTGAAACGAAATTGACCTGGCCTTTGAAATTCAAAAACACCGCTCGATGTTTTGACGCGTACAGGCTGACCCGATTGCGCCGGCGCGCTGACCACTTGGGTAAATTGCGAACGACCACTCTTTGCTTGCTGCAAAAAAAGCGACAGCGCTTCGATAGACGCATGATTTGGAACAGGCGTTTGAGCTTGAGCCGCATGCAAGCCCAAGAACACCGTCCAGCCCAACGCGCAAAGGGCTGCAAAGAACCAACGCACGAGCCAGCGTTTTGGCATCGATGGGTTACAAGCTAGGGCCATCATGGGGTGTTGCGCGTTCAGGTCGTGGCGGTCAGGCGCTTATTCAGCGCGGGCAGGAACCAAAATCTCGCGCTGCCCACTGCCGCTCATGGCACTGACCAAGCCGACTTTCTCCATCTCTTCAACCAAGCGTGCAGCGCGGTTGTAGCCAATTTTCAGATGCCGCTGAACCAAAGAAATACTGGCCTTGCGATTTTTCAAAACCACCTCAACGGCTTGGTCGTACATGGGGTCTTTTTCTGCGTCGCTGCCGCCCTCGCCCAAGCCGCCGTCTTCACCGTCAACGGTGCCGCCTTCGAGCACCCCTTCGATGTAATCGGGGTCGCCTTGTGACTTGAGGTAATCGACCACACGGTGCACCTCTTCGTCGCTCACAAAAGCGCCGTGCACACGTATGGGATAACCCGTGCCTGATGGCATGTACAGCATATCGCCCATGCCCAAAAGCGCTTCTGCGCCCATTTGATCGAGGATGGTGCGGCTGTCAATTTTGCTAGAAACTTGAAATGCAATGCGCGTTGGGATGTTGGCCTTGATCAAGCCCGTGATGACATCCACGCTGGGGCGCTGGGTGGCCAAAATCAAATGGATGCCAGCAGCGCGCGCCTTTTGCGCCAACCGGGCAATGAGCTCTTCAATTTTTTTACCCACCACCATCATCAGATCTGCCAGCTCGTCGATCACCACCACAATGTGGGGCAAGCGCTTGAGCGGCTCTGGGTCGTCTGGCGTCAAGCTGAACGGGTTCATGATGAACGTTTCGCGCGATGTGGCTTCGTCTATTTTGGCGTTGTAGCCAGCCAAATTTCGCACGCCCATTTTGCTCAGTAATTTGTAGCGGCGCTCCATTTCGCCCACACACCAGTTCAGGCCGTGCGCTGCTTGGCGCATGTCGGTGACCACGGGCGCGAGCAAGTGCGGTATACCCTCGTAAATCGACATCTCCAGCATCTTGGGGTCGATCATCAACAAGCGCACATCGCGCGCTTCTGCCTTGTACAGCAATGACAAAATCATGGCGTTTATGCCCACTGATTTGCCAGAACCTGTGGTGCCGGCCACCAGCACGTGGGGCATTTTTGCCAGATCGGCCACCACCGGATTGCCTACAATGTCTTTGCCCAAACCAATGGTGAGCATGGACTTGGCTTCGTTGTAGACCTGTGAGCCCAAAATTTCGCTCAGCTTGATCGACTGCCGCTTGGCATTGGGCAACTCCAGCGCCATGTAATTTTTTCCAGGAATGGTCTCGACCACCCGGATTGAAATCAAGCTCAAAGAACGGGCCAAATCTTTCGCCAAGTTCACCACTTGCGAGCCCTTCACGCCGGTGGCCGGCTCGATCTCGTAGCGCGTGATCACGGGGCCAGGGGCGGCAGCCACCACACGCACTTCCACGCCAAAATCTTTCAAGCGCTTTTCGATCAAGCGACTGGTCATCTCCAGCGTTTCAGGCGCTACGCCTTCTTGCCTTTGCGTCAAACTGTCGAGCAAATCAACTTGCGGCAGTTTGCTGTCTGGCAATTCATTGAACAATGGCTTTTGCCGTTCCTTGACAACGCGTTCGCTGCGCGGCACTTGCAAAAGAGTCGGCTCAATGACCACCGCCGGCGCCGGGCGTGCATAGACCGGTGCAGCCACACCTGCGGCTGCGAACAAAGGTTTTTCGTCTTCTTCGTGCGCAAATGCATGCATCTTGGGCTCAATGGGCGTGAACAATTGACCCTGTTCACGCTCCTTCAACGCTTGTTGACCCAAAGCAAAATCTTCTTGTATTTCGCGCTTGACTTGACGCGACATCAGCAAGCCATCGATCTTGGCACCGACTGTTTCTGACAATTGACCCCAAGAAAAACCAAAGACCCAGCCCATGGCCATCACAGCCAAGAGCAGGCCGAGCAAACTCGCGCCATTGGCGCCTAACCAATGCTGACTCCAATGCCCCAGAGCAAGGCCCAAGGCACCCCCACTGCTGCCTGGCAGCAATGCGTCCCAACGGGACAAACGCGACCACTCCACACTGGCACTGGCGCAGAGCAAGAGCACAAGCCCCGCCCAAAATAAGACGCGGTCACGGATCTGCGAATGTTCAGGCGGGGCCGGGCTTGTGACTGGCTGGCTGGCCGCACTGGCCGGGTCATTGCCGCGCAACCACTCTGCCCACGAGATGAGCCACAAGCGGCCCAGCGCAACCAACAACCACCAACCGGAAAAACCAAACAAAAAATAAACGCCATCGGACAACCACGCGCCCACTCGGCCTAACCAGTTTTTAGCAGGGCCGCCCAGGCCTGAGCTCGACCAGGCTGCATCCAGGGGGTTGTAACTGAGCTGCGCCAAGATCAACACCAGCAATGCTGCTGCACCCAAAAAAAGTCCAAATTCATGGGCAAATCGGCCAATCCAAGGTCCATTGACCACCCCATTGTCCAAGCTCGCAGCCAAACCGCCGCCGCGCCCCTCCCGCACATGCGAGGCTTGCGGCTTGAAAACGCTCCCCGCTTCTGCGGCAGCTTCGGCTTTGGTCAAGGTGTGCAAAGTGTAGGTCATGATGTAACCCTCAAGCTTACCCGATAGACTTGCGAAAACGCACGAATTCGAAGCTTCTTACAATGGTGTTTTCGTGTTTTCCCGCAATGAGCAAAAATCTTCCATGTCCAACTCCCAACATGCACAAGTCCTGATCCTCGGCTCTGGCCCTGCAGGCTATACCGCCGCTGTTTACGCAGCCCGCGCCAACCTCAAACCCCTGCTGATCACCGGCATTGCCCAAGGCGGGCAATTGATGACCACCACCGAGGTGGACAACTGGCCGGCCGATGTGCACGGCGTGCAAGGCCCCGACCTGATGCAGCGGTTTTTGGAGCACGCCGAGCGCTTTAACACCCAAATTGTGTTTGACCAGATCCACAAGGTTGACTTCAGCCGCCGCCCCTTTACTTTGACTGGTGACAGCGGCATCTACACCTGCGATGCATTGATCATTGCCACTGGCGCTTCGGCCAAATACTTAGGGCTTGATTCGGAAACTGCTTTCATGGGCCGCGGTGTTTCTGGCTGCGCCACCTGTGACGGCTTTTTCTACCGCGATCAAATCTGCTGCGTGGTCGGCGGGGGCAACACCGCCGTTGAAGAGGCGCTGTACTTGTCCAACATTGCCAGTCAGGTTTATTTGATCCACCGGCGCGACAAATTCAAGGCCGAGCCCATCATGATCGACAAGTTGATGGCCAAAGTAGCGGCCGGGAAAATTATGCTCAAAACCCACCAAACTTTGGACGAGGTTTTAGGCGACGCCAGCGGCGTGACCGGGGTGCGCCTGAAAAGCACACAAGACGCAAGCCTGCAAGACATTGCCCTGCATGGCTGCTTCATTGCCATTGGACACGCCCCCAACACCGAAATTTTTCAAGGTCAGTTGACCATGGACAACGGCTATATCGTGACCCAAAGCGGCCTCAAGGGCTTTGCCACGATGACCAGCGTGCCCGGTATTTTTGCCGCCGGCGACGTGCAAGACCATATTTACCGCCAAGCCATCACGAGTGCTGGCACCGGTTGCATGGCTGCTTTAGATGCCCAGCGCTTCTTGGAGCAAGAAGGCGCCTGAAAATTCGCTATAATCTGAGGCTTTGCTGAAATACTCCTTATTTGAGGGGCACGGCAAATCGGGTTACCGCCACCCTTTCTGGCGAGGTGAGGCTAGCGCCTAAGTCTTGTTTCCAATGCCCCGGGGTTCATGCCAATGTCCCCTGAGTCATGTGCGGCCAGGCTCAGCGGCAACAGCTGTTGATTTAAATATCGGAGTGTCCACATGGCACGTGTCTGCGAAGTAACGGGTAAAGGCCCGATGGTCGGAAACAATGTTTCCCACGCCAATAACAAAACCAAACGCCGGTTCCTTCCGAACCTGCAATACCGCCGTTTCTGGGTTGAGAGCGAAAACCGTTGGGTGCGCCTGCGCGTGTCCGGCGCCGCTTTGCGCCTGATCGACAAAAAAGGCATTGAGGTTGTTCTCGCTGACTTGCGTGAACGCGGTCAAGCCTAAACCCACTACAGGAGCACCACACCATGGCAAGCAAAGGCGGACGCGAAAAAATCAAGCTGGAATCCACAGCCGGCACAGGTCACTTCTACACGACCAGCAAAAACAAGAAAACAATGCCCGAGAAAATGTCGATCATGAAGTTCGACCCCAAAGCTCGCAAGCACGTTGAATACAAAGAAATCAAACTCAAATAATTGAGCTTGAATCTCCTACAAAAACCCCGCCTAGGCGGGGTTTTTGTTAGGTGCGAACGGCGCGCAGTTGCGTGGAGAAGTCTCGCAGGGCCGCAATGCCACTGCCCTCCGCGCGGCGACACCAAGCCTGTAAATCTGCAGCGAGTTGCTCGCGCGAGTGTGAGGTATTGAGCCAAATTTGACGCAGTTCTTCGCGCATTTTGAGCATTTTGTCCAGCACAGGGTAGGCGGCCAGCGTCTGACTCAAGAGTGCTTGCGCTTCGGCGGGCACCTTGTCGACGTCTCGGTAAAACCATCGCGAGGCTACTTTAAGCACTTTCTCATCCAACTTGGCGTGAGCCACTTCTTGTTGAAAGACATTGCGCATTTGACGCGCGTAACCGGCCATCACAGCGTACCGGTTGGCGATCAAAGCTTCCAGTGTTTTCTCGTCTGCCACGGGGCGCACAGCGCCGTAGGCTAAGACCGGCGGGATTTTCTTGACCGTGGCCAAACCCACCGCTTGAAGAATGCGAATGTAAGCCCAGCCCAGGTCAAACTCGTAGGACTTGACCGACAACTTGGCCGAGGTGGGGTAGGTGTGGTGGTTGTTGTGCAACTCTTCACCACCGATCAAAATGCCCCAAGGCGAAATATTGGTGCTGGCATCTGGCGCTTCAAAATTGCGGTAACCCCAGTAGTGGGCCGCGCCGTTGATGATGCCTGCAGCCGTGATGGGAATCCAGGCCATCTGAACCGCCCAGACCGTCAGCCCCAAGGCCCCAAACAAGGCCAAATCAATGATCAACATCAAGGCCACGCCCTGCCAAGAGTAACGCGTGTACAAGTTGCGCTCGATCCAGTCGTCTGGCGTGCCGTGTCCGTAGCGGCTCAAGGTTTCCAGATTTTTGGATTCTTTGCGATACAACTCGGCGCCTGAAAACAGCACGGTCTTGATACCGTAGACATGCGGGCTATGCGGGTCTTCGGCCTGCTCGCATTTGGCGTGGTGTTTGCGGTGAATAGAGGCCCACTCTTTGGTCACTTGCCCAGTGGTCAACCACAACCAAAAACGGAAAAAATGAGAAACAAGGGGATGCAAATCCAAAGCCCGATGCGCTTGGTGACGGTGCAGATAAATGGTCACACTGGCAATCGTGACATGCGTCAAGCCCAAGATCACAAAAAAGACTTGCCAGCCAGAAAGGCCAAGCAGGCCATGGGCCAGCCAGTCAATTGCCGCGTTCAAAACGGCCCAGTCGGGTAACAGCATGGAGGGTTAACTTTCTAAAGTTGGCATGGCCTTGCAGCCAATCTGCCTATTTTAAGATTTCGAAATCACAAAAGACAGCAATTTCGAATAAATCCATTTTAAATAAAGCTTTTAGTATTCATTTAACGGTCCACAAGGCGGCAAAAAAGCCGTCCGTGCCATGGCGATGCGGCCACAAACGCATGAATTCCCTGCCTGACTCTGGTCCGCTGCAAAGAGATTGGCCATTTTGAACCTTCAAACGAACCAGCTCGCCGGCGGCTTCAATCGGTATGAAGTTGGGGTGGGCCTTGCTGAAAGCCAAGGCGATTTCTTCATTTTCTTGCGGCAACAAACTGCAAGTGGCGTAGACCAAACGCCCCCCTGGTTTGACCAAACGGGCCGCACTTTCCAAAATCGCCATTTGCAAGGCTGCAACCTGAGCGATGGCTTCTGGTTTTTGTCGCCACTTCAAATCAGGGTTGCGCCGCAAAGTGCCCAAACCCGTGCAAGGCGCGTCGACCAGTACACGATCGATTTTGCCTGCCAGTCGTTTCACGCGCTCATCGCGCTCATGCGCAATGGCGGCAGGATGCACATTGGAGAGTTGACTTCGGGCCAAGCGAGGCTTTAAAGCGTCGAGCCGGTGGGCCGAGGTGTCTATGGCGTACAAGCGACCCGTGTTGCGCATGGATGCCCCAATGGCCAGTGTTTTTCCCCCCGCTCCTGCACAAAAGTCAACCACCATTTCCCCGCGGTGGGCATCGAGCAACAGTGCAAGCAGTTGTGAGCCCTCGTCTTGAACTTCCACAGCGCCGCGCTCAAACGCACTGACTTTGGCCAAGGAAGGTTTGCCTTGCAGTCGCAGGCCCCAAGGCGAGAAAGGCGTGGGCTCGCAGGCCACGCCCGCAGCCTGCAATTCTTTTTGAACGTCGGCGCGTTTGTCGCTCAACATGTTCACGCGCAAATCCAATGGTGCGCTTTGGTGCAGGCTCTCAGCCAAGGCGTCAAACTCACCGCTCAATTGTTCTTTGAGGGGTTTGACCAACCACTCGGGCAGGTTGTGAATGTGCTGCGACATCAAGTCTGAAGGCTTGACGCTGTCACACGCATCGAGCCAAGCTTTCTCGGTCTCGTTCAGGGCGCTTTTGACAAAATCGCGCGGGCCGGCAAAGCCCAAAATAGCCAAGCGCCGCTCTTTGGCGCCGCTGCCAGATCGGGCCATGTGCTCATAACGCAATTTCTTGCGCAGCACTTGGAACACCGTCTCAGACAAGGTGGCGCGCTCACGCGGCCCCAGGTTGCGGTTGTCACGGAAAAATCTTGAAACCACCGCGTCTGCAGGGTGATTAAATTGAAGAGTCAGCCTGAGCAATTCAGCGCAGGCGTCTAACAGGGCTTTTGGATGCATATGCCCTATTGTCCCACTGCGCCTTGCCACCAGCACTAAGGCGCAAAAAACCGGGCAATCGCTTGCGGGTAAATCAGGTGCTCTTGCGTGAGTACGCGCTTGGCCAATGTTTCTGCGCTCTCGCCGGGCAATATCGGTACTGCAGCTTGCGCCAAGATGGCGCCATGGTCCAACTCAGGCGTGACTTGGTGCACTGTGGCGCCCGCAAATTGACAGCCCGCATCCAGTGCGCGCTGGTGCGTGTTCAGGCCCGTAAAGGCCGGCAACAAGGAGGGGTGGATGTTGATCAGTTTGCCGGCGTAATGGCCCACAAATTCGGGCGTCAAAATACGCATGAAACCTGCTAACACCACCAGATCTGGGGCATAGGCATCCGCGCATTGCTGCAAGGCTTGGTCAAACAAAGCTCGGGATCCAAAGGCTTTGTGATCAACCACATGTATTGGCAAGTCATGGTCTTGCGCCCATTTCAAACCCTTGGCATCACTGCGGTTGCTGATCACCGCGGCCACGCGCACACCCAGAACTTCCTGCCACCGCTGCGCTTGTGCAGCTTGGACGATAGCGGCCATGTTCGAGCCAGAGCCGGAGATCAAAATGACGATATTTTTCAAGGGAATGTGGTGTTGCTCAATACGGGGGCTGGGCCTGTGGCCTGAAAGTATTATTATCCTTGCTGAGCCTGTGCATGTTTTTTGTCTCAGTCATGACAGTCAACAAGCGCCCCGGCGTGCTACAAACCCCTCTTTCTTTTTCACCCCCGCTTTGATCGGAGAAACTCCCCATGGATTTGGCATTCACACCCGAAGAACAGACATTTCGCAAGGAAATACGCACGTGGGTCAAAGCCAATTTGCCAGCGGAAATTTCAAATAAAGTACACAACGCCATGCGATTGTCGCGTGACGACATGCAAAACTGGGCCAAGATTTTGGGCAAAAAAGGCTGGCTCGGTTGGGGTTGGCCTGAGCAGTTTGGCGGCCCCGGTTGGAACGCCATTCAAAAGCATTTGTTTGAAGAAGAATGCGCTTTGGCCGGTGCGCCGCGGGTCATCCCATTTGGTCCCGTCATGGTGGCGCCCGTGATCATGGCTTTTGGCAGCGCAGAGCAACAAAAACGCTTTTTGCCCGGCATCGCCAGCGGCGAAGTTTGGTGGAGCCAAGGCTACAGTGAACCGGGCTCGGGCTCCGATTTGGCCTCACTCAAAACACGCGCCGAACGGGTTGGCGATCATTATGTGGTGAACGGCCAAAAAACCTGGACTACTTTGGGCCAATACGGCGAATGGATTTTTTGCTTGGTGCGCACCAGCAATGAAGGCAAACCTCAAACCGGCATTTCATTTTTATTGATCGACATGAAAACGCCAGGCATCACAGTGCGCCCCATCAAACTGCTTGACGGCGAATGCGAAGTCAACGAAGTCTGGTTTGACAATGTGCAGGTGCCTCTTGAGAACTTGATTGGCGAAGAAAACAAAGGCTGGAACTACGCCAAACATTTATTGGCCCACGAGCGCACCAACATTGCCGATGTGAACCGCGCCAAGCGTGAACTTGAGCGCTTAAAGCGCATTGCCAAAACCGAAGGCGTCTACGACGACATGCGTTTTCGCGATGAGATTGCCAAACTCGAAGTCGACATCGTGGCGCTGGAGATGCTGGTGCTGCGGGTTTTGTCGGCCGAAAAATCAGGCAAAAATTCGCTCGACATTGCAGGCCTTTTGAAAATCAAAGGCAGCGAGATTCAACAGCGTTACTCGGAACTGATGATGCTGGCAGCCGGGCCATTCAGCTTGCCCTTTATTTTCGAAGCCATGGATGCAGGATGGCAAGGCGACTTCCCTGGCGCCGAGGTGGGCAATGCGCCGCTGGCAGCCAACTATTTCAATTTACGCAAAACCACGATCTATGGCGGCAGCAATGAAGTGCAGCGCAACATCGTGGCGCAAACCGTTTTAGGCTAAGGACAACCCATGGACTTCGATTTTTCTGACGACCAAACCCAACTGGGCGATGCTGTGTGCAAATGGGTGGACAAGGGCTACACATTTGAGCGTCGACGCGCGATCACCAGCGCGGGGGGCTTTGACCGGGCGGCGTACACCGAATTGGCAGAACTGGGCTTGACAGGCCTGTACGTGAGCCCGGACCATGACGGCATGGGCATGGGGCCGGTTGAGGGCATGGTGGTCATGCAAGAGTTGGGGCGCGGCATTGTGCTCGAGCCCCTGGGCCAGGCTTTGATCGCTGGGGCGGTGCTGCAAGGCTATGCGCCTGCAGCTTTGCAAGCCAACTGGCTGCCCCGCATTGCCAGCGGCCAAGCTGTGGTGGTGCTGGCACACCAAGAGCGCAAGTCGCGCTACAACGCGGCCCATTGCGCCACTGTGGCCGAGCAACAAGGTGGTCAATGGTCAGTGACCGGCAGCAAAAGTGTGGTGCCAGTGGGCGATCATGCCGATGGCCTTTTGGTTCCCGCCATGGTCCATGGCAAGCTCGCGCTTTTCTTGATTGCTCGCGGCAGCAAAGGTCTGAGCACCCGTGGCTATGGCACGCAAGACGGCGCGTGCGCGGCAGAGTTGGTGCTCGATCAAACGCCGGCAGAGTGCGTGACCTTGGAAGGTTTGACGGCGCTTGAGCACGCACTTGACATCGGCATTGCCAGTGTCTGCGCAGAAGCCATTGGCGTGATGGACAAGACTTTGGCCATCACCGTGGATTACATGAACACGCGCAAACAATTCAATGTCAACATTGCCAGCTTTCAAGCCTTGCGCCACCGCGTGGCCGACATGAAAATGCAACTTGAATTGGCCCGCTCAATGAGTTACTACGCCAGCTTGAAGTTGAATGCGCCTGCGAGCGAGCGACACCAAGCGATGGCCCGTGCCAAATACCAACTGGGCGTTTCCATGCGGTATGTGGGGCAACAAGCGGTGCAATTGCACGGCGGCATTGGCGTGACGGACGAGTACATCGTGAGTCATTACTTTAAAAAGTTAACTCAACTTGAAATGTCGTTTGGCGACACCTTGCACCACTTGGGCCAAGTCTCACATGCTATGCAAGACACCGCGGGCGTGTTTGCTTGAGAACGCTCATGCCAACAACCTGGAGTTTTGCGGCACATGGGCCATCAAGAACTCCATTTGGTCCGACAAAATTCGGCGATTGCGCAAAATAAAATCCTCCCACAAACTGGGCACGTAAGGCGTGTAGAGCAACGGCATGCCAGCTTGCTCGGGGGTTCGGCTGCTTTTGCGGTGGTTGCAGGCACGGCACGCGGTGACCACGTTCATCCAAGTGTCGATGCCGTGCTGGGCAAAGGGCACGATGTGCTCACGGGTAAGCTCTGTCTCGTGAAAGTGGTTACCGCAGTAAGCGCAAACGTTGCGATCACGGGTAAAGAGTTTGCCGTTGGTCAGGCCTGGGCGCAACTCAAAGGGGTTGATACCGTGCACCCCGCGCGTGCCAATGATGCTGTTGACTGTGATGATGGACTGCGCGCCGGTCAATGCGTTATGCCCACCATGAAACACAGCAATTTGCTGCCCCGCCTCCCAGCGAACATCTTGCGCCGCGTAATGAACCACCGCTTGTTCCAGCGATATCCAAGACTGCGGCAACCCTTGAGCCGATAACTTCAAGACCTTCACAAGCGCCTCCATCAAACGGTTAAAACCATGACAAGCAACGAGAACAGGCCAGTTTTTCTGGTCAGTCACAATATACCCTGTATGGATGACCTCTTATTGACAGGCAAGGCATGAAGGTTTTACGCGGCTTTCACCACCCCGAAAGGGCCAGCGCATGCGCCCTGACCATCGGCAACTTTGACGGCGTGCACCGCGGGCACCAAGCCATGCTGGCTCTGCTGCGAAGCGAGGCTGCGCACCGCGGCGTGCCCAGCTGCGTGATGACGTTTGAGCCGCATCCGCGTGATTTTTTCGCCAAACTGTTGAACAAGCCTGAGCTGGCGCCCGCCCGCATCGCCACGCTGCGCGACAAGCTCAGCGAGTTGGCAAGCTGCGGCATTGACCAAACTGTGGTGCTGCCCTTTGACGCACGCTTGGCCAGTCAAACGCCCGAGGCCTTCATCCATGAAGTGCTGCTCAAAGGTTTGGGCACCCGCTATTTGCTGGTGGGAGATGATTTTCGCTTTGGCGCCAAACGCGCAGGCGACTACGCCATGCTCGACGAGGCCGGACAACGCCTGGGCTTTGATGTAGCCCGCATGAACAGCTACGAAGTCCACGGCCTGCGGGTTTCAAGCTCGGCCGTGCGCGATGCCCTGTTTCAAGGCGACATGTCAGGGGTCGCCAGTTTGTTGGGCCGGCCCTACAGCATCAGCGGGCATGTGGTGCATGGACGCCAGCTAGGGCGAGCACTGGGAGCTTCTGGCCCCGACAAAGCCGACGGTTTTCGCACCTTGAACCTGCGCTTTATCCACTGGAAACCGGCTGCCAGCGGCATTTTCAATGTCTTGGTGCACGGCCTGACTGAGCAAGCCCTGCCAGGGGTGGCCAACTTGGGCATTCGGCCCTCCTTAGACCCGGCCGATGTCAACGGTGGGCGTGTCTTGCTCGAAACCCATTGCCTGGATTGGCCCCGCCAACTGGGCCCCGAGGAGGGCTACGGTAAAATCATCCGTGTGGACCTGTTGCACAAATTACACGATGAACTGAAATATGACAGTCTGGAAGCCCTGACCCAGGGCATTGCCAAGGACTGCGATGATGCGCGTGCTTTTTTTGCGTCGCGCCATGGCCAAACGCACCGGCAAACTTCACGCGACCGAATTTAAATCGCTCGCTCTTTGAGATGTGCCCGCCGGGCGCTGTGCCAAACCTTTGATGAACTGATCCATGTCTGAAAACAAAACAAATTACCGCGCCACCTTGAATATGCCCGACACCGCCTTTGCGATGCGCGGCGATCTGCCCAAACGCGAACCTGCTTGGGTGAAGAATTGGGACGAGCAAGGCCTTTATAAAAAGCTGCGCGTGGCCCGCAAAGGTGCGCCCTTGTTTGTTTTGCACGATGGCCCGCCTTATGCGAATGGAAAATTGCACATTGGTCACGCCGTGAACAAAGTGCTCAAAGACATGATTGTCAAATCCAAGCAATTGGCCGGCTTTGATGCGCAGTACATTCCGGGCTGGGACTGTCACGGTTTGCCCATTGAAAACGCCATTGAAAAATTGCATGGCCGCAAACTCAGCCGTGACGACATGCAGGCCAAAAGCCGCGCCTTTGCCACCGAACAAATTGACCAGCAACGCGAAGATTTCAAACGCTTAGGGGTCTTGGGAGATTGGGAGCGGCCCTACCGCACCATGGACTTTGCCAACGAAGCCGGCGAGATCCGCGCTTTCAAACGCGTGATCGAGCGCGGCTTTGTCTACCGCGGTTTAAAGCCCGTGTACTGGTGCTTTGATTGCGGCTCTTCACTGGCCGAATTTGAAATTGAATACGCTGACAAAAAAAGCGACACGTTGGACGTGGCCTTTGAATCGGGCGACCTGGATGCATTGGCCAAAGCCTTTGATCTGGCTTGCTTGCCCGGTCACGCCAAATCCGCATTTGTGGTGATCTGGACCACCACCGCTTGGACCTTGCCAGCCAACCAAGCCTTGAATGTGCACCCCGAATTGAGTTATGCCTTGGTCGAGACAGCACGCGGCCTCTTGGTGCTGGCCGAGTCTTTGGTGGAAAAATGTCTAGAGCGTTATGCGCTGCAAGGCAAGGTGGTGGCGATCACCACGGGCGCCAAATTAGGGGGCCTGAATTTCAAACACCCCTTGTACGATGTGCACGAGGGTTACCGCCGTTTGGCTCCCGTCTATGTGGCGGACTACGTCAGCGCGCAAGACGGCACGGGCATCGTGCACTCGTCACCCGCTTATGGCGTGGATGACTTTAACTCTTGCGTGGCCAATGGCTTGGCTTACGACGATATTTTGAACCCGGTGCAAGGCAACGGCAGCTACGCCGAAGATCTGCCATTGTTTGGTGGCATGAACATATGGAAAGCCTGCCCTCGCATCATTGAAGTGCTCGGTGAAAGCAATCGCTTGATGGCCACCTTTGGCATCACGCACAGCTACCCGCATTGCTGGCGGCACAAAACCCCCGTGATCTACCGCGCCGCCGCACAGTGGTTTGTGCGCATGGACGAAGGCGAAGGCGTCTTTACCAAAGACAAAGCGCCCATGACGCTGCGCCAACTGGCGCTGCAAGCGATCAATCAAACCCAGTTTTACCCTGAAAACGGCAAGACACGCTTGCGCGACATGATCGCCAATCGCCCAGACTGGTGCATCTCGCGCCAGCGCAGCTGGGGCGTGCCAGTGCCATTTTTCTTGCATAAAGATTCTGGTGAGTTGCATCCGCGCACCATGGACATCTTGGACCATGCCGCCAGCATTGTGGCGCAAGGCGGCATCGAGGCATGGAGCCGGGTCACGGCACAAGAAATTTTGGGCGAAGCCGATGCGCCGCTTTACACCAAGAGCACGGACATTTTGGAAGTCTGGTTTGACTCCGGCTCAACCTTTGAGCATGTGCTGCGCGGCAGCCACAAAGGCGCCTATGACCGACCGCCCTTTCATGATGCGGGGCCAGAGGCCGACTTGTATTTGGAAGGCCACGACCAGCACCGCGGCTGGTTTCACAGCTCGCTGTTGCTTGGCTGCGCCTTGTATGACCGCGCGCCCTACCGCGGTTTATTGACACATGGTTTTGCCACCGACGGGCAAGGCCGCAAGATGAGCAAAAGCTTGGGCAACGTGATGGTGCCCCAAGAGATCACCGACAAAATGGGCGCAGAAATTGTGCGCCTGTGGGTGGCCTCCACAGACTACTCGGGCGACCTGAACATTGACGACAAAATCTTGGCGCGCGTGGTCGATGCATACCGCCGTATTCGCAACACCTTGCGCTTTTTGCTGGCCAATGTGAGCGACTTTGATCCTGCCAAAGACGCGGTGCCTACCGCGCAGTTGCTCGAAATCGACCGCTATGCATTGAGCCAAGCGGCCCAGTTGCAAGCCGACATCTTGGCGCATTTTCAAGTTTATGAATTTCACCCTGTGGTCTCTAAATTGCAGGTGTACTGCTCGGAAGACTTGGGCGCATTTTATTTGGATGTGCTCAAAGACCGCTTGTACACCAGCGCCGCCAACTCATTGGCGCGCCGCTCTGCACAAACCGTACTGCACCAGATCACGCACAGCATGTTGCGCTGGATGGCGCCTTTCTTGAGTTTCACGGCCGAAGAAGCATGGCAAACAGTGGGCCATTCAGAATCGATCTTCATGGAAACATTCAACGACTTGGGCTCGGTCGATGCCGCATTGATGACCAAGTGGGGCCGCATTCGCGAGATTCGCGACAGCGTCAACAAAGACATTGAAACTTTGCGCGCTGATGGCAAAGTGGGCGCCTCCTTGCAAGCATCGGTGAGCTTGCAAGCACCTCCCGAAGACCACACATTGCTGGCCAGCCTCGATGACGACTTAAAGTTTGTGTTCATCACGTCCCAACTCACTTTGCTCAGTGGCCCGGAATTGATCGCCACGGTCACCGTCAGCCAAGACACCAAGTGTGAGCGCTGCTGGCACTACGCGCCAGATGTTGGCGTGAACCCAGAGCACCCCACACTGTGCGGCCGATGCAACAGCAACTTGCACGGCGCAGGTGAGACACGGCAATTTGCCTGATGCAAATGTTTCAAACCTCTGACTGACTGAACGCTGCACCCACCATGGCACGCACTTCTCGATTTTTACGCGCCAGCCCCGATAGCTGGGTTTGGCTGGGCACGGCCTTGATCATTTTTCTGCTCGATCAAGTCAGCAAAATTTGGATCACGGGCGCCTTCAGGCTGGGTGACAGTGTCCCCATCACATCCTTCTTTAACCTGGTGCGTGTGCACAACGCAGGCGCGGCTTTTTCTTTCTTGGCTGACGCGGGTGGTTGGCAGCGATGGTTTTTCACGGGCTTAGGCCTTGCCGCCGCTTTGTGGATGATCTACATGCTGCGCTCGCACGCAGGGCAGAAACTTTTCAGCCTGGCATTGGCCTTGTTGCTGGGCGGCGCGCTGGGCAATGTGATGGACCGCCTGCTGTACAGCCACGTGATTGATTTTTTAGATTTCTACTGGGGCACTTGGCACTTTCCCGCCTTCAATGTGGCCGACAGCGCCATCAGCGTGGGCGCGGCCTTGCTGATCTTGGACGAGTTGCTCAGGGTGCGGCGCGGCAGATAAAAAGGCCTACCGCGCCAAACTTGAGGCTTGCGCAGATCAAAGGGTTACAAGGTCAAAATGGTGCAGCCCGTGGTTTGACGTGCTTCCAAGGCGCGGTGCGCCTCTTGCACTTGAGCCAAGGGGAATTGTTGGTCAATGTGAATTTTCACTTTGCCGCTTTGCACCACCGCAAACAAATCGTCGGCCATGGCTTGCGTGCTCTCGCGCGTGGTGATGTGGGTGAACAAGGTCTGACGTGTCACGTACAAAGAGCCTTTGTTGCCCAAAATGCCAGGCGCAAAAGGCGGCACTGCGCCAGAGGCATTGCCAAAGGTGGCCATCAAACCAAATGGGCGCAAGCAGTCCAATGACTTGTCCCAGGTGTCTTTGCCAACTGAGTCGTAAACCACTTTGAGGCCTTTGCCGCCCGTGATCTCTTTGACGCGCACAGCAAAATCGTCAGTGCTGTAATTGATGCAATGCTCGGCCCCGTTGGCCAATGCGAGTTGGCATTTGGCATCGGTTCCGGCTGTGCCAATCAAGCGCAAGCCCAAGGCCTTGGCCCATTGGCAAGCAATCAAACCTACTCCGCCTGCTGCGGCGTGGAACAAAACAAAATCACCTTTTTCAAGGCCTTGAACTGGCAAAGTTTTGAGCAGCAGATATTGCGCTGTCAAGCCTTTGAGCATCATGGCCGCACCTGTTTCAAACGAAATATCGTCAGGCAATTTGCACACGCACTTGGCAGGCATGACACGCTCTTGGCAATAGCTGCCAGGGGGTTGGCTGGCATAAGCGGCGCGGTCGCCCACCTTCAAATGCGTCACGCCCTCACCCACAGCCTCAACAATGCCCGAAGCTTCCATGCCCAGTTTCAAGGGCATGGGCAAGGTGTACAGCCCGCTGCGCTGGTAGACATCGATGAAGTTCAAGCCAATGGCTTTGTGGCGAATGCGGATTTCACCGGGGCCGGGTTGGCCCACGCTGACCTCCACCAGTTTCAATACTTCAGGACCACCATTTTGGTCAATTTGGACGACGAGGCTCATGGGAATCTCCAATTCAAGCTCAACAACACAATAAAAAAATCGCTGCCCGAACTTTGCCACGAATTCAAAAGTTTTGTCGAACAACAAGCTGGGGGCAAAGGCGTTAGAGTCACAGGCATGACACAAAAACTTTCTTTCAGCACCGCTTTGATGCTCACCGTGCCCCCCTTCCTGTGGGCCAGCAATGCCGTGGTTGGCCGCTTGGTAGGCGATTTGGTGCCCCCCATCACTTTGAACTTGTTGCGCTGGCTGATCGCTCTTTTGATTTTATGGCCGCTGGCAGGGCATTTGCTGCGCGCAAAGAGCGCTTTGTGGCCCCATTGGCGGCGTTTTGCTTTGCTCGGTTTTTTGGGCGTGGGCTGCTACAACGCCCTTCAATACTTGGCTTTGCAAACCTCAACGCCCCTGAACGTGACGCTGGTGGCCGCCAGCACCCCGGTGTTCATGCTGGCGATCGGGGCCTTGTTTTTCAAAACACCGGTGCGCCGCTCCCAATGGCTAGGAGCCGTGCTGTCCATCACCGGGGTCTTGGTGGTGCTCTCGCGCGGGCAATGGGCGCAACTGGTCCAAGTTCAATTTGTCGTGGGTGATGTGTACATTTTGGTGGCCACCGCTTGCTGGGCTTTGTACAGCTGGCTGTTGACAGTGCGCACTGAGCCCCAGGCCATTCGCAACCACTGGGCTGCATTTTTACTGGGCCAGGTGATATTTGGTGTGGGCTGGGCAGGCCTGTTCGCTGGTGCCGAATGGAGCCTGACCGATGCTCACATCACTTGGGGCCCGCCTTTGTATGCCGCCTTGGCTTTTGTGGCCATTGGACCTTCTGTGCTGGCCTACCGGTGCTGGGGCTTGGGCGTGCAAAACGCTGGCCCCGCATTGGCCGGTTTTTTTGCCAACCTCACACCT
>CAIQBO010000040.1 GCA_903870145.1 uncultured Burkholderiales bacterium | reverse complement strand
CCAAACACCACATCGGCCGAGCCCATGGGCGGCTGGCCAGGAAATCTCAAGGTGTTCAAGTAAATGCATTCGAATTGAATGGGAGAGCCGGCCACGCGCATGGGCTTGACTTTGCGTGAAGCTAATTTTTGCAAGCCCGCAAGCTCAAACTCATCGACCCCATGCGGCAATTCTTCAGCCGTCTTGTTCACCGCCTCGCGCAGCGCATAGGTGGCCATGTTCCATACAAACTCGCCCGTGTCTTCGGCATTGCGCACCGAATCTTTGCGCTGGCCAGATGTGTCTTGATTGGCCGAGAACATCACAATGGGCGGATTGAAGCTGATGTTCTGAAACTGGCTGTAAGGCGCTAAGTTGTGCCTTCCCAGTTGGTCCACGGTAGAAATCCACCCAATAGGCCGCGGGATCACGCAGGACTTGAAAGGGTCATGCGCCAGCCCGTGAGGGGTGATGCCGGGTTCGTAATACATGCTGGATGGTTTTGCAGTGAACAGTTGGATGATCTTAATAGATTCAAGCCGGCAACACAGCTCTGCAAGTAATAAACCATAGATCGTTTTTTAAACATAAAATGGCGCCGAGTCTGACCTCAACGGCACCCACCAACTCAAGGAATGCACATGGAAGCGCAAGAAACCACAGAATTGATTGAACAACATGCTGACGGCAAGAAAAACCGCACTGCATTGACCATTTCCATCTTTGCCATGGTTTTGGCCATTTCCAGCTTGGGTGGCTCTAACGCCATGAAAGAGTCCACCCATGAAAATATTTTGGCTGCCAATGCCTATGCTTTTTACCAAGCCAAAGCAATTCGCCAAACTTCGTTGAAATTGGCCGCCACAGACTTGGAGTTGCAACTGGCCCGCGAACCGAACATGCCGGCCCCGGTCAAAGAGTTGTACCAAAAGAAAATAGACGACTACAAAAAAACAGTCGACCGCTACGAGTCTGAGCCTGAAACACGTGAAGGCAAAAAAGAGCTTCTGCTCAGGGCCAAAGAGCACGAGACAACACGTGATCACGCCATGCGCCAAGACCCCTGGTTTGACTATGCAGAAGGGATGCTGCAAATAGCCATCGTGCTGCTCTCAGTTTCTATTGTGGGCTCCATACCCGCTTTGTATTGGGTGGGCAGCATTTTGGGGGGCCTTGGGTTTATCAGTGCAATCAATGGATTTTTTCTATTCTTTTAAAACATCAATCCAAATCGCGCCAAGCGCGGCCCGATTTTTCCAACAATTCATCAGCCGCCTTGGGGCCATCGGATCCGGCCGCGTATTCTTCGAGTGCCGCATTTGCGCCAGAGGCCCAGTAGTCTTGAATCGGTTTGACAATTTGCCAACCCGCCATCACGCTGTCCGAGCGCTGAAAAAGGGTTGCGTCCCCAATCATGCAGTCGTAGATTAAGGTTTCGTAGCCGGTGCTGGGGGCGTTTTGGAAGTAGTCTTTGTAATGAAAATCCATGTGCACTTGGCCAATGGCAATTTTGGGTCCAGGGATCTTGGCGCCAAAAGTGATCATGGCGCCCTCGTCGGGCTGCAGCTTGATCACCAAACAATTGGGTGTGTGGCGCTCTGTGGCCGTGTTGCGAAACAAGGAGATGGGCGGCAGCTTGAATTGAATGGCAATTTCACTTTGCCGTTTGGACAAAGCCTTGCCAGTTCGCAAGTAAAACGGCACGCCGGCCCAGCGCCAATTGTCTATGCCTAATTTCATGGCGACGTAGGTTTCGGTGGAGCTGTCGGCGGCCACACCGGGCTCTTGTTTATAGCCGGCTGCGGGGGCACCGTCGCGCTGGCCAGCGGCGTATTGACCTCTGACTGTGTCGTGCACAGGGTCGACCTTGTGAACTGAATTGAGCACTTTGGTTTTTTCATTGCGCACGGCGTCAGCGTCAAATGAAGCGGGCGACTCCATGGCCGTCAGCGCGAGCAACTGAAAGACGTGATTGGGCACCATGTCACGCATGGCCCCTGTGGTTTCATAGAACGCAGCGCGCTTTTCTACCGTCACCGTTTCTGCCACCGTGATTTGCACATGGTCAATGTGGTCCCGATTCCACAAGGGCTCAAAGATGCCGTTGGCAAATCGCATGAGCATGATGTTTTGCACCGTCTCTTTGCCCAAGAAGTGGTCCATGCGGTAGATTTGACTTTCCGCCACGCTCTCGCGCAACTGGGTGTTCAAAGCCTGCGCAGAAGCCAAGTCATGTCCAAAGGGTTTTTCAACCACGACGCGGCGCCATTGCTGATTGGTTTCAGCCACCAAACCAGCGCGGCCAAGTTGGTCCACAATGCCGCCAAAAAATCTGGCACCCACGGCCAAATAGAACAGCACGTTGTCGTTCACATGGTGGCTGGTTTTCAAAGTTTTCAGCTGCGCTGCGAGCAACTGATAAGACGCCGGTGCACTGAAGTCCAAGGACATGTAAGTCATGCACGACAGCAAGCGCTTGAGATGTGCCTCATCCAAGGTTTGACTGTAATGTTTGTCGCTAGCGAAATCGCGAATGGCTTGTTCCACATGCGCTTGAAAGGCGGTGTCGGTCATTTCGACCCGATCTACACCGACCAAGGCAAAATTTTCTGGCAACAACTCGGTTCGGGCCAAGTTGTAAAGCGCTGGCATCAGCAGGCGTTTGGTCAGGTCTCCTCCTGCACCAAATATCACCATCGTGCATGAGGGCGCTCGCTCACCGTGCGGCGTTTTGTCGTGTTCAATGTCCAGGGCCATGATTTGCTCTTATTTCTTTGTGGGTTCTTGATGTCCGCCAAATTGCTTGCGCATGGCAGACAGGACTTTTTCGGAAAATGTATGGTCTTTTCTGGAGCGAAAACGTGCATACAAAGCCGCTGAGAGCACGTCAGCCGGAACGGCCTCTTCAATCGCAGCTTGAATGGTCCAGCGGCCTTCGCCAGAATCTTCCACATAGCCTGAATAGGTTTTGAGTTCAGGGTCTTCGGCCAGCGAGATGGCGCTCAAATCGAGCAGCCAAGAAGAGACCACACTGCCACGGCGCCACAGCTCGGTGATGTCGGCCAAATCCAAATCGTAGCGCCGCTCAGCTGGAATGTGCGCTTGCGCAGCGCCCTTCAAAATGTCCAAGCCTTCTCCGTAGGCTTGCATCAAGCCGTACTCAATGCCGTTGTGAACCATCTTGACAAAGTGCCCAGAGCCCGCGGGCCCGGTGTAAAGGTAGCCCTCTTCTGCGGTTGATTGACGGTCTTGCCTGCCGGGTGTTTTCTCAATGTTGCCAACGCCTGGCGCCAAGCTTTTGAAGATCGGATCCAAATGTGCAAACGCATCTTTGTCGCCGCCGATCATCATGCAATAACCACGCTCCAAACCCCAAACACCACCGCTGGTGCCCACGTCCATGTAACGAATGCCTTTGACACTCAAGCTTTGCGCTCTGCGCACATCGTCTTGGTAATTGGAGTTTCCACCGTCAATGACGATGTCGCCCGGCTCAAGCAAGTCGTGCAGGGCTTTGACTGTGGCCTCGGTGATCTCGCCGGCAGGCAACATGACCCAAACGGCTCTGGGTTTTTGAAGTTGCTGCACAAGATGGTGCAAATCTGTGGCTGGGCTTGCGCCCTCTTTGGCCAATTGCGCAACGCTTTGCGCATTGGTGTCAAAGACTGCGCAAGAATGACCTTGGCGCATGAGTCTGCGAACAATGTTTCCACCCATGCGGCCCAAGCCAATCATTCCTAATTGCATGTTGCACCCTTGTGTTAAAAAATTAGACAAAAAAATAGGCGCTTGATTCAGTCAAGCGCCCCATCCTGAAGCCTTTACGTTAACACTTCGCACCTCGCTGTGCAATTATCGATTTACCGCATTCGCAGCATCTCTGCGCTGTATCCTACTGCATGATTTGAATACAAATTAGGTCACTTCCTTGAAGCAGCTGGCCTTAGGCATTGAAGTCAATGTGACGAATCCCATCTTCTAGCGTATGCCCACGCGGTGTGCGAATAGCGATGGGGTGTGCTGCAAGCGGCGCGCGAGAGACCAACACATCACCCTTGGCTTTGAGCTCACGTGCGAAGTGTTGCGCTGCATAAAGGTTGCTGCTCTGGAGGGCCGCACCAATTTTGGCCAACAAGGGGTCTTGGGTGATCAGGGGGTCAAAGTTGACCAGACTCACGAAGGCGAAACGAGCTTGGTCCAAGTCACCCTCTTTCAGGGCATCATGCAAGGCTTGAAGTTTGCGGGAACGTTGCTGCTGCTTATCACCAGGTGCAGCGCCATGACCGCCCCATTGACGTGAATTGCTTTCAACTCGCAGTGTGCTGGCGCTTTGCATGACCGACTCCTTTTGCAACGTTCTCTGTACTGACCCTTTGTTTCGCTCGCTGGTTTAAATTAGGTGATTGGAGAGCTCGCTTGACCTGTTGTGTAAAGTTCAATAAAAATTGAATGTCATGAAGCTAACCAATCGAGAATACTTAAGCACAGACTATGCCAACTAATTTTGACACCCCCATAGCCCTCCAAGAGGCCATTGATTTCATCAACACCTGCGAGAGCCCATGGAGCCGTGACAACTCGCCGCCATGGGGCATTCACGAGCAAGACCCCACCCCCTACAACCGCCTGTATGGGCCCGTGCACAGCCGCGGGGGTGTGGCCGGCACAATTTTCCTACACCGGCAATGTCTTGCCCAATGGGGGGATGTACACCGGTCAGATTTGACCTTCAGTGTGGCAAAAACTTACCTCTGCCTGTTGGCCGGTCTGGCCTTTGACGAAGGTTTGCTGCCGGATGTGAACGAGCCGGTGGTCGAGCGCTGCCCCGGAATCGGGTTTGAAGGCGAGCGCCTTTCACACATCACGTGGCAGCATTTGCTGCAACAAACCAGCGAATGGGAAGGCACTTGCTTGGGCATTCCTGAGCAAGTCGATCGCTACCGGTGGCTAAGCTATCAACCCGGTCAAGCGGGGGGCCGCAAAGGAGATGCTCGCCCCTTGGGGGAGCCTGGCTCGCGCTTTGAGTACAACGATGTGCGCATCAATCAACTCTCGCTGGCCTTGCTGCACTTGTTCAAGCGCCCTTTGCCAGAAATCTTCATTGAACGCATTTTGAAGCCCTTGGAATGCACGGATTCGTTTGCTTGGGTTGGCTATGAACAAGGTTGGAGCCAGGTTCAAGGCCAGCGAATGATGTCGGTTCCTGGCGGCAGTCATTGGGGCGGAGGTGTTTCTATATCAGCCTTAGACCAAGCCAAGATTGGGCTGATGCTGGCGCATAACGGCGTCTTGAATGACCGCACTATTTTGTCGGCCCAATGGATTGAGAAAATGCAAACGCCCTGCGATGTAGCGCCTTATTACGGCTATTTGGTGTGGCTCAACCAAGCCGGCCACTTGTTCGAAGCTGCCCCCCGCAGCTCCTGGTTCGCCATCGGCGCGGGCTCCTCCATCACCTGGGTAGACCCCCAACTCGAACTGGTTTGCGTCTTGCGCTGGATCGATGCGGCCAAAACCAATGAGTGCATCGCGCACATCATGGAGGGGGTTGGAAATGTTTAAATACCCTTGAGGAAAAACGAAGCGAGTTCATCCTGGCAAATCAATTGAACTGCGTTGGCTTTGGCAAACTCAAGCGCTGCACCGGTGGGCAGGCTCAGGCTGATACAAGCGGCATACGCGGCATCTTGTGAGGTTTGCAAGGCCTTCAAATCACGCAACACCTCCACCCCCAAGGTGGCGGCCTTCCAGCGCTTGCAGCTGACCAAGGTGATCTTGCCTGATTTTTCCAAGCTCAAGTCTGCCGGCCCCGAGTTCAATCGGCTCACGTTGAAGCCTTGCCGAACAAAAGCCTGCTCGATGGTTGGCAAAAATTGCTTCCACGACATGTCGGCCAAGTTGCTCAAGGCCTGCGCTACGCGCTCGGGCGAAGGGGTGTTGCGCTGGCGCCAAGCAGCAATGATGCCCAGCACACAAAATGGCAGCCCGCTGAGCATGCCCAATACACGAAAGGCCTCGGGTAAAAAAACCCGTGACAGCAGCATCAAAAGGGCAGCTATTCCAATACTGAACCACCAAGGCGAGCGTAACAAAATCGCAAACAGCGATTTTTCTGACATCTTCAATTTCATTCACTACTCCGCAAACCCCAATGCTAGCGGGTTTGGAAAAAGCGCCTAAGCACAGCCTTGGCATAGGGTTTTCAGCCTATTGCAATGCGCCCGATCTTGTTATGTTTCGTGAGTCAACTTTGCCCACCCAAGGTCTGATCACTCAGCCATTCAAGGAGATGCTTCATGTTCAAGAGATTTCTTTCCACACTCGTGGTGTCAAGTTTGTGCCTTTCGGGTGCTGCCATGGCACAAACCAAACAAATCAAAGTGGGCGTGATTTTTGACATGTCCGGCCCCTTGGCCGCAGGCGGCTCCAATGCCAGCTATCTGGGCACCAAATACGCCATCGACTTGGTCAACGAACGCGGCGGCGTTGAAGGCCACAAAATTGTGCCAATTTACGTCGACGCCCAAAGCAAAACCGAAGTGGCCATCAATGAAACTGAACGCTTACTGAACCAAGAAAAGGTCGACGTGATCTTGGGCGTTTTCTCCTCCGCGCAGTGCGTTCCGATGGCGCAGCGCGTTGACCAAGCCAAGAAATTCATGTGGGCCAATGTGTGCGTGTCTTCTGCCGTTTTCAAAGACAAGAACCTGAAATATGTGTTCAGGCCTCAAGTTCACTCTGACCAAATGGGCGAAGCCTCGTGCCGCTTTTTGGCGGAAAACAGCAAAGCCAAATTAGGCAAGGAAATCAAAGACCTCAAAGTGGCCGTGATCTATGAAGACGGCCCTTACGGCGCAGGCGTTGCCGCAGGCAACGACTTGGTTTGCAAACAATTGGGCATGCAAGTGGTCTTGAAAGAAGGATATGCCGCAACCTCTCCCGACCTGTCTCCCTTGGTCACAAAACTGCGCCGCGCAAAACCCGATGTGATCTTGCACACAGGCTACAACCCTGACATTACTTTGTTCTTGCGCCAAGCCAAAGAGCAAGGCTTGAAGTGGGACGCATTGATTGGCCATGGCGCAGGCCACGGTCAGTTTGACAAGCTCTATGCCACGTTCAAAGACGACGCCAACTTGATCATGAACGTTGACCCCGTGGCTGCGCAATTGCTTGACGCTAAAACCCTCAAGCCCGGCTTGGGCGCGTTGACAACTGAAATGGTCAAACGCTACAAAGCCGAAGTCAAAGGCGACGAAATTCCCACCCACGTGTCCATGGGGTTCAATCAAACTTGGATTTTGTTGAATGATGTGATGCCGCGCGCCATTAAAAAATACGGTGGCTATGACCCAGAATCTTTGCGCAAAGCCGCATTGGAAACGGACATTGCTGAAGGCGGCACGATCCAAGGTTATGGCGTGAAGTTTTTCCCACCTGGCCACCCCATGTCTGGGCAAAACGAACGCTCCACACCTGTTGTGCACCAGTACTCGGGCAACGACACCTTTGTGGTCTGGCCCAAAGCCATCAAGAGCCGTGATGCTGTCATGCCTTTGCCAAAAGGCAACTCTTACGCCAACTGATTGTGCTGCTTGTCCATGAACTGACCAAGAAATTCGGTGGCTTCACAGCCGTGAACCGAATTTCTTTTGAAGTCCAGCGCGGAGAAATTGTGGGCCTGATTGGCCCCAATGGCTCCGGCAAAAGCACCACCTTCAATTTATTGGCCGGCTTGTTTGAACCCACCTCAGGCCATGTGATGTTTGACGGCCAGCCCATGCTGGGCTTGTCGTCTTCCAACATTTGCCAGCGCGGCGTGGCCAGAACTTTTCAAATTCCAAGGCCCTTTCGCAAACTCTCCATTCTGGAGAATGCCACCCTCGCCGCTTTCTATGGCGCCAGCGAAACCATCACACGGGGTGAGGCCGTACGCCGAGCAGAAGACGCCCTGTCCTTGATTGATTTGCCGCGCGACCCCAGCGCTCGGGTAGAGGGGCTTGGCGCTGCAGGCCTGAAAAAACTCGAGATGGCCCGCGCCTTGGCCACACAGCCCAAGCTGCTGCTGGCCGACGAAAGCCTAGGGGGCTTGGACGAAACAGAAATGGCACAAGCCGCTCAAATGCTCAAACGCATTCGCGATGAACGCGGCATCACCATCATTTGGGTGGAACACATCATGGGTGTTTTGATGAAGGTGATTGACCGCTGCTTGGTGCTCGACCACGGTGAGCTGATCGCACAGGGCTCGCCTTCTGATGTCACGCATGACCCGAGGGTGATTGAAGTGTATTTGGGCACCGATGCCCATAGCGTACAGCAACAAGTTGCTCGCAATGCTTTGAGTCAGGACGCATGATGTTGGAGTTGAAAAACATCAATGCTGGTTACAACAGTTTTCAAGCGCTTTTTGATGTGTCTTTGAGCGTCCAGGCCGGCGAAGCGGTTGCCGTGATCGGGCCTAACGGCGCAGGCAAAAGCACACTCTTACGCGTGATCTCACGATTGATCGAAGCCACGGCCGGCAGCATGCTGATGCAAGGCCAGTCTTACCGAGATTTGCCCTCGCATGAAGTGGTAGGCCTTGGCATTGCCCAAGTGCCTGAGGGCCGGCGCTTGTTTCCCCGCCTGAGCGTTGAAGACAACTTGAAAATGGGCGCCTACACCCCTGCTGCGCGCGCCAAACTGCAGGAGCGCCTGGACTATGTTTACAGCTTGTTCCCACGCATGGCAGAGCGGCGCAAGCAATTGGCAGGAACCATGTCCGGGGGGGAGCAGCAAATGTGCGCCATTGGAAGAGCCCTGATGAGTGGCCCCAAATTACTGCTGCTCGATGAGCCCTCTGCAGGTTTGGCACCGGTCATCGTTCAATCTATTTTTGAGCTGATGCACCGCATTCGCGCCGAGGGCTACACCGTTCTGATTGTTGAGCAAAATATCCAGCAGGTCCTCAAGGTAGTGGACCGCGCTTACTTGCTTGAAATTGGAAAAATTCGCGCCTCAGGCACCGCCGCCGAATTGTTGGCCAGCGATGAAGTTCAAAAAGCCTACCTGGGGGTGTGATGGAATTTTTTGACATCTTTTTACTCGAAGCCGTTCTCAATGGGCTGCTGCTTGGCGGCTTGCTGGCGCTGTTGTCCTTGGGCTTGAACCTGATTTTTGGTGTGATCGATGTGGTGTGGATTTCCTATGCCGAGCTGATGATGGTTGGCATGTACGCCATTTATTGGTCACACACCAGCTTGGGGCTGCCCTTGGCCCTGTGTTTACTTTTTGGAATTCTGGGCGTAGCTGCTTTGGGCGCAGCCATGCACTGGTTCATCATCCGACCTGTTTTGTCGGCTGAACCCATCAATCAATTGCTGGTCACGGGTGGTGTTTTGTTTTTTCTGCAAGCCCTGGCCACCGTGATCTTTGGCATTGATTTCAAAAATATCGGCGTGCGCCTGCCCAGTTTGATGGTGGGAGACATCAGCTTGTCGATGGCGCGCTTGATAGCTTTTGGCGTGGCCATGGTGGCCATTGCAGCCACTTATTTGTTCTTGAACCGAACTTTTGCGGGCACCGCCATTCGGGCTATCAGCCAAGACCGCAGCATCATGCCTTTGATGGGTGTGAACCCAGAGCGCATTTATTTGCTCACCTCGGCCATGGGGGGCGCGTTGGCGGGTCTGGCCGCTTGTTTGTTGGTGCTGCAATATGACATTCACCCCGCCATTGGTTTGTCGTTTGGCCCCATCACATTTTTGGTCTGCGTCATGGGCGGCCTTGGAAACTTGTTGGGCGGCTTTGTGGCTGCGTTTATTTTTGCGCAATTGATCTCTGTGGGCGGCTATGTCTACGCCATCGAGTGGGGTTATGTGCTGGCGTTTGTATTTTTTATCGCCATGATGTTCATCCGCCCTGAAGGCATTTTGTTTCGCAGGCGCTAAAGCATGCCCCATTTCTCTTCCAACCTTAAATTTGGCGCATTGCTCGCGGCCTTGATGCTAGCGCCTTGGCTGGGCCTGGGTTCGTACCCCTTGCACTTGATCATCATGGCCTTGCTTTTGGGCTTTATCTACACCAGTTGGGCCTTGATGGGGCGCCTTGGGTTGGTCAGCCTAGGTCACGGCGCCTTCTTAGGCATTGGCGCTTACAGCGTGGTCTTGCTGTGGAATCAATATGGCGTGCCGCCCCTGGCAGGCGCACTGCTGGCCTTGGCCGTGACGGTGGTTCTGGCTTTGGTCATTGGCTACCCCTGTTTTCGATTCAAAATTGTGGGCCACTATTTTGCCCTCGTGACTTTGGCCTTGGCCGAAGTGGTGCGCTTGGTGATTGTGGCCACGCGCGATCTCACAGGGGGCTCGTTGGGCTTGACGCCCAAGCCAGGTTTGAGCGATGGGGCCACTGCATCCTTGTGGTCATTTCAATTTTCAAACCGCGTGGTTTGGTTTTACATCGTTCTGGGTTGCTGGCTGTTCTCGCTGTGGGTCTGGCGCAAAGTGGACCAAAGCATGCTGCGCGACGCCCTGCAAGCCATCAGCGAGGACGAGGACGCCGCCGCCTCGATCGGCATCAACGTGACTCAAACCAAATTGAAAATCACAGTCTTATCGGCGGCCATGACTTGCTTAGGGGGCGTTTTGTATGCGCAATACCAAGCCTATGTGAACCCCGATACCGTCTCGGGCATTGGTATTTCTTTGCAGATGGTTTTTGGTGTGATTGCAGGGGGCATGTTTGTCATGCTGGGCCCGACTTTTGGCGCTGTGTTTTTGCTGGCCTTGCAAGAGGTCTTGCGCGTTTTGATCGGCAACCAAATTCACGGCCTTGATCTGTTGATCTACGGCGCCTTGCTGGTGTTTTTCATCATCCGCATGCCCAAGGGCATCTTGGGCTCTTGGCTGGAACGCAAAACCTAAATTTGCACCACGCGTTCGTGTTGAATGCTGCGAACGTCCATTTCAAACTCCAACTCCTGAATCGGCGGATTGCAGATGTGCCACGTCAGCCCAGGGCTGAGCATGCCCGCGGCGTTGAAGACAGTTGGAACCAAAGCTGAGAAATCATGCACCGTGTAAATTTGTGCGGCCGTTAACCGAGACCAGTCGGCTTGCAGGCCCTGCGCCCGCTCTTGCATGGTTTGCACCACATAACGCGCTTTGCGCTCCATGCCGGCTGGGCTGATATCACCCCGGGCCACAATACCTTCAGGAAAAGGCAAGTGCTCGGGCCACTCGCCGCTGCCTGCAATCAGCCAGTCTTGAGTCTTGCAAGTCTCAGGCACTGTATAGGTAAAAGCATGAAAACTCGGAACCTCTGGCGGCGAAAAAGCCGGCGCTAAGTTGCTGCGCGCTACAGGGTTGAGCGCATTTTGGATCAGGCCCCAATCAGATAGCACATTCACATAACTTTGATTGAAAGCGCGAAAGCCGTCCATCGTGAAAGCGCAAGGTGAACGCAACTCGCAAGCGGCCAAAGCCGTCAAAGGCCGATTGTTCTCCAAGAGGTGCTTGGCAATCCAATCAAACCCTTGTTCAACTGGAACAATGCTTGAAAAGCGAATGCGCCGAAATGCAAAACCGGGCAAAGCAATGACGGCTTGCGAGTAGGGGAAGCCGCCTTCTAGAAAGGCATAGCCACCCTCTGGAAATTTGTGCAAATTAGCCATTGCTATCAGCCATTTTCAAGGTTGAATCGCTTCAATGGCAATGTCAATTCGGACCTCGTCCCCAACAAAAGGCACGTACTTGCTGGCATTGAAGTCAGAGCGCTTGATCACGGTCCATGCATTGGCGCCAATTGCAGCTTTTTTGATGATGGGGTGCGCTGCGGCTTGGAACAAAGTCACTGTCAATGTGACAGGCTTGGTCACGCCCTTGATGGTCAAGAGCCCATCAATGGACTTGGGCTTGCCATCTTCAAAAACCACCTTGGTCGATTTGAATGTGGCCTGGGGGTACTTGGCTGTATCGAGGAACTCCTCGCCTTGCAGGTGCCCATTGAAATCGGTCGAACCTGTGTTGACTGTGGTCAAGTCAATCGCGATATCCACAGAGCCTGTCTGGGCTTGGGCGTCATACACAACCGTACCGGTTGTTTTATCAAAGCGACTGATCTGGGTTGAATAGCCAAAGTGCAGATAAGAAAACCGAGGGAACGTATGGCGGCCATCGATGTTGTAAGTCACAGGTGCTGCCAAGGCTGTGGTGACAGCGGCTGCAGTCAAGAACAAAGCTGCCACACAACGAATCAATTTATTCACGGGTGTCTCCTGTTAAAAAGTTATTTGCCCGCTTGCGCGGAGAGTTGGAAATGTACTTGGACTTCATTGGCCACGGTGTCAAATTTCGCCCACATGCCCTCGCCGATTGAAAAATCAGCGCGGCGCATGGTGAAACTTCCCGTGAATTGCCCCGAAGTGCCAAGGGCAGTGTATTTTAAGGGGAAGCTGATGTCTTTGGTTTGACCTTTGATGGTGAGCGCGCCGTCAACTTGGTACTGGTTCGGTCCAGCAGCTTTGATTTGCGTGCTCACAAAAATGGCTTTGGGGTAAGCCGCCACATTGAACCACGACTTGGTGACAACCTCTTGGTCCCCTTCGGCAGAACCTGTGTCGATCGAAGCCAGTTCAATTTCAATGCGCGCCTTGCTCGCGGCAAGCTTGGCAGGGTCAAAGTTCATTTGGGCGGAGAATTTTTTAAATTTCCCATCCATGGCAACACCCATTTGCTTGACACTGAATGCCAAGCTGCTTTTATCAGCCTGCACCAGTTTGTACTCCACAGCCTGCACAGGCAGAGCCAGCGAAAGTGTGAAGGCCCATCCCAAAAATTTAAACATCGGCATTTCCTATTGAAGCTCGGCTGGGCAACATGCGCCTGAGCGTATCGTCACGATCGATCAGGTGATGCTTCAAAGCCATGGCGGCATGCCCCATGATCAAAGCCATGAAGACCCAGTTCAGACTGCTGTGCACCAACTCCAGTGTTTGCCCCAAGGGCTTGTCTTTTTGCAACAAGTCTGGAATCGGCCACAGGCCAAACCATACGGTTTGAACGCCCTTGGCTGAACTCATCAACCACCCTGTCAAGGGGATCACGATCATCAAACCGTAGAGCACTGCGTGCATGAGCTGCGCAAAGTGTTGCGTGCGAGCAGATAAGCTTGGGAGGTAAGCCGGAACTTGACTGTAAAGGCGCCACAAAAGACGGGCCCAAACCAGGATAAAAATGGATACACCTGCCCATTTATGCCATGCAAAGTACTGCAACTTTTCTGGTGAAAAAGGCAGATCACTCATGACCGTGCCCAGTGCAAAGCTGCCCAAAATTCCAAAGGCCATGAACCAATGAAAGGTCTTGGCCAGCCAGTTATAGGACGTGTTGGACATGTGGCAAATGGATTGGCTTACCCGTGTGCTCTGGCCTACTTGGCAAACAAACTCTCAGGGTTGGCAAAGGCCTTGAACTCCACCGCGTTGCCGCAGGGGTCCAGGAAAAACATGGTGGCTTGCTCACCGACTTGGCCTTTGAAACGAATGTGCGGCTCGATCACGAACTGCACGCCCGCATTTTTCAATTTATCGGCCAAGCTATGCCACTGCGGCAAGTCAAGCACCACACCAAAGTGGCGCACGGGCACGTTG
The DNA here is from genome assembly GCA_903870145.1 of uncultured Burkholderiales bacterium. GTDB lineage: Bacteria > Pseudomonadota > Gammaproteobacteria > Burkholderiales > Burkholderiaceae_C > Limnohabitans_A. Next base: position 59,831 of record CAIQBO010000040.1, on the reverse strand, counting down.
TCACCATCGACTGCGCTGGTGTTGTGGTGCCCAGCTTCTGAAGGGCTCAAGTGGGCCACGATTTGGTGGCCATAGAAATTGAAATCAATCCAGTCGGGGCTCGAGCGCCCTTCAGGGCAACCCAGCAGGTCGCCGTAAAAAGCGCGGGCTTTGGCCAAGGAAGTCACGGGAAATGCCAAGTGAAAAGGCTGCATGTGGATCTCTGAATATTTTGAAAAGAGCATTTTGCCTGAATGCGATGGCCAGGGCTGCACGCAGAAGTCACATTCAGCAACGGCTTCAGGCCATCAAATTTTTCTTGAAAAACTCCAGCGTGCGTGACCAAGACAACTCTGCAGCTGCTTGCACGTAGCGCGGTGTTGAATTGTTGTGAAACCCATGCTGCGTACCTGCATAAACGTGCGCTAGGTGCTTGATCGATTTGGCCTCGAGTGCCGACTGAAAAGCAGGCCACTGCGCATTGATGCGGGGGTCATTCTCAGCAAAATGCAAAAGTAACTCACACCGAATGGCAGCTACTTTTTCTGCTTTGGCCGCTTCCCCATAATAGGGCGCACCCGCCTTCATGTCGGCCCCAAGTTCAGCAGCCAAAAAGTTGGTGATGCCCCCACCCCAGCAAAATCCGGTCACCCCCAAGTGTCCTGAAGACAGGGCATGGTTTTTGAGAAAAACCGCACTGTTGAGCATGTCGGTTTGAAGTTTTGCGGGGTTCAAACTGGCTTGCAACTCTCGGCCTTGGTCGTCATTCCCAGGGTAGCCGCCCACGGGGTGGAGCCCATCGGGGGCCATGGCCAAGAATCCAGCGGCAGCCAAACGCCTGGCTACATCTTCAACGTAGGGGTTCAAGCCCCTGTTCTCATGAATCACCATGACAGCCGGGTTTGTTTTGCCCTGGGGCCCAGGCGCTGGCGTGACGGGCTGCACCAAATAAGCGCGCATCTGACCGGAGTTCCCACCCGGCGAGGGGTAAGTCACATACTGTGCCTTGATTCGAGTGTCTGTGAAGGAGACAGTTTGCGCGTTGACGTACCTTGGAAACATGGCCTGAGCCATGGCAAGGCCGCCCACTGCAATGGCACTGGCCTTGGCCAAAAACTCACGCCGGTCCATGCCGCCGTGGCAATACTCGTCATAGAGTTGGTAGATCTTGGGGTCAATTTGCACTGGCGACATAACAGGGTTCATGGCTCGGCTCATTTGAGGGGTATGTCAAAATTAGACGCATCTTATCGTGACACCTAGAAAAACTGTTAAAACAAGGTAATTCTTTTCAGCAATTTGTCCGTCATGTCTAAAAGCAAAGCCAAAATCTTCAGCCATCTTCATAACGAAGTCTATTGCCGATTGGGTGTCTCGCCCGTGCATGGGATAGGCGTGTTTGCAATACGATCCATTCCCAAAGGCGTCAACCCTTTGAAAACTTGGCTGGACTTCAGAGAAATTAAATTTTCACCCGCTGAAATCAAAAAACTGCCCTCAGCAGTTCGACGTGAAATAGAAATTTTTTGTTACTACGACGAAGAGTCCGTCCATATTCCTTCGATCGGCATGAACTCGATGAACATGGCGTTTTATTTGAACCACTCCAAGACGCCCAGCGTCAAGTATTTGAAAAATGGAAAAATGCTGTCGCTTCGCGCCATCCAAACTGGCGAAGAAATTTTCCTAGACTACGACGAAGCTTTTGGCGAAATACACACTTTTGAATAAACCCGAACCCGCGCAGGTTCAAGGATTTCGCAATATCCGATTCCACACATCGGGTTTGAAATCTGTGTGCAAGGGCGACTTAGGGTCCAGTGCCAAGGGATGATCGCTGTCGGTGAAGGCCAGTGCAAATATGGGTTCAAAGTCGGTCACAAACAAAGCCTTGTAGCCATAATCGTCCACCGGCCCGAGGTTGTAGTATTTGTAGCCATTTTTGGCGGTCCACTTTGTGGCCAATAGACAGGCATAAATGCCTGGCGAGCGGTTTTTATATTGCGTGTTCCACTGGCAAAAACTGCCATAAACCTGGCTGCGCTCTGGCAGCAACACAGAAACATCGGTCAATACCAGGTCGCCATTCTCAGCAAAAACACGAATGACCAGCACCTGCAAGTGACTGATGTAATCGACAAAACCTTCAACCTCTTTATCATGGATGAAGTAACTCTCAAAATGCACGCCGCCCATGGCGTAAATATCGGCAACAGAGAGTTTGCTGCCACTGATCACATCCTCTGTGACGCTGAAATTTTTGAACTGCTTTTCTAATTCTCTGAATTTTCGGTTTCTTCGGGGTTCGATCCAGAATTCTTCAGAAGCCGCATGCACCAAGCCGTATTTGTCATTGATAGGCACGCCATAGGGACTCTCTGGCGGAACGGCGTAAACAATGAATGGCTTTTTGGCCATTTGCATCATTTCAGGGGTGACATCTATGTAAGGGCACAAAGCGTCCCAGCGCGTTGTGTAATACAAAATTTCCTCGTGGTAACTCTCCACACAGAGGTTTTCACGGCTCCAAGTTTGATTTCCAACAGTCTGAGTTTCGACTTTGTTAACTCCCGCTTCCAGAAGTTCAATGTCGCGCGTATACAAAGGCTGGGTCTTGCTCATAACTTAGCGAGGTTCTTTTTTTTTGTTCTGCGAGAACTTGGCTTGGTCAGTGGTAATAAATCAAAAAAATCGACATCCACTTCATGATTTCTTCGAATGAAAGCGGGGTCGATTTTTTCCAATTTTTTGATCTCTTTTGTCATTTGCGCTAAATGAACAGATGCCTCGCTGCTCGTTGACTGCAGTTGCTCAGTATATTCCGACATGAGGGGACATGCAATATCAAAATAAAATTGGCGAGAAGTTGGATTGAATGACAAAGGGTAGAGCTGGCAACTGAACGGTTTTTGATCTCCCAGCACGCATCCATTGGGGCCTAAATGCTCGCAATTTCCATCGAGGCAAACATGGCTTAAAACTTTCGATTCAGTTGCGGTCAATGTCACTTCAAGTGGCGCATAGTCTGAGTCAACATGACAACAGCTTTTGCATTTGGCGCAGTGATCGAATAGCAATTGGAAGCCCCCTTGGATTTATTTTACCCAATGTTTTCATACGATTAAAACTTTGATGATGACTTGCCAACTTTCACCGCACGCCCGAGATAACCCAGTCCTGAGCTAAAGCCAAGCTGGCAACCACGTTGCGATAGCAGGCAGCCAAAAAACCGCTGCCAGCAAGATCAAACTCATGACCACATACGGGCCAACGGCCATGAAGATCTGGGCCATGCTGACAGACGGTGGCGCTACCCCACGCATCGTCATCAGCAGCAAGCCGTGGGGTGGCAAAAGCAAGCCCAATTGCATACAGATCAAAAACATCACACCAAACCACACGGGGTCAATGCCCAGCTTATTGACGATAGGCATGAAAATAGGCAAGGTGATCATCATCATGCTGACCTGATCGACAAAAACCCCCAAGAAAATGAGGATCAGCATCATCCCAACCACAATCATGCTGGTCGACAAACCCTGCTCTGTGATCATGCCCACCAGGCCCGCACTGGCGCCTGAGAAAGACAAGAGCTGAGCGAAGGTGGTGGCTCCCAAAATAATGAAAAGAATCATTCCAGAAATGGCGGCTGTACCTTTCAGCGCTTTGACAACGGCCTCCCAGTGAAGCACCCCATAAAGCGCTGCCAACAACATGGTTGCAAATGCGCCCAATGCAGCGCACTCCGTGGGCGTTGCAAAGCCGGCGGCCAAGGCTCCCACCACCACGCCAAAAATGGAGAGCGTTGGCAGCACATATGCAAAGAACAAATGCCAGCGCGCCCAACCTTGGTGCACTTTTGCCTGAGGGTCAGGGGGGGCCAAATGCGGGCTAATTCGCACGCGCACAATGATCCAAAGCACAAAAGCCACCGACAAAATGATGCCCGGCACAATGCCCCCGAGCAGCAGTTTGGAGATGGAGATGCCTGACAAAGAACCCAAGAGCACCGTCAGCGCAGAAGGCGGTATCAGCATATCGACCGCGCCAATGGCCATGATGGGCCCTGCTGCAATCGTGGGGTGGTAGCCACGCGAGAGCATGACCGGCAGCATCAGGGAGCCCAGCATGGCGGTCGTGGCAATGGTGGAGCCTGAAATGGCCGAGAACACCGTGCCGGCCACCACCGCCACCACCGCCAAGCGCCCCGGCACACGCGAGATCAAGCGCTCCACACCCTCGATCACTTTAAGGGCCAAGCCGGTGTGAAACAAAATCTCACCCATCAAGACAAACAAAGGAATGGGCGTGAGAGAAAATGCGGCCACCGAACTGACACTGCTTCGCACAAGCTGCACCAAACCGGGCTCGCCGCCCATGTAAAGCCAAGCCCCCACAATATTGACTGACAAGAACGTCAAGGCCACAGGCATGCCTATGAACAACAACAAGGTCGAGCCGCCCAGCATCAAAAACGCAGCGAATTGCCAGCTAGACATGCCCGAGCCCTCTGGCCAGAAATGACGAAAGTTGCATGAACTGAAATCTCAAGCAGCACTCACAGCATCGTGCCGTGGCCCTCGCTCGCCCAGCCACAAGCGGTTCATGCGAAACAGCATCTCAATGGACAGCAGTAAAAAGGTCACAGGCAAAGGCGCTAAAGACCACCACTCCGGTGTCACCAAGGTCTTGATGTTCACCGAGCCGGCGCCATAGCTGGCCCATACAGCCACGCTGGCATACCAAGCCAGCATCCAACAAGTGGTCAAGCCAATAGCGTCCCCCACCCATTCGAGCAACCACGCCAAACGAGGTGGCAGTGGTCGCAGCACGATGTCCACCCGAATGTGCTGGCCTTGGCGCAGCAGCCAAGGGGCTACGCACAGGGTGATCAGGTACAGAAAAAGCTCAGAAATTTCATTGCTCCAAGCCAAGCCTTGCGGCCAACCGGGCAGCGCCACATTGCGCAGCGCGACATCGGCCACGATGATCAGCATCATGGCCAAAAGCAGCATACAGCCCAGCATGGCCAGAGCAGACAGCAACTGCCCATAGCGCTCAGAGCACCGCAAGATCACTTGGCAAAGAGCGTTTTAAAGCGCGCTGCCACCTCAGGGCTTTGCTTGCTGGCGCCAGCCCAGCCGACTTCGTAAGCTTTGTCCCGAAATGCTTTGGCAGTGGCCGCATCAAAACTGATGGTCTGTATGCCCACTTTGGCCTGCCGCGCAGTTTCCTCGGTGGTGTAAGTGCCCCAGAAGGTGTTTTCCGCCTCCAATGCCAACAGTTGCTTTTGCAAGTAACTGCGCTGTGCATCGGTGAGCTTTTTGTAAGCGGGCAAATTCATGATCAAGGAAACTTCTGCATCGTAGAAACCCGGGTCAATGCGGAACTTGGTTTTCTCTTGCCAGTTGAAATCAAAAATACCGCCAATGGGCCAACCGTAGCCGTCCACCACACCGCGCTCCAGTGCGGTGTAGACCTCGCCCGGAGGCGTGGTGATAACGTTCGCATTGAGCGACTGGAAAAAATCACGGTACACCGGTGTGATGCGAATTTTTTGTCCTGTCAGATCGGGTTTGTCTACTTTTTTGTTGGTGTAAATGTGAAACGGCTGGTTTTCAACCATGCGCGCCAAATACTGCATGTTGCCTTTTTCATTCCACACTTTGTTGATGGCCTCAAAGGCGCCATTTTTTCTTTGCTCTGCCACTGAAATTTGCGTCAATTTCAAGAAGTCTGCCTCGGGCATCACGTTGGTGTAAAAAGCGCCCGTGTTCAAGGCCATGTCGACCACGCCAGTCTTGACGGCATTGCCCAGCTCAAATGAAGGAATGGCTTTGGGACCCCCAATGAAGTTGATCTGCACCAGGCCCTTGCCCTCCGCGTTGAATTTGGTGACCCAGGGCAACAACCTTTGCACATAAATGCCGTTTTCCGCGAACCCACTGACCATGCGCAGCGTGACCTCTTGGGCCCACGACAAAGGGGCCGCGGCCGCCAGCATGAGCGCCAGAGAGGCTTTCAAGATCAAATCAAATTTCATTTTCTACGTCTCCTTTTGTGAACGAAGTGTCAGACCAGAATTGAGGCTTGTCAATTCGGGTTTTGCGCATGCAGGTTCAGCGCAAACAAAGCTTTGTCTAATGCATTGCCGTGTTCATCTGCCAGTGCCGCTTGGATCAAATGGGCCATGCGCTTGGGCCCATCCACCTGCGACTGCAGCAGTGGCAAGGCTTGAATTATTTTTTCAAAACTGCGCCAGCCTCTGGCATGGGTGTCTCCGTAGCCCTTGATCAACTGCTGGGCCTTGACCACTTGCATGGCCAACTCAGGCTGCTGGTAGGCCAGTTGCACTGCCTGCGCCAGCCATTGCTGCATGCGCTCGTGCTCTTGCGTGTAACGCAGTGAGACAGGTCGCCAGCGGCGCAAAGAAGCAATGGCATAAAGCAAGGCAAAGCCTCGCAAAGAACTGGTTTGAACGATGCGGCCCTTGCGGGTCAATGGGGCTAAGCAGGCACGCGCCCAGCGGGAGGACAACAGCCATCGCCCCACAGGGGCAGGCAAAATGTCTGCAATTTCTTCAACACGAGGGTGCAGAAATTCATTGATCGCCAGGCCTTGGTCTGCAGTTTGCCGCACCTCACGCCCGACCCGGTCAAAACGGGCTCTGCGCGTTTTCAAATCGGCCACACGCACGCTGTCCTCGTAAGTCATCCAAAGTGCCAGGTGCCGGGCTGTTTCGCTGATCAACGGCGCGGCTTGAGGCCCCAAGTTTTCTAGGGCCTTGCTCATCGAGATCAAGCGATCCAAGAACAAAGCTGCGTAGTCGATGCTTTGGTAGTCTGCCAGTCGCATCAAGCCCAGCCTGGTGTTCTCAAGGGCTGGCGCGGGCAAACTGTGCGCCGCACGCAGCGCCAAAGCCTGCAATCGGGGGCCAACTGGGGCAAGGGCCGGTGGTGCAGACAAACCGGGTGTAGCCTGGCCTTCTAAATGCAGATTCCCCTTGCTACCTCGAGCCTGCGTTGCCTTGGCCTCTTGCCAGCCAGCTGCAAAAGCCTTTAAGCTTGATTGAACGCCCACGCCACTGCGCTTGATGCTGTCTTCAAATTGCTGACGATCAAAGGGCAGGCGGCCGATCAATGCCAATGCACCGAACAAAGCCGGGCCAATCAAGCTGCCCGCTTGCTCTGCCACAGCGGAAAAGTTAGCGCCCAGCCAGAGTTTTGCCGAGGCCTGCGCGCCTTCAATCAACTTGCCGTGATCCACTCGGCCATCACCCATGGCAACGCGCTCAGTCATGGAGTAAACACGGTGCGTGGAGGCAATGAAGGTCGTTTTTTGCGCATCTACAAAGCCGCGTTGCACAGCACGTCCGGCCTCCATCAACTCCGAGGCGATGACGATGTCAACTGCACCCGGAAATGGACTCAAGGCCATCACGGGCAACTTTCCATCTGGCACTGACGAGCGGGGAAACATCTCGATGTAGTAAATCGTAGCGCCCGTGCGCTGCGCCACCCCCGGCACAGATGTCGATTGAGCCAAGTAACCATTGTTTTGGGCCAGATCAACCAGCCAATCGGCCAGCACACCTCCACCCTCCCCGCCCATGGCCAACACTGCAATGGTGATAAGGGGCGAGTCTGACGGGTTCAATGGGGTCTGCATCAGGCTGCGATGCCTTCAAGGCGTTTGTCAATTCGCTGCTGTAAAAAGCCAATCACTTTGGATCTGATCAGCGCTTTGAATCGGTCCCATGGCGTGGGGTTGTTGATGATTTCAGCGCGGTAAAACGAGGGGCACAAAACCGCTGCATGCGCCACTTCACCACACAGGCCGCAGCCAACGCAGCTGTCAATCACAGTGGCCACGGGGTCTGTGCGCAATGGGTCTGGGTTGCTCATGATGCTCAGGGAGGGGCAACCTGACAGGCGGATGCAGGAGTGGTCTCCCGTGCAGGTGTCAGGGTCAATACCGAAACGCTCACGCACCACGCGCTGGCCCTTTTTAATTTTCTCGAGCATCAAAGGCTTGACACGCCGCTGCAGGTTGAGCATGCATTCGCTTTGCGCCACCACCACTTTGGGGCCTCGCTCACGGGAGTTAAAGGCATCTCGCAAAGATTGCCGCATGGCATCCAAACTGTAGGTGTGCGTGACCGTTTTGACCCAGTTGACCCCTACACCGCGCACTGCTTTTTCAATCGGATTGTTGGTGCTTCGAATTGGGTTGATGGCCTTGGACGAGAGCACATCTTGGCCACCCGTGGCAGCGGAGTAACCGTTGTCAACCACCAATAAAACGTTGTCGGTTTGGTTGAAAACAGCATTGCCAACGCCGCTGGTCAAGCCGTTGTGCCAAAACCCGCCATCGCCCATGATGGCCAAGGTGCGCCGGTCGGTTTCATTGGAATTGAAAGCCGAAGCACCGGCCCAGCCCAAGCCGTAACCCATGGTGGTCGCGCCAATGTTAAAGGGCGGCAGAATGGAGAACAAGTGGCAGCCAATGTCGCAACTGACATGGCGTGGGCCCAACTCTTTTTCAAGCAATTTCAATGCAGTGAAAATGGGGCGTTCAGGGCAGCCAGTGCAAAAAGAAGGAGGCCGTGCGTGGACCTGTGCCACTGCCAGCGCTTGCACCGGCGAGGGGCTCAGATCCTGCCTTTGGACTTGGATCTGCCACTCAGGCATGTATTGCTCTATGAACTGTCTGACACCTTGGAGCAAGACGGCGCCGGTGTATTCGCCCCCCATTGGGAAAACGTCCTTCCCGTGGAGTCGAGTTGGCACATCGGCCTTGCGCAAAATGGCGTGAATATTTTGTTCAATGTAGTCGGGTTGCCCCTCCTCCACCACCAAAAGCCCCAGCTTGCCAGCACAGAAAGTTTTGAACTCATCGTCGACCAACGGGTAGGTGATGTTCAGCACATACAAGGGCACTTGCGATTGGCCAAAGGGGTCGGCCAAGCCCAAGAGCTGCAAAGCCCGCATCACACCGTTGTACAGGCCCCCTTGCATGACGATGCCAAAGTTTTGCGCCTGCTCAGAAAAAAACTCGTTGACCTGCTGCTCTTGGATGAATTTCAAAGCAGCCGGCCAGCGTTTTTGGATTTTTTCTTGCTCATGCACATAACTGGCAGGCGGCAGCACAATGCGGGCCGTGTCGCGCTTGGGGTTTTCAATCGCATCTTTCAGGGTAAACGAAGGCCGCACGTTCGCGCGCGTCTGGAAATGGCCGTGCACATGGCATGCTCGAATGCGCAGCTCCAGCATGACGGGCGTTTGCGTGGCTTCAGACAACTCAAACCCCATCTCCACGGCTTTGACGATGCTGGGCAAGTTCGGGCGCGGGTCAATCAGCCAGACTTGAGATTTCATGGCAAAGGCGTGCGAGCGCTCTTGCATGATGCTCGAGCCCTCACCATAGTCTTCACCGACGATGATCATGGCGCCGCCCATCACGCCGCCCGAGGCCAAATTGGCCAGTGCGTCCGACGCCACGTTGATGCCCACTGTTGACTTGAATGTGACCGCGCCACGCAAAGGGTAGTTGACCGATGCGGCCAATGTGGCCGTGGCCGTGGCTTCAGAGGCGCTGTGCTCAAAATGAACGCCAAGCTCTTCCAAGATCTCATGGGCATCGGTGAGCACGTCCATCAAATGCGAGATGGGCGCGCCCTGGTAACCGGCCACATACGACACCCCCGACTGCAGCAATGCCTTGGTGACGGCCAAAATACCCTCGCCCCCGAAATCTTCCCCTTCGCCCAAGCGAAGTTTTTGGACTTCCTGCATGAAAGATCGTTCAGCCACGGCAATTGCCTTTCAATTCAAGGGGCACAAGGGTCAAGGGCGGGTGCAGCATAGGCTGAATTTAGGCAAAGACCCGATATCATGCAAATGGATTTTTATGATGTAATACATTCATAAATCAAATAATTGGAAGTAACCCTTAGCAACGTACCGTCTCCAGCACAAGGCCTATTGCCATGAACTTTCGCCATTTGGACCTGAATTTATTGCGCGTCTTGGTTGCCATTCACCGCACGGGCTCGGTCACGGCAGCTGGGCAAGTTTTGTCTTTGTCGCAACCGGCCACCAGCAACGCCTTGGCCAGACTGCGCAGTCACTTTGGCGATGAACTCTTTGTGCGGTCCCCTTCAGGCCTGCAGCCCACGCAACTGTGTGAGCAAATTGCCCTGCCTGTGCAAAAACAACTGCTGGCCCTGGAAAGCCTTCTGATGGGGCAACAAGATTTTGAACCCTTGAGCAGCAACATGCATTGGCGACTGTCACTTTCAGACTTGGGTGAAATGCTGTTTTTGCCGCAACTGGTGAGTCATCTGCGCGCCCAAGCCCCAATGGCCAGTCTGTCCAATATTTCCGTGGTGGCTGCTGAAGTGGCCAGCGCGCTGGAGACGCGCGAGATCGACATGGCCATTGGCATATTGCAACCCAAGCACCGCGGTATTCGTACGAAATTGCTGTTCAAAGAGCGCTACATGGCCATTGCCTCCAAGAGCTGGCGGCCCAGCAACCCAGGGCGCAGCAAGCTGCTGACTGCTGCGCAACTGGCCAAAGCCAACTTCATCGTGGTCGCGCCCACGGCAACTTCCCACGGCAGTGTTGAAAAAATGCTCACCAAGATGAAGTTGCAAGACCGTATTTTGATCCGATCGCGTCACTTCGGGGCCATTGCCGATCTGGCACAAAGTACCGACCTGCTCTCGATCGTGCCCGAAATGTACGCGCGCGAGTTGAGTCAGCGCATGAATTTGCAAATGTGGCACTTGAGCCAAGCCCCCACTTACGAAGTTCACCTGGTTTGGCACAGCAGCACGGACGGCGACTCCGCGCACCAGTGGATGCGCGACTTGATTGGTGGCTTGTTCAGGCGATAGACAGTATCCCCATTTTGCGCATTGGAATCCGGCTGGCCTGCTCTTTTTCACCCTGTTAAGTTAATAATGCAGCGATGACAGACAAGCCACCCAACACCGCCCTGAGCTGCTGGAAATGCAAACACTTTGCCACCAGCTGGGTACCCGCAATGCCCTACAGTTGCAAGTTATTTGGCTTTAAGTCTCAAGTGCTTCCCTGCATTCAAGTTTTAAAATCAGATGGCAAAGCCTGTTTGGGTTTTGAGTCCAAAACAAAGCCGCCTTGAAACCCATGGCGACCCACAAAACGTTCTATTTAATTTTCATTCTTTATGAACTTCACTAAAGTTAAAACAATTGCCCTTGTTGGGGGCCTGATTTGGATGGGAGCTGCCATGGCGATAGAGGAGCCCGCATACAAAGTTGTCTCCACAGCGGGGGACTATGAAGTCCGGCATTACGCCCCCATGATGGTGGCCCAGGTGTTGGTCGATGGTGACATGGACGCCGCATCCAGCAAAGGCTTTCGGCTGATTGCAGACTATATTTTTGGCAATAACCAAAGCGCCCAAACTGCAAGTTCCGCCAAAATAGCGATGACTGCGCCCGTGACAGCAGTACCCCAGTCATCCAAAATAGCGATGACTGCGCCGGTGACCGCTGAGCCTCAAACCGCCGAACTTGACATGCAGACTGCCAACAAGTGGTTGATTCACTTCGTCATGCCCAGTCAATACACTTTAGAAAATATTCCAAAGCCCAAAAACGACGCTGTCAGTTTGCGCCAAATTCCTGAAAAACATTTTGTAGTTTTTAAATATTCGGGCTTTAACACCACAGCCAAAATTCAACACCTCACGGAAGAAACCATCAGTTGGGCCAAGGGCAAAGGCATGCAAATTGTGGGTGCGCCTCGCTTGTCCAGGTACGACCCCCCCTGGACGCTTCCCATGTTTCGCCGAAATGAGATCATGATTGAAGTTGCTGCGCCCTAGAGCAGCCAAGCATTGCGGACCCTCACGCTCCTTGCGCTTTAGACTTAGACTGGAAGCACTGACGTATCACAGAGCGTTTTAAAACTCCTTGAAGGAATCACCAATGACTCGGATGGAAGAACTGCTCAAGCAGCAAGAAGAAATTGTTGCAGCAATTGCGGCCGAATACAAACGAGGGCAAGAATCAGCTGCGAAAGGTGAGTCAGAGGCGCAATACAACTTGGCTGTCATGTACCACAAGGGTCAAGGTGTTGCACAAAACTTCGCTGAGGCGGTGACCTGCTACAAACTGGCAGCAGAACAAGGCAATGCGGACGCCCAGTACAACCTGGGCGACATGACCGAGAAAGGCCAAGGGACTGCGCAAGACTACGCCGAAGCAGTGCATTGGCTGCAGCTGGCTGCGGCCCAAGGGCATTCACAGGCGCAGTACAAGCTTGGCGTTTTATTTGACAGTGGGCAAGGTGTCAAACAGGATTACACAGAAGCGATGCGCTGGTACCATTTGGCTGCAAAAAACAACAACGCCAATGCGCTGTATGGCCTGGGCTCCATGTACGAAAACCACCACAGCGTTGAGCAAGATGACATGGAAGCGGTTCGCTGGTACAAGCTGGCTGCAGAACTCGGCCATCTTGATGCGCATTACAGAATCGGGGTGCTCTACGACAACGGGCACAGCATCAAGCAAGACTATGCGCAAGCCATGAGCTGGTTCAAATTGGCCGCAGCAAAAGGCCATGTCAATGCGCAGATCAACCTTGGCGTGATGTACGACCGCGGAAACGGTGTAGAAAGCAACTTCCCCGAGGCCATGCGTTGGTATAAGTTGGCGGCGTCACACGGCAGTGCCGAAGCCCAATCCAAAGTGGGTTTTATGTACAGCAACGGGAAAAGTGTTGTGCAAAACTATGCGCAAGCCATGCACTGGTACCTGTTGGCAGCGGCCCAAGACTATGCGCCCGCGCTGTCAACTCTGGGCTTCATGTACGACCACGGTCAAGGCGTGAACGCTGACGACGCCAAAGCTTTGATGTACTACAACAAGGCTTCCAAGAAAGGCGATGAAAATGCCACCAAAAATCGCGACATCATTGAGGCCAGAATGGCCAGGCAACAATCACAAAAGCATTGAATGCATGCCCCCCTTGATGCTAAGATCGTTCCAACAAGCATCAGGATGGCAAATTGAAAGTCTATGTAATCAACCTCGACAACAGTGTGAGTCGATGGGAAAAAATAAGCCTAGACCTGACTCACATTGGCGCGTCCTACGCAAGAATTCCAGCCATATACGGGAAATCAATTGATTGGCAATCCGTTTCGAACGATGCCTATTGCCGCTCCTACATGGGAAGAAGCATTCAACCCGGCGAAGTGGGTTGCTTCCTGAGTCACGTAGCGGCTTTGAAAGAGTTTCTGTCTCAGTCAGAAGAATTTGCAATTGTTTTAGAAGACGATGCAGACATTTCAAAGGATCTGCTTGGCGTTGCAAATCAAATTTTGATGCAACTCAAGGGCATTGACTTTTATGCAGTCAATCTAGGCCCTTCAGATTACAAATACACCTCTGTCATCCAGAAATTAGATGCGTTTACGCTGCATTGCACCCATCGATTTCCGATGCTGGCCACGGGCGTTTTGTGGTCGCGGGCAGGTGCGCAGGCGTTTCTCAATCAATTCCAATCTGTCACGTTGCCGTATGACAATTATTTGAGGGTATTCCTGACAGGAACAAACAAAGCTTATTCAGTTGCCCCGGCCATTGTCACGCCAGCCGACTTCGTCAGCGATATCGACACCGAGGGTTTAACCCAGAAACGATCTCACCTGAATCGAAGCAACTTGTATTTCTTCATCAAGCAAAAAAGAATGCTCACTGAGAAATGTCGGGCTATCGTGTCCATGATCAGATTTAAGCTGTCCATCACTGCGCCTGTGATTTTCAAAGAGAAATGATGGAGGCGCGGCCCAGAGTCGAACTGGGCTGGGCGGATTTGCAATCCGCTGCATAACCGCTTTGCTACCGCGCCGTGAACCGAGAAACCTGTTTGACAAAAAAGGGAAGCTGGAGCTTCCCTTGATTGTTGAAAGATGTTCTTACTTCTTTCTTTGTTTGGAGCGGGAAACGAGATTCGAACTCGCGACCTCAACCTTGGCAAGGTTGCGCTCTACCAACTGAGCTATTCCCGCATTTTACTCAACTGAGCATTCTATGCTTAATTGACTGCGTTGAGTCAATTATAGCGTAATTTTGATGCCTTCAATGTTTGACAGCCTGGGTTTTGACTTGCGCATCCACTGGGGCAATGACAGCAGCCGGCTCCTCGTCGGCAAGCGCTTGGGGCATTCTTTCAAGGGCCACCTCGAGTACTTTGTCGATCCATTTGGCCGGCACAATTTCCAGGCCATTTTTGACATTTTCCGGAATATCTTGCAGGTCTTTGACGTTGTCTTCCGGAATCAAAACCGTTTTGATGCCGCCGCGCAGTGCGGCCAAAAGTTTTTCTTTCAGGCCGCCGATGGCCGTGACCTCGCCCCTGAGGGTGATCTCACCGGTCATGGCCACAGTGGCGCGCACGGGGATGCCCGTCATGGCCGAGACCATGGCTGTGGTCATGGCTGCGCCAGCGCTGGGGCCGTCCTTGGGGGTGGCGCCATCAGGCACGTGGATGTGCAGGTCTTTTTTCTCAAACACATCGTCTTGGATGCCCAGCATGCGGGCCCGGCTGCGCACCACGGTGCGGGCCGCTTCGACCGACTCCTTCATCACATCGCCCAGCGAGCCAGTGCGGGTGATCACACCCTTGCCCGGCATCAATGCGGCCTCAATGGTGAGCAAATCGCCGCCCACTTCGGTCCATGCCAAGCCAACAACTTGGCCGACTTGGTTTTGTGCTTCGGCACGGCCATAAGTGTGCTTTTGTACGCCTAAGAAATCGTTCAAATTCTCGGCCTTGACGACTACGGGCGCTTGCATTTGTTTGAGCTGCAGGCTTTTGACAACTTTGCGGCAAATCTTAGAGAGTTCGCGCTCTAAAGAGCGCACACCGGCTTCGCGGGTGTAGTAGCGCACGATGTCGCGCACGGCTGATTCTTGAATTTGCAACTCTTCGTCTTTGACACCATTGTTTTTCATCTGCTTGGGCAGCAGGTATTTCATGGCGATGCTGGTTTTCTCGTCTTCGGTGTAACCCGACAAACGAATCACTTCCATGCGGTCAAGCAAGGCCGGCGGGATGTTCATGGAGTTGGATGTGGCCACAAACATCACGTCGCTCAGATCAAAGTCGACCTCGACATAGTGGTCACCAAAGGTATGGTTTTGTTCGGGGTCTAAGACCTCGAGCAAAGCGCTGGAGGGGTCGCCCCTGAAGTCAGTTCCGAGTTTGTCAATTTCATCGAGCAAAAACAAAGGGTTGCGTGTACCCACTTTGCTCAAGCTTTGCAAGACTTTGCCGGGCATGGCGCCAATGTAGGTGCGGCGGTGGCCGCGAATCTCTGCCTCGTCGCGCATGCCGCCCAAGGCCATGCGCACATATTTGCGCCCAGTGGCTTTGGCGATCGACTGGCCCAGCGAAGTTTTGCCCACGCCGGGGGGGCCCACCAAGCACAAGATGGGCGCTTTGACTTTGTCCACGCGCTGCTGAACCGCGAGGTATTCCATGATGCGGTCTTTGACTTTTTCCAGGCCAAAGTGGTCTTCGTTCAACACCACTTCGGCGTTGGCCAAGTCGTGTTTGATTTTGGTTTTCTTGCTCCAAGGCAATCCGGTTAAAACTTCAATGTAATTGCGCACCACCGAAGCTTCGGCCGACATGGGCGACATGAGTTTGAGTTTCTTGAACTCGGCATCGGCTTTTTTACGGGCCTCGGGCGACATTTTGGCCGCTTTGATTTTCTTCTCGATTTCTTCGATGTCAGCGCCCTCTTCGCCTTCACCGAGTTCTTTTTGAATGGCCTTGACTTGCTCGTTCAAATAAAAATCGCGCTGGTTTTTTTCCATTTGGCGCTTGACGCGGCCACGAATTTTTTTGTCCACATTCAAGATGTCGACTTCACGCTCGAGTTGAGTGAACAAATTTTCCAAACGGTCGCGCACGCTGGCCAAATCGAGCACCAGTTGCTTGTTTTCCAACTTCAAAGGCAAATGAGCAGCAATGGTGTCGGCCAAGCGGCCTGGCTCGTCAATGCTCGAGATCGAGGTGAGAATTTCGGGCGGTATTTTTTTGTTCAGTTTGACGTATTGATCAAACTGCTGCATGACCGCACGGCGAAGGGCCTCGATTTCACTGGTTTGCACCGCTTTCTCGGCGGCCACTTCGACTGGCACGACGGTGGCGATGAAGTGCACTTCACCATCCACAATAGTTTGCACTTGGGCGCGCTGTTGGCCTTCAACCAAGACTTTGACAGTGCCATCGGGCAATTTGAGCATCTGCAAAATGGTGGAAATGCAACCGACTTCGAACATGTCGGTGGCTTGCGGCTCGTCTTTGGCGGCTGTTTTTTGGGCCACCAGCATGATGCGCCTGTCAGTGAGCATGGCGGTTTCAAGCGCTTTGATGCTCTTGGGGCGACCCACAAACAGCGGAATAACCATGTGCGGGAAGACCACAACGTCGCGCAGTGGCAACATGGGCAAATCAAGCGCAATGGCGGGTAAAGGTGTATGTCCAGACATGGGGTTCCCTATCGTTATTCGGAACAAATGGCCCCAATCACGCTGATTTCAAGGCCTAGGGGTGTGGACTTATTCATCAGACAGGCTGGGGGGGGTGGGCTGGAAAATTCAATGCGCATCAAGCTTGTTTGGCCGACTCACGGTAGACCAACAAGGGGGATTGGTTTTCTTCGATGGTGGACTCGTCCACCACCACTTTTTCAACATTGACCTCATTGGGCAAATCAAACATGGTATTGATCAAAGCTTGCTCCAAAATAGAGCGCAAACCGCGCGCACCGGTTTTGCGGGCCAGGGCTTTTTTGGCAATGGCGGTCAAGGCGGCCGGCCGAATTTCCAGATCAACGCCTTCCATGTTCAGGAGCATGCCAAATTGTTTGACCAAGGCATTTTTGGGCTCGGTCAAAATTTGCACCAGCGCCTCTTCGGTCAGCTCGGTCAGCGTAGCGACCACGGGCATGCGCCCCACCAGCTCAGGGATCAGGCCAAACTTGATCAAGTCTTCAGGTTCAACTTCGTTGAAGACCTGCGTGAGGGAGCGCTCTTTTTTACTCTTGACCGTGGCACTGAAACCAATGCCTGAGGCCTCTGTGCGGTTTTCAATGACTTTTTCCAAGCCTGAAAATGCGCCGCCGCAAACGAACAAGATGTTGGTGGTGTCGATCTGCAAGAAATCTTGATTGGGGTGCTTGCGCCCGCCTTGCGGTGGCACGCTGGCCATGGTGCCTTCGATCAGTTTGAGCAAGGCTTGCTGCACGCCTTCGCCCGAGACATCGCGGGTGATGGAGGGGTTATCGGACTTGCGCGTGATCTTGTCGATCTCGTCGATGTAGACAATGCCGCGCTGGGCGCGCTCAACGTCGTAGTTGCAGCTTTGGAGCAATTTGGAGACGATGTTTTCAACGTCCTCGCCGACATAACCGGCTTCGGTCAATGTGGTGGCGTCGGCCATGACAAAGGGCACGTCAAGCATGCGCGCCAAGGTTTGAGCCAACAAAGTTTTGCCAGAGCCGGTGGGGCCGATCAGCAAAATATTGCTTTTTGCCAGTTCAACGTCTTCTTTTTTAGCGCCTTCTTTGTGGCGCAGGCGTTTGTAGTGGTTGTAGACAGCCACCGCCAAAGTGCGCTTGGCTTTTTCTTGACCAATGACGTAATTGTCTAAATTGGCCTTGATGTCTTGCGGCGTCGGCAGGCCGCTGCGCGCGTCTTTGGCAATGTCGGAAGCTGGCAATTCATCACGAATGATGTCGTTGCACAAATCAATGCATTCGTCGCAAATAAAGACCGAAGGGCCTGCAATTAATTTTTTGACTTCGTGCTGACTCTTACCGCAAAAGGAGCAGTACAAATTCTTCTCTAATATTGAGCCTTTTTTATCGGCCATAAACAACGCCTTGTATGTCTGATCAGCAATGATAGCGAAAGTAAAACGGCGCAGTCCTGAAACAGGGGTGCCGATTCATAAAAAGCCAGATTCAGGGCTCTTTTGGAGACGCTTCAGGGGCGCTTGGAGATCACTTCGTCCACCAAGCCGTATTCTTTGGCCTCATCGGCCGAGAGGTAGTAGTCCCGCTCGGTGTCGCGCTCAATCTTTTCCAACGTTTGGCCGGTGTTGGTGGCCAAAATTTTGTTCAATTGCTCACGCGTTTTGAGGATTTCGCGGGCATGAATCTCAATTTCAGTGGCTTGGCCTTGGGTTCCGCCCAAAGGCTGGTGAATCATGACCTTGGAATTGGGCAGCGAAAAGCGCTTGCCTTTGGCGCCCGCGGCGAGCAAAAACGCGCCCATGCTGGCGGCCATGCCGGTGCACAAGGTGGAGACATCGGCCTTGATGAAGTTCATGGTGTCAAAAATAGCCATGCCTGCGCTGACCGAGCCGCCGGGAGAGTTGATGTAGAAGGAAATGTCTTTTTCGGGGTTTTCGCTCTCTAAGAACAAAAGCTGCGCCACCACCGAGTTGGCCGTGTAGTCGTTGACGGGGCCGACCAAAAAAATCACGCGCTCTTTGAGCAGGCGTGAATAAATGTCGTAGGCACGCTCACCGCGCCCCGAGGTTTCGATCACCATGGGCACGTTGCCCAGAGCTTGTATGTCCATTAAACTCATATTGACTCCTGTGTCTGTGGCTTGGCTTGAATCATCAGTTTTGGGCCATCAGGTCATCAAAGCTAATGGCTTTTTCAGTCACTTTGACTTTCGACAAAATAAACTCCGCCACATTGCTTTCGATCACCACGGCTTCGACTTCGGCCATGCGCTGGTTGTCACCATAGTACCAACGCACCACGTCTTCAGGGCGCTCGTAGCTCGATGCCAGCTCGTTGATGTGGGCTTTGATTTGCTCGGGGGTGGCGTTCAAAGCATTGGTTTTGACCAACTCGGCCACCACCAAGCCCAAACGCACACGGTTTTCAGCTTGGGGGCGGAAAATTTCGTCTGGAATAGGCGCTTTGTCAGCGTCTTTGATGCCGCGCTGTTTCAGGTCAGCGCGTGCACCTTCCTTCAAGCGTTCGACTTCGTTTTGCACCACAGACTGGGGCAAATCGAGTTCCGCTTTTTCAACCAAAACGTTCATGGCCGCTTGTTTGTTGCGCCCTTGCAAACGGAACTTGACTTCGCGCTCCAAGTTTTTGCGAATGTCAGCGCGCAAACCCTCTACAGAGGCGTCCGCTATGCCTAAAGATTTGGCCAGCGCTTCGTTGACTTCAGGCAAATGGGCCGCCTCAATTTTTTTCACAGTCACCATGAAGTCGGCTGTTTTGCCAGCGACATCTTGGCCATGGTAGTCAGCGGGAAAGGCCAATGGAAAAGTCTTGCTTTCGCCATTTTTCATGCCGCTGACTGCTTCTTCAAATTCTTTGAGCATCTGCCCTTCACCGACCAGGAACTGGAAGTCTTCGGCTTTTCCGCCAGAGAAAACTTCACCGTCCACCTTGCCTTCAAAGTCCACGGTGACTCGGTCACCTTCAATGGCAGCAGCATCAGCGGGGCGCTGCGCAAAAGTGCGGCGCTGCTTGCGCAAAATGTCGATGGTTTTGTCGATGGCGGCATCGCTGACCTCGGCGCTGAGCTTTTCAACTTCAGCACCACTCAGATCACCCAAAACAACTTGGGGGTACACCTCAAAGATGGCATCAAAAGTCAACTCGCCTGCAGGTGCACCTTCTTTTTCAGAGATGCGGGGTTGCCCTGCCACGCGCACTTGCGCTTCGTTGGCGGCCATCGCAAAGGCTTCACCCACTTTGTCATTCATGACTTCGTATTGAACCGAATAACCGTAGCGCTGAGACACTACGTTCATGGGCACTTTGCCTGGACGAAAGCCGTCCATTTTGACGGTGCGGGCCAATTTTTTCAGGCGCACATCAACTTCAGATTGGATCGCAGTCACAGGCAGTGACAAAGTGATTTTGCGTTCTAATTTTTCTAGGGTTTCAACAGTAACTGCCATGGTTTTCTCTGGTTAGTGAGTGGTGCGCGGGGGGGGACTCGAACCCCCACAGTGTTGCCACCGTCAGGACCTAAACCTGGTGCGTCTACCAATTTCGCCACCCGCGCGGGTTCAAATCAATTTGGTTTAAATCGGTCAACCTTACATTTTAACCCTTTACGCCCAGGCCACTGGCGCACAGCTGAGAAGACCATTCGGGTACCGTTTCAGCCCTCTTGAGCAAGCTAACGGGGGTCAATCAGGCCTTTTCACCCTGAACCAAGCCGCGTACATGGCTGGCAAGGCCAGCAAGGTCAAGGCCGTGGCCACAATCAGCCCGCCCATGATGGCTACTGCCATGGGGCCCCAAAAAACGCTGCGAGACAAAGGGATCATGGCCAAAACAGCCGCCGCCGCCGTCAAAACGATGGGTCTTAAGCGCCTGACGGCTGACTCCACAATGGCCTCCCAAGCGGGCACACCGGCGGCGCGGTCTTTCTCGATTTGGTCGATCAAGATCACCGAGTTGCGCTGGATCATGCCCATCAAGGCGATCACGCCCAACAAAGCGACAAAGCCAAAGGGCCGGTCTAAAACCAACAAGGCGCCGGCCACACCGGCCATGCCCAAGGGGCCAGTTAAAAACACCAAGACCGCCCTGCTGAAGCTTTGCAATTGCAGCATGAGCAAGGTGAAAGTGACAAACAGCATCAAAGGCAGGCCGGCCGCAATGGATGCCGAGCCTTTGGCACTTTCTTCAACAGCGCCAGCCACATCAATGCGGTAATCGATCAAGCCTTGTGCATGCCAAATGCTTTCTAATTTTTTCAGCTCCGGCAACAACTGCGCCGTCACGGTAGCCCCTTGCATGCCTTCGACCAAATCGGCTTGAACCGTGATGGCGTAGGTTCTGCCTTCGCGCCACATGACGCCCGGCTCCCATTGAAATACGGGTTTGGCAATTTGAAACAGTGGAATGGACTTGCCACTGCTCGTGGGCACATAAGCGCCAGCCAAATCAGAGATGGTATCGCGCTCGGACTGGGGTTGCCGCAGGACGATGTCAATGAGTTTGTCGCCCTCTCTGTATTGGCCCACTGTGGCACCCGAGGCCATGATGCGAGCGGCTTGTGCGATCGACTGACTGCTCACCCCCAATGCTCGGGCCTTGGCTTGATCTACTTCTAAACGAATGACTTTGACCGACTCGTTCCAGTTGTCGTTCACGCCGCGTGTGTGCTGGTTTTGCCGCATGGCCGCTTTGACTTCATCGGCTTTCAAGCGAAGCGCTATGGGGTCTGATCCGACCACGCGGAATTGCACCGGGTAGGCCACAGGTGGGCCATTGGGCAACAATTTGACACGGCCGCGCACTTCAGGGAATTCTTTGGCCAACAAAGCTGGCAGTTCAACGCGCAAGCTTTCGCGTGTTTTCAAATCTTGCGGCACCACAATCAATTGCGACACATTCGATTGCGGGAAAACCGCGTCCAAAGGCAAGTAAAACCGGGGCACACCGGAGCCGATCCACGTGCTCACGCTGCTCACACCTGGTTCAGCTTGCAAGCGCTTTTCAAGCCGTGTGGCAACAGCTTGGCTGGCAGCAAAACTGGCGCCTTCAGGCAACCAAATGTCAACCACAATTTCAGGCCTGCTGGAATCTGGAAAAAACTGTTGCTGAACTTTGCCCATGCCCGCCATGCCCAAGGCAAACAAGGCCAGTGTGATGGCAATGGTTTTCCAGCGATTGCCCACACACCAGTTGACTGCGGCTCGAAATGCGTTGTAGAACGGCGTGTCGAACATTTCATGCAACTGCGCTTCATCAGAAGCCTGTACATGTGGTGGCGTCTTGAGCAACAGGGTGCCCAAATAAGGCACAAAGTAAACCGATGCCACCCAGCTGATGAGCAAGGCGATGACGGTGACAGCAAAAATCGCGAAGGTGTACTCGCCCGTAACCGACTTGGCCAATCCGATGGGCAAAAAGCCTGCGGCAGTGATCAAGGTGCCTGTCAGCATGGGCATGGCGGTGAGCTCATAGGCAAATGTGGCAGCGCGAACTTTGTCGTAGCCTTCTTCCATTTTTCGAACCATCATTTCAACGGCAATGATGGCGTCGTCGACCAACAAACCCAACGCGATGATGAGTGAGCCCAATGAAATTTTGTGCAGGCCAATGCCGAAATAATCCATGGCCAAGAAAGTCACGGCCAAGACCAAGGGAATGGTGATGCCCACCACCAAGCCGGGGCGAATGTCCAAGGTCCAGCGGCGCCACAAGGGGTTTTGTCCTGGGCGCTTGTGCAAACCCAAGGCCAAGAAACTCACCGCCAGCACAATGCCCACCGCTTCGACCAAGGTTCGCAAGAATTCATTGACCGAACGCGAAACCGCTTTGGGCTGATCTTGCAGATGCACCAGTTGCACACCTGCAGGCAAAGAGCGCTCGATCAAAGCCGTGCTGGTCTCTAGCGCCTTGCCCAGTTCAATGATGTCGCCGCCTTTGGCCATCGAGACGCCAAGACCGATGACTTGCTGCCCGTTGTGATGCACTTTGACTTGGGGCGGATCGATATAGCCTTGCTGGATGCTGCCCAAATCACCTAAGCGCACTTGTTGGCCTGAAGCGCCGCGGATTGGCATTTGTCGCAACGCGTCCAAGCTGCCAAACTGACCATTGACGCGCAGTTGCACGGCGTCTTGCGGCAGGTTCAAAGTGCCAGCCGACTCGATCGCATTTTGTTGCCCCAATTGGGCCAGCACCGCACTCATGTCCAAGCCCATGGAGGCCAATTTCTTTTGTGAAATTTCGATGTAGATTTTCTCGTCTTGCACACCAAAGAGTTCGACTTTAGCCACGTCAGGCACGCGCAATAATTTTTGCCGCACGTCGTCGGCAAATTTTTTCACCTCTGCGGGGCTAAAGCCTTGAGCTTGCAAAGCGTAAATAACGCCATAGACATCGCCAAAATCATCGATGAAAAAAGGCCCTACCACGCCGGGCGGCAAACTCGCACGCATGTCGCCAATTTTCTTGCGCACGGTGTACCACACATTGGCCACTTCTGCGGCTTTGGAGGAATCTTTGACCTGAAAAATAATCTGCGTTTCACCAGGCTTGGAGTAACTGCGAATTTTGTCCGCATAGGGCACTTCTTGCAAAGTGCGCTCTAACTTGTCTGTCACTTGCTCGGCCATTTGCTGGGCTGTTGCCCCTGGCCAATAGGCTCTGACGACCATCACGCGAAAGGTAAAAGGGGGGTCTTCGTCTTGGCCTAAATTGAAAAATGCTGACACGCCCAAGAGCAGCAAAACCACCATCAAATAGCGGGTCAGCGCAGGGTGATCTAGCGCCCATTTGGACAGGTTAAAACCTGATTTCGGTTCGATGCGCATGGCCGCTTACTTCGAAACAGTGGGTGATGCGGCGGGTGTGTTTGTCAATGCGTTGCTGGGCGCATTGAACACCGTGACCTTTTGACTCGGCGAGAGCACATGCACACCAGCCACCACCACTTGCTGGCCCGGTTTCAAACCTGAGGCGATGACCACGTCGTTGCCTTGCGCCGTGGCGACTTCAACCACCTGCAGCGCAACCGTCATGGTCTGGCTGTCTAGCACCCACACCGCGGTGTTGGCGCCTTCTTGACGCAAAGCGCTGGTGGGCACTTTGATGACTTCAGGCTGGCTGCCTTGCAAACTGCTGGCTTGAACGTTCAAGGTCACGCCCAAGGGCAAGGTCTGGGCTTTTTCCAAAGCCAACTTGACAGCGAAAGTGCGTGTCACGGGGTCGGCACTGGCGGCAATTTCACGCACGCGGCCGCTGTACACAGGGCCTGCTTGACTGCTGGTGGCCGTCATGGCTTGGCCCAGATGCAAACGGCCCACCAACTGCTCGGGCACGGCAAAAACAGCGTCACGGGGGCCTTCGTGGGCCAAACGCAGCACGGTTTGACCTGCAGCCAGCACTTGGCCGGGCTCGGCCTCGACCGCCGTGACGATGCCTGCAGCGCTGGCCATCAAACGCGCATAACTGGCTTGATTGCTTTGTGCTTGCGCCTGCGCTTTGGCTTGGTCTAAGCTGGCTTGAGCACCTTTCAAAGTGGCGGCTCGGCGCTCTAAATCTGCCGAGCTGATGAAATTTTGTGCGAGCAAAGCTTCGTACCTTTTGAAATCGGCTGCGGCCAAATCGCGCTGGGTTTGTGCGCCTATGGCTTGCGCTTGGGCCGCTTGCGCTGCCAACTCGTAATCTTGAACGTCAACTTGCGCCAGGACATCACCGGCTTTGACGCGTTGGCCCACTTCGGCTTGCCTTTGCAAAAGTTTGCCTGCAACCCGAAAGCTCAAGCGGGTTTCCACGCGCGCTTTGACTTCTGCGGCGTAATCGCCTTGAACATTCAGTGCTGTATAACCTACGCTGATGATTTTGACGGCACGCACTGGCTCGGCTGCATTTTCTTTTTTGGAACACCCAGCAAGGGCGACAATGAGAGCAGCGCCAATCAAAACCCAGGCGAAAATGTCTTTCGTAGGGCGCAGCTGTGGGCTGCTGATTTGGACGTGGCTTGTGGCCTGGCTGATGCAGGGGTGCGGTGCGATGTACATGGGGGAGAACCGATAATTAATGACTGACTGGTTAGTAATATAGGGTAATCCATGATTTCTGTCAAGTCAAAATACTCAAAATCATGATCAACTGTTCGAAAAAGAGACCGTGAGCGCGACCTCCCCTGCCCTTGGCGCTTTGGCAGTGCCCCCCCATGCGGAAAACTTTCCAGTGGCGTCTTGGTTGTGCCCGGCCCATTTGCGCCCCAGCATTGCCGCGATTTACGCCTTTGCGCGAACGGCCGACGACTTGGCCGACGAGGGCGATAGCAGCGCAGAGACTCGCCTAACCCAGTTGGCCTGTTACCGCGATGAGTTGATGCAAGCGCCAAGTGCCAAAGGTCAATGGCCAGAAATTTTTGAGCCCTTGCAGCAAGTTATCACTCAAAAGCACTTGCCTTTGAACTTGCTGCAAGACTTGCTCAGCGCATTTGAACAAGATGTCTGTGCCACGCGTGATGGGCTGCACCCCAACTCGATGACAACGCTGCTGGACTATTGCCAACGTTCGGCCAACCCGGTTGGGCGCTTGTTACTGCATCTGTACGGCTTGCATGACGCACTGGCCTTGCAGCGCAGCGACGCCATTTGCAGCGCCCTGCAGCTGATCAATTTCTGGCAAGATCTGAGCGAAGACATTCCCAGAGGTCGTTTTTACTTGCCTGAAGACTTGGTCAAACTCAACCCAATGGAAGATGTGATGAAGCACCTGACGCGCCATGCGCTCGAGTTGATGCAACAAGGTGCGCCCTTGGTGCATCAAGTGCCCGGGCGCGCGGGGTGGGAGCTGCGATTGGTGGTGCAAGGGGGTTTGCGAATTTTGGAAAAAGTCCAAGCACTGGGGCCGCAGGCGCTGCATTGCCGCCCTCGCCTGCGTGCCTGGGATGCACCGTTCATGCTGTGGCGCGCTGCGTGGATGTGACAATCAGCCCCATGACACCGCAAGCCTATGTTCAACAAAAAGCCGCCAGTTCAGGCAGCAGCTTTTATTACGCTTTTTTATTTTTGCCAGCGCCTCGGCGCGCAGCCATTACCGCCTTTTATGCGTTTTGCCGTGAAGTTGACGATGTGGTCGATGAGATCTCAGACCCCAGCGTGGCTCAAAGCACATTGGCTTGGTGGCAAACTGAAGTGGCCCAGGCCTTTGCGGGCAAGCCCACTCACCCCGTGATGCAGGCGTTGATGCCGCACACTCAGGTCTATGGCATTGAGGACAAGCACCTGCTGTCAGTGATTGAGGGCTGCCAAATGGACTTGAATCAAACCCGCTACCTCGACTACGCAGGCCTGCAGCGTTATTGCCATTTGGTGGCAGGCGTGGTGGGCGAAGTGGCCGCCAAGATATTTGGTCAAACAGACCCTCGCACCACCACTTATGCACACACACTGGGCTTGGCATTTCAGTTGACCAACATCTTGCGGGATGTAGGAGAAGACGCCTTGCGTGGACGAATTTATTTGCCCATGGACGAGTTGCAACGCTTTGATGTGAAGGTGCAAGATGTGCTCAAGGGGCAGTACTCAGATCGTTTTACGGCCTTGATGCGCTTTCAAGCTCAGCGTGCGCATGCGCTGTATGAGCAAGCTTTTTCCATGTTGCCAAGCAGCGACCGACGCGCTCAGAAACCGGGCTTGATGATGGCCAGCATTTACCGCACATTGCTCCAAGAAATCGAGGCTGATAGCTATCAAGTTTTGCACCAGCGTATATCTCTGACGCCTCTGCGAAAACTGTGGTTGGCATGGAAAGTACAGGCCTTGGGTCGACTTTGAACGCCAATCAAACGACTGCCCCCAAGCGCTCAGTGGCCGTGATTGGTGCGGGCTGGGCAGGGTTGGCCGCTGCGGTCAGGGCCACTCAAAATGGCGACCAAGTCACACTGTTTGAAGCCACGCAGCAAGTCGGTGGGCGAGCACGCTGCGTGAATTTAAAGCCGCTTGACAGCGGCGTTGCTGGAGCGCGGTCTGAGGCCACTTTGCGGCTAGACAACGGCCAGCACATTTTGATTGGCGCTTACCACCGCACCCTTGACTTGATGCGCACCGTGGGTGTGAACCCGCAAACACTTTTGATGCGTCTGCCTTTGACGCTGCGCTACCCGGATCAATCTGGCTTTGCGATCCCGCGCCTGCCTTTCCCCTTGAACCTGGCAGTGGGCATCTTAGCTGCGCGAGGCTGGAGCGCAGCTGATAAATGGGGCTTGTTGCAAACCGCATGGCAATGGCAGCGAAGTCATTTTTCTTGCGCAGCGCAGTCCACCGTGGCCGACATTTGCAAATCTTTGAGCCCTCCCGTTTGGCGTGATTTGATCGAGCCTCTTTGTGTGGCAGCCCTGAACACGCCAGCTGAACAAGCCAGTGCGGCCGTATTTTTGCGCGTACTCAAAGATGCGCTGTGGGGCCCCTCGGGAAGTTCGGATTTGTTGCTACCTCAAGTTGATTTGGGCCGCTTAATGCCTGAGGCGGCGCGTGCGTGGCTAGAACAAAATGGGGCTTTGCTGGTGATGGGCCACCGCGTTGAAGCCTTGAGCCCTGTGCACCAAGCGAGCGGGACTGCCTTGGTTTCTACTTGCGCGGGATCAGAAAACATTAACGGATGGCACATCAACGGCGAATTTTTTGACCATGTGGTGATCGCTACGCCCGCTTTGGATGCGGCAAATTTGGTGCACGAGCACGCGCCTGCTTGGGCTGCACAAGCCCGCAATTTAAAGTACCAAGCCATTGCCACAGTGTATGTGCAAGCCGCACTGGGCACGCGACTTTCGCAGCCCATGCTGGCCTTGCGCACACACACGCATGCGCCCGCGCAATTTGTTTTCGACCGCGGCCAAATTTGCATTGGCCCACACACAGGCACTGGCGCAACCAATGCGGCAACGCCCGGCTTGCTGGCCTTCGTCGCCAGCGCGCCGCAAGTCGACCGCATGAGCGTGCAATCACAAGTCTTGGAACAAGCCCGCGAACAATTGAATTTGAACGGTTTGCATGTCTTGCAAACCGTGATGGAAAAGCGCGCCACCTTGGCTTGCACCCCCGGATTGATCAGGCCCTTGGGGCAGGTTACGACAAGATTGACAGCCTGCGGAGACTACATTGCAGGGCCCTACCCTTCCACCTTAGAAGGGGCGGTGCGCTCAGGCTTTGCGAGCCTGTAAATACGCGGGGCGACTCAAGCATTGTTCCAACCACACGTGCACCGCAGGAAACTGCGATAGCAAGCCTGGCGCAGGCCGAGCCCAAGTCACCACACTGGCCACGCACAAGTCAGCAACGGTAAAACGCTCAGCTGCCAAAAATGGCTGGCCTTTGGCCACTTGCTTTTCCAAATGCGCTTCCAAAACTTTCAAAGGCACCATCAGTCGCTTTTCTGCAGCCTCAGCCAAATCAGGCTTGCGCTGGTCAGCTGGCATGGCCATGCGGTGCATCAAAACTATCAAGGCGTCTTTCTCTAACTCAGTGACGGTCCAAAAACTCCAGCGCAAAGCATCGGCCTCTTCGTGCGCTGAGGCGGGCGTCAAGCTGTGGCCATCGGCCCGGCCATGCAGACGCACCAAATACAAAACGCAAGCCATGCTTTCCCAAACCACCACGGTGCCTTCGTCACGCACATCTTCCAGCACAGGAATGTGCCCGTTGGGGTTGATCGCCAGAAATTCAGGTGTGCGCGTTCCCCCATCTTTGAAACTTTTGGCATGGTGCTCAAACACCAAGCCCAACTCGGCGGCGGCCCATAAAGGACGAATGGCGCGTGAAGCGGCTATGCCGTGAATTTTCAATGTCATGAAGGGCTCTCTTTGTTAGAAATTGGGGGGCATTGAATTTTAAGTTTAAAAAGCTTGCGGCGGCCATAAGTCGCACAGGGCTTGGAGATCTTGCACCGTCAAAGGAGGTGCGTGGTCAGGCAATGACCATGCCTTGCTCTCTCGGTTGACCCAGGCCACCTGCATGCCCGCATTCAATGCAGCTGCGACGTCCAGATGCGCATCGTCGCCTATGTGTAAAACTTCATGAGGTGCCACACCCGCGGCTTTGGCACCCGCGTGAAACATGCGCGCATCGGGCTTTCCCACCCCCAAGGAAATGGGGTTGAAGGCTGCAGTGAAATAATGGTCAATGCCCACCATTTTCAAGTCTGCATTGCCGTTGGACAAAGCCACAATCGGGTAGCGCGCATGCCAAAACTTCAAGGCCGGCAAGGCATCGGCAAAAAAATCAACGCGCTGGCGAGCAGCAAAAAACACCTCAAACGCAGACTCAGCCAAATGGGGGTTTTCATCTGCCCTTTGCAGCAGCACTCGGATGGCTTCACGCCTGAGTGCCGAGAGGTCTTGGCCTAAATCAGGCCGAAGCGCGGGCATTTCTTCTCTGATTTTTCTCTGATAGCCTGGAATAGCGCACAGCGGCACTGTCTTTGGCGCGTTCACCGCCAGCCATTGGGCCAGGGCCTCCTCAGCACGACCAATGGTGGGCCAAACGGGCCACAATGTATCGTCTAAATCCAGGGTGATGGCTTTGATTTTTGTAAAGTCGAGCATGGTAGTGGAGAATAACGCATGCCCTTTAAAACCGAACCCCCCTTCCAACACGGCCAAATCGCCTCCACTGCCGTTATTTACTGCAACCTTGGAACGCCTGATGCGCCCACTGCTTCGGCCTTGCGTCGCTACTTAGCTCAATTTTTGAGCGACTCGCGCGTGGTTGAAATTCCCAAAGTCTTGTGGTGGCTGATCTTGCACGGAATCATTCTGCGGTTGCGCCCAGCCAAATCGGCAGCCAAGTACGCGGCCATCTGGACTGAAAAAGGCTCACCCTTGCGGGTTTGGACCGAGCGTCAATCTCAGCTCTTGCAAACCCAGCTGCATGCACGCGGCCATGCTGTTACTGTGCGCTATGCCATGACCTATGGCCAGCCCAGTATTGCAGCGCAACTCGATGCATTGCGAGCAGAAGGTGTCAACCGCATATTGATGCTTCCAGCCTACCCCCAGTACAGCGGCACCACAACGGCCAGCGTTTTTGACAATGTTTACCGCTGGGGCTTGACAACTCGCCATCTGCCAGAGTTTCGCTTTGTCAACCACTACCACGACGCGCTTGGCTACATTGATGCTTTGGCCAGCAAAATAAAAATGCATTGGCAAACGCATGCGCGCGCGCAACAACTTGTCATGAGTTTTCATGGTGTGCCTGAGCGAACTTTGCATTTGGGCGATCCTTATCACTGCGAGTGTCTTAAAACGGCACGCCTTCTGGCGCAAGCTTTAGGGCTTTCAAAGGAAGAATACAAAGTGACTTTTCAATCACGCTTTGGCAAAGCCAAATGGCTAGAGCCCTACACCGAGCCCACCTTGGTCGCCTTGGCGCAAGCTGGCACCCACAGCGTGGATGTGGTGTGCCCTGGCTTTACCGGCGACTGCCTGGAAACTTTGGAAGAGATCGGCATGGAAGGGCGTGCTGCGTTCATGCAAGCTGGCGGGACAACATTCAACTACATTGATTGCTTGAACGACCACCCTGCTTGGATTGATGCCATGGCCGATTTGTGCGAGCAACACTTGCAGGGCTGGCCCACGCTGGTCAAGCAGGATGCCAAGGAGGGCGAAGCTTCAAGATCTCGCGCTTTGGCCATGGGCGCAAAAAACTGAAGTTTATAAAGCGCCTATGCCCAGCAAGTCTTGACGCACTTGTGCTGAATTGTCAAAGCGTATGCCCGTCCAGCCGTGAGCTTGCGCGGCATCGATGTTGTACTGAACATCGTCAATGAACAAGGTGCCGGGCCCTGAGACCCCAAAGCGCTGATTGGCGTTTTTAAAAATCTCAGCGCTTGGTTTCATTTGATTCACATGCGCAGAGAAAATCCCATCGTCAAATTGACTGAAAAAATCATTTCTGCTGATCAAATGCGCCGCATACCCTGCTGGCATATTCGACAAATAAAACAATCGATGGCCTTGTTTTTTCAATGCATGAATGATCTCTACAGTGCCCTCTTGCGCCACCAAATGGTTCGGTATGCTGGTGATCAGCAGTGTGATTTCCACCTCTTGCAAACCAGTTCGCTTGGCAATGCGCTTTGCCAACGCTTGGGGTGTGATTTGGCCTAAATCGAACTGAGCCCAATCACTTTGGGGGTCAAAACTTTCAAAAATTTGTGCAGTCCACTTTTGTGCCGCAGCTGCATCGGGGGCATGCTGAGGAAAAAGTTGCTGCATCAAGGCTTGGGGCCGCCACTGAAACACCACCCCACCCAAATCAAAAACAACATCCATGTTGAAGTCTCTTGTCAAAAATTAAGAACTGGCAACCACTGAGACACCGCGCCCGGTCAAAGACAAACCCAATGTTGCCCCCAAAGGCCAAGCGTTGGCAATGTCCGATGTGACCACAAAAATCAGGCCCAAAGGCGTCTGCAGTGTCAGCTCTAAAGTGCTCCCCAAGTAGGCTTGCTTGACCAGCACAGCCTCCAGAGTTGCCCCCTGTGCGGGCCCGACTGTCCAGGCTTCTGGCCGAATAGCTGCTTTGACATGTCCGGGTTGAACTGCCTGACGTGCTTGAAATTTCAATGGCCCGATTTGCACTTGACCACCGGCCAAGGCCTGCCCCTCCAGCAGCATGGCTTCACCCATGAAACCGGCAACAAACTCAGACACCGGGCGTTCGTACAAATCCTCAGGGCTTCCGGATTGCGCGATGGTGCCGGCATCCATGACGATGATTTGATCGCTCACGGCCAAGGCTTCGCTTTGGTCATGCGTGACGTAGGCCACGGTCAAACCCAAACGCTGCTGCAGGGTTCGAATTTCGTCTCGCATAGAGCGGCGCAAGCGCGCATCCAAATTAGACAAGGGTTCATCAAACAACAGCACGGAAGGCTCCAGCACCAAAGCGCGCGCCACAGCCACGCGCTGCTGCTGCCCGCCCGACAACTCGCTTGGCAAACGCAAATCAAAGCCCTGCAAACCAACGCTCTCTAAAGCGGCTTGGGCACGCTCTGCGGCTTGTTTGGGTGCCGTGCCGCTGACCGACAAGCCATAACGCACGTTGTCGATCACGTTCATGTGCGGAAACAGTGCGTAGCTTTGAAACACCATGCTGACATTGCGCTCTGCAGGACCTAGATGCGTGACGTCTTTGCCGTCGATCAAAATTTGCCCGCCGCTGGCGGTTTCAAGACCCGCAATCATGCGCAAGGTGGTGGTCTTGCCGCACCCAGAGGGGCCGAGCAAGGTTGTCAAACTGCCTTTGGCAACAACGAAGTCAATGCCCTTGACCACGAGGGGGGCACTGGCAGGGCCGTAACGCTTGCTGACCTGCCGAAATTCAATGCCGTTGACAGTCGATGGCACCATCGCGTGTGCATGTGTTTGTGAATGTGGATGTGAATCTATGGTCATGCTTCAGGCTTTCATTTCTCGTCGACCCAACTCACGCCGGCCCACCCATCGCTGGATCAGTGATGTGGCGCTGGCCATCAAGAGCATCAAGACCGTGCAATACGCCAGCGCAACGCCGTAGTCCCCATTGCCCACCCGGCCAATGATGTAAGTGGTGGCCAATTCGTATTTGGCGGTGACCAAAAAAATCACCGCAGAAACAGTGGTCATGGAGCGCACAAAACTGTACACCAAGGCTGCCACCAAGGCCGGCTTGAGCAGCGGCAAGACCACGCGGCGCAGCGTGGTCAATGTGCTGGCGCGCAGCATGACCGAGGCCTCGTCCAATGAGCGATCGATCTGCTTGAAAGCGGCTGTGCCAGCGCGCACACCGACTGGTAAATTGCGAAACACAAAGCAAAGAACAATGACCAAACCGGTGCCAGTCAATTCAACCGGGGGCACGTTGAAAGCCAAGATGTAACTCACGCCCAGCACGGTACCTGGAATGGCAAAGGTCAACAAGGCGGCAAACTCAAAGGCATTTTTGCCGCGAAATTCGGTGCGCGCCAACAGCCAGGCAATGAGCAACCCCAAGGCCGCACACACCGGCGCCGCCATGGCCGAGAGCGTCAAGGTGTTGAACAAAGAATTCCATGCTGTGCCGGCCCACACCCAACCGAATTGCCCCCACTGCACATCGAATGCTGTTTTGAAATGATTCAAAGTGAAAGTGTAGTCACGGCCCCAAGTTTGCACAAAGCCACCCGCAAATGCAAACAGATAAACCACCAAGGTGAAGGCCAACCAAGGCCCTGCAATGCTTCGACAAAACAGGAGCACAGTGGGTGGCAAATGCATGGGCACGCCCGCATCGCCTTTGCCCGAGACAGTGGTGAACTGCGCGCCACTCAATACTTGTCTTTGAAGCACAAACACCGCCAAAGCAAATGCTGTGAGCACCAACGCCAGTGCGGCGGCCATGCCTGGGTCAATGGCAGCGCCCACAATGGCAAAGAAAATTTCGGTCGACAAGACTGCAAATTGACCGCCCAAAATAATCGGGTTGCCAAAATCGGCCATGCTTTCGATGAAGCCCACCAAGAAAGCATTGGCCAAGCCTGGCTTGAGCAGTGGCAGCGTGATGGTCCAGAAAGTTTGCATGCGCGTGGCGCGCAAGGTTTGTGAAGCCTCCTCTAAGGAAGGACTGACGCCTTGCACCACGCCGCGCATGATCATGAAAGCAATGGGTGTGAAGGCAAACATTTGCGCCAACCAAATGCCAAACACGCCATAAAACCAGCGTGTGGGAGGAATGCCAAAAGCCCATTCAAGCGCCTGGTTGACCACGCCAGAGCGGCCAAACAACAAAATCAAACCCAGGCCAACCACAAAGGGCGGCGTGATGATGGGCATCAAGGCCAATGCGTTCAATGGTTTGGCCAAGCGTGTGCCGCTGCGCTCGGCCCACAATGCAATCAAGGTGCCCATGAGGGTGGTGCCCACGGCGGTGCTCAAGGCCAGCCCCAAGGTGTTCCAAGCCACGCCGCACTGGCGCTGCGCGTGCAAGCAGCCTAAACCCCAAATGCGGGGCGTGCCAATGCGATCCCACAAAGGGCCTAGGCCCAAGGCGCCCTCTTCGCTGTAAAAGCCAGCGACCAAAGAGCGGCACACCGGATAGACCACGAACAGTGACAGCAAGACCACGCACACCACCACCGCAGCTGAGACAAACACATCGCCTTTGCAGTACCCCCTGCGTGCCAAACCTGCCCCTAGCAGCACCACCAGGGGCAGCAAGACGCCTGCAGCGCCCCAGCCCATGCCGAACTGACCCTGGGGCAAAGCGCCCCAACTGGCTTCCAAAAATTCAAAGGACCAACCTGTTGCGCCAACGGCAAACCCGCTCAAGACCAAGCCGAACAAGCCGATCAGGGCGCCGCAGATCAAGACCCCGCCTTGGCGCTTGGCATGCGCAAGGGCTGGTACCATCAAGCCTGCAGCGCACACGAGCAGGCCGACCCAACCGGTCCAAAGCCAAGGCCGCTGGTGCAAGCTGGCTTGGGTCCAAGCGCTGGCTGTTTCAGGCCCGGCCCAAATGCCCGGCAAGGCAGACCAGAGGCTGCCTTGCTGCAAAAAATACCAAGGCAAGAAGCCAAAACTGAGCAGGCCCACCAAGGCCCACAGTTGCAAGGCTCGCTGCGTGCGCAGCGCTGCGTTCATTTTTATTTAGGCAGGCTGTTGACTTCCCGCTCCCAGCGCTGAATCAAGCGCTTGCGCTCTGCCGTTTGCCCGTATTTGGCATAGTCGTAATTGATGAGCTTGATTTTTTTGAAATCAGGCACACGCGGGTCGACCTTGGTTTCTTTGTGCGATGGCAATTGAAACTGCAAAGTGGCAGCGCCCAAGGCTTGCGCTGATGGGGTCAATGCCCATTCGTAAAACGCTTTGGCAGGAGCCAAATTGCGGGCGCCTTTGACAATCGACATGGAGCCAATTTCTGCACCTGTGCCATCGCTGGGGGTGATCGTCTCAATGGGAAAGCCCTGCGCTTTTTCGCCCGGGCCGTCGTGCACAAAGCTGATGGAGACCGTGGTTTCACCGCGCGCAACCGCCTTGATCGGGCCCGTGCCCGAGCGGGTGTAGGCGCCAATGTTGGTGTGCAATTTCTTGAGGTACTCAAAGGCTTTTTCCTCGCCCATCAATTGCACCAAGGTGGCAATCATGGTGTAGGCCGTGCCACTGGAGGCTGGATTGGCCGATTGAATTTCACCTTTGAATTCAGGCTTGAGCAAGTCGTTCCATGTTTTAGGAATGCTTAATTTTTTCTTGGCCAACAGCTCAGTGTTGTACCCAAAGCCTAAAGGGCCTGAATAGATGCCTATGGTTTTGTAGCCCGATTGCTCAGCCTGCTTTTGCGCCCACTCGTGCAGCTTAGGCAAGGTGGGTGACTTGTATTCGAGCGACAAATTTTGTTCAGCTGCTTGCAGGTGCGGGTCGCCCGTGCCGCCAAACCAAACGTCGGTTTTGGGGTTGGCTTTCTCGGCCATCAATTGCGCAATCGCTTCGCCCGAACCCTTGAGCGTCATGTTGACTTTGACGCCTTGACTTTTTTCAAAGGTGGTGGCGATCATGCTGCACCAAGCCGCTTGTGCAGAGCAAATGATATTGACTTCGCTGCTTTGGGCCCAAACTGCAGGGGCTGCCAACAAGGCGCTTGCCGCGGCAATGGCGCTCAAGGTGAGCCTGCGGGTTGAGATGGACAAACTACTCAATGAATTGGGGCGCATGGTCAGGCCTATCTGATGGTGGGTTGGGTCTTAGACGAAAACACGCCATTATCGTGCTTGTATTTGTGCCCCCCTGCAAGGGGGCGGGAGCCCTGAGGCCATCAACCCCAAAAATGGGTCAGCCATGCCCAATGCTGCGGCACATTCAATGCAGGCGCATGGCCACAACCGGGCACTTCCACAGTTTGCAAAAGACCTCTGGCACCAGGGCCCCGAAGCTGCATTTGCGAGACGGTTTCTGGCAAGACCAAATCGGAGTCAACCCCTCGCAGCATCAACACCGGCAGATCCAATGCGTCGTAATGCGGCCAATTCGCATAGTCGTTGGGGTGTTCGGTGAATTGCTGAACCATGGCAGGGTCGTAGTGCGGCGTGACGCGGCCATCGGGGAGTCTGCGCAAGGAGCTCTCGGCCAAACGCCGCCACTGGGCATCACTCATCCAGCCAAAGGGCTGGTAGACACGCCTGAAAAATTGTTCTAACTCGCTCACGGTGTCAAACGCCGGCGGTTGCCCTGCGTAGGCCTTGATACGCTCGATGGCAGTCGTTGCCAATTGAGGCGCCATGTCATTTAAAACCAGGCTGCGAATGCGCGGCTTCAAGCTCGGCTCGAGCAAACCTGAGGCGCAGACCATGCCAACCGCCCCGCCCATGGACGTGCCCACCCAATGCAGCGTTTCAAAGCCCACGTGCGCGATCAAGTCTTTGGCCAAGCGCGCATAAAAATGCAAGCAGTACTCCTGTGCAGGCTGCGGGCTCCAGGCCGACAAGCCCCGCCCCAGGGTGTCAGGGCAGACCACGCGGTAGCCTTTGGATGTCAGGTGCATGGCCAGATCATCCATGTCGCGGCAGGTTCTGGCCAAGCCGTGCCAGGCCAGTACATTGCCTTGAAACAAAGTGCCCTGAGCCGGCTGCCAATCGGTGTAGTGCAACTCGCGGCCGGCGCATTGCACATAGTGCGAAGTGAAAGTCATGGAACGTTTGCGGCTTTCTGCGCAGTCGCATTGCGCAAAGCAGCCCAACTGCGCAATCGCCCAACCACACCCGTGGGAAAGTAATACACCGACAACACAAACAACAAACCCAGCCACAAGAGCCACCGGTCGGGCGAGAGCAAGGCCGATACAGCCGGCCAGGCTTGGCTGGCATCACTGGCCAAGCGCAGCAGGTCCTGCAAATAACTTTGCGCCACCAGAAACAACACAGCGCCC
Organism: uncultured Burkholderiales bacterium; assembly: GCA_903870145.1. Lineage (GTDB taxonomy): Bacteria > Pseudomonadota > Gammaproteobacteria > Burkholderiales > Burkholderiaceae_C > Limnohabitans_A. Next base: position 23,379 of record CAIQBO010000040.1, on the reverse strand, counting down.
ACGGCAGCGCCATAAACAGTGCCCATACCGCCGATCACCACGATCAATAAAACATCCATCATGATCTCGAAACTCAACGATGTATCGGGGCCGTTGTAGCGCAGCCAAATGGCCAACATGGCACCGGCCACACAAGCAAACAATGCAGACAAAACGCTTGAGAGTGTGCGGTACACCACCACGCGGTAGCCAATGGCCTCGGCTCGAAATTCGTTTTCACGAATGGCTTGGAGCACCCTGCCAAAAGGCGAATTGACCACGCGCAGCAGCATTAAAAATTGCAGCAATGCGGCCGTAAACAGCAGGTAGTAACACAGCAGCCGTCCGTCTAAAGCAACGCCCCACAATGGCTCTTGGCTGAACTCGGTGCTGGGCGACAAAAGCGCTGGGAGCTTGAAACTGAGCCCATCTTCACCCCCCGTCCACTCGGAGAGTTGCGAGGCCAAAGTTTGAAATGCCGCCGCCACCGCCAAGGTGATCATGGCAAAAAAGATGGCCCGCACACGCAAAGAAAACAAGCCAATTGCGAGTGACAACAGCAAAGTCAAGAGCAAAGAAAGCACGAAGCCCAAGCCCAAGGAGCCCCAGGTCGCACCAGTGTGAACCGATGCAATGGCGATGCCGTAGGCGCCGATACCAAAGAACATGGTGTGCGCAAAACTGACGATGCCGGTGTAGCCGAGCAACAAATCAAAGCTGGCCACCAAAACGATGAACACCAAAATTTTGGCGGCCACCGACAAGGCTTTGACGCCTGGAAAAATGAAAGGCGCAAAAGCCAAGCCGAGCAATATGGCCAGCAACAAAAGCGCCAACCAGCGACTGCGAGGCAAATCGTTGGACAAAACGCGGTTTAAGAGATGTGTGCGCATGGGCCTGCTTTGAGACTTAACGGTTGGCCACGGGGTAGACCCCTTGCGGGCGCCACAAGAGCACTGCGGCCATCAAAGCGATGTTGGAAAACAGCGCCAACTTGGGCATTAAGAAACCGGTGTAGTTGGCCATCAAGCCCACCAGCAGTGCGCCAATCAGGGCTCCGCCCGTGGAGCCCAAGCCGCCCATGATGATCACAATGAAGATCAGCACATTGACCTGCGCACCCATTTGCGGCGTGACATTTTGTTGGTACAAGCCCCACATCACACCGCCAAGGCCTGCCAAGCCGCTGCCCACCACAAAAACGCCTACGAACAAGCGGCGAATTTTGTAGCCCAAAGCTTCTACCATTTCGCGGTCTTGCACGCCTGCACGAATCAACAAACCCACTTTGGTTTGACTCAGAGTCCACGCTTGCAGCACAAACACACACAAGCCCACCACCACTGCCATCAAGCGGTATTTTTCAATCGAAGCCTCACCCCAAATCAAAGAGCCACGCATGGCTTCAGGCAAAGGCAAGGCAATTTGCAAGGGGCCCCAGATGACTTTGATCAACTCCTCGCCAATGATCATGCCGCCCATGGTGATCAATATTTGCTTGAGGTGCTGGCCATACACCGGGCGCACAATGAAGCGCTCAAACGCCAAGCCCACTGCGCTGGCCACCGCCATGGCCACACCCATGGCCGCCAGCACCGCCAGCAAGTTGCGCCACAACTCCCCCGAATGGGTCCAGTCGCCCATGCCGCCCAAAACCGAAGTGGCTACAAAGGCCCCCAAGGCAATGAACACACCATGGCCAAAATTGAGCACATCCATCAAACCAAAGACCAAGGTCAGGCCCGAAGCCATGATGAAAATGATCATGCCCATGGCCAAGCCCGCCACCGTCAAAGTTAACCACGTGTCCAGCGAGCCCACAGCGGGCAACGCCACCAAAGCCAACACCGGCACCAACCACAAAGGCCGGGTATCGATTGCAGAAAAATTCAACCCCTTCACAGCGACAAACCCAGCAAAGATTTTTGCAAATCGGGGTCAGATGACAATTGTTTCATACTGCCCGAATAGACCACAATGCCGTTGTCCATGACTGCCACACTGTCGCCCAGTTGCTGCGCAAAATGGATATTTTGCTCGACCAACAAGATCGTGACACCACTGGCCTTGAGCTTGCGAAATGCATCGATCATGTTTTGCACAATGGCCGGTGCCAAGCCTTTGCTCGGCTCGTCCACGATCAGCAAATCACGCGGCTCGACCATGGCCCTGGCCACTGCCAACATTTGCTTTTGCCCGCCAGACAATTTTCCTGCAGGATGGTTCCAAAATTTTTGCACGGCTGGAAAAAGCGAATAAATCCAGTCCAGGCGCTTTGCATCCATCTGCCCGGCATGGCGTGCGTTGCGGGCGGCCAAGAGCATGTTTTCTTGCACCGTCAAGTCGGCGAAAATTCCCATATTCTCTGGCACATAGGCGATGTTCAAAGCGGCAATGTCGGGCGTGCTCTTTGCAGTGATGTCAAGGCCATTGAAAGCAATCCGACCCTGTGAAGCCGGCCACAAACCCATGATGGTTCTCAGTGTTGTGGTTTTACCTGCGCCGTTGCGACCCAAGAGCAGCGTCAACTCGCCGCGCGGCACTTGCAAATCAACACCATGCAAAATGTGATAAGCCCCGATGTGCGTGTGCACGCCTTGAAGGCTCAACAGCATGTCTTGGGGTGAAGTCATGGCACGGCCTTGGCAGACTGCGTGCCCAAATAGGCCTCTTGCACCACGGACGAAGCCATCACTTGCGAAGGCTCACCATCGGCCACCAATTGCCCGTTGTGCAACACGATGATGCGATCAGCCAGTTCACGCACCACCTCCATTTTGTGCTCGACCAGCAAGATTGTTTTACTTCTGTCTTTTTTCAAATTGCGAATCAAATCCAAAATGACTGGCGCTTCATCGTGGCTCATGCCGGCGGTGGGTTCGTCAAACATATAGACCGATGGTTTGAGCGCCATCAACAATGCAACTTCGAGTTTGCGTTGATCGCCGTGGGGCAAGCTGGCCACCGGCACCTGCGCTTGCGCCAGCATCGAGACTTGCTCCAAAATGATCTGCGCCTGCGCCGTCAGTTTGGCGTGCTCACTCCACACCGACCACAAATTCAGACCCCGGTGGTGCGCGCCAACTTCTGTGGCTTGCACGGCCAAGCGCACGTTCTCCAGCACACTCAAATTGGGGAACAAGTTGGTCAACTGAAAAGCCCTGCCCAAGCCTGCGCGGGTGCGCGCAGAAGCACTCAAGCCGGTCAAGTCTTGGCCATTCAAATGCACCCGGCCCTCATGGGCTGCGAGCTGCCCTGAAATCAAATTGAAGTACGTGGTTTTGCCAGCCCCATTGGGCCCCACGATGGCTGTCAACGTGCCCGGTGCAAATGTACACGAGACAGCATTGACCGCCACGTGTCCGCCAAAGCGGATCGTGAGATTTTCTGTTTGCAACATGGGCTGGGTGCTGGCTTAACCCGCAGTGCAAATCAGCGCTTGTTGCGAATGGGCACGGCCATTTCTTCAGGCTTGATTTCGCGAATCAACTCAGGCACACCCCAAGCAAAAGCGGGGTCGACTTTGATTTTGAAGTGGTACATGCTTTGCATGGCTTGGTGGTCTTCTTTGCGAAAGGTCATCTTGCCTTTGGGCGTGTCAAAACTCATGCCTTCCATGGCTGGAATCAAAGCATTGGGGCTGGTATCGCCATTGGTTTTCTTCAGTGCAGTGACCAAGGCCATGGCCGAGGCAAAGCCACCGGCCGTGAAGAAATCTGGGGGTGATTTGAACTGCGTGTAATGGCGCGCCACCATGGCGTCGTTGACGGTGTTTTTCGGCATGCCGAAGTAGTAGTAAGCCGCGCCTTCCATGCCTGGGAATTGTTTGTAAGCGACCATGGCGGGCAAGATGTTGCCCCCGGTTGCGATTTCAATGCCGTAGCGCTTTAAGTCCATGTCGGCAATTTTGAAAGGATTGCCACCGGCCCAAATGATGAAGATGACTTTGCGACCGGGCTGGCCTTTGAGCTTGTCGATCAAGCGCTGCGCACCGGCAGTGAAGTCTGTGGTGGCGGGTGGCAAGTACTCTTCGTGCACCAGTTTGGCTTTGCTCAAAGCTTCGCGAAAAGCTTTCACACCATCGCGCCCGAAAGCGGAGTCTTGCGCCATGGTGGCGATGCTGTAGCCGGCTTTGTCCAGCGCCACGGCGTTGGAAATCGCATCTTGGCTGCTGTTGCGGCCCGTGCGAAAGATGTACTTGTTCCACTTGTCGCCAGTGATGGAATCGGCCACTGCAGGCTCGACCAACAAAATCTTTTTGTACTCTTCTGCTACGGGCAGCATGGCCAATGCCACCGGTGAAGCGGTGGGGCCTACGGCCAGATCCACTTTGTCGTCGCCGTAAGCGGCGGCCAAGAGGTTCTTGCCCAAATCGGGTTTGCCTTGGTCGTCTTTTTCAATCACCACAATCTTGCGACCGCCTACTTGCATGGTTCCGCCCGTGGCGTAGTCCAAGCCCATCATGAGGCCAACTTGGGTTTGCTTGCCGTAGGCTTCTAACGGGCCGGTCTTGCTGTAGATGTGGGCAATTTTGAGGTCTTTGCCTTGCGCCATGGTGGCCAAAGGGGCCATCAATGCGGTCAGGGCAATGCCGCTGCATAAAGCCAAGCCGAGAATGTTTCGACGGGTCATGAGTGTCTCCAGAAGTTGACTGAACATGGGCACAGATTGCACAGGTCGTGCCAATTGCGAATCATGCGCTCAAGTGCATGATTTAGAAAGAGAATTAAATGGATTGGGTTGAAAGGCCTTTTTACAAAGCCATCTAAATCGTCTAAAATGCATACATAATTATGTATAAAATAAGATCATGTGTATTTATTTTATACAACTATTTGGGTTCGCCTAAACGTTGGTAAAGGGTGGCACGCGAAAGCCCCAACAACCTGGCTGCAGCAGCTTTGTTGCCCAAGGCTGCAGTCATCGCCCTGTCGATCGCTTGGCGCTCCAAGCTGGCAATTTGCTGCGCCAAAGTCGCGTGCAATGGGGGTGCGGCAAGCTCTGCTGCGTTTGCCTGCGCCTGCCCCATCACGTCGGATGAAGAGCCTGTGCGTGCAGCGCTTAAAACGGGCTCAATCTGACTCAAGCCTGAAGCCTTCAGGGCCGCCTCAACGATGGGCCCTCCAATTAAACTGCTGTCACTGCGAAGGGATATTTGCTCCATCAAATTGCGCAACTCGCGCACATTGCCGCGCCACGTTTGTGCCGACAACAAAGACAAGGCAGCGGGGCTCCACTCAGGCTGAAGCGTGCCACTTCGAAGCGCCAAATCTTCACCCAAGATTTCCACCAGCGCAGGGATGTCAGCAGGCCTGTCGCGCAGCGCAGGCACACGAATGGGCAGCACATTCAAGCGGTAATACAGGTCTTCACGAAACCGCCCCGACTGCACCATGGCCGTCAAATCACGTGAAGTTGCGGCAATCACGCGCGCATCAAAGGGCTGTAATTTGTTGGAGCCTAGCGCCTCGATCTCACCTTCTTGCAAGGCGCGCAAAAGTTTGGCTTGAAGTGGCAGCGGCATGTCGCCGATCTCATCTAAAAACAAAGTGCCGCCATCGGCCAATTTGAATTTTCCCATGCGCCCTTTGCGCTCTGCGCCGGTATAAGCACCCGGCGCCACACCAAAAAATTCAGCCTCTAGCAAAGTCTCGGGAACTGCTGCAATGTTCACACTCACCAAAGGACCTGCGGCGCGCGCGGAAGCGCCGTGAATGGCATGCGCCAACAACTCCTTGCCCGTGCCAGTTTCTCCCAAGAGCAATACGGGGCTGCTCGACTGCGCAGCGCGCCGCGCTTGACGCTTGACTTCGACCGCTGCTGCGCTTGCCCCAACAAAGCTGGCAAACGTATGTTTGGCTTGACGCAGGCCCTGCGGCGCTTGTTTGCGCTGCGCCGCCAACTCGCGCCTGGCCTCATCTAAATCACGTTGCAGCAAAGCAAACTTGGCCATCAAGGGCTGAAGGTTGGCTTGGGGTTGGTCAAACAAAACCACGCCCAGGGCACCAATCACCTGCCCAGCCGTGTCGCGTAAGGGAAAACGACTGACCACAAAAGTTCCGGCTTTGTTGGTCAGTAAATCGATCAAAATTGGCTTGCCTGTTTCGATCACTTTGTGCATTTGCGTGTTTTGCACAACCGAGGACACCGGCTGCCCCACAAAATCGGATTCACGCTCAAAGCCCAAGGCAGGCAAGTAGCGACGGTATTGGTCGTTGATCCAAACCACGCGGCCCAGCCGATCGACCAGCAGCATGCCTTCGCTGGCATTGGCAAAGACATCAAACAAAGAGCGAGCCGCCAAACTCAAGATGCTTTGCGCATCGGTGGGCAGGCTCGCTTTAGCGACTTTTCCTTTGGCAGCGCGCAAATTGGACATGGCTTGCGGTCAGGCTCTATGGAGGGTTAGCGCAGGCCGTTGAGGCAGGGTCAGTTCAAGGCGAAGCGCGCTGAACCGCAGCTTTCAACGCCACATCCAAACTGCTCAGCGCATCCGCATAATGCGCCTGGGTGATCTTAGAAAAACTTGGCTTGATCATCGCTTTTTGCAACAGCGCAGTCAGTTGGACTGCATTTTGACGCATCACACTGCGCGCATCTGCAGGCCAAGGCCCGGCTGGTTTGACCAGCACATCGGTCATGCGGCGCAATTGTTCGCGCTGCAAATTACGGCGGATCAAAGTGGTCTCTTGGCCCGACTTGGCCTCCTGCCAAATGGCGTCTTGCAGAGTGTCGTACACATCGGCCAAGCCCAAGGTTTCTTTGGGGTCGTTGACCTTCATGGCGCCTTCAGCCAAACGCGCTGCCACAGTGGGTGAGTACACGTGATCCAAAATGCCCTTTTGCACATTGGCCACTTGCGAAGCCACTGAAACTTGAAGGCTGCCTGCTCGCTCCATCCGGTCTGTGGCCAAACGGGCGATGAATTCGGGTTTGAACTTGAAACTGTCAGTACCAAAGAAATCTTTGGTGATCAAACTCAGGGCTTCACGTTGCCTCAAAGCGCTGACAGGTTCAAACAAAGGCTTGCTGCTGCCTGCGCGTTCACGGCGCGTCAGCACGCCGCCAATGTATTTGGCTGCCAAAGGTGCAACGCTGGTAACAGCCCTGAAACCGCTGTTGAAACTTCGAGTTAAACGCTCATAACTCTCACCCGTGGCCAAGTTGGTATTTTGCAAGCGGTCCCACAACTCGCGCGAGAGTTGCATGCGCAGCTTGTAGTAGGCCAGCGGGTCCGAGCCCAGATCAAAACGATTGACCTGTGGGTCGATGCCGGGCATGGGCCCGTAGCCGGCGTCTTCGTCGGTGTCAAAGGCCAACTCGGGCTGGGAAGAGCGCGCTGCAATTTGCGCCAAGCCTTGTTTTTCAAGACCCGGCTCAAACTGCTTGTAACCGTACTCGATGGCCCAATAGTCATAGGCACCCAAGGTGCTCATGGTGTACTCACCTTGTTTTTCGCCATGGGGGGAAAGGTTGAATGGCAAATAGTCCATGACGGAAGTTGAAAAACCATTGATTTTGGTAAATTCAGGGTCTTGAATTTGCTTCAAGTCGTACACACTCGAAGCGCGAAAATTGTGGCGCAGGCCCAAGGTGTGGCCGACCTCGTGCATGATCACGTCTTTCAAATACGCTTGCGCCAAGGCTTCGGCTTGCGGCCCGTCCATTTCCAAGCCGCGCGTTTCAAGCAAGTCCATGGCGAAGTTCAGCTCTTGCGCTGCGGTATTGGCGTACTCGCAGACCTCGCCGTCACTGCCGCGCAGTCTGGCCATGTCTTCGACCAACAAGCGCCGAGCACCGCGCGCGAAACCATCGGACATGCCGATATCGGCATCCAAAATTTCACCGGTGCGGGGGTCCGAGTGCGATGGGCCGATGGCAAAGCCCACATCAGCGCCCGTGAACCATCGAATGGAGGCATGGCGTGCGTCCATGTTGTTGAAATCGTCGGTGGCTTCTTGTTGCTTGACCGCCAGCGCATTTTTAAAACCCGCCTTCTCGAATGCCTTGTTCCACTCCAACACGCCGGCCCTGACAGAGGCACGGTATTTTTCTGGAATATTCTTATCAAGCCAATAGACCACAGGCTCTTTGGGTTCGGACACAGCCTGCGCTGCATCCTTCTTTTCCAGGCGCCAGCGTTGGAGTAAATGCGTTTTAGCTTTGATGCTGGTGTCGTTGGTGTAGTCTGTTCTGGCAACTGTGAAAAAACCAATGCGCTCATCGGCCACGCGACTGCTCATGGGCTCTGGCAATTGCGCCAAGCTGTAATAAAAAGACACGAACAAACTGCGCGGATCGGGTGTGGCTCTGGGCGGTGGGGTTGCGGGCGCCGGAGAAGGTGTCATGGGTGGCGGAGAAATTTTAGGCACTGCAAAATGCGCAGTGACTTCCAATCCGGTTAAGTTGGGTGTGTTTTTGATAGCCGAAAAATGTGTGTTGCGCACATCCAAACCAAAAGGCATGCGAAAGGCATATTCCAAGCGGGTTAAGTAGCCTGGTATGTCGGTGAACAGCAAGGCATTGGCCTCGATCAATACTGATTTTGTTTCGGCATGGGGCTGGGTTAAAACAGGTGCACTGCTGAGCAAACTGTCTGAAAAAGACTCAGAAACAAATTGGGCTTGGGGCGTGCCCTCTTTGGCAAAAAACTGCGTATTCTTGGCAATCAGCTGGATTTGATTCCCAATCTTCTTGAACACGGCCATTTGCGATCCACCCATTTGACTGCCGTACAAGCCGCGCTCCCCCACTGAGCGGGGCACGTTGTAGGAAAAGAAAAAAGGTTTGTCAAATTGAGAGGGCAAGATTTCAAGCCAGACTTTGTCGTCTTTTTGGTGCAGCGTGAAAAACCCAGGCGTAGCCTTGCTATCTTTCAGAAAATCTTTCATGGGCCGAAGTTGGCCAGGCGCTGGCGCGCTTGGGCCTGCGGCAGGGGGTGCGCCCGTTGCCGCTGCCGCAGTCGTGGCAGGCGGCCCATTGGGAGGGGTGCTTGGCGGCCCGTTGGGCGGCGTTTGGGCTTGCGCTGCGACCAAGTTCATGCCTATTGCGCAGGCCATAACCAAGGGGATCCAATAACGACCTTGGGGCTGAGAACCAAAAACAGTCATGACAGTTTCCTGTGTACGTTTGAAAATTGAAGATCAAGCATTTTAAAAGCTTATCTAGATCAATTTCGCATTTCATGACGGGTAAATCCCCACCCGCGACTTTGCGATTGGACAAATGGAGCGATTCGCTTATATTGGCTGCATACTCCAATCTGCCAGATCCTGCATGCCCAATCGCCTCATCTTGATCAACCCCCACGCCGCAGGAGGGCGGGCGAGGTCCATGGCGAGTCTTATCCAGTCCTGGGCGGCCCATGCTGGCGCAGCAGGCGCCGCCATTCCAACGGAAATGCCTGAGACAGTAGCCCAGGCATTGCAAGTACTGGGCGCATTACCGCCTGAGACTCGCGTGGTCGTGGTGGGCGGCGATGGCACTTTGAACCAACTGCTGCCCGGATTGCTACAAGGGCATCACAGCGTGGGCCTGCTGCCCTTTGGCAGTGGCAATGACAACGCGCGTGCCTGGGGTTTGACCCATATGAAGTGGCAAGAAGCTTTGCACTACGCCCTCGATTCAAAGCCCTACCCGATCGATGTGGGAAGCGTGACTTTTGGCGCTCAAAAGCACAGTTACTTTCTGTCCAGTTTGGCTCTTGGCTTTGATGCTTCCGTGGGCAATCGGGCGCTTGGGGGGCCATCATTTTTAAGAGGTCTGCCGCGCTACTTGTACGCCACTTTCGGCGAGTTGGCGAATTTAAAAAATTGGGATTTGAAGATCAGCGTGAACGGGCAGCAGGTGCACCAAGGTCCGTGCCTGCTGGCATCGAGTTTGAACACCCGCACTTACGCCAGCGGTATGCCTATAGCGCCTGCGGCACGCATCAACGATGGGTACTTGAATTTGCTGGTGGCCGGTCAGTTCAATCGGTTGCAGACTTTGGCCATGTTGCCCCTGCTGCTCATGGGCAAGCACCTTGGGCGCGCGCGCATTCACACATGGACCTTTGAAAATTTGAGAATTGAATCCAATGCGCCCTTCCCTTTGGCCGCGGATGGAGAAACATTGGGGGTCACGCAGTTGGCCAATATTCACATTCTGCCGGCGCGTTTGCAGGTTGTCAGGCCAGCATTTTTGGCAGAAAAATAAGTGCTCCCACGCAAGCAGCGCCCAAGCTGAAAATCAAAACCGCTGCGGCGGCCGCGTCTTTGGCTTGCCTTGCGGTCTCATGCCAATCAGGGCTTGCCAAATTGACTACTTTTTCCAACGCCGTGTTCAAAGCTTCGGCACCTATGACCGAAGCAATGGCAAAACATATCGCCACCCACTCCATGCGCGTGATCTGCATTGCAAAACCCAGCGCAATGGCCAAAACAGCCATGCCCAAATGAATTTTTGCATTGGTTTCTTGAAAAACCACTTTGAATCCGTGCACCGCATGCACCAAGGATTGCCAACGGGAGATAGAATTTTTTTGCATTGTTTTCCTTCTCTGCAAATTGCCCTCAGGGTTTAACGTTGCCTGCTGAGCCATGCCGTTTCATAATCTCACGCCTTAAGTCCTCAAAGCTCTGGCGAGCTTGTCGCTTCAACAATTCTTCAGCAATTGACAGCGGCGCCCACGGCCCCGGGTCTGTGATCAAACTGTATTCCAGCAAACTGCCGCCCTTGCCATTGGATTTAAGTTGCGTCAGCATTGTGACCGCTCGGAGATCACCACCCACAGCCACGCTTTGAATTCTTTTCTCTAAGGGGCTCAAGCTGACTTTGTAAACGGTCTTGATATCAACACTCACGACCCCCCATCCCACGCGCCCAATCTGTTCAACCATCACACTGTTGGCAGCCAGAGGCGTTTCTTTGCTTGAGCGCAGATTGCTGATGAATTCAGCGGCATGTTGGTAGTCGGTGATGACCTGCCAGACAGTCTCAACTGGGGCATCAATGCTCATGACCACCTCCACTTTGACACAATCAAATGACTGGCCTTGGGCACAGGGTCGCAATTGCATCGATTTGATTTTTACGTCAACATCCGACTCAGAAGAAAGCGCTGCCTCAGCATGAATTTGCGTGCCCCATAACAGCAACAAAAGCCATACCACCAGAACTCGGCGCAACACCATGGGTTAGATGATTGATTTCAAAACAAGGGCTTTTGCCAAAGCACAGCGAAACCCGATTTGGCTGGCATCAAGGACAGCGCCCCGCCTGACAAAGGCCGCGTGAAATACTCTGCCGATGCATAGCCCAAGCCAGCACCTGCCAACACGTCTTTGGTGAAGTGCTTGTCCGCCTTCACACGGGCCAGGGCTGTCAGGCCGGCGGCTGCATACAAGAAGGGGTAGGCCTCAGGCGCATAGCGTTTGTCCATGAATCTGGCGGCTGCAAAGGCGATGGCCGTGTGTCCGGATGGAAAGCTGTCGTTGCCTGAACCATCGGGTCGTTTTTCATGAATCAGTGCTTTGAGCGTTTCTGCAGCGACCAAGGTTGTCCCCAAGCTGTAAGTTAATTCCTTCACGCCTTCGTTGTCGCCCGAAGTCAATGCTTTGCCAGCTGCCACCAATGGCAAACCAATGGCCAAGACATCAGAAACATTGGACCAACTTTGTGTGCCGCCAGCGTTTGCCAAGCCGGCCAATGAAGTGGCCAGCGTTAAAACCAGTGCTTTTGTATATTTCATGGTCTAGCGACCCCTTCGGTTGAACAAACGATACTGCGATTAAAGCACTTTCAACCGACAATACCGGCCATCATGCTCACATTCATTGCCCCTTTCAAACCTTTGTTGACTACTTTGGTCATGCCCCCTGCCAGTCCCTTGCTTTTAATGAGTTTGGGCTGGCTGCTGTGGCGAAGATCAAAACGCATTGCATGGCTTTTGGTGGCGACTGGTTTTGTCTCGCTTTGGGTGTTCAGCAGCAGTGCCGCTGTTTTTTGGATGAGCCAACAGCTCTTGCCCACCTACGCACCGGCGACACCCCCGCAAATGCAGCAGGCGCAAGCGATTGTGATTTTGGGCGGAGGCATTGAATTACAAAGCCCTCAATATTCAACGCCTGATCTGGCGGAGGCCGCCTCCGCGCGACTTCGCTACGGGGCATATTTGTCCAAACAAACACAATTGCCCATGGCTTATTCGGGCGGTATAGGATGGGCCGGTGATTCCGGGCAAATCTCTGAAGCCGAGGTGGCACAAGCTGCATTGAAAAGAGATTGGGGCATGTCGTTGAAATGGATTGAAAAAAATTCTCGCGACACGCAAGAAAACGCACAAATGACGCATGCACTCTTGGCGCCCGATGGCATTCAAACTATTTTGTTGATAACCAACGATTGGCACATGCAGCGCAGCATTAAAAATTTTGAGCGTACTGGCTTTAAAGTGATCCCTGCGCCCATGGGGTACCTGCAAGCCCCCAGCAGCGGTGTTTATGAATACTTGCCCAGTGCGCAGGGCCTCAAAAACTGCGCCCTGGTGTTCAAGGAGTGGCTGGGCAACAAGGTTCTTTGACACAGCCCGTGCCGGCTACTTGATCTTGGGTATCACCCCTGTCATGGGGGGCATTAAAAAATCAAAGTCTGCACCCTTGTCGGCTTGCGTGACGCTTTGCAAAAACAGCTTGAGGTAGCCACGCTGGGCACTGGGTGTTTGCGCCGGTTTGGCAGCCTGGCGCTGGGCCAATTCTTCTTGGCTGACCAGCAAGGAGAGTTCGCGATTTTGCACACTCAAACGAATTCGATCACCATTTTGCACATAAGCCAAGGGCCCCCCAATGGCCGACTCGGGCGTGACGTGCAGAACGATGGTGCCAAAGGCTGTACCGCTCATGCGGCCATCAGAAATTCGAACAATGTCTTTGCAGCCTGCCATGGCCAACTTCTTAGGAATGGGCATGTAACCGGCCTCAGGCATTGCCGCGCCTTTGGGGCCAATGTGCTTGAGCACCAAGATGTCCTCGGCGTTCACATCAAGCTCAAGTGAGTCAATGCGAAGCGCCATATCTTGAAGATTTTCAAAAACTACCGCGCGGCCTTCGTGCTCCATCAAAGCGGGATTGGCTGCTGATTGTTTGATGATGGCGCCGCCTGGGGCCAAATTGCCGCGCAGCACAGCGATACCGCCTTGCGGGTAGATGGGGTTGCTGGCAGTTCTGACCACATCTTGTTTAAAGCCCGGTCCAGCCGCTTCTATCTCTTGCCCCAAAGTGCGGCCCGTGACCGTCATGGCATCCAAGTGCAAGAGCGGTTTCAACTCGCGCAGCAATGTGGCCATGCCGCCGGCATGGTGGAAGTCTTCCATGTAGTGCTGGCCCGAGGGCTTGAGGTCCAGCAGCACCGGGGTCTCGCGGCCCATGCGGTCGAGCGCTTGCAGGTCCATCTCCAAACCCATTCGGCCCGCAATGGCGGTCAAGTGCACGATGGCATTGGTCGAGCCGCCAATGGCCAAGAGCACACGCATGGCATTTTCAAACGCTTTTTCAGTCAGCACTTTGTCAATCGTCAAGCGCTTGCGTGCGATTTCAACGGCCAGCGTGCCGCTTTGCTCGGCAACGCGCATCCGATCGGCCGTGACAGCCGGTGGTGAGGCGCCGCCGGGCACCGTCATGCCCAGGGCTTCGGCAATGCAGGCCATGGTGCTGGCGGTGCCCATGACAGAGCAAGTGCCCACGCTGGCAACGAGTTGCTCGTTGACTTCTTCGATCTCATGCGCATCGATTTCTTCAGCGCGAAATTTTCCCCAGTAACGACGGCAATCGGTGCAGGCACCGACACGTTCATTGCGGTGCGAGCCCGTGAGCATGGAGCCTGTGATCAACTGCACCGCAGGCAAACCGGCAGAGGCCGCGCCCATCAATTGGGCGGGCACAGTTTTGTCGCAGCCACCGATCAAGACAACCGCATCCATGGGCTGCGCGCGCAAAAGCTCTTCGGTGTCCATGGACATCAGGTTGCGCAAAAACATGCTGTTGGGTTGCGAGAAACTCTCATGGATCGACAACGTGGGGAAATCCATAGGCAGGCCGCCGGCCAACATCACACCGCGTTTGACGGCTTCAATCAATTGAGGCGCATTGCCATGACACGGGTTGTAGGCACTGCCCGTGTTGGTGATGCCAATGACGGGGCGCTCGAGCGCAGAATCGGTGAACCCCGCACCCTTGATAAACGCTTTGCGCAAAAACAATGAAAAACCAGCATCGCCATACTGGGTCAGGCCCTTGGACATGCCCTCTTGGTTGGATTGCGATTTCGGAGCGCGCGTGCTGGCATCTCGGCTACTGTTGCCTGGGTCTGACTTGGACATTAAAGGGGTTTTCTTAGGCTGTTCGTTGACGGGATTGCCGAATGAGCTGCGAAGCCACCACCAGCGCAAGACCGGCAAAACCAGCGATGTCACTGGTGGTAGAGGGGTAGGTCAATGCCACCCCAGAGGCCACCAAGACCCAGCGCTCTGTGAAATTAGTTTTCAAAATAAACCAGTTTTGCAAGCCGCCAGCAAGCGCAACAATGCCTGCAGATGCCGTGAATACGATCCAGGCGATCTCACTCCAATTGGCCAGCGCAAGGGCCTTGACATTGCCCATTAAAAGCAAGGCCACGCCCGCTGGGTCGAGCACAAAGATAAAGGGTACCAAAATCGCAGGGGCCACGTATTTCCAACTTTGGAAAGTTGTCTTGTACGGATCGCCTTTGCAAATTGCTGCTGCGGCAAAGGGCGAGAGTGCGGTGGGCGGCGAGACCTCTGAGAGCACGGCGTAGTAAAAGATAAACATATGCGCCGCAAAGTCCGGCACACCCAATTTGATCATGGCCGGCGCAGCAATCACGGCGCAGATGATGTAGGAAGCTGTGACGGGCACCGCCAGCCCCACAACCCAAACCACCAAGCCGGTGAACAAGGCCGTGAGAAAGAGTGAACCATCTGCGTAATCCAGCACGATAGAGCTGAATTTCAAGCCCAGACCCGTCAGCACCACCACACCCACAATCAGGCCGGCACCCGCACAGGTTGCCGCAATCGAGAGCACTTGCGTGAACCCCCCCGACATGGCCTGGGTGAACTTGGAGTTGTAGAGACTTTGCCAAAATGGCGCCTTGCCTTGAAAAGTGTCATAGGCAATCATGGCCGAGTCTGAACGCAAAAAACTGGTGGCAAAGGAAGCCACCGTGGCCCAAAAGACCGACATGATGGGCGAGAAGCCCATCATCATGAAGACCACGATAGAGATGAGCGAGAAAAAGTGAAACCAGTATTTTTTCGTTAAGGACCAAGCGCTTTCAATGCTCTCGATTTTTTGCCCGCTCATGTTGTACTTGCGCGCGTCGATGGTCACCATCACATACAGGCCGAGGTAAAACAAAAATGTGGGCACTGTTGCCATGAGCAACACATCGAGGTAAGAGATTTTTAAAAATTCAGCAATCAAAAATGCGGCCGCCCCCAGCACCGGCGGCGAAATGATCGCGCCCAAGCCGCCTGCAGCCAAGAGGCCGCCCGCGGCATTTTTGTCATAGCCCGCCTTGGCCAGCATGTTATGCGCCACGGCGCCCACAGTCACCGTGGTGGCCACGCCAGAGCCCGATGGCCCGCCCAATAAAAAGGACGACAACACCACCGTTTTGCCGACATTGGAAGTTTTTCCACCCATGATGGAAAAAGAGAAATCAATGAAGAATTTACCCGCACCACTGAACTGCAAAAATGCGCCAAAGATGGTGAACAAAATAATCAAGGTGGAAGAGACATCGACCGCTGTTCCAAAAATACCCTCCAACGTCATGTACATGAAGCCCACCAAGCGGGGCAGCTCGTAGCCCTTGTGCGTCCACGGCGCTGGCAGATAGTTGCCAAAAAGAGCGTAGAGCAAAAATGAAACGGTCACGCTCAACAAAACCAAGCCATTGGTGCGCCGCAATGACTCCAAGATCAGCAAGATCAAGATGCCGCCAAACACAATGTCGGTTGTGAAGGGGTATGTGTTTCGGTCAGTGAAGTTATCACCGCCCATGAGGGCGTACACCAAGGTTGCAATGGCCAGCAGGGCAAAGACAATGTCCCACACCATCAACCTGTTTTTAAACCGAGCCGCAATGGGAAAGGTCAAGAAAATAAACACCAGCACCATCGTCACATGGGCGGTTCGCAAAATTTGCGCCGGAACGATGGAGTAGGCCGCGTACAAATGAAAAAGCGACATCAGCACCGCGGTCACTGTCAACAAGACCCCCAACGTGCCTTTGTATTGATTGGCGTCGCCCTCTTCTTCTTTGATCAGACTCTCAACGCGCTGGCGAGTTTCTGCGTCAAGCGTGTCTGTTGTCGTGTCAGTCAAGTTTTCCACCCTTTTCTCGGATGTATTTTTCTGCACCGGGGTGGAAAGGCACAGAGGTTGCGACATTTTTCTGAGCTGAAATTTTGACGTTGCTGTATTCTTGATGCACAGCGATCAGGTCTTTTTGGTGATCGAAAACAGCTTTGACAATTTTGTAGGCTTGCTCGTCGGGCATATTGCTGTTGACCACCAAAATATTGGCGACTGAAGCCATTTTGTTGTCTACAGCCATGCCAGAGTAAGTGGCCTTTGGAATCACATCGGCGTAGTACAAGTTGCCCCATTTTTTATTCATCGCAGCGACTGCATCGGCGTGGTCAATCATGCGAATTTTGGTGCCTGGGGTGCTGGCCAAGTCGGTCACAGCGGCAGTGGGCAAGCCGCCCACCCAGAAAAACGCATCGATCTTTTTGTCTTTCAACGCATTGGCCGATTCAGCCACGCCCAGACGCTCACGCGTGACGTCTTTCTGAGGATCAATGCCGGCGCCTTCCATGAGACGAAAGGCCATGATTTCAGTCGCGCTGCCTGGGCTGCCCGCAGATATGCGACGCCCTTTTAAGTCGGCCATGGTTTTGATTCCGGTTGCCTCTGTTGTCACAACGTGCATGCGGTTGGGGTAGAGCACCAGCAAAGTTTTGACGTCCACTTTACGGCCTGTGAATTTTTCTTGGCCTTTGGCTGCATCCAGCGCCGCATCGACCATCGAAAAAGCCACATAGGGCTTGCCACTGCCGATCAAATTGAGGTTGTCCACCGAGCCCCCAGTGACCTCGGCCGTGGCTTGCATTCCAGCCACATGTTTCGACAAAATATTGGCCAAACCACCCCCCATCGGGTAATAAACCCCGCCCGTTCCGCCAGTGGCGATCGAAATGTTTTGGGCCATTACTGTGCTGCTTGCCGCGATGGCCAGAGCAGAGATAAAGTGAACGATGCGCATGGGAAACCCTTAAAAAAATTCAACTGTGACCACAGCATTGCAGGACCTGGGGGCGTTTTCAAGAGGGGTTGACCCTTAGGACTGCATTTGATCGGCAGGCTCAGACACCCCAGTTTAGCGCCTCCCCCGTGGCATTTTGAGGGTCAAAACCGACTAGACTGTGCCCCTTTACTTCCGCTCGTCTACCAGGAGACCTCTATGACCGCCGCTTTTGCCAAGGGTGCAAGCCCTGCCAACCAAGCCATGAAAGGGGTGCTCTCCCCCGTTCTCACGCCATTTCACGCCGATTTATCGGTGGAAAAAGACTTGCTCACAGCCCAGTGCCGGTGGTTGCTCAACTGCAATGTGGGCTTGGCGGTCTTTGGCACCAACTCGGAAGGCAATTCGCTCTCAGCGGCCGAGCGCGCCGATTTGGTTCAGCACTTGGTTGGCCAGGGCATCGACGCCAGCCGCATGATGCCCGGCACCGGTGGCTGCGCTTTGCCTGATGTTGTCAGCTTGACACAGTCTTGCCTGCGCGCTGGTGTCAAAGACGTGCTGGTGCTGCCGCCGTTTTATTACAAAGGCGTGAGTGACGAGGGCTTGTTCGCCTTCTTCAGTGAAGTCATTGAACGGGTGGGCGACAGCGCTTTGCGCATGTACCTCTATCACATCCCCCCCGTCTCGCAAGTGGGCTTGTCACTGGACTTGATCGACAGACTGCTCACGCGTTACGGCAGCGTGATTGCCGGTGCCAAAGACAGCGGCGGCCAATGGGACAACACAGCTGCCATGATCGAGCGCTTTTCCGCGCGTGGCTTTGCTGTGTTTGCAGGAAGCGAGAACTTTTTGATGCGCACTTTGCGCGCCGGTGGTGCAGGCTGCATCAGCGCCACCGCCAATGTCAACCCCGCAGCGATCGCGTCTCTGTGTAGCAACTGGCAGGTGCCCGATGCCGACGCGCAGCAGCAGCGCCTGGACACTGTGCGCGCCGTATTTGCGGCCTTGCCCATGATCGCGGCCATGAAAACGGCCGTGGCCCATGCCAGTGGCAAAGCCGACTGGAAGCGCCTTCGCCCACCGCTGGTCTCATTGAATGCAGCGCAAGAGGCCCAGTTGCTTGCGGCCATGAAGGATGCAGGGTTTGCCATGTCGCAGCCAAAAGGTTCTGCCTAAAAACCGCCCTGATCCTTTTAACGATGCGCATTTCACGCGATCTTGCTTTATTCTGCTTGCTTGAACCCTTTCTTTTATCAACCACTGGAGACCCTTATGAACTTTCGCCGTCACATCTTGCTTGCCGCCCTGTCTACCATGGCCTTGAGCACCAGCCTTGTGCAGGCCCAGAACGATGTCCTGCGCGTGGGCACCGATGCCACCTTCCCGCCGATGGAATTCGTGGAGAACGGCAAGCGAACAGGCTTTGATATTGAGTTGACCGAGGCGCTGGCCAAAGCCATGGGCAAACAGGTCGAATGGATCGACATTGACTTCAAGGGCCTCATTCCGGGCCTGATCTCTAAGCGTTTTGACTTGGCCGTCTCGGCCATCTACATCACGGACGAACGCAAGAAGGTTGTTGACTTTTCCGAACCCTACTACGCGGGTGGTCTGGTGGTCATGGTCAAAGACAACAACACCGCCATCAAAAAACTGACTGACATCGATGGCAAAAAGGTGTCGGTGCAGGTGGGAACCAAATCGGTGGGCTACCTGACCGAGAAGTTCCCCAAAGTGCAGCGCGTAGAAGTTGAGAAGAATCAGGAGATGTTCAACCTGGTGGAAATCGGGCGTGCAGACGCTGCCGTCACCGGCAAACCGGCCGCGTACCAATATGTGCGCACACGCCCGGGCCTGCGCGTGTTGGATGATCAATTGACCGTTGAAGAATACGGCATGGCCTTGCGCAAAGATACCCCTGAGTTGACCAAGTCGCTGAACGCCGCATTGGTCAAGCTCAAAGCCGACGGAACCTACGCAGCCATTGTGAAAAAGTGGTTTAGCGGCTCCAAATAAGAAGGACATTGAAGGCACAGCCCATCATGGAACTCGATTTTTCTCCGGTTTGGAAGGGCTGGCCGCAACTTCTGGAAGGCGCCCTGACTACGGTGGAGATCACCTCCGTCTCGCTGTTGCTGGGCTGCGCGCTTGGCCTTCTGATTGGCATTGGCCGCTTGAACCCGGCGCGTCGTTTGGTCTACGGCGTGTGCACGGCTTACGTGGCTGCCATTCGCGGCACGCCATTGTTGGTGCAGTTGTTCATTTTGTTCTTTGGGCTGCCCCAGTTCGGCATTCTCTTGCCCGCTTTCCTGTGCGGCGTGATGGGCTTGGGTGTCTACTCCGGCGCTTATGTCTCCGAGATTGTGCGGGGCGCCATCCAGTCGATTGACAAAGGCCAAATGGAGGCAGCTCGCTCGATAGGGCTGTCGTCTTCTCAGGCCATGCAGAGTGTGATCCTGCCGCAAGCGGTGGTGCGCATGATTCCTCCGCTGGGCAATGAGTTCATCGCGCTCATTAAAAACTCTGCGCTGGTCTCGCTGCTGACCATTCACGACCTCATGCATGAGGGTCAGAAGATCATCAGTGTTTCTTACCGCTCCTTAGAGGTCTACTTGGCCATTGCGGTGGTGTACTTTGTGCTGACGGGCCTGACTTCGCTGGCGCTGCGCAAGCTTGAGCAACACCTCAAGGCAGGAGGCATGGTGCAATGATGAGCATACAAGCGGCAAGCGGCGCCATCATCAGCATACGTGGTTTGCGCAAATCATTTGGACCCAATGTGGTGCTCAATGGCATCGATTTTGACGTGATGCCTCAACAAGTTGTTGTCGTGATTGGGCCAAGTGGTTCGGGCAAGAGCACTTTTTTGCGCTGCTGCAATGGACTTGAGAAAGCTGAAGGTGGCCGTGTGGACATCTGTGGCCATACTTTGGTGAACGAGGGACGCATGCTGCCCGAGGCCGACCTGAATTCGCTGCGCGAGGAGGTTGGCATGGTGTTCCAGTCGTTCAACCTGTTTCCCCATCTGTCTGTTCGCGAGAACATCACCCTGGGCCCCCGAAAATTGCGCGGCTTGAGCCGTGCGCAGGCGCAGATCGAGGCAGATGAATTGCTGAAAAAGGTGGGCCTGACCGACAAGGCCGATGCCATGCCGGCGAGTCTGTCGGGTGGGCAAAAGCAGCGCGTTGCGATTGCCCGGGCACTGGCCATGAAACCACGGGTGATGCTGTTTGATGAGCCTACCTCTGCGCTCGATCCGGAGTTGGTTGGGGAGGTGCTTCAGGTCATGAAGTTGCTGGCAAGCGAGGGCATGACGATGATGGTCGTGACCCACGAAATGGGCTTTGCCAAAGAGGTGGCCGATGTGGTGGTGGTGATGGACGGTGGGGTCATCATTGAATCTGGTTCACCTCAAACCATTTTCACCAATCCTGCACAAGAGCGCACGCGCAGTTTTCTGCAGGCGGTGCTGTCGCGGGGCTGAGTTCGCGCCAGGTGGGGGAGACTCTTTAGTCATTCATTTTCCGATGGGAATTCTAGAGACGTAGTCTGCAACAGCTTCAAGATCTTCTTTCCCATATAGCTTGAGCACGATCACCATGTCTGGATTGGCGTTTCCTCTTTTTTCAGTTTGAATAAATCCCAACTCGCGCAATAAATATTTGTAGTACTGCCCGGCTATGAGAGGAATAAACTTTCTTGCATTTCCCTCTCCCTGATTGCCATGACAGACTGCGCAATCTTTTAGATACAGAGCTTGGCCTTTTACCAACTCATTGCCTGAGCCAAATCCCGCTGTATTTTGTTGAATGGGAACAGATTGAAGATAGGCGGCTATATCAGAAATTTCTTGAATGCTTAATACATGCTCATCGGAATAGGGCTCCATTTTTGGGTTTTTTCTAATGCCAGATCTGATGTCAGCTATCTGCTCAATCAATACGGTGGAATATTGTCCAGCCAGACGTGGGTAGGCTCCACTTGGGGTTCCAATTGCACCATTCTTATGACAACCTTGGCAAATTTTAAAAGCCTCGGCCCCGGAAATAGGGTTGCCCTTCAATTCAAGCGCTTTTAACTTTTCCCCGCTTAATTGATTCCAGCCTGACGTCGATCCTTCAACATTTTTCAGGGGTTTATCTTGCGCAAAAAGCGGCATCGATAAGAACATCAAATACAAGAAAAGTGTGGCAATTACTCTATGCATTGATTTCTCCTATTGCCATGGAAAATAAAGTCATAGTCCAGACAGATATTCAGAAACGTCATTAATTTCAGCCTCGGTCATTCTTTTAGCAGTCTCACGCATTAACCGAGCTGATTCTTGAGTATGAAAGTCAGTCTTGAATTTATTTAATTCCCTTACCAAATACTCTTTGTGCTGACCTGCCAATCTGGGAAAGCGACTGCTGCCAGCACCACTGGGCTCGTGACAGCCTGCGCAAGCCGGCAGACCCTTTCCCTCATCACCATCCAGATAGATCTTTTTGCCACTGTCAGCTGCTTTGATGTCTGTGATCTTGTCGGAGCTGGATTTTTGTTTGCCAAAATATTGTCCTAACTCTTTGAACTGGCTCGCATCAACATTTGAAATGACCGGCGCCATAATGTCACTTTTTCTTTTCCCAGAAGAAAAATAATTCAATTCGCGAGCAATGTAATTTGGATCACGGCCAGCCAACTTTGGAATGTTAGGGGCTACGCTATTACCATCCTCGCCATGACACGTCGAGCAGAACTTAATCGTAGCTTCCAAATTCGCAGCGCTTACACAGGAATAGCAAGCAAAATTCAGAACAATGAAGGATTGCAGAATCAATTTTTGAAAAAACAAATCCATACCTATTGTTCCTCAATCTCTTGAATTTGATTGAATATATCTGCGACAAACAAATTGGGTTTGATTTATATCAATTGCATGGACTCGTTCAGTGTTTCAGGCGGCGAGCAACCAAGACCCTTCAACAACTTCAACAACTTCAACAAAGCTCAGATTAACTGCTTGAATTTGGCACTGAGTGCGTCAAAGCTTTTTTTTGACTGGCATCCGCTATTGGCTTTCTGCGAGAGAGCGTTGAGCAGATAGGCTGAAGGCGGCTTCCTCATACTGGGGTACCAGAAATCGTCAGCCGCCTTCAGCCTATCTGCTCAACTTTTGGATGGCGGTGAATTTGTAACCGGCCAACACGGGTGTTCGCAGTCTGGGTGAGGATGTATTGGGCGGGCGACGATGTTTCAATTCACCGCAGCCCCCACATCCTTGAAGACCCCAAACTTTATTCAAAAGTTCTAAAAAGCAAGGCATTGATTGTTTTGCTCAATTAGCCCTGCAACTGATCCCCATAAATCCACAGTCCATCCCCCATGACATGCAATTTGTCGCAATGTGCTGGCGGGTCGCGCGCAGTCCTCCTACATTTCACTCATCGGGCCAACGCGGCTCAAGTTCAGGAGAACCAAAATGTCATACGTCAAAAAACATCGTTTCAGCATCAGCGGATTTGCATTTGCCTGCCTGATCACAGTTGCTGTCCATGGTTCAGTCCTTATGGGCTTCGACCACCTTGCTCAGTTGCATGACACCGCTCATTCGAATAGCGCATGCTAGTTGGTCAGCAACGAAGTTACCGCAACCCAGGAGGCAATGTGATGTTACGCCGATTGAAGTTAGCCGCTGCAATGGCGGAATATTGCTTGGACACAAGTTGTGGGCGCTTGCAGATACCAGAAATCGTCAGCCGGCTTCAGCCTATCTGCTCAACTTTTGGATGGCGGTGAATTTGTAACCGGCCAACACGGGTGTTCGCAGTCTGGGTGAGGATGTATTGGGCGGGCGACGATTTCTGGTACCCCAGTATGAGGAGCCCGCCCAATACATCCTCAGCCAGCAAGCTCAGCGATAAAGCCTCGAGAAGGAAAAAGCCGTTGAAAATCAACGGCTTTTAATGACTTGCTGGCGGAATCGGAGAGATTCGAACTCTCGATAAGGCTCTACACCCTATACTCCCTTAGCAGGGGAGCACCTTCGGCCACTCGGTCACGATTCCAGCACTCGAAAATTATATCAGGCTTGGTCTAAATCAAAGGCCTTGT
>CAIQBO010000039.1 GCA_903870145.1 uncultured Burkholderiales bacterium | reverse complement strand
GGTTTTGTGTTTGACGGTTTGCCGCCCAACACCTTGCCAAGCCAATGGTTAAGCTCTGGCATTCAAGTGGTGCCATGGCCGCCTTCAGGCAACGCATTGCCTGCGCTGATGCTGGGGCCCGACCCGATCATTGGCGCGCAAAGCATTCAATTGCGCCATTTCGTCAATGACTCTGTCACGCAAGGCGTTAGCCCCTCCGTGTGGCTCAGCACAGATGGCTTAAAGCCATTTGCGGTGAGCCCATCATCGCCATGACAACCCAGGCAGCCAAGGCAGCAGGCTTTACCTTGATCGAGGTCTTGGTATCGCTTGGCATTGTGGCCATCGCCTTGATGGCGGGCCTTCGCTCCAGCGACGCGTTGATGCGCAACGCACAGCGCCAAAGCGGCCAACTGCTGGCTCAAATTTGCGCTGAAAACGAGTTTGTGCGCATGCGTTTGTCAAGGCAAATGCCGTCCTTGGGTGAGAGCCAAGTGGCCTGTCCGCAAGCAGATCAAAGTTTGCAAGTGAACTTGTCAGTGCAAGCCACGCCCAACCCCAATTTCAGACGTGTAGATGCCCGCGTGCTGCTGCGCACAGAGGGGCAAGACACCCCACTGCTGCAACTGTCCACCGTGATGGGGCGGTATTGATGGCCAAGCCTTGCATTGAACAGCCTCGTTTTGCGCAGGGCTTTACCTTGATTGAAGTGCTGGTGGCCAGTGCCATCTTGGCTTTGATGGCTTTGATGTCTTGGCGCGGTTTGGACAGCATGTCTTTGGCGCAACAACAATTGCAAACGCGATCGGATGCACACCAAACTTTGCAAGTGGGGTTGGCGCAGTGGCGCGCCGATTTGGACAGCATGGTCAGCTTGCGCAACACGCCAGCATTGGACTGGGATGGCCGCGTTTTGCGCATCACACGGCAACACACGCAAGACCCGCAAGCTGGCGTGCAAGTGGTGGCTTGGACCTTGCGCAGCGATGGCGCTGGGGGGCGCTGGACGCGTTGGCAATCCGAACCCTTGACGCGCAAAGACGCATGGGCCATGGCTTGGGAGCAAGCGCAAAACTGGGGGCAAACGCCCAGCACTTTGGACGCTGTGCGTGAAGTGACCCTGCAAGCCCTGCGCAGTTGGCAAATTTACTACCACCGCGATGGGGCTTGGAGCAACCCCTTGTCGAGTGCCGGCACAACCAGTGGCGGGGGCGCTGAGTCAGGCACTGGCTTGAAAACGGGCACTGCGCCGCCGCTGCCTGAAGGCCTGCGCTTGGTGATCGAATTGCCAGAGGGCGGGAGCATGGCGGGCAAGCTCACCTTGGACTGGGTGCGCCCTACTTTCTCGAGCAGCAAATCATGAGTGCGCGCCGCCCCTTTGCCACGCTCAAATCTCAGCATGGTGCGGCCTTGATCAGTGCCATGCTGGTGGTGACTTTGGTGGCCACATTGGCCTCGGCTGCGTTGTGGCAGCAGTGGCGCCAAGTTGAAGTGGAAAGCGCCGAGCGCCACCGCACACAATCGGCTTGGCTGCTCAACGGCGCGATGGATTGGACGCGCTTGATTTTGCGTGAAGACGCGCTGTCAGCCAATGCCACCACAGCTGGCGCGGGCCGCTCAAACGAGGCAACAGACCATTTGGCCGAGCCTTGGGCCCTGCCCTTGCAAGAGGCCAAGTTGTCGAGTTTTTTAGCGCAAGACAAACAACTGCGCGAGGGTGACCCGGAAGTTTTTTTGTCGGGCCAAGTGGTCGATGCCCAAAGTCGCTTGAATCTTGCCAACTGGGTTGAACAAGGCAAGTTGTCGCAGCCCATGCAATTGAGTTTGACGCGTTTGTTCAATTTACTCGGACTGCCGCCCGAAGAGTTGCAAGTCATGGGCCAAGAATGGCTTGCCGCTTGGAGTCAGAGCAGCCCTGAAGCGGCTTTGCTGCCGCAAAATGTAGCGCAATTGCAGTGGCTGGGTTTGAGCGCGCAAAGCGCTGAGCGATTGAGCCCTTTTGTAACGGTGCTGTCCGAGGCTTCGCCAGTCAATCTGAACACCGCTTCGGTAGAAGTGATTTACGCCAGCGTGCAAGGCTTGGACATGGCCAGCGCCAAGCAATTTGTGGAGCTTCGCACGCGCACGCACTTTGAAAATTTAGGTGATGCAGGTCGCGCATTGGGGGGGCGCAATTTGGAGCCGCGCTGGCATTCAGTAGGTTCTCGGTTTTTTGAAGTCTGGGGTCGCCTTCGCATGGAGGAGCGCTCACAAGAGGAAAAAGCACTGATGCTGCGCAATGGTTCACAAGTCAGTTTTGTGTGGCGGCGCAAAAACGCTCAACTTTTTGGCAAGACAGCACCTGACTCTTTACAATCACCACAGCCATGAGCACCTTGATTTTTTCTCTGCCACTGGCAAATGCCAGCGCCAGCACCGATTACCAACAGACGGTCTTGTCCACCGCAGCAGCAGGCCCGCGCGACAAAGAAGTGTGGGCCTTGCTGCCCGCAGCTGCTTTGTCTTGGCACCAAGTCAGTTTGCCCGCAGGCTTGCAGCGCAACCCTGCTCGGCTGACAGCCGCATTGCACGGCTTGCTCGAAGAGCAACTTTTAGAAGAACCTGAGCAAATGCATTTCGCCTTGCAACCGGGCTGGCAAGCAGGTGCTTTGGTATGGGTGGCCGTTTGCCGCAAAGATTGGCTGCAAGGGCATCTGCAACAACTTCAATCGCAGCAGCACGCGGTGCACCGAATCGTGCCTGAGATCACCCCCGGGTGCAGCCCCGCACAGGCATGGGCCACAGGCACGCGCGAAGATGCTTGGTTATGGCTGAGCAGTCCAGACTTGATTTGGGGCCTGCCTTTGCAAGCAGGACTGGCCATGTTGGTCCAAACGCAAGACAGCATGCTGATTCAAGCCGATCCGCGTGTGGCCGAATCGGCTGAGCGTTGCTTGCAAGGACTCCAAAACAATGCGCCGGAGTTGGCGGGTTGGCGTGTGCTTGTAGCCCCTGCTTTGCAGCGCGCGACTGCATCGGCCCAAACCGGATGGGACTTGGCGCAGTTTGATTTGGCCGCCCATGGCCGCGCTCGCTGGCTCCAAAGTTTCAAGCGGCGCTGGAACAGCTTGCGACATGGCTCTGTTTGGCGGCCCCTGCGTTGGGGCTTGTTGTTGCTTTTGGCGGTGACCGTTGTGGGCTTGAATTTATCGTCTTGGCAAATGCAAAGGCAAACTCAAGCCCAACACCAAGCGCAGCGAGATATCCTGACACAAACTTTCCCACACGTCACCGTGGTGGTCGATGCGCCGCTGCAAATGACGCGTGAACTTGAGCGGTTGCGCCGAAGCAAGGGTGCCACATCGGGCAGCGACTTAGAGCCGCTTTTGAATACCGTGTGGCCCTTGCTGCCACCTGGGCAAAGTATTTCCGCTCTTGATTTTCAAAGCGGTGAGTTGCGTTTGCAAGGCTTGCAACTCTCGGGGGAACAGGCTGCAACTTTGTCGCAGGCTTTGCGTAGCAAAGGTTATGGCGCACGGCAAAGCGGCGCGCAGTGGTTGATCAGTCCCAAGGAGGCGCCGTGAAATTAGCTGCTTGGGTCTCTGTGCAAAAAGCGTGGTCGAATTTGAGCGTGCGCGAAAAGTCATTGACTTCGTGGGCGGCCACCTTGCTGGGGGCTGCTGTTTTATGGACTTGGGGATTGGCGCCCGCCATGAAAATTCAACATGCAGACCCTGCCATAGGGGCTGCGCTGCAAGCCCAAACTCAAGCCCTCCAGCAGCTGCAAGTGCAAGCCCAAGCGCTGCAAAAAACACCTCGCACGAACGCGCTGGATGCTGGCCGCGTTTTGCAAAGCAGCGCTGTCCAATTGCTTGGCAGCACGGCTCGTTTGAGCGCTGAAGGCCAGCGCGCGACGCTGACACTGAGCAGTGCCTCGGCTGAAAGTTTGGCCGAATTTTTGAATCAAGCCCGATTGAACGCACAAGCTTTGCCTATCGAAGCGCATTTGCAAAAAATTGCGCCGCCACAAGGCACAGCCCCTGCACCCCTGTGGCGTGGCGTTGTGATTTTCAGTTTACCTGGGGGCTGAACATGGCGGGCCGCAAAAACTTGTCCCTGAACTTAGCGCGCAGCGTGACTGCGCCGTGGGCATGGGCTCTGCTTGGCGCGGTTTGCGGCAGTCTCTTGGCTGCGGGTATGCACATGCCGGCCAAGGTTTTGGCGTGGGGGCTTGATCGCCTCACGCACGGTCAAGTTCAATTGCAAGAGGTCAGCGGCACGCTGTGGGCAGGATCAGCACGCCTGGTCTTGACCGGTGGTGCGGGCAGCCGCGATGGCTTGGCTTTGCCCGGCACTATGGATTGGTCATTGAAACTCAGCGGCCAGGGTGTGCAGATGACTCTGCGCTCAAGTTGCTGCATGCCGCAGGGCTTGGTCGTGGGCTTTGCGCCAAGCCTGGACTTGCAGCGCTGGCAACTGCGCTTGAGCGATCACCGCTCACAATGGCCCGCCAGTGTTCTGAGTGGCCTGGGCGCCCCATGGAACACCTTGCAGCCCGAGGGCATGTTGGTCTTGCAAACCGAGCAACTCTTGGTGCAAGCCGCAGCGGGTCAAACCCAGTTACAAGGCCGTTTGCAAGTCACGGCAGAAAATGTGACTTCCAAACTCAGCACATTGCGGCCCATGGGCACCTACCAAATTTTATTGGGCGGCAGTGCCACGCCCACCAGCACCCCTGCATTGACACTGCAAACTCAATCAGGCAGCCTGCTGCTGTCAGGGCAAGGGCAGTGGCAGGGCTCTCGTTTGCGTTTTCAAGGTGAAGCCATGGCGGTGCCTGAGCATGCCGCCGCCTTGTCTAATTTGCTCAACATCATCGGACGGCGCCAAGGGGCGCGCAGTTTGCTTTCACTGGGTTGAAATTCATGTTCTTTCTCACTACTTCTTTCAGCACATCTATGACTCGAATGCGCGCAGGCTCACGGCTTTTCGTCAAGCTGGGCTGCGTGCTCGGCTTGAGTTTGGCAGCGCTACAAGCCTGGGGGCAAACCGCAACTGCCGCACCACCTGCACCCTCCACATCACCGGCGGCGGCACCCACCCAAGCGACCCCCAAAGCGGCGGTCAAGTCAGGGCGCAGCAATGAGCCCATCACATTGAACTTTAACAACGCTGAAATTGAATCCGTGGCGCGCACTTTGGCCACCTTGTCGGGCCACAACGTGGTGGTTGACCCTCGGGTCAAGGGGGCCATTTCTTTGTCCAGCACCGTGCCTGTGGCGCCAGCACAGGCGCTGCGTTTATTTGCAGCGCAACTGCGGACCCAAGGCTTTGCCTTGGTTGACTCGGCAGGTTTGTATTTGGTGGTGCCCGAGGCCGATGCCAAGCTGCAAAGTGCTGGCGTGTCTGCAGGCCCAGTGCCTGCATCGAGCGGCCAAATCGTGACCCAAATTTTTCAGCTCAACCACGAAAATGCCAACAACTTGGTACCCGTGCTCAGGCCCTTGATCAGCCCCAACAACACCATCAACATCAACCCGGGCACCAACGCTTTGGTGATCACTGATTACGCCGACAATTTGCAGCGATTGGGCCGCATCATTGCAGCGCTGGATGTGGCCAACGCTACCGGCGTGGAGGTGGTTCGCTTGAACCATTCGCTGGCAGTTGACCTGCTTCCCGTCTTGCAGCGCTTGCTTGAATCGGGCGCAACGGGCGCTGGCGCAACCCCGCCAGCGCAAGGCCAAACGGACGCCGCCTTCAAGACCGCCGTGATGGCTGAGCCGCGCACCAATTCTTTGATCTTGCGCGCTGCAAACTCAGCCCGCATGGCCTTGGCCCGCGCATTGATCACGCAGCTTGACCAGCCCTCCGACAGTGGTCCCAATGCGGCCAGCGGCAACATCCATGTGGTGTATTTGAAAAATGCCGATGCCACCAAATTGGCCATCACTTTGCGGGCGGCTTTGACGGCGCAAAGTGGCTCGGCCACGGGCAGCACTGCCAGTGCACCCGCCAGCGCCATGCCCGCCAGCAGCGCAGCATCAGCGAGCTTTGGGAACTCCGGCGGCCAGCCTTCCACAGGCGGTCAAATTCAAGCCGACCCTTCTACCAACGCCTTGATCATCACGGCGCCCGAGCCGCAGTACCGCCAACTTCGCGCCGTGATTGAAAAACTGGATGCGCGCCGGGCCCAAGTTTTTGTAGAGAGCTTGATTGCCGAAGTCAGCGCGGACAAGGCTGCGGAATTTGGCGTGCAGTGGCAAGGCCCGATAGGCAACAAAGGCGACTCCAACATCGGACTGCTGGGCACCAATTTCAAAGTCGGCGGGGCCAATTTAATTTCATTGGCCACACAGGGCGCAAGCGGCACAGTAGCGCCCTCATCGGGCTTGAATGTGGGTGTTGCACACCAAAGTAATGGCACTTATGTGCTTGGGTTTTTAGCGCGATTTTTGCAATCCACCGGCGACGCCAATGTGCTCTCGACACCTAATTTGCTGACCCTGGACAACGAAGAAGCCAAAATTGTGATAGGCCAAAACGTGCCCTTTGTGACGGGCCAATACACCAGCAACAACACCACTGCGGGCAGCGTCAACCCATTCCAGACGATTGAGCGCAAAGATGTCGGCCTGACTTTGCGCGTGAAACCACAAATCAGCGAAAACGGCACAGTCAAGCTGCAAATTTACCAAGAGGTCAGCCGCTTGGATCCGGCCTCGCTCAACTCTTCCACGGGTTTGATCACCAACAAACGCTCGATTGAATCGAGCGTGCTGGTAGAAGACGGTGCGATTGTGGTGCTGGGTGGTTTGCTGCAAGACGACTACGGCAACAGCCAAGAGCGCGTGCCTGGCTTGGGCGATGTGCCCTTCTTTGGCAACCTGTTTCGCTCTGAATCACGCAGTCGCAAAAAAACCAATCTGATGGTGTTTTTGCGGCCTGTGGTGGTGCGTGATGGTGCTTCCACACAAGGCCTCTCGCTGGACCGCTACGAGCAAATGCGCGGTGCTCAGCTCAATGCACAGCCCATAGAGAACCCAGGTCTGCCCGTGTCGGGCTCGCCTGTGTTGCCAGCTGCCACGCGCAAACCTTGAGCTTGATTTAAATGGCTTCACGCTTTTCTTTGCCCTACGCTTTTGCGCGCAGCCATCAAGTGCTGCTCGAGGACGATGGCACACGCCTGACGCTGTGGCTCAGCCCCGACAGCGCCAAGAGCGCTTTGTCTGAAGTGTTGCGGCAATGGGGCCACAGCAACGCCAGTTTTGAAGTTCAGCAGCTCAATGCTGCCGATTTGAAGCAGCGCATCAGCCAAGCCTATACCGCCCAATACGGACCGGGAGAATCCAGCGCTGCAGCCGTGGTCAGTGAAGTCGAGTCAGCGGCCGATTTGTCGCGCATGATGCAAGAGCTTCCCGCGGTCGAAGACTTGCTCGAGACCAGTGACGATGCGCCCATCATTCGCATGCTCAACGCCTTGCTCACGCAAGCGGCCCGCGACGGCGCCAGCGACATTCACATCGAGCCGTATGAGCGCCACTCCAGCGTGCGCTTTCGTGTCGATGGCAATTTGCGCGAGGTGGTGCAACCCCACCGCGCTTTGCACGCAGCTTTGATTTCACGTTTGAAAATCATGGCCGAGTTGGACATTGCGGAAAAACGTTTGCCGCAAGACGGGCGCATCAGTTTGCGCTTGGGCTCGCGCGCTGTCGATGTGCGCGTCTCGACCTTGCCCAGTGCCCATGGCGAGCGAGCCGTGCTGCGCTTGCTCGACAAAAGCGATACGCGTTTGTCTTTGCAAGCCGTGGGCATGCAAGGCCAGGTGCTACAACGCTTCCAAGACTTGGTCAAACAGCCGCATGGTTTGATTTTGGTGACCGGCCCGACGGGCTCTGGCAAAACCACCACCTTGTACGCCGCCTTGCAAAGTTTGGACGCCAGTGGCAGCAACATCATGACCGTGGAAGACCCGATCGAGTATGAGTTGCCCGGTGTAGGGCAAACACAAGTTAACGCGAAGATTGACTTGACCTTTGCCAAGGCCTTGCGCGCGATTTTGCGGCAAGATCCCGACATCATTATGATCGGCGAAATTCGCGATTTTGAAACCGCTCAAATTGCCATTCAAGCCTCCATGACGGGCCACTTGGTACTGGCCACTTTGCACACCAACGACGCCGTCAGCGCCGTGACGCGCCTGACCGACATGGGCATTGAGCCCTTCTTGCTGAGCTCTTCTTTGTTGGGTGTTTTGGCACAGCGCTTGGTGCGAAAGATTTGTTTGCCATGCGGGGGTTCCGGTTGCGTGCAGTGTGGTCAAACCGGCTACGCTGGGCGCACCGGGATTTTTGAATTGTTGGTGACCCATGATGCTTTGCGCGCTCAAATTCATGCGCAAGCCGCAGAGGCCGAAATTCGCCAAGCCGCCTTGGCCAGTGGCATGGTGCTGATGCGCGAGGACGGCGAGCGCTTGGTTGCGCAAGGTGTGACGCGGGCTGAAGAGTTGGTCCGCGTGACGCGTGATTGAAGGCTGATACCATGCCGGCCTTTGCAACATTTTTATTTAACACATACCGATCTGTTGGGGTGCTGTTGACTCTGATGCTGTTGAGCTTGACTGCACATGCTCAAACGGCCAATGATTCAATGCAGACAGCGCAGTCCTCTGAGGCAGCAGACCCGCCCGAGTTGCCAGCTCAAGTTCGCTACACATTGGGCCTGCGCCTACGGTCTAGTGATTTGAGCCACCTCAGTGGCAGCAGCGCACTGCGCCCCGTTCTGGGTTTGCGCTATGGCCGATGGCGCATTGGCATTGGCGATGGCCAGGAGTGGTTGCGCTTTAACAGTTTTCGAAAAGAGCCGGCGCTGACCTACCAATGGATTGAAAAGCGCGACGTGAGTTTGGGTTTGTCCATGCGAATTCACAACTTGAGCACAGGCCAGGGCTTTGATTTGTTTGAAGGTGGCCGCAAAACATTGCGAAGTCGGGCGCTGGCCAATGCTCGCATCACTGATCGATGGAGTGCTGGTATTGAATGGACGCAAGACTTGCTCAACCGCGGCGACAGCAGCAGCCTAGGGCTGGGATTGGCCTATGCCTGGCCCGTCACCCCGCACAGCGAGCTCAGCCTGAATGCCGGTGTGACCTGGGCCCCTGCAGAGCACTGGCGCACCTCGCAAGGGGCGGCGCGCGTGGGCGCTGCCAGTTTGCGCACAGGCACGGGATCGGTTGGCTCGGGCCTGAGTTACAAACACAGTTTGTCAGCCCAATGGGCTTGGTACGGCAGCTTGGGGGTCAACAAGGACGTTGGCTCTGTGGCCGATTTGACAGGGCCGCATACCTTGGTCAATGGCCAAATTGGCCTGCTTTATTTTCAGCGTTGAGCGCTTGACTGCATATGCCCGCCTACTCCTATGAAGCCCTGCAAGCCGACGGTGCATTGCGCAAAGGCGTGATCGAGGCTGACAGCGCCAAAGCCGCGCGCACTCAATTGCGAGGGCAGTCGCTGCTGCCCTTGTCGGTGGCCGTCATTGGCGGGTCGACATCAGCTCAGGCTGGCTGGCACCGCTCGATCGGATCGCGCCCGTGCTTTAACGCCAACGCCTTGGCCGTATGGACCCGTCAATTGGCCAGTCTGGTGAGCAATGGTTTGCCATTGGAGCGGGCTTTGGCGGCTTTGAGCGAGGAAGCCGAGACGGAAAAACAAGGCCACTTGGTGGCCAGTTTGCGCGCTGAGGTGAATGCCGGCTTGGGCTTGGCCAAAGCCATGTCACAGCACCCGCGCGAATTCTCTGCGCTTTACACCGCAGTGATAGGGGCTGGCGAACAAGGTGGTAATTTAGGTCTTGTCTTGAGCCAACTGGCCGATGATTTACAAGACCAGCAAGCCCTCAAGGCCAAACTCTTGAGCGCCTCCTTGTACCCTGCCATCGTCAGCTTGGTGGCCTTGTCGATCGTGATTTTTTTGCTCAGCACCGTGGTGCCGCAAGTGGCGCAAGTTTTTTCAGGAAGTCAGCGCAAGTTACCCACCTTGACGCTGGCCATGCTGGTTTTGAGTGACTTTGTGCGCCACTACGGTTGGACCGTATTGGTGTTGCTCGGTGCCTTGGGCTGGGCTTTGCAGCAGGCCCTGTTGAGGCCACTTTTTCGAATTCGTTTTGACGCTGCTTTTTTGCGCACCCCTGTGCTGGGGCGCCTTGCCACGGGTTACAACGCAGCGCGCTTTGCCAGCACTTTGGCCATGCTCACATCGGCAGGTGTGCCTATTTTGAAGGCTTTGCAATCGGCTGCAGATACTTTGTCCAACCAAGCCATGCGCGCCGATGTGCTTGACGCATTGATCTTGGTGCGCGAGGGTGCACCTTTGGCCATGGCACTGGGCCAGAAAAAGCGCTTTCCCAGTTTACTGGGCATGTTCGCACGCTTGGGCGAACAAACCGGCCAATTGCCCGTGATGCTGCAGCGCGCGGCCCAACAAATCTCCACCGACGTGCAGCGGCGCGCCTTGGCATTGGCCACCGTGCTCGAGCCCTTGCTGATTGTGGGCATGGGCGGCGTGGTCATGGTGATTGTGTTGGCCGTTTTGATGCCGATCATGGAGCTGAACCAATGGGTGCGATGATGCTTCTTTGTGCCAGGAGTGCCCTATGTCTGTGAATTTAGACGGCCAATTGGTGGTGGCGATTTCGTCTCGCGCCTTGTTTGATTTTGAAGAAGAAAATTTGGTCTTTGAGCAGCACGATGACCGCGCTTACATGAAGCTGCAACTCGAGCGCTTGGAAGCGCCCGCCAAACAAGGCGTGGCTTTTTCTTTGGTGCGCAAGTTGCTGGCCTTCAACGACGCCAGCACGCAGCGTGTGGAGGTGGTGATTTTGTCGCGCAACGATCCGGTCTCGGGCATGCGTGTGTTTCGCTCTGCGCAGCATTACGGCTTGCCTATTCAACGTGGCAGTTTCACCCGAGGCCAGCCACCCTGGCGTTATTTGAAACCCTTGAATGCCAATTTGTTTTTGTCCACACACTTGTCGGATGTGCGCGCAGCCCTGGAAACCGGTGTGCCCGCTGCACAGGTCTACCCGCATTCTGCGCATGCCTCTGAGGCGCATCCGCATGAAGTGCGCATTGCTTTTGACGGTGATGCTGTGCTTTTTTCTGACGAAGCCGAGCGCGTATTCCAAGCCCAGGGCTTGTCGGCTTTTCAAGCGCACGAACATGCCAAAGCCGCGCAGCCCTTGTCTGACGGGCCTTTCAAGCCACTGCTGGCTGCGCTGCACCGCTTGCAACAAGAGGGCACACCTGACATGCGCATTCGCACTGCACTTGTCACAGCACGCAGCGCTCCAGCCCACGAGCGCGCCATACGCACTTTGATGCAGTGGAACATTGAGGTCGACGAAGCCATGTTTTTAGGCGGCTTGCCCAAGGGTGAATTTTTAAAAGAGTTTGAACCCGACTTCTTTTTTGACGACCAAACCGGGCACATTGAGTCTGCCTCACAGCACGTGCCTTCAGGGCATGTGGTCAGTGGGGTGAGCAACC
>CAIQBO010000038.1 GCA_903870145.1 uncultured Burkholderiales bacterium | reverse complement strand
TGCGGGCTTGCAAAAATTAGCTTCACGCAAAGTCAAGCCCATGCGCGTGGCCGGCTCTCCCATTCAATTCGAATGCATTTACTTGAACACCTTGAGATTTCCTGGCCAGCCGCCCATGGGCTCGGCCGATGTGGTGTTTGGCCGCGTTGTGGCCATTCACATTGATGACCAAGTGCTGGACGCCAATGGCTTGGTGGATGTGCTCAAAATCCAGCCGCTGGCGCGCATGGGTTACTACGACTACACCTATGTTGACAACCAGTTTCAAATGGTCATTGGCGGTGACAACAAAGCACTGTTGGCAGGTTTAGAGGGTTCGCCCGACAAGGCCCGGCAAGCATGAATTCACTCCCGCCGGCGTTCAATCGCTTGGCTGTATCCAATTTGATGGCGCAATCAGCCGAACAATTGACTTTGGCAGCGGTGCCTATCGTGGCAGTGCTGATGTTGCAAGCCGGCCCTGGCGAGATTGGTGTGATTGCAGCGCTTCAGTCCTTGCCGTTTTTATTGCTCTCCATTCCTCTTGGCTTGTTGGCAGATCGAAGTTCTCTCAAGCGTTTGATGGTGGCGTCGGAAGTTCTCAGAGTTTTGGCTTTGATGGTCTTGGTGACTGCGGTTTTCATGAACCAGGTCAGTGTGATTTTGCTTGCAGGGGTTGGATTCATAGCCTCTGTGGGCACTGTGGGTTTCAGTGTGGGCGCGCCTTCTTTGGTGCCAGCCCTGGTGGGCTCTGAGCATTTGGCACGTGCCAATGGCCGCTTGGAGTTGGCCCGCAGTATGGCTTTTGCAGCAGGGCCGGCATTGGCCGGCGCATTGATCGCATGGGCTGGCGCTTCAACTTCGTTTGTCTTGAGCCTGATTTTGTCTTTGAATGCAGTTTTGTTTCTGAGCAAAATTGCAGAGCCCCCGCGTGCAGCTGTGGCGCCGAGGCACCCGTGGTTGGAGTTGAAAGAGGGTGCGCATTTTGTCTGGGCCCACCCATATCTGCGGCCTATTATGTTGACCTCCATTGCATGGAACATCTCCTGGTTTGTGCTTCAAGCCATTTATGTGCCCTATGCCATCAAGTCTTTGGGCATGAGCGCAAGCCAAGTAGGTATGACCTTGGCTTGCTTTGGCGTCGGCATGATGTTGGGCTCCTTGTCAGCGGCCAAAGTGGTCTCCTGGATGCCTTTTGGCCGGGCCATTTTGGTGGGGCCCTTTTTCTCAGTGGCCGCGGCCATGCTGATGGCCTTGACAATCTGGACTCCCTTGAGTGCCGTGGCCGGTTTGTCTTATTTTTTGTTTGGTTTTGGCCCCATCATTTGGACCATCACCTCCACCACTTTGCGGCAAACCGTCACGCCTTTCCACATGATGGGGCGCGTGACTGCCATCAACATTGTGGTGGGTACGGGGGCCAGGCCGATTGGCGCCTTGTTGGGAGGCTTCGTGGGAGAGAACAGCTCTGACTTGATCTGTTTGCTGTTGGTCGTAGCGGGTTTTGGTATTCAGGCGATCATCATCAGCACTTCAAAGGTTCGCAAATTGAGATCCCTCAATGAATCTGATAGTTTAACTCACTTATAGAGTTGCACTGGTAATAACCCTCTTCCCTACTTGTTGAATTGGCTTAATCATGGAGCTTAATTTCACACCAAGGAGAGTTTCAATGACCGAAAAATCCAGCCCACGCCGCCGCGGCTTGCTTAAAGGTGCCGCCATTGCTGCCGGCGCCATCTCTGCGCCCATGATCGCCAGTGCGCAAACGGGCCCTATATCCATGCGTTGGCAAAGTACTTGGCCTGCCAAAGACATTTTTCATGAATACGCATTAGATTACGCCAAAAAAGTCAACGACATGACCGGTGGCGACTTGAAAATCGAAGTCTTGCCTGCTGGCGCTGTGGTGCCCGCTTTTGGTTTGTTAGAAGCCGTCACAAAAGGCACTTTGGACGGGGGTCATGGCGTTTTGGGTTACCACTATGGCAAACAAAATGCACTGGCTTTGTGGAACTCTGGCCCTGCCTTTGGCATGGACGCCAACATGCTCTTGTCGTGGCACAAATATGGCGGCGGCGTTGAGTTGCTGGCCAAGTTGTATGCATCCATCGGTGCCAACGTGCAGTCATTCTTGTATGGCCCCATGGCCACACAACCCTTGGGCTGGTTCAAGAAACCCATCACCAAATCGGCTGATTTCAAGGGCCTGAAGTTCCGTACCAACGGCTTGGCCATTGACTTGTTCACCGCCATGGGCGCTGCCGTCAATGCATTGCCAGGCGGCGAAATCGTGCCCGCCATGGACCGCGGCTTGCTCGACGGCGCCGAGTTCAACAACGCCACTTCAGACCGCATTTTGGGCTTCCCTGATGTCTCTAAAGTGTGCATGTTGCAAAGTTACCACCAAAGCGCTGAAACTTTTGAGATCATGTTCAACAAGACCAAATACGATGCACTGCCAGCCAAGATGAAGGCCATCATTGCCGGGGCTACAGAAGCGGCTTCAGCCGACATGTCTTGGAAAGCCATCGATCGCTACTCCAAAGACTACATCGAGTTGCAAACCAAAGACAAGGTCAAGTTCTACAAAACACCAGACTCGGTTTTGCAAGATCAGCTCAAATTGTGGGATGCAATTTTGGAGAAGAAATCTGCTGAAAACCCACTCTTCAAAGAGATCGTAGAGTCACAAAAGGCCTTTGCTGGCCGTGCAGTGAAGTGGGACCAAGACACCTACATCAGCCGCCGGATGGCTGTGAGTCACTTCTTTGGGGAAAAGAAGGCGGCAGGCAAAGCTTGATTTTTTAAGCCTGTCCATCAGCCATCCGGAATTTTTATCGGATGGCTGTTTTTTTTGATTGAAGCCACTTTATGCAAAATCTACTTCTTACCATTGACAAAATCAGTACTTGGGCAGGGCAATTTTTTGCCTGGCTCATCGTGGCGTTGACTTTCATGATCAGTTGGGAAGTCTTTTCCAGGTACGCGCTGTCAAACCCGCACCCTTGGGCCTTTGACGTCATGAGCATGATGTACGGCTCCTTGTTCATGATGGCCGGGGCCTACACCTTGTCCAAAAATGGCCACGTGCGGGGTGACGTTTTGTATGGTTTTTTCCCGCCCCGCCTTCAGGCTGGCTTGGATTTGCTGCTCTATGTTGTTTTCTTCATTCCTGGTGTTGTGGCCATGGCCTGGGCAGGGTTCAACTACGCTGGCGACTCATGGGCCATCCGTGAGTACTCCAACATCACGGCTGACGGCCCACCGGTCTATCCTTTTAAAACCATCATCCCCATTGCGGGCGCCTTATTGCTGGTGCAGGGCTTGGTTGAAATTGTGCGCTGCGTGATTTGCCTTCAGCAGGGCCAATGGCCTTCGCGCATTGAAGATGTTGAAGAAGTTGACGTTGAAAAACTCAAAGAAATGGTCAACGTCAAAGACGAAGACATCGAAAAACTAGACCAGTATGTGACATCTGGCAAAGGGGGCCACGCGTGAAAAAAGAAATTTGGTTTGGCTTGTCTATCATGGCCGCAGTTGTCTTGGCTGCATTTTTTTTATTGCCACCCGTGGCACAAATGAGCAATGGCCATGTGGGGCTATTGATGCTGGCTTTGGTGGTAGTGGCCATCATGCTGGGATTCCCGACGGCCTTCACCCTCATGGGCATGGGCATGATCTTCGCGTGGATTGCTTACCGAAGTCAAAACCCCAGTTTGGCAGTAACCCAAACCTTGGACTTGATGGTGCAGCGTACTTACTCTGTCATGTCCAATGATGTGCTGATCTCCATTCCTTTGTTCGTGTTCATGGGCTACTTGATTGAGCGAGCCAACCTGATTGAAAAGCTCTTTAAGAGTTTGCACTTGGCCACTGCCAGGGTGCCGGGCTCGTTGGCTGTGGCCACCATCATCACCTGCGCCATCTTCGCAACTGCCACTGGCATTGTGGGCGCGGTTGTCACCTTAATGGGTCTGCTGGCGCTGCCTGCCATGCTGCGGGCCGGTTACAGCGTGCAACTCTCGGCCGGCGCCATCACGGCAGGCGGCTGTTTGGGCATTTTGATTCCGCCCTCGGTCATGTTAATTGTGTATGGCGCAACGGCGGGTGTTTCTGTCGTCAAGTTGTATGCAGGTGCATTTTTCCCGGGCATCATGCTGGCGACTTTGTACGTTGTGTATGTGATCATTGTGGCCAAGCTCAAGCCCCATTTGGCGCCGCCTATGTCGGCCCAAGACCGCTTAGTTCCTTTGCCAGCTTTTGCACAAATTGTTTCTACCACTGTCAGTGACAAAGTATTGCCAGGCTTGGTGGGTGCCATCAAGGGTCAACGCAATGCGGCCGTGCCCATGCGTGAGTTGATCAACCACTTGGTCATCGCATTGCTGCCTTTACTGGCTGTGGCCCTTGTGATGGGCGCCATTTACCTGAAAGTTTCTGCACCTTTGCCGCCTGAGGTGGTGGAGGGCGTTGTGGCCATGGGCGGGGAAATTAGTGAGACTTCTGAATCCGAGGAGGCCGGAGTGACTGGTTTGCAAGAGCCAGAATCCATGGGTGACCTGAAG
>CAIQBO010000037.1 GCA_903870145.1 uncultured Burkholderiales bacterium | reverse complement strand
GATCCATGGCTTGTCGCTCACACCCCCGGGCCATACCAAGCCGGTGGTCAGTGGGGTCAATGCCGTGTTGGAGCCAGGCAGCGTGAATGTGATCGTAGGCTCGATGGGCAGTGGCAAATCTTCACTGGCCCGTGGCTTGCTAGGAATTTGGAAGCCCACGCAGGGCTCGGTGCGGCTGGACGGGGTGGAGATGTCCACTTGGGACCGCGATGAGGTGGGCCCGCATGTGGGCTACGTGGCGCAAGAGTTGGGCTTTTTTGATGGCACGGTGGCGCAAAATATTGCCCGCTTGGGCGAGGTGGATTCTGAGCAAGTTGTGCTGGCGGCGCAGCGCGTGGGCATGCATGAGGTGATTTTGAATTTTCCACTGGGCTACAACACGCCCATTGGAGAGAGCAGTGCTTTTGCGATGTCGGGTGGTCAAAAGCAAAGGATTGCCATAGCGCGCGCCATTTACAAAACGCCCAAGCTGCTGGTGCTGGACGAGCCCAACAGCGCGCTGGACGAAGCGGGCGAATTGATTTTGGGTCAACTCATTCGCGACTTGAGTGCGCTGGGCACGACCATTGTGGCCATCACCCATCGGCCCACTTTGGTTTCATTGGCGCACAACTTGATGGTGTTGAGTACGGGGCAGATGCTCAAATTTGGGCCCACCGTGCAAGTCATTGAGTGGTCGCAACAAAATCAAGGTACAGCCCCATGATGGACCGCCTGCTCAATGCCTACCGGGCCGAGGATCTGACGAAAAGAGATTTGACCCCGCCGGTTTCAGAATCGATCCAACTGGGGTCTGTTTTAAGTTGGGGCGTTTTGGCATTTTTCCTTTTCTTTGCGGTTTGGAGCATGTACTCGCCCATTGACGAGGGGGCTGCCGTTGAGGGCTCGGTCAGCGCTGTGGGCAACCGGAAAACCATACAACACACGCTGGGCGGTGTGGTGAGCAAAATTTTGGTGGCCGAGGGCAAGGCCGTGAAAGAAGGCGAGTTGTTGGTTCAGCTCAACCCTTTGAGCTCGGATGCCAATTTGGCAACCACAACGCTTCAGCTCATCAATCTGCTGGCCAGTGAGAGCCGCTTGCGCAGTGAACGCGCTGATTTGCCCGCGATCGAATGGCTGTCTGAAGTTCAGCGCATGGCCAAAGACCCGCGCATGCTGGAGGCCAAGCAAGTTCAGTCCAAGCTGTTTGAGGCGCGCCGAAATGAATACCAAACTTCTTTGCGTACGAAAAAACGGCAGTTGGAACTTTTGATTTCTGACGTTAAAAATGCACAGTCCATGGCCAAGGAAGGCTTGCTGCCCAAACTGGACGCCAACAACATGGAGCGTGAGGCTTTGCGCCAAGAGGGGGAGCTGTCGCAACTGGTCAACGCGCGTTTGTCTAAGATTGATTCAGACTTGTCGGAGATCTTGGGGCTCAAAGAGGGCGTGCAAGCCAAGGTTCAGTCTTTGTCTTTCGACCGTGCGCAGTACGACGTGCGCTCGCCTGTGGATGGCGTGGTTTCAAGCTTGCGTGTGAACACGCTGGGCGGCGTGGTCACACCGGCGCAGACCTTGATGGAAATTGTTCCCAGCAGCTTGGACTATATTGTGGAGGCCAAAGTGCCTACGCATTTGATCGGCAAAGTGCACGTGGGCATGCCAGCGAATTTGCGTTTCATGGCGTTTGACCCGCAGACCACACCGGTGGTGTTTGGCGAGGTCACGCTGGTGGGCGCTGACAAGGTGGCCTCTGATAAGGTGACCGACCCGCGGCCTGAAAACGCGCGAGCCGAATTTTATTTGGTGCGCATTGCCATCAAAGATGATTTGCACGAAAAACTCAAAGGCAAACCACTGCAACCGGGCATGCCAGTCGATGTGATTTTCAAAAGCGGAGAGCGCTCGTTCATGAGTTACTTGCTCAAGCCTTTGACGGACCAATTGTCCAAGTCATTTTTGAACTGAAGATGCGGGCCTACATGCAAACCCATGCGACTGCTTCTCGGCTTGAGTTTCAAATGAAGCGGGCTGTGCTTCATGTCGTGATGGCCTTGCTTGCCAGCGGTGTGTCTGGTCTGAGTCAGGCGGCTGAACTGGTGAACGCTTTTGATCTGGCCTTGCGCAACGACCGAGCCTTCCTCAATGCGCAGGCTGAAGAGAGGCTGGGGCAGCTCGATGCCAATCGCGCGCAGCTGAGTTATTTGCCCACACTGTTCATGGAGCAAGGGCGCAGTGCGTTTGAGAGAAGCAATCGCACAACAGTCCAAGCCATTCAACCACTGGTGGATCTGGACAAATACGCCACCTTCAAAGAATCACCCATTCGCGCGGCCTACGCGCAGGCCACTTTGGGTGTCAAAGAAATTGATTTGTCCAAGCGCTTGTATGTGAACTACAGCAGCTTGGTGAGGTCCAACTCACTGCGAAAGTTGGCCTTGCTCGAGGCACAAGCGCTGGACCGACAAGTCCAGCGTGCGCAGCGGCGCTTTGATCTGGGCTACAGCAGCGTGATGGACATCACGCTGGCAAAAGTGCAGCACTCACAAGCCATGGCACGCTACCAGTCTTTGCAAAATGACATTCAGTTGGCGCGGCAAAAGTTGTTCTCTTTGACAGGGGCAAGCTACGAGCATTTGCAAAGCGAGCCGGCCGAAGATTTGGACGGCGCTGTGCTCAGTGCCCAAGCGCAGCGTGATGCGGCTGATGATTTTGAGCACCCCATGGTGCGCCAAGCCAAAGAGCAGTTGCAGTTGGCGGAGTCGGGGGTTTTGCGGGCCAAGGGCAGTTATTTGCCGCAGGTCAATTTGATTGTTCGAAGCTCACACTACGCGGGGATGTCGGACAATTACCAAGGCGTTCAGCTTTCGTTTCCCACCGGCGTGTCTGCCTATGGCATGCAAGCGAGTCAGCGCGCCATGGTGGACCAAGAGCGGGCGCGCCGAGCTTTGGAAGAGGTGCAAGAGCAATTGCGCTTGGAGCGCGAGAGCACCGAACTGGCGTTGAAGGTCAACGCTCAAGAGCTGGTTTTTCGCACCTCGGCGGTGAAAGATTCTGAGAAAAATGTGGCAGCAACAGAAAAAGCCTATGAGGCCGGCATTGTCAAAGCCTCGGATGTGGTCAGTGCCATTTTGGCAAGCTTTGATGTGCGCAGGCAAAGACTGATGTTGCTCATGAGCATGGCAGACCAGCAGCTGATCAATTCGCTCAACCGCGGTGTGGCGCCAAGGATGGCGTTGGAAAAACTCAGTTTC
Source organism: uncultured Burkholderiales bacterium (assembly GCA_903870145.1). GTDB lineage: Bacteria > Pseudomonadota > Gammaproteobacteria > Burkholderiales > Burkholderiaceae_C > Limnohabitans_A. Next base: position 113 of record CAIQBO010000037.1, on the reverse strand, counting down.
TTTTTCAAAGAATGAAATGAAATGGCTGCGCACTTCACAGTTTGCAGTTTGGACAACAATTTTCGAATGAATCAATGCAGGTCAATTGGAATGAATGTTAGACAACTTTTTGG
>CAIQBO010000036.1 GCA_903870145.1 uncultured Burkholderiales bacterium | reverse complement strand
CACATCACTTGGGGCCCGCCTTTGTATGCCGCCTTGGCTTTTGTGGCCATTGGACCTTCTGTGCTGGCCTACCGGTGCTGGGGCTTGGGCGTGCAAAACGCTGGCCCCGCATTGGCCGGTTTTTTTGCCAACCTCACACCTTTGTTTGCGGCCATTTTGTCAGCCGCATTTTTGGGTGAGCTGCCCCAAGCCTTCCACGGACTGGCCTTTGGCTTGATCGTGGGCGGGATTGTGGTCTCTTCAAGGCCCTAAAACCAGCCTGGGCGCTTACCCCCTTAAAAGCTGCCGGGGTAGGCGCCGCCATCGGCCAAAACGTTCTGGCCGGTCATGTAGGCCGCTTGCTGGCTGCATAAAAAAGCGCAAATGGCACCAAACTCTTGCGGATTGCCAAACCGCCCAGCCGGCACCGCTGCTTGATGCTGTTGGCGAAGTTCTTCGATGCTTTTGCCCATTTTTTGGGCGGCAGTACCCAGCGTGGTTTTCAAGCGATCGGTGTCGAATTTACCCGGCAGCAAGTTGTTGATGGTCACGCCTTGAGCAGCAATTTTGCTGCGCGATGCGCCCGCCACAAACCCCGTTAAGCCACTGCGCGCACCATTGGACAAGCCCAAGATGTCGATCGGTGCTTTGACGGCGCTGGAAGTGATGTTGACGATACGACCAAAACCGCGCGCGGCCATGCCGTCGACCGTGGCTTTGATCAATTCAATCGGGGTGAGCATGTTGGCGTCGATGGCTTTGAGCCAAGCCTCACGGTCCCAGTCTCGGAAATCACCAGGCGGTGGGCCGCCTGCATTGGTGACCACGATGTCAAAGTCACGGCCCGGGCCACCCGCTGCCAAGAAAATAGCCTCGCGTCCTGCGGGGGTGGTGATGTCTGCAGCCAGCCCAATGAGCTTCACGCCCGCAGGCACTTCTTTTTCCAAATCTGCCACAGCCGCATGCAAAACTTCGGCCCCCCGTGCCACCATGAGTACGTTGACGCCTTCCAAAGCCAGCGCGCGCGCGCAGCCCCAGCCCAAGCCCTTGCTGGCGCCGCCAACCAAAGCCCATTTTCCTTTGATGCCTAAATCCATGCTGCTGTGCTCCAGTTATTGAATGTCAATTTTGACTTAAATTTTAAGTTCTGGCTTAACCGATCCAACATCTTGGATGGGCAATGGAGTGCGTGTGACCCAAAAAACACCCCCCAGCACCAAGGCCGTGCCAGCCAAAATCCAGATATTAAAACTCTCACCCAAAATCAATGCACTCATGGCCACCGTGGACATGGGGCCAATCATGCCGACTTGCGCAGTCAGGCCGGGGCCAATGCGCTCAATGCCCATCATCACCAGTAGCACAGGCAATACAGTGCAGGCCGTCGCATTCAAAACTGACAGCCACAGCACTTGCGGAGCTACATTCAAAGCGCTGACAGGCTTGAAAATGACGAACTGCAGCAAACAAAACAAACAAGCCACCGATGTGGCCAGACTTGCCAGCCGCATGGCACCCAAGCGCTGCACCAAGTGCCCACTGTAGGTCAAATAAATAGCGTAGATCACTGCACCAGCAAAGACCAGCGCAGCACCCAAGACCACTTGCGGGCCGGTCAGGGAAACCTCATGGCCAAACACCAACAACACGCCGCTGTAACTGACTGCCATGGCGGTCAGTTGCCGCTGCGTGATGGGCCTTTTGAAAAACCAAGATCCGAGCAGCAAGACCAGCGTGGGGCTGAGGTACAAGATCAAACGCTCGAACGAAGCACTGATGTATTGCAGCCCCAAAAAATTTAAAAAACTCGACAAGTAATAGCCCGTAAAGCCCAACCCAATCACGCCCCAAATATCAGCCCGCGTCAAAGCAGGTTTGCCGCGACCGGACCACCACGCCAAGACCAGAAAAAAGGGCAAAGCAAACAGCATGCGGTACATCAACAAGGTGATGGCGTCCACACCGTACCGGTAAGCCAGTTTGACGATGATGGCCTTGCCGCTGAAGGCCACAGCACCCCCTGCCGCCAGAAGCAACCCTGATGTAAGTTGCGTTGGTTGGGTGTAGTTCAAAAACCAACCGCCTGACCATCACGGCGGGCATCGCTGGCGGCCACATAGCCCTGCACTTTGGGGTCGCCCATGCGCCAAATGAACTGGCCTGCCCCAAAGTCTTGGTAAGAATCGTTGATCACTTCCAATTGATGCCCGCGCTGGTTCAGGCCTTGAACCGTTTGGGCATTCATGTCGGCTTCAGCATTGATGGACAAGCCTTCATTGAAGCGCCAGCGTGGCGCATCGCATGCGGCTTGCGGGTTCTGTTTGTAGTCGAGCATGCGCACCAAAGTTTGCATGTGTCCTTGCGGTTGCATGTTGCCGCCCATCACGCCGTAGCTCATCACGGGTTGGCCGCCTTGGGTCAAGAAAGCAGGAATGATGGTGTGAAAAGGTCGCTTGCCAGGGGCCACCAAATTGGCCGGGTTCAAGCCATTGGGGTTGACACTGAAACCAAAGCCACGGTTTTGCAAACTGATGCCATACGTGGGTTCAACCACCCCGGAACCAAAGCCCATGTAGTTGCTCTGGATGAAGCTGACCATCATGCCATTTTCGTCGGCAGCGGTTAAATAAATGGTGCCGCCTTTGACGGGGTTGCCGGCTTGGAAGTTTTGGGCTTTCTTCAGGTCAATCAAATTGGCACGGCTCTTCAAGTAGGCAGGGTCCAACATTTGAGCGGGTGTGATGTCCATGGAACGCGGGTCTGCAACGTAACGGTAGACATCGGCAAAGGCCAACTTCATGGCCTCGATTTGCAAATGCTGCGAGTCAACACCGTCCACAGCCATGCCAGCGACATCGAAATTTTCCAAAATGCCTAAAGCAATCAAAGCTGCAATGCCTTGGCCATTGGGCGGGATTTCATGCAAACTGTAGCCGCGGTATTTTTGCTCGATGGGGGTGACCCACTCTGGCCTGTATTGCGCCAAATCTTGCAAGCTCATGGAGCCGCCATGCTGTGCTGAAAACTGCACCAAGGCTTGGGCGATTTCACCTTCATAAAAAGCACGCCCCTTGCTTTGTGCGATGGCTTTGAGACCACGGGCGGCCGCTTTGAATTGAAACAATTCACCCACGTTGGGTGCTCGGCCCCATGGCAAAAAGCTCTGTGCAAAACCGGGCAAGTCCTGAAGCAAGGGGGTGGCCGCGGCCCATTTTTGCTGGACCACAACAGGCATCAAATAGCCCCGCTCTGCAATCTCGATGGCTGGCTCCATCAAGTCAGCAAAGGGCAATTTGCCAAAGCGCTCGCTCAAGGCCGCCCATGCGCTGACGGCGCCAGGAACAGTGACAGAGTCCCAACCCCGCTTGGGTGGGTTGAGCTCATGCGCGCCGTATTTGCGATGAAAATACTCGGGCGTCCAAGTCTGCGGCGCATGGCCCGAAGCGTTCAAACCATGCAGCTTTTGGCCATCCCACAAAATGCAAAAGGCGTCTGACCCCAAGCCGCAGCTGACGGGCTCGGTCACTGTCAGGACCGCAGCAGCAGCCACAGCGGCGTCCACCGCATTGCCGCCTTTGAGCATCATGCGCAGACCCGCCTGCGCGGCCAAGGGGTGCGAGGTGGACACCACATTGCGCGCAAACAGCGGCAAACGGTGACTGGCATAAGGCGTGTTGAAATCAAAAGTCATAAGTCGCAATCCACAATGTCAATGTGCTTATTTTGGCAGGATTCGTTGGAGAAGAACTCACAGGGCCTGGCTGAAAATCAAACGGCACCCGAAGGTGCCGTTGGATTGCCTCGATTCAGGCTGGGGCCTGCGTCAAACAATCACTCTTCGACAAAGGCTTCTTCGCGCTTGGATTTGACCGAGGGCAGCAAGACGACGATCAAAAGCACAGCGGCCACCGCCAACAAACTGGCCGACAAACCTCGCGTGACAAAGACGGTCCAATCTCCGCGAGACAACAAGAGCGCTCGGCGCAGATTCTCCTCCATCATGGGGCCCAAAATAAAGCCCAGCAGCAAGGGCGCTGGCTCCATGCCCAGCTTGATGAACCCATAGCCGATCACACCAAAAGCACCCACCAGCCAAATATCAAACGTGTTGTTGTTGGTGGAGTACACACCAATTGCGCAAAACAAGATGATGGCAGGGAACAACCAGCGGTAAGGCACTGTGAGCAATTTGATCCACATGCCAATCAAGGGCAGGTTCAAAATTACCAACATCGCGTTACCGATCCACATGGAAGCGATCAAGCCCCAAAACAACTCAGGGTTGCTGGTCATGACCTGCGGGCCCGGTTGAATGTTGTGGATGGTCATGGCGCCCACCATCAAGGCCATCACGGCGTTGGGCGGAATACCCAAGGTGAGCAATGGAATGAAGGAAGTTTGCGCACCCGCATTGTTGGCTGACTCCGGCGCTGCAACGCCGCGAATATTGCCTTGGCCAAAAGGAACTTCACCCGGGCGAAGCTTGGTTTTCTTCTCAATCGTGTAAGCCGCAAATGCCGCCAACAAGGCGCCGCCACCGGGCAAGATACCCAACATGGAGCCGATCGCTGTGCCGCGCAAAACCGCGGGGGCCATGTTTTTGAAGTCTTCTTTGGTCGGGAACAAACCCGTGACTTTGCCAGTGAAAACTTCGCGTTGATCTTCTGGTTTTGACAGGTTGGCAATGATCTCGCCATAGCCAAAAACACCCATGGCAATGGTGATGAAGCCAATGCCATCTGTCAGTTCAGGAATGTCAAAGCTGTAGCGCGCAACACCCGAATTGACGTCGGTTCCAACCAAGCCCAAAAGCAAGCCCAGGACAATCATGCCCACCGCTTTGATCAATGAGCCTGAAGCCAAGACCACCGCGCCAATCAAGCCCAAAATCATGAGCGAAAAATACTCAGCCGGGCCAAATTTGAACGCCACTTCGGTCAATGGGGCGGCAAAAGCGGCCAAAATCAAAGTGCCCACACAACCGGCAAAGAAGGAGCCCAAACCGGCCGCAGCCAAGGCAGGGCCGGCCCTGCCTTTTCGGGCCATTTGATAGCCATCAATGACCGTGACCACAGAAGACGATTCGCCCGGCAGGTTGACCAAGATGGCCGTGGTAGAGCCCCCGTATTGGGCGCCGTAATAAATGCCGCCCAACATGATCAAAGCCGCAATGGGCGGCAAAGCATAGGTGGCGGGTAAAAGCATGGCAATGGTGGCCACTGGGCCTATGCCGGGCAAGACACCAATCAAGGTGCCCAGCATGCAGCCAATGAACGCGTAAATCAGATTTTGGAAAGTGAAAGCCACCCCAAAACCCAGTGCCAAGTTGTTAAAAAGTTCCATAGTTTTTGACTCCTTAGCCGCTGATGAATGTAGGCCACACAGGGAACTGCAGTTTGAGCAGCATGATGAAAGCCAGGTAACTGATCACAGAAAGAATCGTTGCCAAGATCAAGCCTTCTTTCAACTTGAATTCGTCACCCGCCATGCTGACCACCACCGTGGTGCCGTAGATGGCAATGATCAAACCCATGGCAGGCAATTTGATACTGGGCAGACCGCCAAGCAAAATACCGAACAACAAGTTGCCAGCAATGATGAATATCAGAGGCTTCCAAGCCAATGCCCCGATGTGATCGCCATCAGGCGTTTCAACCGCCAATGACTGGAAGAGCACCACCGAACCGATCAGCGCCAAAATGATGCCCAGCAAGAGTGGGAAATAACCTGGCCCCATGCGGGCAGCTGATCCGATGGTGTAACTTGTTGCCCCATAAGCAAATGCAGCACCAATGATGGTGTACACAAGCCCGGATGCAAAGTCTTTTTGACTTTTGATATGCACAGTAACGCTCCTCCAAAAAGTAAGGGATGGCGCGATTCTGGGGGCATTCGAACCCATTGCGATTGTGGATTTCACTTACTAGGCAGAACTTGCACCCCAACACCCATGGTTAACCCTTGTTTTCGTGCCTTATTTGACCCATGGCTTGAAGCTTCTGAGCCATTTATGGGATGGCAAGCCCCATCGGGTCTCAATTTCTTGTGCTCGGGCCAGCAACAATTCACGTTTGGGCTGCTGTGCTTGGCGCAGGGCCAGTACCACCGTGTTGCCTTCGCGCGTGGGCTTGAAGGCCCACAGTGCCTCTTGGCCAAAGGCCTCGGCCATTTTGGCGAGACTGCGCTCAAAGCTGGCGGCCCGGCCAAATAAATTCACCGTCATGCTGCCCTCGTCGCTTAGCAAGGCGCGGCACTGCTGGTAAAAGTCAGCGCTGTCCAAGACCGGCGCTGCAGCCTCGTGGTCGTACAAATCGACATGCAGCAAATCGACCGTGCCCTGCCATTCTTGGCTTTTGATTTCTTCTGCTGCGTCAGCCAAAACCACCCGCAATCGAGGGCCTTCGGCGGGCAATTTGAACCACCCGCGGCAGGCATGCAACACACCAGGATTGAGCTCAATGGCAGTGCAGGTCATGCGCAGTTTTTTGTAACAAAACTTGGTCAGCGTGGCTGCACCCAAACCCAGTTGCATGGCGTGCCGGCCGGCCACTGAGGGGCTGCTGACAAACAGCAAGCCGGCCATCATGCGCTGCACGTATTCGAGTTCAATTTCAAAGGGTTGGTCAATGCGCATAGAGCCTTGAATCCAAGGCGTGCCCAGATGCAAATAACGCACCTCCCCGTCTTCTGAGAAATTAACTTCTGGCAATGGGACAGCTGTTTTGGAAGATTTCATTGGAGAACAATTCAAGGCGCCGTGAGCCCGCCATGGTGGGCCAACAAAGGGCTTAATTGAGGCAACACACGAGCGGCATTGGCTGCGCTGGTGCACGCCACCTCAGACAAGTCCAAGCCGCGCAGTTGCGCCAACACAGCGCCGATGCGAGGCAGGTGACAAGGCTCGTTGCAGGTTGGCGAGAGGGGTGGCGTGCTGAGCGCACGCTGCGCTTGTGTGCGGTACAACCACTGCGGCGGGATATCGGGTGCATCGGTCTCTAAAACCACAGCCGACATGGGCAACTCGGTGGCCAATCGGCGCAATTGCAAAGCACGCTCAAAGCTTATGGCACCGCCAAAGCCCAAAGCAAAACCTAAGTCAATGAAGTTGTGTGCTTGCTGGAAACTGCCATTGAATGCGTGCGCAATGCCGCCCTGGACCGCGCATTGCCGCAGCCCTTTGAGCAAACGATCGGCCGAGCGCCTGACATGCAAGATCACAGGCAAGCTGTGCTTTTGAGCCAAGGCCAATTGCCGATGGTAAAAAAATTCTTGCTTTTCTCGCATCTCTGGGGCGCACAAGTTCGGCACAAAAAAATCAAGTCCGATCTCGCCAACCGCTACCAAACGGGGGTCGGCCTGGTGCTGCGTCAATGCTCGGTCCAATGTGTCCAAATCTTCAAGCTGGGCTTGCGGTACATACAAAGGATGAATGCCCAAGGCATAGGCATTGTCAAGCTCATGGGCCAACAGGCGCAGGCGCTCAAAATCTGCTGTTTGCACAGCCGGCATGACGCAGCAAGCCACGCCCTGCGCACGGGCGCGGGACATGACAGCCTGCACATCATGGGCAAACTCTGGCGCATCTAAATGGCAATGGCTGTCGGTCCACATGGGATCGGTCCGCATCAAAATCTGCTGGCTTTAATGGGCATGCAATACGCCACGCTCCAAACGCAATTGACGGCTGCAACGCGCGGCCAATTGAGGGTCGTGGGTGACGACCACGAAAGCAGTGCCCTGATCTTGCGCGGTTTGCAGCATCAAATCAAAAACAGCTTGCGCAGTGACCCGATCCAAATTGCCTGTGGGCTCGTCGGCCAAGATACATGCGGGCTGCGTGACCATGGCCCGGGCAATCGCAACCCTTTGGCGCTCGCCGCCTGAGAGCTCTGCGGGACGATGCTGCGCACGCTCCTGCAAGCCCACCTTTTGCAACCAACGCTGCGCCGTTTGCGCGGCTGCTTGCCGGTCTTCACGCCGAATCCACAAGGGCATGGCCACGTTGTCCAAGGCGCTGAATTCGGGCAGCAAGTGGTGAAATTGGTAGACAAAACCCAAGCTGCGATTGCGCCTGAGCCCTTGCTCTGAAGGGCTGAGCGCTGACCAGTCTTGGCCTTGCAATAAAACTTGGCCTTGACTGGGTTGGTCCAAGCCTCCCAGCAAATGCAGCAATGTACTTTTACCCGACCCCGATGCACCCACAATCGCCAAGGTCTCGCCACTTTGCACCGTCAAATCGATGCCCTGCAAGACCGTCACGTCCAAGCTGCCTTCTGCAAAACGTTTGCTCAAAGCCTTGACTTCCAACACGGGATTACTCATAACGCAAAGCCTCCGCAGGGTTGACTTGGCTGGCGCGCCAACTGGGGTAGAGCGTGGCCACAAAAGACAGTGCCAAGGAGATCAACACCACCGGCAAGATGTCGGCGCTTTGCGGGTCACTGGGCATGTGGCTGATGAGGTAAATGTCTTTGGGCAAGAAGCTGGCTTGGAACAAACCCTCCAAAGCTGGCACGATCACATCGATGTGGTTGGCAATCAACAAGCCCAAGAGCAAACCGCCCAATGTGCCCATCACCCCCACCATGGCGCCTTGCACCACAAACACCGCCATGATGCTGCCAGGACTGGCCCCCAGCGTTCGTAAAATCGCGATGTCAGCGCGTTTATCGGTCACGCTCATGATCAAGGTGCTGACCAAGTTGAAGGCGGCCACGGCCACGATCAAAGTCAAGATGATGAACATCATGCGTTTTTCAACTTGCACTGCGGCAAACCAGGTTTTATTTTGCTGCGTCCAATCGCGCAGTGCCAAGGGGCCTGTCAGCATTTGAGCCAAATCAGCTGCGACGGCGCGGGCTTGGTGCAAGTCGCGAATTTTCAGTCGAATGCCAGTGGGGCCCTCAAGCCGGAAAATGCGGGCAGCGTCTTGCACATGCACCATCACCAAGGCGGAGTCGTATTCGTAGTGGCCTGAGTTGAAGGTGCCCACCACCGTCATTTGCTTGAGCCGCGGCAGCACGCCGGCGGGGGTGACTTGGCCGCTCGGGGCAATCAAAGTGACGGGGTCCCCCACACGCAGGCCCAAATGGCGCGCCAAGTCCACACCCAAGACCACGCCAAATTGACCCGCCACCAAGTGGCTCAAACTCTCGGTGCGCACCTCGGGTGCCAAATCGATCACGCCAGGCTCTAAGGCTGGGTCTATGCCACGAACCATCACACCCTTCATGTCCTCACCGCGCGCCAACAAAGCCTGCGCCGAAATGAAGGGCGCCGCCCCAACGACTTGGGAGTGCTGGCGAACCTGGTGCAGCGTTTGGTTCACATCGCTCAAGGCATTGCCATCGACAGCGAGCACCTCAATGTGCGAGACCACGCTGAGCATGCGGTCACGAACTTCTTTTTGAAAACCGTTCATGACCGACAAAACAATCACCAAGGCAGCCACCCCTAAACCAATGCCCAGCATGGACACGCCAGAGATAAAGGAGATGAATCCGTTGCGGCGCGTGGTTCTGCCTGCGCGGGTGTAGCGCCATCCCAAGACCCACTCGTAAGGCATTTCAAAAGGCATATGAATTGTGCTGTGTTGCTGGCTCAAACCGACTCTCAGAAAGGGGGATTGTGGCATCCCGGACAATAGGCCGATGACGAACGGTTTGCCCTCCCCCCCAACACAAGCCAAACAAGCCCCTGCCGCGGTGCAACATTTGGTGATTGCCTACGCCGCCAGCGTCTCACCCAAGTTGCAAAAAGCAGCTGAGAGTCTGCACTTGCCTAACCTGCAGACCTTGCTCAACAAGATGCCCTTTCACAAGGGCTTCAAGGATGGCCCTGACACACCGAATTTGGGCTTGATGCCCCATGAGCGCGCAGGCGCCGTGCAGGGCTTGGCAGTGTGCCTGACGCCCTGCCATTGGCAAATTGGCATGGGCCACGTGGTCATGCTCAACCCCCTGCAAGTGCAATTGAGTCAAGCGGAGTCGCACGATTTGCTCCAAGCCATGCAACCCTACTTTGCCCAAGATGGCATTGAAGTGGTTTATGAAAGCGCATTGGTTTGGCGTGCAGCGGGTTCGCTTTTTCAAAACTTGGAGTTAGCCTCTTTGGACCGCGTGATCGGCATGGATGTGACCGATTGGATGCCGCAAGCCCCCCAAGCCGCCCCCTTGCGCAGACTGCAAAGTGAAATGCAAATGCTGATTTACAACCACCCTGTCAACAATGAGCGCAGCGCTCAAGGACGATGGACGGTGAACTCGTTTTGGGTGCACCGCACTGCCGCCCAGTCAAGCGCCAGCGGGCCTGCCAGTGAGCAATGCGCCTTAGACCTGCGCGAAGCGGCCTTGAACGAAGACCCCCAGGCTTGGTGCGCTGCTTGGCAGCAGCTTGATGCGGGGCTTTGTGGCGAGTTGCTGCAATCCTTGGCAAACAATTTGGAGGTGTCGCTTGTTTTGTGCAGCGAAAATAACACTCGGCATTACCAAGCAGCGCCTGATGGCTGGCGCACTTGGTGGCATGCCCTGCGCCCGCGCCCCAGCGTGGCCCGTGAACTCAAAGCTTTGATAGATTGACGCATGCACATGCAAATTTTGACCCGTGATGTCCCCCCCCGTGCGGCGTGGGCCTTGGAACAATCTGGCGTTCACCCTTTGTTGGCCCGCTTGTTTGCGGCCCGTGGTGTTGTGAGTGCCGAAGAATTAGACGATGGTTTGGGGAAACTTCTAGCCCCTTCGACATTGTCAGGCGCCCAGGCTGGCGCGGTGCTGCTGGCCGATGCCATTGCAGCACAAAAAAGTTTGTGCATCGTGGCCGATTACGACTGTGATGGCGCCACTGCTTGCGCGGTGGCCGTGCGCGGCCTGCGCATGTTGGGCGCGCAAAAGGTCAGCTACATCGTGCCCGATCGGGTGGTTGACGGTTATGGCTTGACCGCCCCCATCTCGCAGCGCGTCAAGGACATGGGGGCCGATGTGTTGATCACAGTAGACAACGGCATTGCCAGCCTGGAAGGTGTGGCCGCAGCGCAGGCATTAGGCCTTTTGGTGCTGGTCACAGATCATCACTTGCCTGCCGAACAATTGCCCAGCGCCGATGTGATCGTCAACCCCAATCAAGTCGGCTGCCCGTTTGAAAGTAAATCCTTGGCCGGTGTCGGTGTGATGTTTTATGTGCTCTTGGCCTTGCGCGCTGAACTGCGAATGCGCGGCGTTTTTACCGCAGCGCAACAACCCAAACTTGACAGTTTGCTGCCCTTGGTGGCCCTGGGCACTGTGGCCGATGTGGTGAAGTTAGATGGCAACAACCGGCGCTTGGTTGCGCAAGGCTTAAAGCGTATTCGCGCTGGTGCACTGCCCGCCGGCATGGCCTCTTTGTTCAAAGCAGCAGGACGTGAAACAAAAAATGCCACCACCTTTGATTTTGGTTTCGCCTTAGGTCCCCGCATCAATGCGGCTGGCCGCTTGTCAGACATGTCGCTGGGCATTGAATGCTTGCTCACAGACGACAGCGCACGCGCTGAGGCTCTGGCCAAAACTTTGGACGGCATCAACCGTGAGCGACGTGAGATTGAAGGCGACATGCGCCAGCAAGCGCTGGAAATAGCCGAGTCCTTGTTTGAGGAAGGCGAGGAGCCACCACCCGCCATTTGCGTCTTCGACCCTGATTTTCACGAAGGTGTGGTGGGCATTGTGGCCTCACGCATCAAGGACAAATTGCATCGCCCTTGCTTCGTGTTTGCGGCCAGCAATGCGCCTGGAAAATCACATGAATTGAAAGGCTCAGGCCGCTCGATTCCGGGCTTTCATTTGCGCGATGCACTGGACTTGGTGGCCAAACGCCACCCGGGCGTATTGCTGCGGTTTGGTGGGCACGCCATGGCCGCCGGCTGCAGTTTAGAAGAAGTCCATCTGGATATTTTTGAAAATGCATTCATGCAAGTGGCCGCGGAATTGCTTTCTCCAGCCACTTTGAAACGCAAACTGGAAACCGATGGCCCTTTGTTGCCGCAATACCGCCGCACAGAATTCATTGACGTGATGCAGCGCGAGGTTTGGGGCCAAGGATTTGCACCGCCCCTGTTCAGTGAAGAAGTTGAAGTGCTCTCACAGCGCTTGGTGGGCGAGAAACATTTGGCGCTCAAATTGAAACACCAAGGCCAGCCCGTCGATGGCATTTGGTTTGGCCGCATTGAGCCTTTGCCAGCGCGTGTGACTTTGGCGTTCAAACTGGACGCTGACGAATGGCAAGGTCAGCGACGTGTGCGCTTTTTGATCGAGGCGGCTGAAATTTAACTGCCACCGGCCCCGAGCAGCTTACTTTCGCTTGATTTGAAGCGCGCGCCAAACGGGTGCTGACACGAGGTCTTGCACATTGCCCCCCAAACTGGAAATTTCTCGAACCAAGCTGCTGCTGATGTGCTGCACCGACGCACTGGTGTGCATGAAAATGGTGTCGACTTCAGGCGCCAAATGCCGGTTCATGCCGGCCATTTGGGTTTCGTAGTCATAGTCTGTGACGCTGCGCAAACCGCGCACAATGACTCTGGCGTTTTGGGCGTGCACAAAATCACACAGCAAGCCCGAAAAAGGCTCAACCGTCACATTGGCCAAATCTTGGGTGGCTTCGCGAGCCAAGGCCAAGCGCTCGTCCAACGTGAACAAAGTTTTCTTGTGGTGGGCTTGGGCAACAGCCAGAACCACTTTGTCAAACATTTGCGCGGCGCGGCAGACCACATCTTCGTGGCCCAAAGTTAATGGGTCAAAGGTACCGGAATAAACAGCAGTGACAGAGCGGCTCATGCGGGCATCTCCTGAGAGGTTAAGGAGGGCAATTATCCCTCGACTGGGCGTTGCAGCAAATGCGCGTGCACAGCGCCGGCTTTCAAGTGCCGCACAAGGCGCAATCCCAAGGCTTGAACTTGCTCTTGTGACCATGGAACAGGAGCTTCCAAATAAACCCATCCTCCTGCCACCACAGCACGCGCTGCAGCAAGCAAAGCGGGGGCAAAAAAATCACCCTCAAAGGGGGGGTCTAAAAAAACCACATCCACGCTGGCCGGTGCCATGCGCTGCAAGGCCATCACGGCATCGCCGCGTTGGACTTGGACGGCTTGAGCGCCTAAACGATTTTTGCTTTGCGTCAGCTGCGCAATCAATTGCGCGTCTTGTTCACACATCACGACCGAAGCCGCGCCCCTGGAGGCAGCCTCAAATCCAAGAGCCCCAGTGCCAGCAAATGCATCAACACAGCGCCAAGCCGTCAGATCTTGGCCCAGCCAATTGAACAGAGTTTCTCGAACTCGATCGGGCGTGGGGCGAAGGCCCGGTTTGTCCAGCACCGCCAATTTGCTGCGCTTCCATTGACCACCAATGATGCGCAACTCGTGACTGGGGTTGCCCAAGCCGCGGGGCTTTGTGGCTTTCAGCGGGGGTTTGCCTTGGGCATTGACGGGCGCTGTGCGTGGTTGTGTGCTCATGGGGATAGCTTAACGGCTCCTTTTACAGGGGCTTGACTTGGATCAAAAAACAATCGATTCGAACTTGCCCTGGCGCAGGCCAAAGCCTAAAGTCAACCGAACGCATGGCGGATCAAGATTGAACGCTATTTTTCAAAGGCCTGCAGCACATCATGACACTCTCCAAAAACAATCCAAGCACCGATCACGTGATCGACACCGATGCCCCACTGAGCAACTTTTCGCATTGCCATGTCGGCATTCTGAACCATTTAGATCGCTTGAGCGAGTTGCCCGCTTTGTTGGGCCCTGCTGCCTTGGCACGCAAAATTGCGCAGCAAAGCGTGGCATTTTTCCACCATGGCATGCTCGCGCATCACCAAGAAGAAGAAAAAGAATTATTTCCAGCCGTGCATGCCAGCGCGCAAAAAGGCCAAGAGCTCGCTCATGTTGACCACTTGATTGCCCGCTTGGTAGAAGACCACCGGGCATTGGAGCTTCTTTGGTCCGAACTCGAGCCTGCCTTGAAAAAGGTTGCGCATGGGCAAGACGATCAGTTAGATCCTTTTACATTGCAAGTTTTGGTCTCACGCTACACCGCGCATGCACAGCTCGAAGAGCAAGAATTTTTACCTCTGGCTGAAATAATTTTGGGGCGCAACAGCAACCACATGGCGGCTTTAGGCTTGTCCCTGCACATGCGCCATGCGCCCGCGATTGTGGGTCACCTTTGATTTTCATAGAATGGGCCAGTTGTCAAGTGCCCATTTATGTTCAGTTTATTCAGATCCTCACCCCAACCCGATGCTCCCCAACGTCAAAGTTGGCTGCAAAAACTCAAAGCAGGTTTGAGCAAAACGGGAGGGCGACTGAGCGCGGTTTTCACCGGCACACGAATTGACGACGCGCTTTACGAAGAACTGGAATCGGCTTTGTTGATGGCCGACACCGGCGTCAAAGCCACTGAGTTTTTGCTCAAGGACTTGAAACAAAAAGTCAAAGACAGCAAAACCATTGACCCCTTGGAAGTCAAAAATTTACTCACACTGGCCATTGCAGAGTTGCTCAGGCCATTGCAAAAAAACTTGGTCATTGGCACACAAAAACCCATGGTCCTGATGGTGGCTGGTGTGAACGGGGCTGGCAAAACCACATCCATAGGCAAGCTCACTCACCACTTGGCCGACCAAGGCGCCAGCGTGTTACTGGCCGCGGCCGATACTTTTCGCGCTGCCGCCAAAGAGCAACTCGCTGTCTGGGCGCAGCGCAATACAGTCGAAATTGTCAGTCAAGAAGGCGGCGACCCCGCTGCCGTCAGCTTTGACGCCGTCAGCGCTGGCAAAGCCCGCGGGCGTGATGTGGTGCTGGTCGATACCGCAGGCCGCTTGCCCACGCAATTGCACTTGATGCAAGAGTTGACAAAAATAAAGCGCGTGGTGCAAAAAGCCGACCCCACCGCGCCGCATGAGGTGTTGCTCGTGATCGACGGCAACACGGGCCAAAACGCGTTGGCGCAGGTCAAGTCTTTTGACGAGGCCTTGGGCCTGACGGGGCTGATTGTGACCAAACTCGACGGCACCGCCAAGGGCGGCGTGCTGTGCGCCATTGCCCGAGAAAGGCCGATCCCTGTTTATTTCATAGGGGTGGGCGAGCAATTGGAAGATTTGCAAACATTTGACGCCATTGAATTTGCCCAAGCTTTATTGGCTTGAAAGGGCTACACTCAGTCCGTACACAGGTGTAGGGTTGGGTTGCCGAATCAATTCACGCGGCTCTCTGATGCGCTTGTATTGCGTGCAATTCAATCTATTTTTACGGTAAATAACGCCATTGACCATGAAATTACGACATAAACTTGCGGTCGCTTTTTTGCTCGTGCTGGCACTTTTGGCAGTCGGCTATGCCAACAAATTGCTGATCCTTCAGTACAGCCTGGGATGGTACACCGACCTTGTACACCCCCGCAGTGAGCCGCAAACAGTGCCTTGGAGCCAGGGCCCCAGCCAAGCTGCCGCTCCCGTGGCCAGCAGGCCGCCCAACATCATTGTGATTTTGGCCGATGACTTGGGCATCAACGACGTCAGCATGCACGGCGGCGGGCGAGTTGCCGAAGGCGTGCCCACACCCCACATCGATTCCATCGCGCGCGATGGGGTGCGCTTTGACCAAGGCTATGCCGGCAGCGCGGTTTGCACCATCTCGCGCGCAGCGCTCATGACGGGGCGATACCCTTGGCGTTTTGGCGTGGAGTTCACGCCCACACCCGGCGCATTGGCCCGCGTAGTTGGCAGCTTGTATGCGGATTCTGCCCGTTTGCACCCGATCCAAGTTGACAAGCAAAAAGCCGACGCCATCAAAGATTTCAACGACCTGGGCATGCCGGCATCAGAAATCACCTTGGCCGAAGTTTTGAAACAGCGCGGCTACCACAACGTGCACATCGGCAAATGGCATTTGGGCAGTTCAACCGACATGCGCCCCAACAACCAAGGCTTTGATGAAACCTTGTTCATGGAAAGCGGTCTGTATTTGCCCGAGAAAGACCCCCGGGTCGTCAACTCCAAGCAGGACTTTGACCCCATCGACCGTTTTTTATGGCCGAACATGCGCTTTGGTGTGAGCTTCAATGGAGGCCATTGGTTTGAACCCAAAAAATATTTAACCGACTACTACACAGACGAATCCGTCAATGCCATTGCAAAAAATAAAAACAGGCCCTTCTTCTTGTACTTGGCACACTGGGGCGTGCACACCCCACTGCAAGCGAGCAAGGAAGACTACGACGCGCTGCCGCAGATCAAGGACCATCGCCGACGTGTGTATGGGGCCATGATCCGCGCGGTCGACCGCAGTGTGGGGCGCGTCATGCAAGCCTTGAAAGAAAACGGCTTGGAAGAAAATACTTTGGTGTACTTCTCCAGTGACAATGGCGCGCCGGGCTACATCGGAATACCCGATGTGAACCAACCTTATCGCGGCTGGAAATTGACCTTTTTTGAGGGCGGTTTGCGCGTGCCCACGGCCATGAAATGGCCGCAACATATTCCGCCAAGCCAGCAGTTCAAGTCGCCCACTTCGCACATCGACATCATGCCCACTTTGGTCGCTGCAGCCGGAGGTCGCATGCCCGCCGACAGACCGATTGATGGAGTCAATTTGTTACCGGCTTTGCAAAAACCGTTTCAACCCCTCGCCCCACGCCCCTTGTTCTGGCGCGATGGCCCCCTGCGTGCCGTTCAGCACCTGCAATGGAAATTGATTCACGCCAACAAGCCAGACAAAAATTGGTTGTTTGACTTGAGCAAAGACCCGCATGAGAAAACCAATTTAGCACTGCAGCAACCAGCCAAATTGGCCGAGCTCCAAGCCATGCTGAAAAAGCACCACCAAGGCATGCCTGAGCCCTTGTGGCCCAGCTTCATTGAGGCGCCGATCTTCATCGATAAAACCTTGGATCAAAAAGAAACTCCCGATGACGAATACACCTATTGGTACAACTGACGGGAAGCTCTCTGCTCGCCAGATTTGGCTCGGAACTGTCGCTTGTTTGCTGGGTTTAGCAGGGGCTGTGTTTTATTTCTTTTTCAACGCGCCTGCTGGTCCTTCTAAAAGTGCAGGGGCTTCGCAAGAAGTCTTGCAATGTGCATTACCGCCTGTGCCTGGCAGCGCGGCTCACCCCGGCATGGCATGGGTGCCGGCAGGTATTTTCGACATGGGTGACACGGTGTACCCCGAAGAAAAACCTGTCATGAAAACCAAGGTCAAGGGTTTTTGGATGGACCGCACCGAGGTGACCAACGACCAGTTTGCCCAATTCGTTCAAGCCACTGGCCACATCACATTGGCCGAACGTGCGCCAGACCCGCAACTGCACGCCCAGTTACCGGAACTCATGCGACAAGCTGGTGCGGTTGTTTTCACCATGCCCAAAGTCATCCACAACATGGAAGATCCGCGGCAATGGTGGCGCTATGTGCCTGGCGCGAATTGGCGGCATCCGGGCGGTCCTGGCAGCAGCATTGAAGGACGCGGCGCGTTTCCTGTGGTGCACATCACCTATGCAGATGCGCTGGCCTATGCGCGCTGGAGAGGCCATGAATTGCCCCGCGAAGCCGAGTGGGAATGGGCTGCCAGAGGGGGCGCCGCCGAATTACCCTCGCAGCATGACCAACCCGAGAAAGCCAATACTTGGCAAGGTGTATTCCCCATGGCCAATTCAGGGGAAGACGGCTTCATGGGAGTTGCACCCGTGGGTTGTTATGCAGGCAATGCCTATGGTCTGCATGACATGGTGGGCAATGTGTGGGAGTTGACATCCGACTCTTTTGTTCCTGACCGAACTGTCAAGAGCGCGGGAGTGGACCCTGATAGCGCGCAACGCCCGCCGCCCTTTCGGAGCATGGCAACTCAGTTTCGTGTGATCAAAGGCGGCTCATTTTTGTGTGCGCCCAATTACTGCATGCGCTACCGCGCAGGCTCGCGCCAACCTCAAGAAGAAGATTTGGCGGTCAGCCATTTGGGCTTTAGAACTTTGCTGCGCGCGCCACCGCCACCATGAAGAAAAATTCTGGGCTGCATTGGCTTGGCTGGACTTCTGGTCTGATCTTGGGGCTGATCATCTGCTGCGGCGCAGTTTTGTATTTACAAACTGACAAAATTAAACTGGGTGCGCAAGCCTATTTGTATGGCTACCCCTTGGTGTTGATGGACTTGACCCGGGCCAACAGTGCCCTGTCTATGGGCCCTGAAAATCAACTGCACTTCACGCGCGAATTTCCGGATGCCAATTTCAAAGGGGTTGTGAGGCCCAACGCCGACACCTTGTACACATCGTCCTTCATCGACATGCAGGAGGGCCCCTGGGTTTTGGACATGCCCGCCAACACCGAGCGCTATGAATTGATCCCATTGATGGACGCTTGGACCCATGTGTTCGCCTCCCCCGGCACCAGGCAAGGTGGCGCGCATGATCGGTGTTTTTTACTGGCAGGGCCCACTTGGCAAGGCAGCGCTCCACCAGAACTTGAACTGCTGCGCTCCCCCACGCGCATGGTTTGGCTGCTTGGACGCACCCAAACCAATGGCAGCGCTGACTACCCCGCCGTCCACCGCATACAAAACCGCTTGCGCCTGCAAAGCTTGGCCGACTGGCAACAACAAAGGGGACAACAAAGGGGACAGACCCCTTTATTAAAGGGTAGCGTCCCCATTGAGTCCATTGAGTCCATTGAGTCCATTCAACCCATCAGCCCTTTGGCTCAGATGGAGGGGCTTTCAGCCGAAGATTTTTTTGTGCGCTTGATGCGTTTGATGGCGGACAACCCCGGGGCTGCCGAGGATGCGCCGATGCTGCAAGCGATGGCTGGCTTGGGCTTGGTGCCTGGGCAAACCGTGCAACTTGCTTGGCCCGGCAGGTGGCGATTGGCACTGGGGCGCTGGTTGGCAGATCGCCAAGTGGGCAAAGCTTTGAAACAAGCCAGCGCAGACGGTGCATGGTTCACGCCGCCGCTGCTCTTGGGGCAATACGGAATGAACTACGACATGCGTGCAGCAGTAGCACGTGTGGGTTTGGGCGCCAATTTGCCACAAGACGCAATGTATCCCAACACCCGCGTAGATCATCAAGGCCAACCCTTGAATGGCAAGCACCGCTATCGCTTGCACTTTGAGGCTTCCCAACTGCCCCCCGTGAAGGCCTTCTGGTCGATCACAGCTTATGGCGCAGATGACTTTTTTATCGACAACCCTTTGCATCGCTTTGCCTTGGGTGATCGCGACCCCCTGCTCTTTAACCCCGATGGCTCATTGGACCTCTGGATTCAAGCGCAAAGCCCTGAACCTGCCAAGCAATCGAATTGGCTGCCCGTCCAAGAAGGCGCTGCATTTTTACTCAATGCGCGCTTGTATTGGCCAAAGCCCCAGGCGCTTGACGGGCGATGGCAAATGCCTCGCGTTGAGCGCTTGCCTTGAAACTCAGGCACACACTTGTTGGTGTATCAAGTAGTGTGAGATCAAACTCTTCAAATATTCGCGCACCTGAGGTGGGTTGACCGGCCTGCCCAAGGCCTGGTAACTCCCGGCCAAGGCCAAATAAAACAAGGCTGCCAAGTCGGTGGCTTTCTTTTTGTCTTGCACCAATGCAAAAAACTTATCTGCAAACAAATCCACACGCGCTTGGTCAACCTCTACCAACATCTGAGCCACTTGCGCATCGCGTCGACCCAAGCCTCGCAAGGCCAATTCGAAGCGCATGTTTCGCAAATCGGGCCCCGCATGGGCCAATGCCAGTTCGAGTACGCTGTCCAGATCCGAGCACGGGTCATTGCTCCTGAGGGCTTTGAGCTTTTCATCCAGGGCACTTTGATCAAGACGCCAACGTGCTAACAAACTCGCAATCAAGTCAGCATGGTCAGCAAAATGCCAATAAAAACTGCCGCGCGTGACTTGCAATTTTTCGGCGAGCAGCAACACTTTGACCTTTTCAATTCCGCCTTGGGCCACTGCATTGAAAGCTTCGTCCAACCAGTCCTCCCGCGTCAGGCGTGCAGATTCAATTGCGGCTGGCTGGGCGTCTTTCTTGGTGGGGCGTTTCATGTGTGAATGCTCAGGCATGGTTTATTTGGCGGTTATGCAACGCTAGAGAAAACCCTAGAGACTGATTCATCTTTGCTGTGATAGAGTGGTTTGTCAATACACAAGTGTACTGATTACAAAACAACCCTTGGAGACTTTCATGACGATGCTGATGCAAAAAACCACCTCGAGCCAGTTCGCTCTGAGCGCACTGACGCTCGTGTCTTTGATGACCTTAGGCCTGAATGCACAAGCCGCTGAAAGCTTTAAATTTCGGCAGTCTTCCGTGGGCGCATTCGGAGGTGAGATGGCCGCACCTGCAGACAACCCCGGTTTCTTTGCAACAGCTGGCCTGGCAAAAATCACCATTGACAAAATTGCTGGCCCCACTGGCGATGACGTCACCCCAGCAGATTTAGGCAAGGCTGTTGCGCCAATTGTTTTGAACCCCGCCGTGCCTTACAGAGTGGTTTTCCCTGCAAGCACTGGGACCTTCCATCAAGATCAAACGCAATTGGGTGTGGTCGCAGGTTATTTGACTGAAACCAAGTACGCTGAAGGCCGCGTTGCATTTGCTGTGAATCTGCCTTTCGTCCAACAAAAACGCTTGGTGACTGTCACGCAAGGCCTGGGCATTCTGACCCCTGCCAGTGCATCGCCTGCTTTGAACGGTGGTGCAGCGGTGGCCAACACCAAAGTGAATGAAGTCATGCAAGCCTACTTGCTGACCCAAAATGTGGAAACCTCTGGCATGGGGGATGCCGAATTTTCCACCGTCTGGGTTCGACACCAAGATCGCTTGAAAGTTGCGGCAGGCGTTTCCTTGTTTGCGCCCACTGGCTCTTATGACAAAAACCGTGGGCCCAACCCTGGCTTTGGCGATTTCTACACGCTGCGCCCTGGTGTTGCCGTGACTTACAACTTGAACCCCAAACACAGCGATTCGACTTGGGATGCCGGCGTGACCGTCGCAGGCCGCGTGTCTTATGGCATGAACACCACCAACAAAGCCACTGACTACAAGAGCGGCAACTTCTTGTACGCAGAAGGGGGCATTGTCAAAGTCAGCGGCAACTGGGCCTATGGCATGAACCTGTTGAGCCTTCAGCAAATGTCAGACGACACGGGCACAGGCGCTACATTGGGCAAGCGTTACAAAACCTATGGCGGTGGCCCCTTTGTGTCTTTCAAAATTCCAGGGCAAGACGCTGGATTTAATTTGCATTACGCCAGCAACTTTGGCGGGGAAAATGCCATAGTGAGCAAAGTCCTTCAGTTGCGTTTTGTAAAAGCTTGGTGACACCTCCATTGATGTGCAGCTAAAGCCACATGTCAATGCGCAGCCTCAAAAGCTGGTTGATGCCAAGCATCAGCCAGTTTTTTTTGTCCCGTGAACGCTTGATTGCTCTGCGGGCAAAAGCTGAAAAGAAACGCATCCAACAAAAGCGACCTCACACTTTGCATTTTTTTCACCAAGCAGACGATCCCTACTCTTTGCTTTTGGCCCACGCTTTGCCCAACATAGCACAGCGCTACCGCATCGAGGTTCAAACCCATTGGGTTGGACCGCCTGCTGATTCGGCCGCCCCTGAGCGCGAGAAATTAATTCACTACAGCCAATTGGATGCGCTCAGACTCGCCAAACATCACGAGATTTCAGAGCAAGCACTGCAAGACATCACCGAAGATTCAGCACTTTGCACACTTTTGAAAGTGCCCGCCTTCAGTACCGACCAAGCCAGAAAAGCCCATGTCCAAGCATCAGAAATTTTGCGCAAAAAATGGGGTCACTATTCAGGTGCCACCATTTATTACGAAGGCGAATGGTACTGGGGCATTGACCGCTTGCACCATTTGGAGCAACGCCTTGAAGACTTGGGCGCAGCGCGTTCGCATTCGCATTCATCCAAATTTTTATTTCCACCCGACCAATATTCAAACACCTCGCCTGTTGAAGCAGGCCAAAGCATTGATTTCTTTTTTTCCTTTCGCAGCCCCTACTCTGCCATCGCCGCGCCGCGTGTTTTTCAGTGGGCACATGAAGTTGGCGTTTCGGTCAACCTGCGCTATCTCCTGCCCATGGTGATGCGCGGTCTGCCTGTATTGCCTGAAAAAGTGCGCTACATCAGCCTGGATGCTGCGCGTGAGGCGCATGTACAAGGCGTTCCATTTGGTCGCATCAACGACCCTGTAGGCAAGCCCACGGAAAGAGCTTTGGCGCTGATGCCCTTGGCCGAGTCTTTGGGCTTGGGGCAGGCCTATGTGAAGTCTTTCATGCACAGCGTGTGGGCCCAGGGCATTGACGCAGGAACAGACACTGGCTTGCAACTCATTTGTGAGCACGCCAAGTTGCCTTGGGCTGCCGCGCAAGAAGCACTGGCAAGCGCTCAGAACGATCGCCTGTGGCGTTCTGTGGCAGAGCAAAACAGGCAAGACCTGTACGCAGCAGGTTTGTGGGGGGTGCCCTCGTACCAATATCAAAGCACTTCAGCATGGGGACAAGATCGTTTTTGGGTGATTGAAGACGCTTTGAATCACCGCGCGCGCGCTCAAACGCATTAAGGAGCCCTGTGCGCTGGAATTGTTTCAAATTACTTTCTGCAGCTGTGTTGTGTACAGCTGCATGCATGGCACCCGCATGGGCACTGGACAAGCGGCCCAACATCGTACTGATCTTGGCCGACGATTGGGGCTACAGCGACTTGGGTGCTTTTGGCAGTGAAATTCATACACCTCATTTGAACGCCTTGGCCGCAAAGGGCATGAAGTTTTCCAATTTTCACGTTTCGGCTTCTTGCTCACCCACGCGCTCGATGCTGCTGACCGGCGTTGACAATCACTTGAACGGTGTGGGCAATATGCGCGAGACCATTCCGCAATCGCACTTCGGCCGGGCTGGTTATTTAAGCGTCTTGAACCAAAGGGTGGTCACCGTTTCAAGCTTGTTGCAAGACAGTGGTTACCGAACCTATGTGACGGGCAAATGGCACGTGGGCAAAGAGCCGCACAACTTACCCCCTGCCCGGGGCTTTGACCGCTCCTTGATCATGGGTGACAGCGGCTCAGACAATTGGGAAACCGACAAACTTTATTTGGACCTGACCGAAAAAGTATTTTGGTTTGAAGATGGCAAAGAAGCCCGCATGCCCAAGGAGTTTTATTCCTCTGAGTTTTACATCAGCAAAGCCATTGACTATTTGAAAAAAGACGCGGCCAGCAGCAAGCCTTTCTTTGCCTACATCCCTTTTCAAGCCAACCATTTCCCCATTCAAGCACCCAAAGAGTTCATTGACAAATACAAAGGTCGCTACAACGCAGGCTGGGATGTCTTGCGAAAAGCACGTCGCGACAAAGCCATTGAACTGGGCTTGGTGCCACCTGACACCCGCATGGCGCCTGTGCCCTCTACCAATGTTCCCTGGGATTCACTCAGTCAAGCTGAGCAGGCCTATCATGCGCGGCGCATGGAGGTCTACGCCGGCATGGCCGAGGCCATGGACCACCACATTGGCCGCTTGATTGCGCATTTGAAAAGCACGGGCGAATACGACAACACGGTTTTCCTGTTCATGTCAGACAACGGTGCTGAGGCCTCTGACCCGTACGCCCTGGCGCTGGGCCGCCTGTGGTTAGACATGCACTACAAGCGCGACATCGACGGCTTGGGTGGCAAAGGCTCTTATGCGGTGATCGGGCCCAACTGGGCCAGCGCAGCCACAGCCCCCATGAGCACTTACAAGTTTTTTGCAGGCGAAGGCGGCATACGCGTGCCTTTGGTCATTGCCGGCGTCAAGGGCATGGCCAAGCCGCAAGTTCACGCCAGCTTGACCCATGTGAACGACATCGTGCCAACCTTGCTCGACTTGGCGCAAGTTCAACACCCGGGCACCCGCTACAAAGGGCAAGAGGTGGAGCCTCTGAGCGGCCACAGTTTATTGCCTGTGCTGCAAGGCCAAGTGCAGCGCGTGCGAGGGCCAGAAGAAATTTTGGGCTACGAGCTGTCGGGCAACCAAGCCATTTTCAAAGGCGATTACAAATTGCTCAAAAATATGCCGCCTGTGGGTGACAACCAGTGGCACTTGTTTGACATTGCGCAAGACCCTGGTGAAACCAAAGACTTGCAAAGCGCCATGCCCGAGTTGTTCCAAAGCTTGCAAATTGAATATGAAAAATGGGCCAAAGCCAATGGCGTTCTGCCCATGCCGCAAGACTACGACCCGATCGATCAAGTCATGATCAATTCAGCCATATTTGTATATTGGCCCAGGCACAAATGGCATTTGACCGGCCTCTTAGTGGTTTTGGCAGGATTGGCTTGGGTGTGGCGCAAACGACGCACGCTGCGCAAGCAGCTGCCTTAACGAATTGCGCTTGAATGCCACATGACATGAATGCATCAGGCTACTTCAACAGCCCTTGGCCCTGTGAAGACGCCGGTCCTGCTCGCATGCAAAGCCCGCACCATGTTGCTGGCTTGAATTTGCAGAAAAACGAGCGCCTGGCATGCACCACGCGCCACACATGGATGTCGACCATGACGGTGCTAGGCGACCCCGGCGAGGTCTACTTGATGCACCACTCTGCGCTGCGAGCCAAGTGGGGGCAAGCCACCACCGCGTGCATTGAGTTGATCGACCCGATCAGCTTGAAAACCCAATGCAAATCACCTCGCTTGGCTGGCGGGCCCATGTGGCCGGGCGGCATGGCCGTGCACCGCAATGGCAGTTTGTTGGCTGTCTATGGGCGCTATGCACACAAACTCAACCGGCAATGCAAGTTACTGGCTTCGAAAAAACTGCCTGTCAACCAAGCCTATAACTCGTTCGTGATTTTGGACAACGGCTTCTTGGTGACCAAAAATTTATCCGATGTGCACGCAGCCCATTTGAGCGTTTTAAATCCAGACACATTGGAAATCGCATGCCCCGAAATTGTCTGCCCTGAGCCCTCTGTTGCCCGACTGAGTGCCGCAGGCAACAGCGTGTATGTGGTAGGCGTGCGATCCATTTTCAGATACGTTTGGGATCAGAGCTTGAACACTTTGGTGCAAGATCTCGATTGGAAATTTGAATACTTAAAGGGCAGTCCAAACAGCTACGGCTGGGACGTGGTGCTGGACGGACGAGACGCTTGGTTCATGGACAACGGCGCGCATCGCTACCAAATCAACATGGTCCACGCCGGTGTTAAACCCACTGCCAACCGCTTGATTCGGGTCTCATTGACCAACTCGCAAGACCATCAAGCCTGGCCTATTTGCGGCCTGCCTGGTGGCAGCATCACCAACCCACCCTTGATCGACATCCAACGCAGCATTGTGATGGGCTACGACTCAGCCAACAGGCACCTGCAAGCTTGGCGCTTTGAGCGTGACAACTTGAACCTGAAGGCGCTTTGGCAGAAAAGTGATTTCGGCTGCGCCAGTCACATGCTTTTGTTTTCAGACACGGCAGAGTTGTGCGTCAATGACTACCGCCGTTTTCAAGAGCAAGTTGTTGTCTTGAACATCGAAACGGGCGAGGAAAAAGCCCGCGTCAAATCTGGCGGGTTGATGCAAGGCGTGGTCTTTCCCAGCGTGGGCTGGAACCGCGATTTTTATTGGTCCTCCATGGGACGCTTGGCTCGCATTCATGTGAACTGACTGCACACACCTTCCTGATGAATTTGATTGCCAAGGTATGAAACGAACTATTTTGATCACTGGTGCTGGCACAGGCATTGGGCGTGACAGCGCATTTGCTTTGGCAATGCGCGGACACAGTGTCTTGGCCACCACACAAACCGAAGAACAAGCGCGAGCCTTGCGTGAAGAGGCCGCGCAAAAAAATGCAGTCCTTCAAGTTTTCAAGTTGGACATCACACAAGATCAAGATCGCCAAAGCATTGCCGACTTGTCACTCGATGTCCTCATCAATAACGCTGGCGTTGGCGAGTCGGGCTCGCTGGCCGAAGTGGACATTGAGCGCATTCGCCAAGTCTTTGAAGTCAATGTGTTCAGCACCTTGGCCCTGACCCAAATTGCATTGCGCGGCATGATCGCCCGCCAACGCGGAACAGTGTTATTTGTCAGCTCCATTGCCGGCCGATTGCCCATGCCCTTTTTAATGCCCTATGGCATGAGCAAGTTTGCATTGTCGGCTGGCGGAGCAGCCTTGCGCGAAGAAATCGACCAATTGGGCAAGAACGTGCACATTGCACTGATCGAGCCCGGCGCCATATTCACGGGCTTTAACCAGGCCATGATGGCGCGCAAATACACCTGGATGGGGCCATCTTCTTACTTTGCTGGCCATGTCGAGAAGATCAAGCGGCAAGAGGGGCAAGTTTTCAAATGGTTAGAAGCCAGCAGCACGGACTCGATCGTGCGTCAAATCGTCAAAGCCACTGAAGCCAAGCGTCCCAAACTGCGCTATGTGGCGCCATGGCTGCAAGGTTTTGGCGTGCGTTTGGCTCGAATTTTAGGTGTTTAATTTTTAGGACTGTTTGTGATGAAATACAAAAAAACCATCAGCCTCGTCATCATTTTGATCTTGACCGCGGCTGTGCTCTACAGCTTTCGAAGCCCATTGAGTGTGGCCATTGCAAAGAACATGGTGACCCAGCGCATGGCCGCTGACACCTTGAAAAGCCTGCCCGATGGGCTTCACATCGCAGTCTGCGGCGCTGGCTCGCCCATGCCCGATGACGAACGCGGTGGCGCTTGCACGGTGGTCATTGCGGGCAGCAAAATATTTGTCTTTGATGCGGGCAACATGAGTGCCCGCAACATTGGGAAAATGGGTTTCAACCACGGTCAAATTGAAGGCATTTTCTTGACGCATTTTCACTCTGACCACATCGATGGCTTGGGCGAGTTGATGCTGCAGCGCTGGGTCTCCAATTCAAATCCTCAACCCGTTCCTGTCTATGGGCCGCCAGGTGTGCAAGATGTCGTTGGCGGCTTCATGCAAGCCTACAGTCATGACCGTCACTACCGCGTGGCGCATCATGGTCAAGCCACCCTGCCCACCAATGGCTTTGGCGCCAACGTCAAAACGTTCGAATTGAAAGACACGCAAGCCAACCTGGTCTTTGAAGAGGGTGACACCCGCATCACTGCATTTGCGGTCTCGCATGCCCCAGTCCACCCTGCAGTAGGCTACCGCATTCAATACAAAGACCGCGCCATTGTGCTCAGCGGCGACACCACGCCGTCAGCCGTCGTTCAGCGTGAAGCTCAAAATGTGGACGTCTTGGTTCACGAAGCCATGTCTTCCGAGTTGATGCAAGTGCTTCAAACCGGCGCGCAAACCGCGGGCAGATCAAAATTGCAAAAGCTGATGGTGGACATTTTGGATTACCACAGCACGCCTGTTCAGGCGGCAGAAATTGCTCACGATGCGCAAGTAGGCTTCTTGCTGCTCAACCACATCGCACCTCCCTTGCCCTTACCTGGTTTGAAGGATATATTTTTGAAGGGCACATCGGATGCATTCAAAGGCCGCATTCAAATTGCACGCGATGGCGATTTTTTAAGTCTGCCCGCTGGCAGCAAATTGATAGAAACCAGCCGCCGTTTTTAATTTTCAAGAAAAGCCCCCCATGCACGATTTACCTGTGATTCGCAAAATTTTGCGAACCCCCGAGCACTGCTTTGACAACTTGCCAGACTTCCCCTACACCCCGCACTACACCGAGGTGGGTGGCCTTCGCATAGCGCACATTGACGAAGGCCCCAAGGAAGGCCCCGTCGTTTTATTGATGCACGGCGAGCCGGCTTGGTCTTTTCTTTACCGAAAAATGATCCCTGTTTTGGTCAATGCAGGCATGCGCGTGATGGCTCCTGATCTGGTCGGTTTTGGTCGATCCGACAAACCGGCGGCACGCTCGGACTACAGCTACGAGCGCCATGTGCAATGGATGAGCGCGTGGCTGCAAGCGCAAGATCTGCAAAACATCACACTTTTTTGTCAAGACTGGGGCTCATTGGTGGGCCTGCGCGTGGCCGCTGAAATGCCCTCGCATTTTGCGCGCATCGCAGTGGGCAATGGCGGCCTGCCCACAGGCACCGGTTTCATTCCCAAGGCCTTTCACATATGGCGCGCCTTTTCGCGCTACAGCCCTTGGTTCCCGATTGGGCGCATTGTGAAAACGGGTTGCGCCCAAGGCTTGAACGATGCGGCTGTGGCGGCCTACAACGCGCCCTTTCCTGCAAGGCGCTACAAAGTCGCTGCACGCGCCTTCCCCAGCTTGGTGCCGATCACCCCCAATGACCCCGCCCGAGAGGCCAATGAGCGCGCCTGGGCCGTTTTCAAGGCTTGGGACAAGCCTTTCTTGACCCTGTTCAGCACGCGCGATCCGATTACCAAAGGCGGTGAAAAGGCTTGGCAAAAAAATGTGCCTGGTGCACAAGGCCAGCCTCACACCCAAATTCGGGGGGCAGGTCATTTTTTACAAGAAGACAAGGGCTCCGAAGTGGCCTTGGCCTTGGTGCAGTTTGTTCAATCAACGCTCAACGATGGCCACAACACCTTGGCCGCCCGCAGCGCAAATTGAAATCAGCCCACGGCCCGCACCTTTTTGTGCCAACAGTTTGGCCAAGGTGGCCACGATGCGTGCGCCCGTTGCTGCAAAAGGATGGCCTGCGGCCAAAGAGCTGCCCAGGACATTGATTTTGTCTGGGTCAATTTTTCCCAATGCTCGCTTGAGGCCTAATTTTTCTTGACAGAATTTTTCATCTTCCCAGGCCTTCAAAGTGCACAGCACTTGCGCTGCAAAGGCCTCGTGAATTTCATAAAAATCAAAATCTTGCAAACTCAGTTTTGCCCGCGCCAGCATGCGCGGCACTGCATAAGCCGGTGCCATCAAGAGGCCTTCTTTTTCTTCAAAAAAATCCACCGCGGCAACCTCGCTGAAGCTCAGATAGGCCAACACCGGCAAGTTGCGCTGCTGCGCCCACTCGGGGCTGGACAATAAAACAGCCGAGGCACCGTCGGTCAAAGGGGTGGCGTTGCCCGCAGTCAATGTGCCTTGTTGGGGCCTGACTTTTTTGTCAAATACAGGGCGCAAGGCTTGGAGTTTTTCCAGCGTCAAATCAGCGCGCAAATTATTGTCTTGCGTCATGCCTTTAAAGGGGGTCATCAAGTCGGTGAAAAAACCGCCGTCATAAGCTTTGGCCAAATTTTGATGGCTTTTCAAAGCCAAGGCGTCTTGCGCTTCTCGGCGAATCTCCCAGGCTTGCGCCATCAACTCGGCGTGCTCCCCCATCGACAAGCCGGTTCGCGGCTCGCCATTGCGCGGCAACTCGGGCCGCACCAACATGCCAGGGCGCAGTCTGGACAAGGCCGCCATGCGTTGCACGGGGGTCTTGGCGCGGCCCAGCGTCAATAAAATTTTGCGCATCTTTTCATTCAAGGCCACGGGCGCATCGGAGGTTGTGTCAACCCCGCCTGCAATGCCGCACTCGATTTGGCCTAAGGCAATTTTGTTGGCTACCACAATGGCCGCTTCCAGCCCTGTGCCGCACGCTTGTTGCAGGTCAAAGGCCGGGGTCTGGCGTGACAGCGTGGTGGACAGCACGCATTCGCGCACCAGATTGAAATCACGCGAATGCTTCATCACCGCACCGCCCACCACATCACCCAAGCGAAGGCCATGCAAATCAAAGCGGTCGACCAAGCCTTGCAAAGTGGCGGTGAACATCTCGTGGTTGGTGGCGTTGGCGTAAGCCGTGTTGGAGCGGGCAAACGGGATGCGGTTGCCGCCCAATATGGCGACGCGGCGAATGCTCTTGGACATTTTGGAATCCTGCTTTGAAGCTTGGGTTATGCGTGAGCGTTGGCACAGGCAACTGAGCCCATGCTGTAACTGAGTTGGCCGCGCAAGTGGGCTTTGTCGCCTTTGGCGTTTTTGACCTCGAACATGGCATTGTGAGCCAGCAGGCCGGGTGCTGCGTGAGTGGTCCACAAGGCCACCCGGGCTGGCAAAAAAAGCGGCGTCTTGAATTCAACTTGCAACTGCGCCTTGGCCAAGGGCTGCGACGGGATCATGGCTGAGACGGCACGGGCCTGGGTCCACAAACCATGGGCGATGGCTTTGCGAAAACCAAATAGCTTGGCCGTTATAGCCCACAGGTGAATCGGGTTCATATCGCCCGAGACCCGGCCATAACGCCGGCCCATGTTGGCGCTGGCACTGAAATCAGTTTGGCGAGACAAGGGCCAAGCCACATTCAGGCCACTGACAAAGAGGGGGCCCACAGGACGGCTCACATCTCTTCGCAACAAAGTTTGGCTGGCTTGCCAGACACACATTTCTTGCCGAAATATGCGCATTTCCAAATTGAAAACTTGCCCTTTTTCGTGTGATCTTAATTCGCCCGTTTGCATCTCCACACGCACAGTATCACCTGCAAAAAGTGGTTCATGCTGATCAATCTGATTGGCCAAGTGCACGGTGCCCATGGCCGGCCATGGGCAATGCTTGGAAGCAAAAAAATGCATGAGCAATGGAAAGGTCAGCATCTGCGGATAGGTGATGGGCACACCTTGCTCGGGCGTGAAACCACACACTTTGGCATAAGCCTGGATCGAGGCAGCGTTCAACACCACACTGGGAAGCACACTGGTCAACTCGGGCAGGGCTTGCACATCAGTTTGTGTCTTGCCGCGAGCCGTCAGCACGCCCTTGAATAATTGCCAGGCCTTGGCAGGCTGCTCAATGATGATCGTTTGCATGGCCATCAAGCGCCGATCAAGGCTTGCCCGCAGACCCTTATCACATTGCCGTTCAAACCATTGGAGGCGGGGCTGGCCAGCCAGGCGATCGTCTCAGCCACGTCTTGCGGCAAACCGCCTTGCCCCATGGCATTCAAGCGGCGCCCTGCTTCTCGAATGGCAAAGGGCACAGTAGCCGTCATCTGCGTTTCTATGAAGCCTGGCGCCACCGCATTGAGGGTGATGCCCTTGAGGGCCAATACAGGGGCCAAGCTTTGCACCATGCCCACCACGCCGGCTTTGGACAAAGCGTAATTGGTTTGCCCCACATTGCCTGCGATGCCCGAGATAGAAGACACACAGACAATGCGAGCCCCCGATGTGAGCGCGCCAGCTTCGACCAAGGCATCATTGATTCGCTCTTGCGCAGAAAGGTTGACGTTCATCACGCTTTGCCAAAACTCAACTTTCATGTTGGCAATGGTTTTGTCGCGGGTGATGCCTGCGTTGTGCACCACCACGTCCCAGCCCCCTTGTGCCAGCGCAGCTTCTGTCAGTCGCCTTGGGGCATCTTCAGCGCCGATGTCCAGCGCCAAAGTCGACGCCCCCAACTGCAGGGCCAACGCGTCCAAGCCCTCTTTGGCTTGAGGCACGTCCAAGGCAATCACGCTAGCGCCTTCACGCGTCATCACTTGGGCAATGGACGCACCAATGCCGCGCGAAGCCCCAGTCACCAAAACCTTTTTTCCGGCCAGAGGTTGATCCCAATTAGCGGGGGCGTTGCCGTTGCCAACGGCCGCACCAATGCGCACAACCTGCCCAGTCACATAGGCACTTCGCGGGGACAATAAAAAACGCAGACTTGATTCAATTTGAAATTCTGCCCCTTGCGCCACATACACCAATTGCACCGCAATGGATTTCTTCAATTCTTTGGCCAATGAGCGAGACAAGCCTTCCAAGGCCCGTTGAATGGTGGCTTGGCGCGGTGAAACGCAACTCTCTGGCGGCCGCCCCAAAATCAACACACGCCCACAAGGTAAAACCGAGCGCGCGCTGTCATGAAAAAATTGATACAGCGCATCAGACTGACTGCTGTCGGTCATGCCTGTCGCATCAAAAACCAGAGCTTTGACTTTATCGCCCGCATGGCCATCGACGCCCCAACGGCCCGTCATCAAGCCAGCCTTGTTGGCCGGCGCTATCCATTGCGGCAATTGGGCATGCGCCAGACTTTGAACATGCATCGATGCAAAGGCCTGCGCCAAAGCAGGGAGCATCTGCGGGTCAGGTCCCGCGCCGAGCAATATCGGGCCTTTGAGCACGGGTTGACCTGCCTCAAAGCGCTCTAACGCCATGGGCTTGGGCAAGCCCAATGCGCTCAGCAGTTTGGCGCCAGCCACCGAATTGGCGAAATTCAAATAACTGTCCGTCATGGTGCCAAAGCCTTGAGTGCCACTTGCACGGCCACCATGGCCGAATTGAAACTCAGCCCCTGCTCACGCCGCAGGCGAATCCAAGCCTCCAAGCTCAGCAGCATGCATAGGGCCTCGAATCGACTCTCGTCGGCTTGCGTTTCTTTGGGAATGAGATTTTTCAGAATCGTTCGTTCCAATTCATTGGCATGCTTCACGTTGGTATTGATGACTGCAGACTTGTGACGGTGCAATTGCGCAACCATGAAGAAAGGCGTCATGGCTTCAAACAGCAGGTACCTGGCCTCTAAGCTTTCCAGCAGGCGCTCCTGCCATCGCACAGACCGGTATTCAAAGGGCAACATGGCGGTTACCATCTTTCGCATTTCTGCGTTGACCTGACCGTACAAAGTTTCCATGTCATCGAAATGCCGAAACACCGTACGAATGCCCATTTTGGCGCGAACAGAGACGTCTTCGGCTGTGGGCTCCAAATGCCCTTCCCGAATCAATTCAAAAAATGCCTGGACAATTTTCTTGCGCGTTGTCACTGTGCGATTGCGCCGTCCATCTAGAACCTCAGCTTTCATATGCCCTTGATCAGCAATGAAGCCAAATGGATCAGCGATGCCAACAGCAGCAGACCAAGCCCGACTGCGCCGCGTGGCCTGAGAACCATCTCGAGCACAACTTGCGTTGGGAACGAAAAAGTTTGCGACAGCGCGGCCACTTTAAAGGGATACGCACGGTTGAAATTTTCACTGGTGGCCAGCACAATCATGTCTCTTCGGCTGCGGTAGCGCATCATGCCCGCGATGGACCACTTTGGATCTGGCGGCGCATTCCATGCATCCACATAACCGGCCGCTTGGCGCGAGACGATCACGGGGTGACCTGCTTTGCGCAAAAGACCCGGGCGAAATTGTTTGAAATACTCTTGCAACAACTCCAGCGGCTGACTCGATTGCCCGGTGACAGGGTGGGCCACATGGCCCGCATGCAATTTAACCAAATTGCACATCACGAATTCTTTGCCATCGTCGTTTTCTAAAAAATCCCGCATGACCTTCATGTCGGTGTGATCTGCGCCTGGGGATGCTTGTGCAATGTGCATGAAGTGCGCAACCTCTTGCGCGCTCAAGGGCCCACGCCAGTTGTCATACCAAAGGCGGAACAAGAGGTACAGCGCTAAAGCCACAGGCCACACCCACCACGCGCCTTGCATGAAATGAAATGTCATAAGTTCTTGGTTCGTAGAAGTTAAAGAGCTTTTGCATCAGCTTCTTGCCTGATGGTCGAAATACGCTGACCTTGCTTGGATGCTTTGGTTTTGAGTATTGGCATTTTTACTGCCATTATCAAGGCGTGCCAAACAATTAGTCAATGACCTAAGGGGCAACTCCCAAGCCTGAACGCTGGCCATTGGGCCGCCCGAATCCGGAATAAAGAAAATTGTACAATTAAATCATAGACTTACATATATTAGCACTCAAGCCAATAGAGTGCTAAAATAGACAAAACTAGTTAGGAGTACTGTTATGACACACATGACTGGGTCCCTTGATACTGCAATGACCCTGAACAACCCATGGGCCGTGGTGCCCTCGTTGGGGCATTTGGACGCTTATATTTCTGCGGTCAACCGCATGCCCATGCTCACTTTAGAGCAAGAGCAAGAGTTCGCGCGCAAACTGAAAAACGAAAACGACTTGGAAGCCGCCGGTAAGTTGGTGCTCTCGCACCTGCGCTTGGTGGTCTCTGTCTCGCGCCAATACTTGGGCTACGGTCTGCCCCACGGCGACCTGATTCAAGAGGGCAACATCGGCTTGATGAAAGCCGTCAAGCGCTTTGACCCCGATCAAGGTGTGCGTTTGGTGAGTTATGCCCTGCACTGGATCAAGGCCGAAATTCACGAGTACATTTTGAAAAATTGGCGCATGGTCAAAATGGCCACTACCAAGGCTCAGCGCAAATTGTTTTTCAATTTACGCTCCATGAAGCAAGGCATGAAAGCCGACGCTGACGAAGCCACCGGCACGCACCGCGAGACTTTAACGCCTCAGCAAATTGACACGATGGCCAAAGCCCTCAACGTCAAGCGCGAGGAAGTCATGGAGATGGAAACCCGCATGTCGGGTGGTGATATTTTGCTGGACCCCGCACCCTCAGACGACGGCGAAACCGCCTTTGGCCCCATCGCCTATTTGGCCGATGCGCACCACGAACCCACCGCCATGATCGAGGCGCACCAGCGCGACATGATGGCCAGCGACGGCATCACCACCGCCTTGGAAAGCTTGGACGAGCGCAGCCGCCGGATCGTGGAGGAGCGCTGGCTCAAAGTCAACGACGATGGCTCAGGCGGCCTGACGCTGCATGATCTGGCCGATGAGTTTGGCGTCAGCGCTGAGCGCATTCGCCAAATTGAAGTGGCCGCCATGAAGAAAATGAAAACAGCCCTGACAGCTTACGCCGCAGCTTGATTTTTAACGCGCCCGAAAAAGCTTGCACAAGTGATTGAACAAGCTTTTTTTGCCTTCATTTCAATAAAGTTTTCAAATCTTCCGCCAATGCGGCAGGGCCCATGCCGTAGCGATTGAACAAACGCACGCGGCCTTGCGTGTCAAAGCTGTAGCTGCCAGCCGAATGGTCCATGGTGTAACTGGTGGGGGTTTTGCCTTCAACCCGTTTAAAGTAAATCTTGAATTCTTTGGCAATCAGCGGCAGTTGCTCGGGCGTTGGCCTGAGCGCCAAGAATGTCGGCTCAAAGCTCAGCATGTAGGCTTTGAGCAATTCAGCCGTATCGCGCTCAGGGTCCACCGTGACAAATACGCCCTGCAACTTCTCGCCATCAGCGCCCAACAAGCGTTTGACTTCTGCCAATTCTTGCAGTGAGGTTGGACACACATCGGGGCACTGGGTGTAGCCAAAAAAGATCACTACCACCTTGCCCGAAAAATCTTTCAAATTGCGCACTTGACCGTGTTGGTCCACCAGGTTCAAGGTCTTGGCGTAGTCTGCTCCCGTGATGTCCACGCCCTTGAAGGCAGGCTTGTTGTCACTGCAAGCCATCAATCCCAGCGACCCCACCACAGCGACAGACAGCAACGCAGCACAACGCATTAACTGTACGCGCCGCACCCATTGCACAGCAGAGGCATTCAATGTGTTCATGGCCATGGACTCATTCAAGTTCAAAACAAATAGTGATCGACCAAGAGTGCTGCAAACAAAGCACTGAGGTGAATCAAAGAAAACCGAAAGGTCTTGCGCGCCAAGGCATCGGAATAATTGCGCCAAAGTGCCCATGCGTATCCGATAAAACCCAAGCTCAAGATCACCGCTGCCGTCAGATACAACCACGAACTCATGCCGTAGGCAAAAGGCATCAAACAGGCCGCCATCAAAACAAACGTGTACAACAGCACTTGCAAACGCGTGAACTCATTGCCATGCGTGATCGGCAACATCGGCAGGCCTGATTTGCGATAGTCTTCCACCCGGTACAGCGCAAGCGCCCAAAAATGCGGCGGCGTCCACAGAAAAATAATCAAGAAAAGGATCAAGGCTTCAGGGCCTACATCGCCCGTCATGGCGGCCCAGCCCAGCACCGGCGGCATGGCGCCCGAAGCACCACCGATCACGATGTTTTGCGGCGTCAAAGGCTTCAAAATCAAGGTGTAGACCACCGCATAACCGACAAAGGTGGCAAAGGTCAGCCACATGGTCAAGGGGTTCACAGTGAAGTACAAGATGCCTGAACCGGCCGCGCACAAGAGGGCTGAAAACACCAAGGCTTGAATGTCGCTCAATTGCCCTTTGGCAGTGGGCCGCCAGGCTGTGCGTTTCATTTTGGCGTCGATGGTTTTTTCAACCAAACAGTTAAATGCAGCAGCAGCGCCAGCCACCAACCAAATGCCTGCGCACGCCAGCAAACCCAGCTTGAACTGCGCGCCGCTTGGCACCCCTGGCACCGCCAAGACCATGCCGATGAGGGCACAAAAAACAATCAGCTGCACCACGCGCGGCTTGGTCAGCGCGTAGTATTGGCGCCAGGGCGAGCCAGCTTGAAGGTCAGCGGCGGCATTCATAAAGCAGGCCTCAAAGAAAAAGTTAATGCACGGCTGCGACTGCGGCTCAAAGCCCAGGTCAAGACCATGACCATGGCACCTGCGCCACCTGTGTGCGCCAGCGCTGCCACCAATGGCCAGTCCAACACCACGTTGGACAAGCCGGTTGAAAATTGCAGTGCACTCAGCAGTGCCAACCAACGCGCTTGCGTTTGCAAAACACCTTGGCGGTGCATGCGCCATGCCAAGCTCAGCAAGAAAGTCAACACCCCAAGCGCCATCAAGCGGTGCGCCCAATGGATCGAAACCAAAGCAGAAAATGACAGCAACTGGCCCGCGCCGTTCATGCCCAATGCCCGCCAAATTTCAAAGCCACTGCCGTCCCATTGCGGCCACCACTGCCCGCTGCAATCTGGAAAGCCGGTACAGGCCAAGACGGCGTAATTGGTGCTGACCCAAGCGCCCAAACCAATTTGCAAGCACAGCAAAATAAAGCCCACCCACAAACCCGTTTGCATGGCGGCAGAAATTTTTTCACGCTGCGCCCATGGCCGCCACGCCACTTGCAAACTCAGCAGAGCCAAGAGCCCGATACCGCCAAGCAAGTGCAAGCTCACAATGGCTGGAAACAACTTCATGGTCACCGTGAGCGCGCCAAAGGCGCCCTGTGCGCAGACCCACAACAAAGTGAAACAGGCCCAGCCCGGCGACAACTTGAAACTTTCGGAAACCTTCTGGCGAAAAACGATGCTGCACACCGCTAAAAACAAAATCAACACCCCCACGCTGGTGGCGGCATAGCGGTGCACCATCTCGATCCAAGCCTTGCCATGCGTGACGGGGCCAGTCGGCATGGCGCTTTGGGCTGCATCAATGTGAACCACTGCGCCCAAGGGGCTGGCACTGCCATAGCAGCCCGGCCAGTCGGGGCAGCCCAGCCCAGAGTCTGTCAAGCGCGTGAAGGCGCCAAACAAAACCAAATCAAAAGTCAAAAACAAAGTCAAGACCGTGAGCGCTTGCAAGCGTTCTGCGCTACTGCCCTCCCGGTGCCGCCAAGCGATCCAGACCAAGGGCAGCAAGGCGATCAAGAGCCCCACGCCCATCATGCGCAGCGCTGGGCTGAGGTTGTACAAGTCCACGTCGCTCATGTCTTAACGTCCAGGCGTGTCCCAAAACGCAGAAGCACGCAGCAAGCGCTCCAAGTCTTTTTTGGCTTTGGAGGCTGAAACCATGTCAATGCCGGGCTGAAAACGCAGCATCCAATTGCCCAGCGGATCGACCACATACAAGTGCTCTGATATGTTTTTCCCGGCTGCAGGCTCTAACCAAGCAGACAAGGTTTTCTCGTCCACACGCAACACGGTCGCTTGCCCCAATGCGGATTTCAACGTATCTGGCAAAGGCGCATCACCGGTGGCCAGCCAGACCCAATCGATGCGGCTTTTCTCTGGCCCGAGTGCTTCACGCAACTGGCGCTGAAAGTACAAGTGTTTTTGACAGGCCTGATCGCATTGCGCATCGGCCACACTGATCAACAGCCACTGCCCTTTGAGCGACTGCAAAGAAATTTTGCTGCCATCGAGCTGCTGCACTTGCAGCGCAGGCAAAGGGCGCTGAGGCTCGATCAACTCGCCATGATTGCGACGCCCCTCGGGCCGGACCACATAGTAAGTGAAGTAAGAGGCAATCACCGGGGCCGCGCAGACCAAGAGCACACCCAGCATTTTCAAGCGGCCTATGCGCGTGCGGCGCTCGTCGGCTTGCGCCAGCTCAGAGGCCATAGGCAAGGTGTGCACGGTCATGCCCAAGGGCGCATCTTCCCAGTCAGGGGCCTTGGGCAGCAAAGTATTATTTGTGGCGAAGGGGTCGGACAATTTGAAACCAGACATAAAGAAAAGCAATCACAAGGGCCAAGCCAAACCACTGAAAAGCATAGCCGTAGTGCTTGTCTACGCCACTGGCAGGCTGGGGCCATTCACGCAGCAAACCGTCAGAAGCAGGGCCTGTTTGCACCACGGATATCCCCAACAAAGGCAGTCCAGTCTCGGCTTGAAAATCTTGCAAGTCGACATTTTGCCGTATCAACCCCTGACCCTCTTGACCCAAAGCATAAAGCTTGGATGGCGGGGGGGCTATCAGGCCTTGCAGGCGCACAGAACCTGCTGGTGTCACGATGGGGGCCAAGCGGGTTCGATCGGTGAAGTCACGCCCAATCCAGCCTCTTTGAACCCAGACCACATCATCGCCCCCCTGCACGAGCAAAGGCGTGAGCACATAAAAACCTGGCTTGGCGTTCATTTGGCGGTTGTCCAAATAAACGGTGTACTTCTCAAGCCACAGGCCTTGCAGCTCAACGCGCCGATGAATCAAACCGGCATGGTCTTGCGCACTGTCGCTGCGAGGGCCTAGCAAGGAACCGTCCAAAATGGGCAATTGCGCCATTTGCGCGGCCTTGGCCTGCCAATCCAATTTGGTTTGAGCCCGGCTCAATTGCCAAAAACCCATGGAACTGGTCAATGCAACGCCCAGCACAGCAGCCAGCGCCACTGCGAGCTTTTTGTACTTTTGGGGCCCAATTGCAAAAACAGGCCAACTCATCCGATAATTCGATTCATGAAAATTTTTGTTGCAATTGCATTCTTGGCTATTTTGGGCAGTCTGGGCTCGGCTTTGTTTTTCATGATGCGCGGGGGCAAGGACGCAACGCAAAATGACGACATCAACGCAGACACCCCTGCCAAATCAAACCACGGCCGGATGGCCAAAGCCTTGGCCTTTCGCGTTGGATTTTCCATCCTTTTGTTTGCCTGCATTTTGATGGCCTGGAAACTGGGCTATATCCAACCTTCTGGCATCCCGGCCGGTGCTTGAAACTCAGAAAAAACCCCGCGTTCGCGGGGTTTTTTCACCTTGCGCGAAGTCTTAGGGCTTCTTTTGATCGGTTTTGATGGACTCCATCATGCGCTTCATAGGGTCCACCTCTTCTTCATCGGATGATGCTGCGCCGGCTGCTTTGCCAGCAGCACCTTTCTCGTCTGTATCCTGTTTGTCAGCGTCCTCGTCCTTATCAACTTGCATCTGCATCAGTACTTTGTCCGCGTCGATCGTGGCTTCTTGGCCAATGCCGCTTGAGACCAAGCCTGGAAAGGCAATGATCAAAGCGACCATGAACACTTGGATGATCACGAAGGGAACGGCGCCCCAATAAATTTCCTCGATTGTGACTTTCTTGATGGGCTTTTTGGTAACTTTGTCGGTGTAGTCCTCTGCAGGGGCCACGCTCCTCAAATAAAACAATGCAAAGCCAAAGGGCGGGTGCATGAACGAGGTCTGCATGTTGACCGCCAGTAACACACCAAACCACACCAAATCGATGCCCAGCTTTTCGGCCACGGGCCCGATCAGCGGGATGATGATGAAAGCCAACTCAAAGAAGTCTAAGAAAAAGGCCAGCACGAACACCAAGATGTTCACCACAATCAAAAAGCCCAACTGCCCACCCGGCAGGCCAGTCAACAGGTGCTCAACCCACTTAGGCCCGTCAACGCCTTGAAAGGCCAAGCTGAACACCGTGGCGCCGATCAAAATGAACAGCACGAAGCACGACAGCTTCATGGTCGAGTCCATGGCCTGGCGTATCAGTTTGAGGTCAATCCGGCCGCGCGCAATCGCCATGATCAGCGCGCCGACTGCGCCCATGGCGCCGCCTTCGGTAGGGGTGGCAATGCCCAAGAAAATGGTACCCAAAACCAAGAAAATCAACGCCAGCGGCGGGATCATCACAAAAGTCACGCGCTCGGCCATGTTGGACAGCAGGCCCAGTTTGGTGACCTTGTTGAGCACCGAAGTAAAGAATGCAAAACCAACGCCAACGCTCATCGACAGAACGATCAACTCGTCCAAAGGCATGCTGTCTGGGCGCGATTTGGCAAATGCCACGGCAATCGCTGTCGACAGGACAACCAAGATGCTCAGTGAGCGCAGGCCCGAACTGCCATCGGTCTCACGGATCGTACGGGCCTCAGTGGGCAGCGCCGGAACCCATTGCGGCCGGATGAAGCTGATCAACAAGATGTAGCCAATGTACAAACCCGTCAGCACAAAGCCCGGAATGAACGCGCCTTTGTACAGATCGCCCACGCTTTTGCCCAGTTGATCAGCCAGCACAATCAAAACCAGCGAAGGCGGGATGATCTGCGCCAAAGTGCCCGAGGCGGCAATCACGCCGCCTGCCACGCGCCGGTCGTAGCCGTAGCGCAGCATGATGGGCAGCGAGATCAAGCCCATGGAGATCACTGAAGCGGCGACCACGCCCGTGGTAGCGGCCAGCATGGCGCCCACCAAAATCACCGCGTAGGCCAAGCCGCCACGGATCGGGCCAAACAACTGCCCGATGGTGTCCAGCAGGTCTTCGGCCATGCCCGAGCGCTCTAAGATCAAGCCCATGAAAGTGAAAAATGGAATGGCCAGCAGCGTGTCGTTTTGCATGATGCCAAACATGCGTAGAGGCAGGCTTTGCAAGAAACTTTCTTGGATCACGCCCAGCTCAACCCCTACAAAACCAAAGAACAGCCCGCATGCGGCCAGCGAGAAGGTCACTGCATAGCCAAACATCAAGAACAAGATCAGCGAGGCAAACATGATCGGCGCCATGTTGGCAATCAGAAATTCATTCATTTTTGCGCTCCTATCAAAGCGGCTTCGCGCGCAGCGACTTCTTTTTGGAGCAGGAACTCGGCGAACTCTTCCTCGGGTGTCTTGGCCCCCGGTTTCTTGCTGGGGTCAGGCACCAAGCCCTTGAGGAAAGCGATGCGCTTGATGAGCTCAGAGATGGCCTGCATGCCCAGCAGCAGCAAGCCCGCAGGCAGCAATGCAAACACCGGCCAGCGGATCAAGCCGCCCGCATTGGACGACATTTCTTTGGTGATGAAGGCATTGATCACCAGAGGCATGGCCAATTTGATGATGTAGTAAACAAAGGGCAACAAAAATAGGCAAATACCCACGATGTCAATCCAGATTTGGGTTCGCTTGGAAAAGCGCCCCGAGATCACATCGATCTTCACATGCTCTTGGCGCATCAAGGTGTAGCCCGATGCCAACATGAAAACGGCGGCAAACAGGTACCACTGAATTTCTAGGAAGCCGTTGGAGCTCAAGTTAAAAGCTTTGCGCGAAATGGCATTGCCGGCACTGATCAGGACCGAGGCCAATACCAGCCAAGCAACCCACCGCCCGACCCACTCGGTGATTTGGTCTATCCGTTTGGACAGCGAAAGCAGAAAATTCATGGTGTCTCCATTGAGTTAATGGGGCCTTTGTCTTAGGCCAGAGTGCGGTCAGATTATATGAAATACAACCCGCTCAAAAAGCGGGCTTACCCTCTACAAGTGACTGAGATCAAGCTTTTGGCGAATCGACCGCTCAATGCCAGCAGCATCTAAACCATGCAGGGCCATCAGCTTGGCGGGGTCACCATGCTCAATGAACTCGTCTTTGAAGCCCAAGGACAAAAGCGATTTTTGAATGCCAGCGGCCTGCAAGGCCTCGCCCACGGCACTGCCTGCGCCGCCCATCAAGCAAGCATCTTCCAGCGTGACGAGAAGTTCATGGGTGGCTGCCACTTGCAGCAGCAAATCGGTGTCCAAGGGCTTGGCCCAGCGCATGTTGAGCACCGTGGCATTGAGTTTTTCGGCCACGGCCAAGGCCGGATACAGCAAAGTACCAAACGCCAAAATGCACAGACCCTGGCCTTGGCGGCGAATTTGCCCTTTGCCAAAAGGCAGTGTGTCAAGGTCTGTGCCCGCTGGCACGCCCACCCCTGCGCCGCGCGGATAGCGCACCGCCACCGGATGGTTTTGGGCAAAGGCGGTGCTCAGAAGTTGGCGGCATTCGCGCTCGTCACTGGGGCAAGCCACACTCATGTTGGGG
Source organism: uncultured Burkholderiales bacterium (assembly GCA_903870145.1). Lineage (GTDB taxonomy): Bacteria > Pseudomonadota > Gammaproteobacteria > Burkholderiales > Burkholderiaceae_C > Limnohabitans_A. The sequence continues at coordinate 124,424 of CAIQBO010000036.1, read as the reverse complement.
ATACAGCGCAAAAAGGCAATGTCGTAGGCCCCTGCGTGCGTCGCGCCGTCTGCGCCCACCAGACCTGCGCGGTCCAAAGCGAACACCACGGGCAGGTTTTGAATGGCCACATCGTGAATCAATTGGTCATAGCCGCGTTGCAAAAAGGTCGAGTAAATGGCCAGTACGGGCTTTAAGTCTTCGCAGGCCAGCCCCGCTGCAAACGTCACTGCGTGTTGCTCTGCAATGCCAACGTCATAGTAGCGCCCGGGAAAACGCTTTTGAAACTCGACCATGCCCGAGCCTTCGCGCATGGCGGGGGTGATGCCGACCAAACGCGGATCGTGCGCGGCCATGTCGCACAGCCACGCACCAAAGACTTGGGTGAAACCGGGTTTACTGGGAGTGGCGGCTGGCACCAAGCCGACTGCTGGGTCAAATTTGCCAGGCCCGTGGTAATTGACGGGGTCTTCTTCTGCCCGTTTGTAGCCTTGGCCTTTTTTGGTCACCACGTGTAAAAACTGCGGGCCACTCAGGTGCTTGATATTTTCCAAAGTGGGGATCAATGATTCGAGATCATGGCCATCAATCGGGCCAATGTAATTGAAGCCAAATTTCTCAAACAAAGTGGCTGGCACCACCATGCCTTTGGCGTGCTCCTCCAAACGCTTGGCCAATTCGAACAGGGGCGGTGCACCTTTTAAAACACTTTTACCAACGTTCTTCGCAGTTGCATAAAAACGCCCGCTCATGAGCTGCGCCAAATAACGGTTCAAGGCCCCCACCGGTGGGCTGATCGACATGTCGTTGTCGTTCAAGATGACCAGCAATTTGCAATCTTCAACGCCCGCATTGTTGAGCGCTTCAAAGGCCATGCCTGCGGTCATGGCGCCGTCACCAATCACGGCGATGCAATGCCGCGATTCACCTTTTTGCCGCGCTGCCACAGCCATGCCCAATGCCGCAGAAATGCTGGTGGATGAATGCGCCGTGCCGAATGTGTCGTACTCACTCTCCTCGCGCCGCGGAAAGCCTGACAAGCCGCCCAGTTGCCGCAGCGTGGGCATGCGTTCGCGCCGCCCTGTCAATATTTTGTGTGGGTAGGTTTGATGCCCAACGTCCCACACAATGCGGTCGTGCGGCGTGTCAAACACATGGTGCAAGGCCACCGTCAGCTCCACAGTACCCAAGTTGGAGCTCAAGTGGCCACCCGTTTGGGACACATTTTTCAGCACACAAGCGCGCACCTCGTCGGCCAGTTGCGGCAGCTCGCTGCGCTGCAGGCGGCGCACATCGGCGGGGCTGTGAATCGATTCAAGAAGCATGGTCATTTGTCTCGTTGCACCACCTGACGCGCCAAGGCGCGCAGCGCTTGGGTCGAGGTGGGGTTCAGGCCACTGCCAGCCAATGCCGCCAGCGCCTCTTGGTACAGTTTATCGGCAAAGGCTTGGGCAGCTTGCAAGCCCATCAATGAAACATAAGTGGGCTTTTTTGCGGCAGCATCTTTGCCGGCAGTTTTACCCAAAGTGGCCGAGTCAGCCGTGACATCCAAAACATCGTCCACCACTTGAAAAGCCAGCCCCAAGGCCTGAGCAAAGGCGGCCAAGGAGCTGGTCACTTGCGCTGGCGGTTTGCCATTGCACACAGCGCCCATTCGAACGCTGCACAACAGCAGCGCACCGGTTTTCATGCCGTGCATTTGGCGCAACTGCGCTTCATTCAGAGGCAGCCCGACGCTGGCCAGATCGATGGCTTGCCCGCCGGCCATGCCTTGGTAGCCCGCCGCACGGGCCAGCAGGCCCACTTGAACGGCTTGCACCTGCAAGTCTGTGCTGCCGTCTTGGGGCGTTAAAAATTCAAAGGCCAAGGCTTGCAAAGCATCACCTGCGAGCAAAGCCTGCGCTTGTCCGAATTTCACATGCACGGTGGGCTTGCCGCGGCGCAAAACATCGTTGTCCATGCAGGGCATGTCGTCATGCACCAATGAATACGCATGCACCAGCTCGATGGCACATGCGGCCCGAAAGGCGGCCACCGCGCTGGGGTGAGCTGAGATCACAGCAGCCTCTAAATCGACCCCCACCGCCTCGGCCGCAGCCAGCACCAACAATGGCCTCAGGCGCTTGCCGCCGTCTAAAACAGCGTAGCGCATGGCTTGGCCTAAACCCGCAGGGGCATGCGCGTCAATCCCTTGCCGCAAGGTCTGCTCGACTTGCGCGAGCCGGCGCTGGGACCAATCGGCCAGATCCAATGCATTCGAAAATTGACCGCTCATGCACCGTTCCAAGGTTTCAATACCCCATCGTCCAGCACCTTGATTTGGTTTTCTACTGCACTCAAACGGTCGCGGCAAAAAGTCAACAAGCTCGCCCCGCGCTGGTAATGCGTGAGCAGCTGGTCTAAAGGCAATTGGCCCGACTCAAGTTGCGCCAACAACTGCTCCAACTCTTGCAACGCCAACTCGTAGCTTTCGGGCATGGCCGTCTGCGCCGCAGGCTGTGCTTCAGGGGAAGTGGGGGTGGGCGCTTTGGGCATGGATCAAACTTGGGCTAAAGAAGTCGATTTTAAAGGCTTCAAGAGCCTTTGGCATGAGTCAAGGCTACAATCAATGCTTCTTCGGCGGACGCAAGTCCGCTTTTTTCGCGCCAATGCCTTTGGGCATCCGGCGTGTTCCTGCCCCTTCATAGGGGGAGTCTCTAGGTCAGGTCACTCCATGTCTGATTTAAGTCTTCAACTGCAGCAGGCCGCAAGCCAACTACCAGTTTCAAGTTACTTTGACGAGGCGCTGTTCGAGCGCGAGCTGAAAACCATTTTTCAGCAGGGTCCCCGGTATGTGGGGCACCAATTGTCGGTGCCCGACTTGGGCGACTACCATGCGCTGCCCCAAGAGGGGCAAGGGCGCGCTTTGGTGCGCTCTGAGCGCGGCGTGGAGCTGATCTCCAATATTTGCCGGCACCGTCAAGCCGTCATGCTGCAGGGGCGTGGGTCTTTGCATGCGCAGCAAAAAGGCAGCGCCGGTGGCAACATAGTTTGCCCCTTGCACCGCTGGACGTATGCGCCCGATGGCCATTTGCTGGGCGCGCCCCATTTTGCCCAAGACCCCTGCTTGAACCTGAACAACTACCCGCTGCGCGAGTGGAATGGTTTGTTGTTTGAAGACAATGGGCGCGACATTGCCAAGGACTTGGCTGGCATGGGGCCACGCGCTGCCCTGGATTTCACGGGTTTTAGCTTGGACCGTGTTGAGTTGCATGAATGCAATTACAACTGGAAGACTTTCATTGAGGTTTACCTCGAGGACTACCACGTTGAGCCATTTCACCCGGGCTTGGGCAGCTTTGTCACCTGTGACGATTTAAGCTGGGAGTTCAAGCCCGAGTATTCGGTGCAAACCGTGGGCGTGGCCAACCGCTTGAGCAAAGCTGGCAGCCCCGTCTACGACCGCTGGCAAAAGCAGCTGATGAAATACCGGCAAGGTGCAGTGCCAGAGTACGGCGCAATCTGGCTGACTTACTACCCGCACATCATGGTCGAGTGGTACCCCCATGTGTTGACGGTCTCAACCTTGCACCCTATCAGCCCAGAAAAAACGCTCAACATGGTGGAGTTTTATTACCCCGAGGAGATCGTCGCATTTGAGCGCGAGTTTGTGCAATCTCAGCAAGCTGCTTACATGGAAACTTGCCTTGAAGACGACGAAATTGGTGAGCGCATGGACGCCGGGCGCAAGGCCTTGATGAAACGCGGCGACAACGAAGTTGGCCCCTACCAAAGCCCGATGGAAGACGGCATGCAACACTTTCATGAGTGGTACCGCCGCAGCATGAAAGATTAAACAGCATGCAAGCGTTATGGATGCTTTTGGCATCGCTGTTTTTCTCCGCCATGAGTGTCTGCGTTAAATTTGCCGCGATCCACTTCAACACCGCAGAGTTGGTGTGTTACCGCGGCGCCATTGGTACATTGATCATGGTTGTGGTGTGCCACAGGCAAGGTATTGATTTGAAAACTCCCGTGCCCATGATGCATTTGTGGCGCGCCGTCGTGGGGGTGGTGTCCTTGGCAGGTTGGTTTTACGCCATCACTGATTTGCCCTTGGCCACCGCCATGACTTTGAATTACATGAGTGGCATCTGGGTGGCGGCTTTTTTGGTAGGCGGCACCTTGCTCGTGGGCTCGCTCAAAGATGCGGCGCGCCAAGGCCCGGTGATCTTGACTGTTCTCACAGGCTTTGCCGGCGTGGTCATGCTTTTGCGCCCCACGTTTGAGCAAAATCAATTGTTTGCCGGATTGATAGGCTTGATGTCGGGCATGGTCGCCGCCATGGCGTATTTGCAAGTCGTGACTTTGGGGCGCTTGGGCGAGCCCATATCACGCACTGTTTTTTATTTTTCTCTCGGCGCTTGTCTCTCTGGCGCTGTCTGCTTGCTTTTCACTGGAACCAGTCCATGGCTGTGGCCCCAAGCACTTTGGCTGCTACCGATTGGCGTTTTAGCGGCCTTAGGGCAGTTTTTCATGACGCGTGCCTACAACGACGGTGCCACCTTGGTGGTTGCCAATTTGCAATATGCCGGGATTGTTTTTTCGGCTTTGTTTGGCATGGTATTGTTTGACGATCAAATACCATGGATCGGCTGGGCCGGCATGGTTTTGATCATATTCAGTGGCATCGCCGCTACCGCTTTGCGCAATCGGGCAATGCCCAACTCACCGGCTGAAGAGCATTAGGAAAAATCATGTACACCACCTTGATATCGGCGGCACAACTGCAAACACTTCAGCAGCAAGGCCAAGCCTTGATGGTCTTTGATTGTAGCTTTGACCTCATGAAACCCGAAGCGGCAGACGGCTTGTTTGAGGCCGCGCACATTGCCGGGGCCGTGCACGCGCATCTGGACCGCAACCTGAGCACACACGATGCGGCGCTGGCCGTCAATGGTGGGCGCCACCCCTTGCCCAGCCGTGAATCGGTGGCGGCATGGCTTGGCACAATGGGTTTTACCAACAACATGCAAGCGGTGGTGTACGACCGTAATGGTGCCAATTACTGCGGCCGCTTGTGGTGGATGCTCAAGTGGATGGGCCACGATGGGGTGGCCGTTTTAGACGGTGGCCTGCAAGCTTGGCAGGCAGCCGGTGGCGCTGTAGCTGCAGGAAAATCCGCTCCTGCCAGCGCATCGGGCAGCAGCTTTACGCTCCATGCGCCATTGCGCCGCTGGGTCAGCACAGCGGAGGTTTCTGCGCAATTGGGTCGCCCTGAATTAACCTTGGTAGACGCGCGTGGGGCACCGCGCTTTCGCGGCGAGGTTGAGCCATTGGACCCCATTGCAGGGCACATTCCAGGCGCACTGAACCGGCCCTTCAATGAGAACATGACTGCTGACGGTTTTTTCAAACCTGCTGCCGTTTTGCGCGCCGAATTTAAAACTTTGCTAGCTGGCCGTGACCCACAAACTGTGGTGCACCACTGCGGCAGCGGTGTCAGCGCCGTGCCCAATGTGTTGGCCATGGAAATTGCGGGCTTGGGTTTGTCTACTTTGTACCCAGGCAGTTGGAGCGAGTGGTGCAATACCTCAGGGGTGCCTTGCGCTAAATCTTGAAAAAAATGTTTGCAAAAACTCAGTGACTGTGCGTCAAAGCACTGAGCGCACTGACCAAGCCCATGCCAGCCAAGAGCCAAACAACTTGCGCCGCTGTTTCGCGCGAGCTCAAGCGCTTTTGAAGTTGTGGAATCAAATCGGCCAATGCCACATAAATGAAACTGCTGCTGGCCATGGCCAGCATGTAGGGCAGCACCCAATTGAGTTGCTCCAGCAACAAGTAGCCCGCCAGGCCGCCTAAAGCCGTGATTGCACCAGCCAAAGAGACTTTCAAAACCGCAGATTGCCGGTTGCCGCTGGCTTCTCGAAGTACCACCAAATCGCCCATGTGGTGCGGCACCTCATGGGCCAGCACCGCCAGGGAAGCCACCGCACCCAAGCGCAAATCGACTAAAAAAGCCGATGCAATCAGCACACCATCACCAAAGCAGTGAACACTGTCACCGGCCAAAATAGCCCAGCCGCCTGCTGTTTTCAAGTCATGACTGTCAGCGTGTGAGCGGTGTGTGTGGTTCAAATCAGCATGAGAAGCGCCGGCCTCATGGCGCTCATGGTCATGCGCATGGTTGTGCTGGTCAAGGCCATGGTGATGGTGCTCGTGACCGTGATGCCATAACTCGGCTTTGTCGAGCAAAAAGAAAAACAACAAACCAAACAGCAAGGTCACGAAAAGGTTGTGGGGCGCAACACCACTTTCAAAAGCTTCCGGCAGCAGGTGCAAAAAAGCAGTCGCCAACAAAGCGCCTGCGGCCAAGCTGAGCATGTGCTCGGTGTATTTGCTGATGATGCCAAAGCTCAACCATGCAGCCAGCCAAACACTGCCAATGCCTGCAGCCAGTGTGCCCATCAATATTGCCAACAACGTCATGTCAATCCAAATTCAAAGCATGTCAGCGCTTTTGCGCCGTTGCCAAATTATGCCGCGTTGCCGATTGCACCGCCAAGGAACTGACTCGCATGCTCAAAAGAGCGACTTCATTCGAGGTCTTGAATCACAATGGCAACCCCTTGCCCCCAAAGTTCTGCTTGCGCTGGCATGGCATTGAACGGGCGCTGCGCCCACGGCCCGCGCACATAGCCCAAGGCCACCACCGCTTGCGCTTCAAAGCCCCACCCGGCAGAGGTCACTTCGCCGATGAATTCACCGTTCACCATCAAGGGCTCACCGCCCCATAAATAATGGTGTGCATGGCTGGCCGTGATCTTGACCAATTTTTTCTCTAGCGCTTGATTGGCGCGCACGCGCAATGCGTCTTGACCTTTGAATGCTGCGGCTTTGTCGATGCACACGCCCGCCCACAACCCTGCTTCATAAGGCGTTTCATCTGGACCCATCTCAGCGCCCCAAGCGCGCCGACCACGCTCTATGCGCAAAGCGTCCAACGCGTAGTAGCCAGCATCACGCAAACTCAAATCTGCGCCTGCTTGGTGCAAACTCAGATACACATGGCGCGTCATTTCAACCGGAATATACAACTCATAGCCTGGCCCGCCCACATAACTCATGCGCGCTGCGCGCACGCAGGCATGGCCCACATCTATCTCGCGCGTAAAGGCAAAAGGCAATGCTTGGGGCGAGAGATCATCCGGACAAACGCGTGACAACAATTGGGCGGCCTTGGGGCCCATCAATGAGAGTACGCAGTACTGGGCTGAGACATCATTGATCACGACCGACATCTCGGGCCTGACGTGACGCTGGAGCCAATCCAAATCACGCGTTGTTTGACCTGATCCGGTGACCACCAGAAACTTGTCTTCGCTCAGTCTGATGACGGTCAAGTCACTTTCAAAACCACCGCGCTCATTGAGCAGCGCCGTATAGACCATCTTGCCAATGGGCACATCCATTTCATTCGCGCACAGGTATTGCAACAAGGCCAATGCATCTGGCCCTTGCACCCAAATTTTGGAAAAAGAACTTTGATCGTACAAGGCCACGGCATCTCGCGTTGCCGCTTGTTCGGCTTGAACCCAAGGCAGCCAATCGGGCGTGCCCAATGTGTCTTGGGCTGGGGCTGCGCCCAAAGGCCTGAAGTAATTGGCCCTCTCCCAGCCATTTTTGCTGCCAAATTCAGCGCCTTTGGCCGCCAGCAAATCGTACAAAGGCGAGCAGCGCAAAGGCCTGACAGTTTGCAACTCTTGGCGGGGCCAGCGCATGGCGTAATGCAGGCCCAGTGTTTCTGCTGTGCGTTCAGCCAAGGCTTTTCGGTTGCCCGTAAAGGGCGCAAAACGGCGCACATCCACATCCCACAGATCAACACTGGCCTGCCCACCCACAATCCACTCGGCCATCAAACGCCCGGCGCCACCCGAGTTGGCAATGCCAGCAGAGTTAAAGCCCGCACAGACAAAATAATTTTTCACTTCGGAGGCTTCGCCCAAAATAAAATTACCGTCGGGCGTGAAACTTTCGGGGCCATTCAAGAGCATCTTGATTTTGGCCGTTTCAAGGCAAGGCGTTCGGTGAATCGCGTTTTGCATCAAGACTTCAAATTGGTCCCAATCTTCACCCAACAATTCAAATTGAAAGCTGGCCGCAATGGGGTCGACACGCCATGGCTTGGCCACCGGTTCAAAGCCGCCCATCACCAAGCCGCCAACTTCTTCTTTGTAATAAATGAAACCGTCAGGGTCTCGCACCACCGGCCACATGGGGTGAATGCCTTCAATTTTATCGGTCACGATGTAGAAATGTTCGGCCGAATACAGCGGCACGTTGACACCGGCCAAACGGCCAAACTGGCGCGCCCATTGGCCCGCACAGTTGACCAAGATTTCACACTCCACATCGCCTTGTTCTGTGCAAATGCCTTTGACACGGCCCTTGTCCAATTGCACGCCGGTGACTTGAATGTCCTCCACAATGTGCACACCCCCTTGGCGCGCACCTTTGGCCAACGACATGCAAAGGTCAGCCGGATTGGCTTTGCCATCGCCTGGAATCCAGATGCCACCGGCCAAATCATCAGTGCGCAAAGTCGGTGCGCGTTCACCCACTTCTTGCGGGCTGATCTCGTGCACCTCCACACCAAAGCTTCGAGCCAATGCAATTTGTTTGCGCAACACCTGCATGCGCTCTGGCGTACGCGCCACGTTCACGCTGCCGCATTGTTTCCATCCTGTGGCCAAGCCGGTTTTCGCTTCCAAGGAAGAATACAAGTCGATGCCGTATTTGCTCATGCGCGTCATGTTGCGGTTGGGCCGCATTTGCCCCACCAAGCCGGCAGCGTGCCATGTGGTGCCGCAGGTCAACTTGCCTTGCTCCAACAAGAGAACTTCGGTTTGACCCAATTGCGCTAAGTGGTAGGCCACAGAGCAGCCCGCAATGCCGCCTCCCACAATCACCACTTTGGCGCGCGAAGGCAAGGTTTTTGTCGTCATTTCAAATTCCTCTTGTCTGTCAACCCAAGCGCAGCGCAGCAACACCTGACAAGATAGCCACTGTGCCTAGCACCCGTTGGCGAGTCCAGCGTTCATGCAGCAGCCAAGCACCAATCAAGGCCGCAAAGAACACAGATGTTTCGCGCAGGGCCGCCACCATCGCCACGGGAGCTACGGTCATGGCCCACAAAGCAATCGAGTAAGAACCCAAAGAAGCAGCCGCACCGCCCATGGCCATTGGCCAACGCGATTGCACATAAGGCCAAACGCGCCCCTTGCGCTGCATGAAAACCAGCAAAGCAAATGGCCACCCGTCCAGCGCAAACAGCATGGCCACATACTGTAGGACATGGCCAGAACTGCGCGCGCCCTTGGCATCAATCACGGTGTAAATGGCAATCAAAACGGCATTGCTCAATGCAAACCAAACTGCCTTGCGATGTGCCCACCAGCCTTGGCTCAAACCCAGTAACAAAACACCGGCGGAAATGGCTGCCACGCCCAACCAGGCCATGCTGCTTAAGGATTCGTCTAACAAGGCCAAAGAGGCCAAGGCCACCAACATAGGCGCTGTGCCGCGCATCAAGGGGTAGGTCAAGCCCAAATCACCATGCTTGTAAGCGCCAGCCAATGCAAAGTAATACCCCACATGCACCACCAAAGAACACAAAATAAATGGCCAAGATTGATCGGGCGGAGGGCCCACATACAAACAAATGGGCAAGGCCAACAAGGAACACAGCACATGGATCAAGGCGGTGTCCAATGTTTTGTCTTGGCTCGACTTGACCAGTGCATTCCAGCTGGCGTGCAGCAAGGCGCCAAACAGCACGGCCATCAACACGGGCCAGGTCATGGCCATCCTAAGGCCTCAAAGCGCAGCGCTTTGCCGTTTGCATGTAATGCGCCAAGTCAGGCGTTTGAAGGCCGGGGTTTTTGGCCAAATCGTCCCACACACGCAGGCGCACCGCCTCGGGAGCGCCGGGCTGGGCAATGAATTCATCGGCTTGGCTCTGGGTAAAAATTCCACCCTGCAATTGCAAGCTGCGCTTAGAGTCTTCCGACAAACCGGCGTAGTACGCTGGCCGTGCCACGCACAAGTAGCGCTTGGCATCGACATGGCGCTCAATGGCATCGATCACGCTTTGGGGGAACACATTGCGCAAAAATGGAATGACCCTGTATTGGTGAACATCATCGACACCGTGCATGCTGGGGGTGTCTCCGAGGTCGTGCAACAAATGACCCAGGTCATGCAAAAAAGCAGCCGTGACCAATTCGTCGCTGGCCCCCTCTTGCTCGCCCAAAAATGCAGCCTGCAAAGCATGCTCAAGTTGCGTGACGGGCTCACCACTGTACTGTTCGTGTCCGCGGTGTTGAAACAATTTTTCAATGTCGTTCAAGCTCAATGCCATGGTGTTGCCCCTAGTCAGTCATCAAGTCAGGTTACTTCAATCGCGTGCTGGCCAATGCGCCGGCTTGCTCCAAAATTGGATATGCAATGGAGCAAATGTGCGAATTGATGCGCTTTAAGTCGCTGATCAAGTCAATGTGCAAAGAACTGGTGCCAATGCTTTGCAGCGTGTTTTCTTGCAAGCGCGTCAAATGGCGGCTGGCGTATTCGTGTTCTAAGTTCCTAAACTGTACTTTTTGCTCCAGCAAAGACTGTGCATTGCGAACGCCGCCATCCAAAAACACGCTCATGCCCAGTTGCAAATTGGTCACCAGCCTTTGGTGCAAATCTTCAATTTCAGCCAATCCGGCCTGAGAAAAAGTCCGGGCCTTGGCAATTTTTTTGTCCTCAATGTCTTGTAAGACGCGCTCAATGATGTCGCCGACTTGCTCCATGTTGATGGCAAATGACATGATGTCAGCCCAGCGCTGACCTTCTCTTTGCGACAAGGCCTCACGCGAAATTTGTGTCAAATAAAATTTGATCGACGAATACAAATGGTCTACACCGTCGTCCATTTTTCGCAATTTAGCGGCCAGATCCGTATCGTCATTTTGAATCACCGGCATGATGCCGCGCAGCATGGTTTCCACCACATCGGCTTGGTGCAAAGCTTCGCGTGCGGCGCAGGCAATGGCCAGCGAAGGTGTGCTCAGTGCAGTCGGGTCAAGGTACTTGGGTTGGACAGCGCCTTCGGTTACCGCAGTGGCGGGCAAATGCAACGCCAACCAGGCTCCAGCTTTGCCGGTCAAGCCCACCAGGGAAACCGTCAACAAGAGGTTGAACATCACGTGAAAGCCCACCACCGGATCCAAGTGCAGGGCTTGCAATTCTTGCGCCACAGGCGGGAAGTAAGACAAAAATGGCAGGGCCAGCATGCAGCCAATCACCTTGAAAAACAGATTACCCAAGGGCACACGGCGCACAGCAGGCAAAGATTTGGAAAGCGTCAAAAATGCCAACAAGCCACTTCCCAAATTGGCACCCAGCACCAAGCCCAAAGCCATGGACAATGACAGCACCCCCGTATGGCACAAAGTGGCCGTCAACAAAACCATGGCCAAACTGGAATAAGAAATCACGGTTAAGAAGGCACCGACCAACATCAAAATCAGTGGGTCGTTGGGCAAGACGCTCAAAAGAACGTGCATACCCTGGGATTCGGTGATGGGCCGTGTGGCCTCCACAATCAAGCGCAAAGCCAGCGTCATCAAACCCAGACCAATGGCCACCCGCCCCCATCGACCCGCGGTGTTGTTTTGATTGGTCACAAAAGTCACAACACCCACCACAATCAATAAGGGGGAGAGCCAACTCATGTCAAAAGAAAACAGCAAGGCCATCAAACTGGTGCCCACGTCAGCGCCGAGCATCATGATCAAGGCAGTCGACGTCAAAAACAGGCCTTGCCCGACAAACGAGCTGACAATCAAACAAGTCGCGGTGCTGGACTGCAGCAAACTGCTAACACCCACACCTGAGGCAAAAGCCCAAACGGGCTTGCGAACGCTGCTGGACAATGCATCACGCAAAGACCCCCCCATGACGCGCAAGATGCCTGTGCGCACCGTGTGAGTACCCCACACCAGCAAGGCAATTGCGGCCAACAGGTTCAACAAATGCTGCATCCTGATCAGGCCCAGGGCAGCGAATAAGTTTTGATATTTGTAAAGCTCTTCATGGCCTCTTGCACGCCTTCTTTGTAACCCAGGCCCGAATCTTTGATGCCGCCAAAGGGCGTTAGCTCCAGCCGGTAACCGGGCACTTCACGCACATTGACGCTGCCCATTTGCAACTCGTTCACGAATCGCACTATGTAGTCCATGCGGTTGGTGCAAACCCCGCTGGACAGTCCATAAGCTGTGCCATTGGCCATTTGAATGGCTTGGTCAATGTTGGCAAATCGAATGATGGGCGAGACCGGGCCAAATGTCTCCTCGCGCACCAGACTCATCTCTGGGCGAACTTGGTCGAGCACCGTGGGTGCATACAAAGCGCCCCGTCGCTGATTGCCAACCCACAAGCGGGCGCCTTGCGCCACCGCCTCATTGACACGCGACTCACAAAATTTGGCAGCGGCTTCGTCAATCACAGTGCCCATCAAATTGTCTGGGTTGGCCGGGTCACCGTATGTCCAAGCTTTGGTTTTGCTCACCACCAAGTCGGTGAATTCTTCAGCCACAGCCTCATGCACCAGCATGCGCTTGACTGCGGTGCAGCGTTGACCCGAATTTTTATAGGAGCCTTGCACGGCCAGATTCGAGGCCTCTTGCAGGTCTGCATCTTCCATCACGATCAAGGGATCATTGCCACCCAACTCCAACACGATGCGCCGGTAGCCTGCCTTGCTGGCAATGTATTTGCCAATGGCCACACCGCCCGTGAAGGTGATCAAGTCCACAGCCGGATGGGTCAACAGCTCATCGGCAATTTCTGCTGGATCACCGGTGACCACGCTGAGCATTTCCGGGGGCAAACCGGCCTGGTACAAAAGATCAGCAAAATAGATGGCCGAATACGGCACCTTCTCTGAAGGCTTTAAAACCATCCGGTTGTTCGTGGCCACGCTGGGAATGACTTTGTGCGCCACTTGGTTCATCGGGTGATTGAACGGCGTGATGGCCGAGATCACCCCCAGTAATGGCGAGCGCTGCGTGTAGACCCGGCGCTGTTTGCCGTGATGCGTCAAATCGCAGCTGAATATTTGGCCATCGTCTTTCAACACTTCTTGCGCGCCAAACAGCAGCACATCGCTGACACGCCCGGCTTCGTAAATCGAGTCCTTCAAGCACAGCCCTGCTTCGGCCGTGATCAACTGGGCAATATCGTTCAAGTGTTCGCGCACCAAAGCCGCTGCCTTGTTCAAAATGTCGGCGCGCTCAAAGCGCGTCAACTTGGGCTTGTAGGCGTGGCCGATCTCAAACGCTTGGCGCACTTCTTCCACAGTGGCCTTGGGCACTGTGCCCAAAAGTTGTTCGGTGAAAGGATTAAAGACCTGAATGTGCCGCTCGCGCGCAGCACCCACTTTGCGACCGCCAATGCGCATGGCATTGAGTTGGTGGTCTAGGATAAATTGTGAAACCTGACTCATATGCGTCCTTTCAAGCCTGTTGGGCCCAGTTCAATGCCAAATCAAAGGCGTCAAAATTGCGCCAGCGCCGCTGCCGGTCTAAATGGGGAATGGCGCGGTTGATCACCAAAGGCACGCGTTGCTCGCTGATGCCGCCGTGCGATCGGAGCGGCACATCCAGGCCCGACAAATCGTGCTTGGCCTTGGAAGTCCCAAGCACCGTGTCACGCTCAGAGACCACCACCAGGTCGCCCAAGCGGTCGGCTGGCAGCTCAAATTGAGCAGCAGCTTGGGCGCGCGTTAACACCACTTCAATTCCGTGCTCAGCTTGCAACTTGGCGCAGGCTTGAAGCGGGTCTGTGCCACTTGGCAAATAGATGGTGGCAAAGGAGCCCAAAGCACCGTGGTGCACCACATAGGGGTCGGTGATGGGCAAGATCACGCGCACCAGACCTTGGCCCAACCACGCGTCAAACCAATCTTGCAAATAAATCACCTTGGGCTGGCCGTCCATGCCCACCTTGGCGTTCATTCCGTGGTCGGCAGTCAGCACCACCACGCAGCCCATGGCGTCGAGTTGCGCCATGTAACTGTCCATCATGGCGTAAAACTGATTGGCCCCTTCTGTGCCGGGAGCGAACTTGTGCTGGATGTAATCTGTGGTCGACAAATACATCACATCGGGACGCTGATTTTTCATCAACCACACCCCAGCAGCAAAAACAAACTCTGATAAGTCTGCGCTGTAAACACTGGGCAAAGGCATGCCCACTTTGTTCAACACATCGTCAATGCCATGTTCGGCCAAGGTGGCTTTGTCTGCCTTCTCAGCGGAGAAGCAAATGCCCTTCATTTGATGGCCGAGCAATTGGCGCAGTTTGTCTTTGGCTGTGATAACTGCCAGCTTGCAACCCGCATCGGCCAAGGCCGCCAAAAGGGAGGGTGCACGCAGCCATTTCGGATCGTTCATCATGACTTCGACATTGTTGGCGCTGTCGTACAAATAGTTGCCGCAGATGCCATGCACACTGGGGGGCACGCCCGTGACAATCGATAAATTATTCGGATTGGTAAAGCTGGGCACCACACAATCGGCTTGCAAACCGGTGCCTTGGGCCAACACGTTTTTCATCCAAGGCATGTGGCCAGCGGCCACGGCTTGCCCCAAATAATCAGGCTCACACCCATCCACACACACCACCACCACGGGCTGCTTGGGCATTTGATAGTTTCGGTCATTGACTTTCATAGGTTTCTCTCAAGGAGCAAGTTGTTCAGAAAATTGAAGATAATTTCGGATCGTTCTCTCGCGGCTCATGAGCACGTGTTGTCGCAGCGTTTCAGCCGCCTTGTTTGCATTGCCTGAACGAATGGCTTGCAGCATTTCTCTGTGCTCATTGACTGACGTGGCCAACAATGAATGGTCTGCCAAATTGCGCCGGCGAAACAAACTCAATTCACGCGTGAGTTTTTGGTACATGCCCAGAAGTTTTTTGTTGCCAGAAAAAGTCACCATCGATTCATGGAACGCGATGTTCAAGCGGTAATACGCGGCCTCGTCTTGCGCTTTGACTGTTTTGTCCATTTGATCGATCAAGCTTTGCAAATGCGCCAATTGCTCAAGCGTTGCATTACCAGCCAAATTGCTGCCGACGTGGGCCTCGATCATGGCGCGCATGTCAAAAATTTCCAGCGCCTCCTCCAGCGGAACTTGCCGCACAAAAACACCACGATTTTTTTCCAACCGGACTAGGCCAGCCTCCTCCAGCACACGAAAGGCCTCGCGCACAGGGCCCCTAGAGACACCCAAACGTTCGGCCATGACCGCCTCGGTGAGTTTGTCGCCCGGGCCCAATTCGCCTGCATTGATCAGGCGCTCAATCTCCTGCTGCACTGCGCCGGTCAGCGAATTGGTTTGCAGCATGGCAATGGTGGAATGGGACAAAGCGGCAGGGTCAGCAAATTGAAGAGGCATAGCCTCCATTGAATCACAAAACAGCAGATTGTCAACAATTTACAAAAAACAATTGACAAGCGTGTTATCTTGCTTTCCAATGAATTTTCACGCGCTTGTCACGCGCTTGTCATGTTGCGCGTGGAAAGTAGATGGTTTTAACCTTTAAAAGGGATTTCGTATGCGTTCACTTTGCAAATCAGCCCTGCTGATCGGCGGACTTTTGTTAGGCTCTTTGGCCTTTGCTCAAAAAACACAACTCTTGGTTTACACCGCTTTGGAAGTGGACCAATTGAAAGCCTACCAAGAAGGTTTCAATAAAGTGCACCCCGAAATCGAACTCAAATGGGTTCGCGACTCAACCGGTGTGATCACAGCCAAACTGTTGGCTGAAAAAGCCAACCCCCAAGCCGATGCGGTCATGGGTGTGGCGGCCACCAGCCTGGCGCTGATGAACAAAAACGGCATGCTCGAGCCCTTTGCGCCATTGAACTTAGATGCCATCATGCCGCAGTACCGTGACAAGGCCAACCCACCAGCTTGGTGGGGCATGGATGTCTGGGGTGCCACGATTTGCTTTAACACCGTGGAAGCCAAAAAACGCAATATACCCAAGCCTGAGTCTTGGCAAGACTTGGTCAAACCCATTTACAAAGGCCAAATCGTCATGCCCAACCCGGCCTCCAGCGGCACGGGCTACTTTGATGTGATCGCATGGCTGACTCTGTTCGGTGACCAAAACGGCAAAGGCGGCGGCTGGAAATACATGGACGGCCTGCATGAGAACATCGCGCAGTACACGCACTCAGGCTCCAAGCCCTGCAACATGGCTGCCAGTGGTGAGTTTGTCTTGGGCATCTCCTTTGAATACCGCGGCAACGCCAACAAGGCCAAAGGCGCACCGATCGACTTGGTGTTCCCCAAAGAAGGTTTGGGTTGGGACTTAGAGTCTTTTGCCATTCACAAAGGCACAAAGAAGTTGGACGCAGCCAAGAAATTGGCCAACTGGGCTTCGAGCAAAGACGCCATGCGCTTGTACGGCAAAAACTTTGCCATCACTGCGCACCCCGGTGTGGCCGAGCCGCTGCCCAATGTTCCCAAAGACTATGAGTCACGTTTGGTTAAACTGGACTTCAGCTATGCAGCAGAACAACGCGAGCGCATTTTGAACGAGTGGAACTCTCGCTACAACGGCAAATCTGAGAAACGTTGATTTTGAAATAGATGGCCGCCTGGCAATGCCAGCGCGGCCTTTTTTTTGGTCCCCCATGTCTGCAAGTCCTTACCTCACCCTGCGCCATTTGCACAAAGCATTTGGCAACTTTGTCGCCTTGCAAGACATCAACCTGGACATCTTGCCAGGTGAATTGGTTTGTTTTTTAGGCCCCTCGGGTTGCGGCAAGACCACCTTGCTGCGCATCATTGCTGGCCTGGAAGTGCAAACGCACGGCAGCGTGCACCAAGCAGGCCGAGATATTTCTTCTGCCCATCCGGCCGAGCGTGATTACGGCATCGTTTTCCAAAGCTACGCGCTGTTTCCCAATTTATCAGTGGCTGACAATGTGGCCTACGGCCTGGTCAACCGCAAAGTTGCCCGAGATGCGATGGCCCAGCGCGTTGAAGAATTGCTCAAGCTCGTGGGCCTGCCTGGCAGCAATGCCAAGTTCCCCAGCCAACTGTCTGGCGGGCAGCAGCAGCGCATTGCCTTGGCGCGTGCCTTGGCCACCTCGCCTGGCTTGCTGCTGCTCGATGAGCCCTTGTCCGCGCTGGACGCGCTGGAGCGTGTGCGCTTGCGCCATGAAATCAGATCCTTGCAACAAAGCTTGGGCGTGACCACCATCATGGTCACACACGACCAAGAAGAAGCCCTGAGCATGGCCGACCGCATTGTGGTCATGAACCATGGCTGCATTGAGCAAGTGGGCACACCGCACCAAATTTACCGCGAACCGGCCAGCGCTTTTGTGGCTGATTTTGTAGGCAAAGTCAATGTGCTGCCGGGCCTTGTTCAAGGGGATCAACTGCACTTGGGTGAAATGCGAGTCCCCTTGCAAGACATTCCCGCCCTAGGCCACGCGCCAGGCCCAGTGAAAATATATTTGCGCCCAGAGGATGTGCTGGCCAGGCCTATCGTGGCAGGTGACGCCTGTGTGTTTCAAAGCAGCATTCAAGCCATTGAATTTCTCGGTGCGTTTTGCCATGTTCACGTGTTGGCGCCAGCCTTGTCCGAGCAACCCTTGACGGTATATTTGTCACTCAATTTTTTGGCAGAAAAAAATCTACACGCCGGCTCAGATTTGCTCTTGAAACTGATGCCCGAGCGCATTAAATTATTTTGACACTGGCATGATCCACAGCTTGCCCCTTGTCACCCAGCGAACCCATTGGAGCCAGGGCTTGGCTTATGTCGGTTTGGGCTTGGCAACGCTGGTTCTCTTGATTTTTTTGGCAGCACCTTTGCTGGCCATCTTGCAGCAAGCCGCCATGGACGATCAAGGTCAATTCGTGGGCCTTCGCAACTTCATCAGCTACATCCAAACGCCTGCCTTGCTGCACAGTCTATGGAACAGCGTCTGGGTCTCTGCCTTGGTCACCTTGATTGTGCTGCCCCTGGCTTTCGGCTTTGCATATGCTTTGACGCGCAGTTGCATGCCGTTTAAATCTTTGTTTCGCGCTATCAGTTTGATCCCCTTGCTGGCGCCATCGCTTTTGTCGGCCATCTCTTTGATCTATTGGTTTGGCAACCAAGGGGTTTTGAAGTCGGCCATGCAAGCCGCAGGAGTCGATCAAATTTATGGCCCTGCGGGTGTCGTGATCGCCGAGTGCTTTGCCGTGTTTCCACATGTGGTGATGATTTTGGTAACCGCCTTGGCACTGGCCGATGCGCGCCTGTATGAAGCTGCAGACGCCTTGGGCACGCGCGCTGTTCGAAAATTTCTCACCATCACATTGCCTGGCGCCAAATACGGTTTGATCTCAGCCGCCTTGGTGAGTTTTACTTTGGTGGTGACCGACTTTGGCATACCCAAGGTGATTGGCGGCAACTTCAACATGATGGCAACCGATATTTTCAAACTCGTCATTGGCCAACAAGATTTCGCCAGAGGTTCGGTGGTGGCGATCTTCCTGCTTTCACCTGCGGTGCTGAGTTTTGCAGTTGACCGCTATGTCAGTGCGCGCCAAACCGCCATGCTCAGCGCGCGCGCAGTACCCTACCAAGCTCACCCTGCCAAAGACCGTGACCGCCTTATGCTGCTTTTGTGCGTGTTCATTTCAACCATCATGCTGGCCATGTTGGGCATGGCGGTGTTTGCCTCCTTCGCCAGTTTTTGGCCTTACGACTTGAGCCCCAGTTTGCGCCATTACACACTGGGCTTGGTCGATGGTGAGGTGGGCGAAGGCTTCGTCAACAGTTTGAAGATGGCCAGCGGCACGGCTGTGTTTGGCACCTTGCTGGTTTTTTGCACGGCCTATTTGATGGAAAAAACCAAAGGCATGAATGCCCTTCGCGGGCCACTGCAATTGTTGGCCGTGCTTCCCATGGCGGTGCCGGGCTTGGTGCTGGGCTTGGGCTATATTTTCTTTTTCAACATGCCCAGAAACCCATTGCACGGCTTGTACCAAAGCATGCCGCTTTTGACCCTTTGCACCATTGTTCACTTCTACACCACCGGGCATTTGACGGCGAGCACAGCATTGAAAGCTTTGGACCCTGAATTTGAATCGGTCAGCGCCTCCCTGAAGGTTCCTTTTTACAAAACCTTTTGGCGCGTGACTTTGCCCATCTGTACACCCGCCATGGTGGACATAGCGCGCTACTTTTTCATCAATGCCATGACCACCATTTCAGCCGTGGTGTTTTTGTACTCACCCGAGACCAAGGTGGCCTCGATTGCCATCTTGAATTTAGACGAAGCCGGTGACACAGGGGCTGCTGCAGCCATGGCAGTGCTGATCGGTTTAATCTCGGCTGTGGCCACCGGTTTGTTTGCGTGGCTGGGGCATGTCATGAACCGCCGCACGCAAGCTTGGCGCGGCCGTTGAATGTGATCACTTAACTTGAAATGAATGAACTATGCACCGCGAAGCCATCCTTTTAACCCCCGGCCCTTTGACCACCACCTTGCGCACCAAGACAGCCATGCTGCGTGACTGGGGTTCATGGGACAGCGAGTTCATGGCCGTGACTGCCGGTGTGCGCAAAAGCTTGCTGGACATTGTGCGCGGCCACGAAAGCCATGTGGTCGTCCCTTTGCAAGGCAGCGGGACCTTCAGCGTCGAAGCAGCCGTGGCCACCGTGGTGCCGCGAGACGGCCACATCTTGGTGCTTGACAATGGCGCTTACTGCAAACGCGCCGCCAAGCTCTCGACCATGATGGGCCGGCGTACCACCTTGGCGCCTACAGACGAAGCGCAAGCCGTCTCGCCAGCGCAGCTCCACGCCCTGCTTGAAAAAGACCCCAGCATCACCCATGTGGTGCTGATCCACTGTGAGACGGGCGCCGGAGTTTTGAATCCACTGGCCCAAGTGGCACAGGTCTGTGAGCAGCACAGCAAAGGTTTGATTGTGGACGCTATGAGTTCCTTTGCCGCTTTGGAAATTGACGCGCGCAGCACGCGCTTTGACGCCTTGATCGCGGCCAGTGGCAAGTGCCTCGAAGGTGTCCCCGGCATGGGCTTTGTATTTTTGCGCAAAGCTATTTTGGACAGCTGCATTGGTAACAACGCATCCTTGGCCATGGACCTGTATGACCAATATGTGTACATGGAAAAAACGGGTCAATGGCGCTTTACGCCGCCCACCCATGTGCTGGTAGCTTTGGCCGAAGCCATCGCACAGTTTGAGGAAGAAGGCGGCCAAGCCGCGCGCCTCAAGCGCTACCAAGCCAACTGCCAAACATTGATCGACGGCATGGCCGCTCTGGGCTTCAAACCCTTTCTTGAGCCAGCCATTCAAGCGCCCATCATCGTGACATTCCATGCACCTGGTGATGCCCGTTATGAATTCAAAAAATTCTATGAGGCCGCTAAGCAGCACGGTTTTATTTTGTACCCAGGAAAGCTGACGCAGATCGAAACCTTCCGCGTCGGTTGCATTGGGGCCATCGGTCCCGTTGAAATGCAACAAGCCGTGCATGCCGTGTCATTGACTTTGCAAGAAATGGGCATTGCCAGCGGCAAGCCTGCGTGATTTTTCAATAATTACCAGCACCTCAAAGGATTGCAACATGGCCACTAGCAAAGTTCACCCAGCGCTCAAAGAAGTTCAAAAAAGTGGCACCGGCAAAGTCAAGGTGGCTGTCAGTGACATCGACGGCATATTGCGCGGCAAGTATTTGCACATCGATAAATTTTTGGGTGCTGCCAAGCCCCATCCCGAAGGTGGTTTTGGTTTTTGCGACGTGGTGTTTGGCTGGGACTCTTCCGATCAGTGCTACGACAACACAACGTTCACCGGTTGGCAACACGGTTTTCCAGACGCCCTGGCGCGCCTTGATTTGGACACCGCCAGGCGCGTGCCATGGGATCAAAATGTGCCCTTCTTCTTGGGTGAATTTGTTTTAGCCGATGGCTCACCCCACCCTTTGTGTCCCCGTCAAACCTTGAAAAAAGTTTTAAAGCGCGCCGAAAAAATGGGCGTCAAGCCCATGTGCGGCATGGAGTTCGAGTGGTTTAATTTCTTAGAAACTCCGCACACTTGGGATGCCAAAAAAGGCGTTGACCCCACCCCCCTGACCCCTGGCATGTTTGGTTATTCTTTGCTGCGTGTGAATCAAAACCGAGAATTTTTCAACGCCATTCAAGACGAGATGGCACAATTTGACGTACCCATTGAAGGCCTGCACACCGAGACAGGCCCTGGCGTTTACGAAGCTGCCATCGCCTTTAGCGATGCGCTGACTCAAGCTGATCGCGCCATCCTTTTCAAAACCGGTGCCAAAGAAATTGGCGCGCGCTTTGGCATCATGCCCAGCTTCATGGCCAAGTGGAATGCAGCCTACCCCGGCTGCAGCGGCCACATTCACCAAAGCCTGAGCGATGGCAAAAAAAATCTTTTTGCCGATGCCAAAGGCCGCCATGGCATGAGCCCTTTGTTTGAGAGTTACTTGGCCGGGCAAGTCGCTTGTTTGATGGAGTTCGCCCCCATGTTCTGGCCCACCATCAACAGCTACAAACGCTTGGTCGATGGTTTTTGGGCGCCTGTCAAACCCACCTGGGGCGTGGACAACCGCACAGCGAGTTTCCGCGTGATTGCTGGCTCGGCCAAATCGACTCGCCTAGAAACCCGCTGCCCAGGCGCGGATGTGAACCCTTATTTGGCCATGGCTGCTGTGATCGCCGCGGGTTTGGATGGCGTGGAAAAGGGCTTGAAGCTGACTGCTCCGGCCATTCACGGCACCAATGGCGGCGCAGAGAACATGGCGCGTGCGCCGCGCACCCTGATCGAGACCACGCACAATTTCCAAAAATCCAAAATCGCACGCAATTGGTTGGGCGACACATTTGTTGACCACTTCGCAGCCACCCGTGAATGGGAATGGCGACAATGGCTGGACGGCGTGACCGATTGGGAACTCAAACGCTATTTTGAAATTATTTGACAGCTAGGAGGCCTTGTGAGCATTCAGAAATTTTCTTTTCCAACCCCGATTCATTTTGGCGTGGGCGCCCGCACATTGGTGGCGCAACACCTGAAAGATGCCGGCATTCGTCGCCCCTTGATCGTGACCGACCAAGCCTTGGCCAGTTTGCCTTTGCTCGCAGAGTTTCAAAGCCATCTGGGGGGCTTGGATGTGGCGGTGTTCGCTGGCGTTCATGGCAACCCCACTGCCTCGCAAGTGATGGCGGGTGCGCAAGCGTACAAAGCCCACCGCGCCGATGCCGTGATTGGCCTGGGCGGCGGGGCCTCGCTCGATGTGGCCAAAGTGGTGGGCTTGGCAGCCACCCACGAAGGCTCAATTTTGGAATACGCATGGGACCACCCGCAAGTGCGCAGCATCACCGGAAATTTGCCTTATTTCGTGGCCCTGCCCACCACCTCGGGCACTGGCTCTGAAGTGGGGCGCTCGAGCGTTGTGAGCGAAGACGACACGCATCAAAAGCGTGTGATCTTCAGCCCCAAATTGTTGGCGCAAACTGTGTTCGCAGACCCTGAGCTTACCGTCGGACTGCCAGCCAAGATCACCGCCGCCACAGGTATGGACGCGCTGACCCACAACATCGAGAGTTACCTGTCACCGGCCTACCACCCCTTGTGCGACGGCATTGCTTTGGAAGGCACACGCATTGCAGCTGCCGCTTTGCACACCGCCGTGCACCAGCCCGGTCATTTGCACGCGCGCAGCAGCATGATGATGTCCTCCATGATGGGAGCCATTGCATTTCAAAAAGATTTGGGCGCTGTGCATTCTTGCGCACATGCGCTTGGCGCTGTGCTCGACATGCACCACGGCTTGGCCAATGCTTTGATGATCGACACCGTGATGGCTTGGAACTACCATGCCGTTCCAGATAAATTTTCCGAGTTGGCCCATGTGTGCAAAGTCGCAGGGGGCGGAGCAGGCTTTGTGCAGTGGTTGAAAGATTTGAAAGAATCCATTGGCATGCAAGGCAGCTTATCGGCTTATGGCGTTCGACCTGAGCACATGGCGCGATTGGTCGCGATTGCGACCGCCGACACTTGTCACCAGACCAACCCCAGGCCTTGCAGCGCAGCAGATTTTGAAATACTTTTCAAAGCGGCGATGTGAGAGGCCAGCACACCATGTCCACCCGCAAACAACGCCTGAAAATCGGCATCTCAGCATGCTTTTTTCATGCCGACCCCGCACGGCCCATTTTCTCAGGCAAAACATTGCAGTACCTGGAGCAATCCATGGCCCATTGGGTCATGTCGCAAGGCGATTTGGCATTCATGGTTCCATCGCCAGAGGGTCCAACGCAAAAAAGCGATACCAGTTTGAATGACTTTGCCGACTGTTTAGATGCCGTCGTGTTGATGGGCGGCAGCGACGTATGGCCCGGCAGTTACGGTGAAACCGCCATGGACGAACGCTGGCAAGGCGACCGCATTCGAGATGCATATGAGAAAAAATTGATCGAAGCTTTTGTGGCTGCTGGCAAACCGGTTTTAGGTGTTTGCAGGGGTTTGCAAATGATCAATGTGGCCTTTGGCGGCACACTGTATCAAGATATCGCCACGCAGTGCCCACAAGCCTTGACGCACCGTGATGCCAAGACCTACGACCACAACACCCATGACTTGGCCATTGATCCATCCAGTCGTTTGGCGCAGGTTTTAAACGGTGCCAAGCAAGCGCGCGTCAACAGCGTGCACCACCAAGGCATCAAAGACTTGGCACCGAACTTTGTGATTGAAGCCTATTGCCCCAACGATCGCATTGCAGAAGCCATTCGCTACCAAGGCAATTCTTATGTGGCTGCGGTGCAGTGGCATCCTGAATTTCACACACCCGAGCAGGGTACTTTGGACGATGCGCCCATCCTCTCTGACTTTTTAAACGCCGCCCGGCAAACGCGCCCAGATCACACAGCGCGCAAGGCTTGATGCGCGCAAGACTCTTCCCGAACATCGACAACGCAACACCATGAAATTACTCAACGTCAACAACCCTGCCACCGAAGAATTGATCACGCAACTGCCCATCGACGATGGCGCTGGCGTGGCCATCAAAGCTCAAAAAGCACGCACTGCCCAACCGGCGTGGGCCGCAACCCCTTTGGTACAGCGCAGAGCGTGCATCCAAACATTTCGCGCGCTGGTTGAAAAAGAATTGGATGATTTGGCGCGCACCATGACGCTGGAAACCGGAAAACCCTTGGCACATTCACGTAACGAGCTCAATGGATTTTTAGGTCGTATTGATTTTTTCTTAAGCCAAGCCGAATCCGTTTTACAAACACAAACCGTCTTCAACCAAGACGGCATGTGCGAGCAAATTGAGCACATTCCTTTGGGTGTGATTGGCAATATTTCCGCTTGGAACTACCCTTGGTTTGTCGGTGGCAATGTGTTTGTGCCAGCCCTGTTGATGGGCAATGCCGTGCTCTACAAGCCTTCCGAATTTGCCCCTATGACCGGCTTGGCCATGGCACGCTTGCTGCACGCAGCGGGCGTTCCACAAGACGTGTTTGCCGCCTTGATCGGCGCGGCAGACACAGGCAACGCGTTGCTAGCGCAAGCACTCGACGGCATGTTCTTCACCGGCTCTTTGGCCACCGGCCAGCACATTGCCAACGTCATGGGCCCGCGCATGACCAAACTGCAATTGGAGCTGGGCGGCAAAGACCCGACTTACGTGTGCGCCGATGCCGACCCTGTGACCGCCGCACAATCTTTGGCCGATGGCGCCATGTACAACGCGGGGCAAAGCTGCTGTTCGGTAGAGCGCGTGTATGTCCACGCCAGTGTGCATGATCGTTTTGTTCAAGCGCTGCTCGAGACTGTGCGCAGTTTCAAAATGGGCGACCCCTTGGCTGCAGACACTTACCTGGGGCCTTTGACGCGTGCGCCGCAACTTCAAGTTTTAGAAGCACAAGTGGCCGATGCATTGGCCAAAGGCGCACGCTGCTTGCTCGGCGGGCAACGCGCCGTGGGCCCCTTTGGCGGCCGAGGTAACTGGTTCAACGCCACAGTTTTTGACCAAGTTGATCACAGCATGGCGCTCATGCGTGAAGAGAGTTTTGGCCCCATCTTGGGCATTCAAAAAGTTGATGACGATGCCCAAGCGGTGCGCTGGATGAACGACACGGCCTACGGCTTGACCGCAGGTGTCTACACCCCCGACGAAGCCCATGCCCGCGCTGTGTTGTCTCAAGTTCGCGCCGGCACGGTGTATTGGAATTGCTGTGACCGCGTCAGCCCGCGTCTGCCATGGAGCGGCTGGGGTCATTCGGGCATGGGCCTGACTTTGTCGCGCGAAGGCTTGGCCACTTTCACGCGGCCCAAGGCTTGGCATTTGCGGTCTGTTTAACGTACTGGAAATTGACACATGCGACTTGCCCTTTTTGATTTAGACCACACGCTGCTCAATGGTGACAGTGACCAACTGTGGTGTGATTTTTTGATTGAGAAAGGCATGCTTGAAAAAGCAAGCTTTTCTCAGCGCAATGCGCAGATAGCAAGTGACTATCAATCAGGCACTGTGGATGTGCAGGTTTTTTGTGATTTTTACATTGGCAGCTTGGTTTTGAAATCGCCTCAAGACTGGCAGCCTCTGCGTGTCGAATTTTTGCATGAATGGATTGCACCTCGCTTGGCCGCAGCTGGCAAGGTCCAAATACAAATTCACCAAGCACAAGGCGATCGCGTGGTGATGACCACGGCCACCAACCGCTTCATCACCGAGCTCACAGCTGAGCACCTGGGCGTATCAGACCTGATCGCCACTGAAACTGAAATTCAGAATGGTTTGTTCACAGGCCATGCAACGGGTGTGCCCAACATGCGAGAGGGGAAAGTCAAACGATTGCACGCATGGCTTTCGGCTCAAGGCCTTGATCTGTCCACGATCGAGACTTGGGGCTACAGCGACTCGATGAATGACCTTCCGCTTTTGGAAGCTGTCAACCACCCCACAGTGACTCAAGGAGATACGCGTTTGCGCACGCTCGCCCAAGCACGCGGCTGGCCGCTGGTCGATTGGTTTTGATTTTCAGACGCCGTGTGCATCCCAAAATTGTGCTGGGGTGAAAATAGGATAACGGTGTGCCAGCGCCAATAAATCTTTGTCACCGGTGATTAAAAAATCGGCGCTGAATGTGGTCAAGGCGGTCTTGCATTTTGCGAATCCGCTCAAACAAGCGGGCATCCACCAAGACAGCAACCGGCTTGCCTTCTTTGTTGATGACGACACTGTCGTTGCTGTACTGCACTTGGTTGAGCATTTCTCCCAAGTTTTGCAGCATAAGGTCACTCCAAAATGCGGATTTCGCTTCGGGCCAGCCTCTTTCAGGGGCTTTGCAACGCAATGTCACTGCCCAGGACCCCTTGCGCAATCACACAGCCTGCATCCACGCTAAAGGCTTGCTGGCGCAATGCCGCCATCACCTCATGGGGGCTCATGCAAAGGAACTCGCTGACTTCACCATCTTGGTTTTGCGGCAGCACGTCCATGGGCATGGCCAAGTTGTAAACCCACAAGGCCTCATGATGCCAACCTTCGGGCTCCATGCGGTTAGTGGTCACTTCGCCGCAAGCGATTGCCTGCTCTGCCAAGCCTGCCTGAAGGCCTGCTTCCTCGGCCATTTCTCGAATGCCACAAAGCTGCACTGTTTCACCCGCGGGCAAGCCCCCGGCGGCCAGGTTGTCCAACTTGCCGGGGTCTGTGGCCTTGGTCAATGCGCGCCGTCCACACCACATGTGGCCATCTGCACGAAAACCGTTGATGTGCACAGCATGACTTTTTAAACCAAAAAATCTGAAGCATGCGCGCTCCATGCGAAAGGCATGGGGCACGCGCGGGTCAGGGGGCTGCGCGCCTTGCCAAGTAGCCCCCTCTGGCCAAAAGCCGAACAACTCGTTGCGCCAAGACTGAACATGTCCTGCGCTATGCAATTGAGACGCCCATAGCGCCAATGCAGCGCTTCTTGAGGGCTCGTTGGCCTGGGGGGTGTCCCAACAAAATCCATGCGTAAAATCCCCCACAGGGCCTGGCACCGGACCTTGGCAACTCGCTCCACGCAAAGACCGCAAAGGCATGCCCAAACTTTTTAAAATTTCTGCGTGACCTCGCTTGAAGTAGCCTGTGGGGCAGCCAGTGCCCAGCTCAGCGCCAGGATGCATGCCACTCCAAAGTTGCAAAGGCTCACCCAAAAACCAAGGCCGCGCATCCGCAGGCGGGCTCTGCTGAGCTTGCCTTGAATAAGTTTGCAGCCATGCCAAATCTTGCGGCGTCAGCGCTGATTTAAATTGTTCCAAAGCTTTGAGCATTGACTTTTTTTCAGCCCAACAAACAAGCCTGAGCGAATGCCAGCATGCAAGTGCTCAATGCGCCTGATCCCAATTGGGCCCACACCCAATCTCGGCCAACAAAGGCACTTTGAGTTGGGCCACGCCAGCCATCCATGCGGGCACCGCTGTCTTGAGCCACTCCACCTCGTCTTGCGGCACTTCAAACACCAACTCGTCGTGCACTTGCATGATGACTTTGGTTTTGCGCTGCTCACGATCTAGGCCTGCTTGCACCGCGATCATGCTCAACTTGATCAAGTCCGCTGCCGTGCCTTGCATCGGCGCGTTGATGGCCGCGCGCTCTGCGCCTGCGCGGCGTGGACCATTGGGTGAATTGATTTCAGGCAAATACAAACGGCGGCCAAACACCGTTTCCACATAGCCTTGTACCTTGGCTTGTTGGCGCGTCTCGTCCATGTAACGCTTCACACCTGCGAAGCGCTGAAAATAGCGCTCGATGTAATTTTTTGCCGCCGTGTTGTCGATGCCCAATGCCTTGGCCAAACCATAGGCGCTCATGCCATAGATCAAACCAAAATTAATGGTCTTGGCATAGCGGCGTTGCTCACTGGAGACTTGATCTGGCAAGAGGCCAAAAACTTCTGCAGCCGTGGCACGGTGCACATCCAACCCTTGATGAAAGGCGCGCAGCAAAGCCTCGTCACCACTCAAGTGCGCCATGATGCGAAGTTCAATTTGACTGTAGTCGGCGCTGGCAATCAAACAGCCCGCTGGCGCCACAAAAGCCTCGCGCACCTTGCGACCTTCGGGCGTGCGGATGGGGATATTTTGTAAGTTCGGATCGTTGCTCGACAAGCGCCCCGTGACAGCCACCGCTTGCGCGTAATGCGTGTGCACTCGCCCTGTTCGGGGCAAAGCCATTTGCGCCAACTTATCGGTGTAAGTGCCCTTTAATTTAGACAGGCCGCGATACTCCAAGATGCGCGCTGGGAGCGGGTAGTCTTCGGCTAATTTTTCCAGCACCTCCTCGTCGGTGCTGCGCGCGCCTGTGGCGGTTTTTTTAATGACAGGCAATTTCAGTTTGTCAAAAAATATCTCTCCCAATTGTTTGGGGCTGCTCAAATTAAAGGGCTGCCCGGCCATCTCGTAAGCCTGGGCTTCGAGTTGCATGATGCGCTGGCCCAGGGCTTGACTTTGGGCGGCCAAAGTCGGCCCGTCAATCAAGACACCATTGCGCTCAATGCGGTACAGCGCTTCGCTGGTGGCAATTTCCAATTCATAAATCACAAGCAATTTGGCGTCGGCTTGAATGCGGGGCCACAAGGCCAAATGCACATCCAGACATTGGTCAGCGTCTTCGCATGAGTATTGCGAGGCCTTGTCCACCGCCACTTGTGAAAAAGAAATTTGATGCGCGCCTTTGCCGCACATGTCTTCATAAGTCAAACCACTGCGGCCCAAATGGCGCAGGGCCAAACTCGTCAACCCGTGGGGCTTGTGCACTTCCAGCACGTAGCTTTGCAGCATGGTGTCGTGCGCGTACCCCTGCACTTCAATGCCGTGATTGGCCAGCACGTGGCGGTCATATTTGATGTGCTGACCCAACTTCAAATGCGCTGGATTTTCCAGCCACGGTTTCAAGCGCGCCAGCACTTGCTCAAAGGGCAATTGCTCTGGCGCATCTGGGCCTGAGTGCCTCAATGGCAAGTAGGCCGCTTCTCCCGCTTTCACACTCAAACTGATGCCCACCAACTCGGCGCGCATGGCGTCCAAGGAGGTGGTTTCTGTGTCGATCGCCGCGCAGGGGGCCGCCTGAACGCGCTGGAGCCAAACGTCCAACTGCTCCCAAGTCAAAATCGTTTCATAGCTGCTGTCGCCTTGCACCGCGCTCAAAGGCGTAGGCTCTGCAAACAAATCGTCCATGTCCAAATTGGCCGATTTTGCAGCCAGTTGGGCCGTGATTTGTTCAGAACTTGGGGCTGTCAATGTATCCTGCAACGCTGCCACAGGTGCACGCGAGCGCACCAAACCCTTAAAGCCATATTGCTCATAAAAAGCCATCAAGGCCGCTTCATCAGGCGGGGCCAAGCGCATCGATTCCAGGCTAGGCATATCGGGCAGGTGTTCTGTCAAATCGCAATCGGTTTTGATTTTGAGCAATTGACGGCCCACAGGCAACCAGTCCACGGCTTTGCGCAAATTTTCTCCCGCCACACCCTTGATCTGATCGGCCTGTGCCATCAAGGCCTCCAGCGAGCCATATTCCATCAGCCATTTGGCCGCAGTTTTAGGCCCCACCATTTGAACGCCAGGCACATTGTCGACCGGGTCCCCCACCAAAATTTGGTAGTCCAGCATCATGCTTGCAGGCACACCGAACTCGGCTTGAACGCCAGCCAAGTCACGCCTCTTGCCATTCATGGTGTCAATGATGGAGATGTGCTCATTGACCAGCTGCGCCAAGTCTTTGTCACCACTGGAGACAATCACTTCAATGCTTTGCGCGGAAGCCGCAGCCGCCAAGGTGCCGATCACATCGTCGGCCTCAACCCCGGACACGTCCAGCACCTTCCATCCCATCAGGCGCACCAGTGCGTGGATCGGCTCGATTTGGGTTCGCAAATCGTCTGGCATCGGGCTGCGGTGCTGCTTGTATGCCGGGTAAATTTCATCGCGAAAGGTCGGGCCTTTGGCGTCAAAAACACAAGCTGCGTACGCGGCAGGTATGTCCTTGCGCAGCCGCTCCATCATGTTGATCATGCCCCGAATGGCGCCCGTGGCCGGGCTTGCAGGGTCGCCCGGAATGGCCCGCAAATCGGGCATGGCATGAAATGCGCGGTACAGATAGCTCGAACCGTCCACCAGCAAAAGGGTTTTTTTGTCACTCATGCCCTAGATTGTGCACGCCCAGAAGCAGGCTTGCCAAGCGCCTGGCTCGGCAGGCGGCAAGACGCCAGCTTTAGCCCAGTTTTGTCCCAGCCCCTACAATCAGGGGATGCGATTTGTCTCTCCAACTTCCGTTTAAGCCATGGCTGTTTTCACGCCTGTTTCCCAAGACCAAGCCAGCCAACTCTTGTCCGATCTGGGTTTGGGTCAACTGACTCAATTGCGCGGCATTGAAGGCGGCATCGAAAACACCAATTACTTTGCCAGCACCGACCAAGGCGAGTACGTCTTAACGCTGTTCGAGCGCTTGACGCACGATCAATTGCCCTTCTACCTTTACTTGATGAAGCATTTGGCAGAACAAGGCATCCCTGTGCCCAAACCCGCCGCCAATCTGGACGGCGACATTTTGCACGCCTTGTGCGGCAAACCCGCTGCGGTCGTCAACCGCCTGACAGGCCAAAGCCAGCTGGCCCCGCAAATTGCGCACTGTGCGCAAATGGGCAGCATGTTGGCACGCATGCATTTGGCCGCTCGTGATTACCAGCGCAGCCAACCCAACTTGCGCGGCCTGACGTGGTGGAATGAAACTGCCCCCGCCATCCTTGCGCACATGGACGAGGCACAGTCGAGTTTGCTGAGAAGTGAGTTGGCCTATCAAAACCACATGGCACAAAGCGCTGCCTACGCCGCATTGCCCCAAGGCCCTGTGCACGCTGATTTGTTTCGTGACAACGTGATGTTTGAAGCTGAAACTTTGACTGGCATTTTTGATTTTTATTTTGCCGGTGTTGACACCTGGCTGTTTGATTTGGCCGTCTGTCTGAACGACTGGTGCATTGATTTGCCCACGGGCGCGCATGTCGCAGACCGAGCCCGCGCCTTGCTGGCGGCCTACCAAAGTGTGCGGCCCTTGCAAATGGCTGAGCGTGCGCTGCTGCCCGCCATGCTCAGAGCAGGCGCCCTGCGATTTTGGATTTCAAGGCTTTGGGATTTCCATTTGCCGCGCAATGCCGCCATGCTCACCCCCCACGATCCCACACATTTCGAACGGGTGTTGCGCGAACGCGTGATGCACCCTATGTGCTTGTCAGATTAAGCAGCCCCATGCACCTCCACACAGTGACTCCCCGAAGCGGCCTGATATGGGTCAAACAAGGCATTCAAACTTTCTGGCGCCAACCCGTTGCCTTGACTGGGTTGTTCTTTTTATTCATGGCACTGGTGTCTGTTTTGTCCATGCTTCCCTATCTAGGCTCGGCCTTGGCCTTGGCCGTACTGCCAGCAGCCACCTTGGGTCTGATGGTGGCCACCGAGCAGGCCAGTTTGGGTAAGTTCCCCATGCCCACTGTCTTGATGATTGCCTTTCGCGCCGGCCAGCAACGCCTTCGCGCCATGCTGATCTTGGGCTTGGTTTATGCGGGCGGCTTCTTGCTGGTGATGGGCTTGTCGGCTTTGATTGACGGCGGCGGCTTTGCCAAAGTCTATTTGGCCAACGCGCCCATCACGGCGGAGCTGATCAACAGCAGCGACTTCCAATCTGCCATGTGGGTGGCCACGGTGCTCTATTTGCCTTTGTCCATGCTGTTTTGGCACGCGCCGGCATTGGTTCATTGGCATGGCGTGCCGCCACTCAAAAGCTTGTTTTTCAGCTGGGTCGCTTGCTGGCGAAATTTGGGTGCATTCTCGGTCTATTTGTTGGCTTGGGCTGGTGTCTTCATGTCGGGTGTGGCTGTGGTGTTGGCGATCAGCAGCGCCTTGGGCGGTGCCGACATGGTGGCGGCCAGTCTGGTGCCAGGCGCTTTGCTGATGGCAGCCATGTTTTTCACATCGATTTATTTCAGTGTGCGCGACTGCTTTGACTTGCCCGTCCCGGGCGCGCAAACTCAGGCCTGAGTTTCAAGCGCCCCGCGCGCTGATCCTTGCGATAACACCTGTCAATGGTGGTGCCCGTGCGCGCCGTGCACATGGCGGTGCGTGATCTCTTCGGCAGTCGCCTCTCGCACCTGCATCACATGCAACTGAAACCGCAGTGTTTGTCCCGCCCATGGGTGGTTGCCATCCAACATCACGGTATCGCCCTTGATCTTGGCCACATTGAACACGTGTTCGCGCCCATCCGCGGTACGCCCACGCAGCTGGCCACCGACTTTGACACCTGCTGGAAAGTCCTTGCGCGCCATGGTTTGCAGCAAACTCTCATCATGCAGTCCAAACGCATCCTCGGGGGCAAGCACCAAAGTTGTTTGGTAACCGGCCTCTTGCCCATCCAAAGCAGCTTCGATTTTAGGTAATGTATTTTCATAACCTCCGTGCAAATACGCCATGGGCTCAGGCGCAGCTTCAAGCAATTTGCCTTGCCCATCTGCCACTTTGTAACGCAGTGTCACCACGCTGTCTTTTCCAATTTTCATTGCCACTTCCTTTTAACTTGATTGTAAATTGAGGCTGCTGATGCAGCCATTTTTTTGCTTCATTTTTCAATCCACCGGCGTCAACTTGGCCACCGACAAAGCCAGCCACTTGACCCCATGCCGCGGAAAATTGACCTGGGCTCGGGCGTCCGCCCCTGCCCCTTCCACCGAGATCACTTTGCCTTCACCAAACTTGTTGTGAAACACTTTCATGGCGGCCTTGATGCCGTGCGAGGGTTCCGATTTTTGCACAGGCACAGGCGGGCTTTTGAAGGTGTCTGTTGAACTTAGACTGCTGTGCCCCCAGGCCGGCTTGGCTTGAAACGCTTGCGCAGGCGAAGTCCAGCCGCCCCCCAATCCGGTCGCAAAACCAGAATTTTTGGGGGTGATCCATTTCAAGCATTCTTGCGGCAACTCATCCAAAAATCGGCTCTTCAAGTTGTAGCGCGTTTGCCCATGGAGCATGCGTGTTTGGGAGTGGCTCAAGTACAAACGCTTGCGTGCCCGGGTGATGGCCACGTACATCAAGCGCCGCTCCTCTTCCAAGCCATCGTAATCGTTCATGGCGTTTTCGTGCGGGAACAAGCCCTCTTCCAGGCCCGTGATGAACACGGCGTCGAACTCCAAGCCTTTGCTGGCGTGCACCGTCATCAGTTGCAATGCGTCATCGCCAGCCTGCGCTTGATTGTCGCCCGCTTCCAAAGCCGCATGCGTGAGAAACGCCGCCAAGGGTGACATGACCACCCCTTCGTCGTCTTGGGCCAGCGTGGCCTGTGCGTCGCGGCCAAAGCCTTCTTGCGTGACAAAGCTTTCGGCAGCATTGACCAATTCTTCCAAATTTTCAACCCGATCGGCCCCTTCTTTGTCAGCCTTGTAGTGCGCCACAAGGGCTGCTTTTTCCAGCACCAAGTCAATGATCTCGCGCAGCGTCAAGCCCGGGGTTTGTTCACGCATCACGTCGATCATGGCCACAAAACTGGCCAACTTCGCGCCTGCTTTGCCCGCAGTGGTGCTGACCGCATCGTGCAAAGAGCAGCCCAGGCCACGTGCGGCATCCTGCAACAGCTCGATGCTGCGCGCGCCAATGCCGCGTGGGGGAAAGTTCACAATACGCAAAAAACTGGTGTCGTCGTTGGGGTTCTCCAAAATGCGCAGATACGCCAATGCATTTTTAATTTCTGCGCGCTCAAAAAACCGCAATCCGCCATACACCTTGTAGGGCACACCAGCGTTGAAAAGCGCTGTCTCCATGACACGGCTTTGCGCGTTGCTGCGGTAGAGCACCGCAATTTCTTTGCGTGAAAAACCATCGCCTTTGACCAACTGCCGAACTTCGTCGACCACGTACTGTGCCTCTGCAAAATCGCTGGTGGACTCGTACACCCTGACCGGCTCGCCCGCGCCTTGGTCGGTGTGTAAATTTTTCCCCAAACGGTTTTTGTTGTGCCCGATCAAAGCATTGGCCGAGTCCAAAATATGGCTGTAACTGCGGTAGTTTTGTTCCAACTTGATTTGATGCTGCACGCCAAACTCACGCACAAAGTCAGCCATGTTGCCCACGCGCGCACCGCGAAATGCATAAATACTTTGATCGTCATCCCCCACGGCCAAGACCGCACTGTTGCCACCTTCTGATGGCAAGCCTGCAATCATTTTGATCCACGCGTATTGCAATTTGTTGGTGTCTTGAAACTCGTCAATCAAGACATGCTTGAAGCGGGCTCGGTAATGCAAGCGGATCGAGTCGTTGTCGCGCAGCAATTCATAGGAGCGCAGCATCAGCTCGGCAAAATCGACCACACCTTCGCGCTGGCATTGGTCTTCGTACAAAGCGTAAATTTCCACTTTGCGGCGACTCTCATCGTCCCGCACAGGCACATCTTTGGGGCGCTGGCCATCTTCCTTGCACCCTGCAATGAACCACTGCAATTGCTTGGGCGGAAAGCGCTCATCGTCGACATGGTGTTGTTTGCACAAGCGCTTGATGGCCGAGAGTTGATCTTGGGTGTCTAGTATTTGAAAAGTTTGGGGCAAGTTGGCTATTTTGAAATGAGCCCGCAAAAATCGGTTGCACAGGCCGTGAAAGGTGCCAATCCACATGCCCCGCACATTCACGGGCAGCATGGCTTGCAAACGCAGCATCATCTCCTTGGCCGCTTTGTTGGTGAAAGTCACAGCCATCACGCCGCCCGAGCCGATTTGGGAGGTCTGCAGCAACCAGGCAATGCGGGTGGTCAGCACACGGGTTTTGCCTGAACCGGCGCCGGCCAAAATCAAAGCAGGTTCAGCTGGAAGGGTCACCGCGCGCAATTGTTCAGGGTTCAAATTCTGCAAAAGCGGGGAGCTTTGGCCAATGTGGGCGACTGAGGGGAATTCTGCGTGCATGCAGTGATTGTAGAAACTCCCAAGGCCTGTTGGGAAAATGCAATTCAACCCGAGTACAATCGGGCACCGGGCCCAAGCTTCTTGCGCCCGGTTTTTTTTGCCCGAAAAAACCGGCCAGACCAAGCGCTCACTCGTTCTTTCAACGATTCTTATGGAGCTTGGTTCAAATGGAAATTTTTGATTACGACAACGTTCTGTTGTTGCCCCGCAAATGCCGCGTGGAAAGCCGATCTGAGTGCGATGCTGGCGTGGAATTAGGCGGCCGCAATTTTCGTCTTCCGGTGGTTCCCGCCAACATGAAGACGGTGGTGAATGAAAAAATTTGCGTCTGGATGGCGCAAAACGATTATTTTTATGTCATGCACCGCTTCGACCTGGACAACTTAGCCTTTGTGCGCACTATGAAAGCCCAAGGGCTGTATGCCTCAATCTCGCTGGGCGTCAAAGCGCCTGATTACGCCACCGTTGATCAATTGGCGGCACAAGGCTTGAGCCCCGACTACATTACCATTGACATAGCCCATGGTCACGCCGATAGCGTGCGCAAAATGATTGGTCACTTGAAACAAAAGTTGCCCAATTCTTTCGTGATTGCAGGCAACGTGGGCACCCCCGAGGCCATCATTGATTTGGAGAACTGGGGTGCCGATGCAACCAAAGTGGGCATTGGCCCTGGCAAAGTCTGCATCACCAAACTCAAAACTGGTTTTGGCACGGGTGGCTGGCAGTTGTCGGCCTTGAAATGGTGCGCCCGCGTGGCCACCAAGCCGATCATCGCCGACGGCGGCATTCGCGAGCACGGCGACATTGCCAAGAGCATCCGCTTTGGCGCCACCATGGTCATGATTGGGGCCATGCTGGCAGGCCACGAAGAGTCGCCCGGCATGACCGTTGAGGTTGACGGCAAGATGTACAAAGAGTATTACGGCTCAGCTTCGGACTACAACAAAGGCGAGTACAAGCACGTCGAAGGCAAGCGCATCTTGGAGCCGATCAAAGGCAGCTTGGCTGGCACCTTGATCGAAATGGAGCAAGATGTACAAAGCTCCATCAGCTACTCTGGAGGCACCAAACTCATGGACATCCGCAAAGTCAACTACGTGATTTTGGGCGGAGACAATGCGGGCGAACACTTGTTGATGTAAGGCTCTTGGGCCTTCACAAAAAGGGTTTGCAAAGCAGACAAGCCATGCCCTTTCAAGACACGGTCTGGTAGTACAAATTTTGTGGGTGCTTGGCCTGGGCAAAAAAGAACCAGCGCTCGGCCAGCATGCCAGGGGCTTGCGCCACCAAAGCCAGCACCCAGGGCAGTGCGGACGAGCCGAGCAAGCCCCACACCATGCA
Source organism: uncultured Burkholderiales bacterium (assembly GCA_903870145.1). Lineage (GTDB taxonomy): Bacteria > Pseudomonadota > Gammaproteobacteria > Burkholderiales > Burkholderiaceae_C > Limnohabitans_A. The sequence goes on along the minus strand of CAIQBO010000036.1, from coordinate 88,020 downwards.
GGCTGCAGGCAGGGCAAAGGCCAAGCATTGAAAGCCGACTTTGACATTCTTCATGGCAAGCAAACTGGCGCCATGGAAAAACTCACGTGTGTTGAATGACCCCGCTGACATGCCCATTGACTTTTGCACCAAATGAGCAGACTTAATTCCCGTAGCACTTTGCAAATTGGATGCATGCTGCAAGCTGGCGTTACGCCGCAAACTCAGCAGGCGTGCTCCCCAGGCCAGCAAGGTCACGGCCAGGCTTGCAAGTCCACCCCACCGAAGGAGTGCTGCTTCTCCTGCGATGGCTGCAAGCGCGCAAGCCAGCACCATGCCCAAAGCCAGGCCTAGTAAGGTGAAGTTAATGACCGTCAAAGGGTGAGCCCACTCTTGAATGAAGCGCAGGCAGGCGTAAATCATGGCGGTGCACACCCACAGCACGATCGCCCCAAGGATCACGAGCACTGGCAGCGCCTTGAGCCAAAAACCCGTCAAGCCCAGAAAAATACCCCCCCACCATACAGCCACCAGAACAATGAAAGCCGGCAGCACAATGACTTCACGTGACATCCACGAAGTGCGCCACATCAGCACCGCACGCCAGGCGCGGATTTTGTGGCCCAAATGCAAAAATGAAGATGCCAAGCCAGCCAACAGCATGGCAACAGTCAAGCCCAGCACCTGCAAAACAAACTCGGCATGCAGCTCCACGCCCGACAAAGTTGCCAGGGCGATCAACACCACCAAGCCTTGCGCGGCACCTGACAATGTGGTGAAACACAGAATCGAAAAGGCAGGATTCATATTGATTTAACTCACGCTGGAAGGGGTGATGCGCCGGGGCAGGTACTGATTGGCAGGCTGAGTTTCCCACTCGGGCATCAATGCATATCCACCACGTTCGCGGATCGCTTTGGAGACTTGCGACTCAGGATCTTTGACGTCTCCAAACAGGCGGGCACCGGTGGGGCAAGCATTGACGCATGCCGGTTTTCGATCTTGGGGTGCGAGTTGCTCGTCATAAATGCGGTCCACGCAAAGGGTGCATTTGGTCATGACCTGGCGCTCTTCATCCAGCTCGCGTGCCCCATAAGGGCAGGCCCACGCACAGTATTTACAACCAATGCATTTGTCGTAATCGACCAGCACAATACCGTCTTCCTTGCGCTTGTAGCTCGCACCTGTCGGACACACTGGCACACAAGGCGGGTCTTCACAGTGCAGGCAACTCTTGGGGAAATGAATGGTCTCGGTGGCCGGAAATTTTCCGGCCTCGTAGGTCTGAACCCGATTGAAAAAAGTGCCTGTGGGGTTGGCACCATAGGGCATGGCATCGGCCAGCGGCCCTGCACTGCCCGACGTGTTCCATTGCTTGCAAGAGGTCACGCAGGCGTGGCAACCCACACACACGTTCAGGTCAATGACCAGTGCAAGTTGCTTGGCCAGCGTTTCACCTGGCAACGCGCGCACGCTGTCAGGCGCCCTTGCAGGAGAAGGCAAGGGCCCGGGCTGACTGTGCGCCTGCGGCTGAGGTTGCAAAATGTCTTTGAGCCATTGAATCATGATTTTTTACGTCCTGCAAAATAGGACAAGACTGACACGGCCTTGCCCAGCACACCCGGCACAGCGGGCATGCTGTTGACTTGCGGAAAGCTGGTCTCTGGCTCTTGGGGCTGCGCTGGGCGAATGCGCACGCGAACGTCGTACCAACCTGCTTGGCCAGTGATGGGGTCAGAGTTGCTGATGGTCTTGCCCCCTCGTGCGCCACCCTTGACCAGCGGAAAGGCAAGTTCCTCCGAAATCAAGTGGTTCAGCAAAAAGCCTTTGCGCGCTTCGTCAGCTCCAGGGGCCAGTTGCCATGCACCATCGGCCTTGCCAATGGCGTTCCAAGTCCAGACCGTGCCAGGCTCGACGGCTTGGCTGTAGCGCAGCATGCAGCGAACTTGGCCCCACTGGCTCTCAACCCAGGCCCAAGCACCGTCGGCGATGCCTGCGGCTTGCGCGGTCACTGGGTTCACGTGCAAGTAGTTGTGACTGTGAATCTGGCGCAGCCAGGCGTTTTGCGAATCCCATGAGTGGTACATCGCCATGGGCCGCTGGGTAATGGCGTTGAGCGGGTAGGCAGCTAGGTCAGTGACTTCTTCTTCAAGCGGCGCATACCAAAAGGGCAGCGGGTCAAAATAGGTGTCGATGCGCTCGCGCAAATGCTCGGGGGGCCTGCGCCCTTCGGCCTTGCCCTGTGCAGCCAGGCGAAAGCTTTGCAAGGTGTCAGAGTACAGCGCAATTTGCACCGGGTCATTTTTTTGGCGCCAGCCCTTGTCTTTGGCAAAATCCAAGTACTCTCGGTTCCAGTTGCGCATGTAGTGCATGGTCTGAGGCAAGTGATACTGAAATACGCAATTGTTTTTCTCGTAGGCTTCCCACTGCTTGGGGTTGGGCTCGCCGCGCAAGTGCTCATCGCCATTTTTGCCGCGCCAGCCCATCAAAAATCCAATGCCAGGCTGCGGCTGAAAGTTCACCACAAAGTCCGGGTAGCCGGTGAACTTGCGGCCCCCCTCGGGGGTGGTGAAGGCAGGAAACTTCAGGCGTCCGGCCAGCTCGATCAAGACCTCTTGAAAAGGGCGACATTCACCCAAGGGCTTGACCACAGGAATTCGCACCGAATCTACTGGGCCTTCAAATTCAGAAATGGGTCGGTCCAGCATGCCCATGACATCATGGCGCTCAAGGTAGGTGGTGTCGGGCAGCACCAGATCGGCAAACGCCACAGTTTCACTTTGAAACGCATCGCACACCACCAAAAATGGAATCATGTGCTCGCCCTTGTCGTCCTTGCGGTTGAGCATTTCACGCACAGCCATGGTGTTCATGGAGCTGTTCCAGGCCATGTTGGCCATGAAAATCATCAAGGTGTCAATGCGGTAAGGATCGCCCTTGACGGCATTGGTGATGACGTTGTGCATCAAGCCGTGCGCAGACAACGGATGCTCCCAGGAAAACGCATGGTCAATGCGAATCGGTGAGCCATCGGGGTTGATCGCCAACTCATCTGGATGGGCTGGAAAGCCAAGCGGCGCAGCATTGAGCGGCGTATTGGGTTTGATCAAGCCAGGGTCGTTGAAGGCACGGTAATTGGGCACGATGTGTCGCGGATACGGCGCCTTATGCCGAAAGCCGCCGGGTGCATCAATCGTGCCCAGCACACTCATGAGCACAGCCAACGCGCGCACGGTTTGAAAACCATTGGAGTGCGCCGCCAACCCGCGCATGGCGTGAAAAGCCACCGGGCGCGCCTGTGTGGTGGGGTGCACCTTGCCCCAAGCATCGGTCCAGGCAATCGGCAACTCAAAAGCTTGTTTGAACGCAGCGTCACCCATCTCGAGCGCGAGTTTGCGAATCCGATCGGCATCGATGCCGGTGATGGCAGCGGCCCATTCAGGCGTGCAACTGGCCACTCGATCGCGCAGCAATTGGAACGCAGGCGTCACGCGCGTGCCGTCTGCCAGTGTGTATTGGCCTTCCAAAGCTGGATCGCATCCGTCTGCAATACCTTCAGGGTAAGCATTCATGACGCTGGCGCTGGCTTTGTCCCACACCAACTTGTTATGCGGATTGCGGCCGTCACCGGGTGGGCCTTTTTCGGGGTTGGGGTCAAAAGCGAACAACCCTTCGCGCGGGCCTTCATCCAGGACCACCAACTGCGGTCCATTGGTAAAGCGTTGGATGAAAGCGTGGTCGATCAAGTCCTGTGCAATCAACTCGTGCAGCAGCGCCATCAGCAATGCGCCGTCGGTGCCGGGTTTGATGGGTATCCACTCATCGGCAATGGCCGAGTAGCCTGTGCGCACAGGGTTGATGGAGATGAAGCGGCCGCCCTCACGCTTGAATTTGGACAGCGCAATTTTCATCGGATTGCTGTGGTGGTCCTCGGCCGTACCCATCATGACAAAGAGTTTGGCGCGATCCAGATCAGGGCCTCCAAACTCCCAGAAGCTGCCGCCCACGGAGTAGATCATGCCGGCGGCCATATTGACCGAACAAAACCCACCATGCGCGGCGTAATTGGGCGTGCCAAACTGGCGCGCAAACAAGCCGGTCAGGGCCTGCATCTGGTCACGCCCTGTGAACAAAGCAAACTTTTTGGGGTCGGTAGCGCGAATTTTGGCCAACCGATCGACCAGCAGTTCGTAAGCATGGTCCCACGAAATGACATCAAACTCACCCGCGCCGCGCTCACTGCCAGGCTTGCGCAAAAGGGGCTGCGTCAAACGCGCTGGTGAAATTTGTTTCATGATGCCAGAGGCACCCTTGGCACAAATGACACCCTTGTTCAACGGGTGGTTCGGGTTGCCATCGATGTAGCGCACCTCGCCATCGCGCAGATGTACGCGTATCCCGCAGCGACAAGCGCACATGTAGCAGGTGGTGCATTTGACTTCGGTGTCTGCAGCAGGTGTGGGCGCAGCCTGAGGGTCATGTAATGGCTCACTGGAGAGGAACTTGAGCACTTGAATCCTTTTCTTTTTCAGAATCTGGGCGAAGCCAGCACCGCCATCGCCACCGAAGCGACGCGCGACTGCAGGGAGTCGGACCGAGAGGTCAACACGATGGGCACTGTGGCGCCCAGCACCAAGCCCGCGCTATCACCGCCGCCGACATAGTTGAAAGATTTGTAGAGCATGTTGCCTGCATTGAGATCGGGCATGAGCATCAGGTCGACATCACCTGCCACTTGGCTGTCGATTTTCTTGATGCGCGCAGCTTGAATTGAAATGGCATTGTCAAACCCGCAAGGCCCTTCCACAATGGCGCCAGGCCACGCGCCCTCACGCGCCATGTTGACCAAGGCCTGTGCGTCCAGCGTGGCAGGAATAGCTGCATTGACGGTCTCCAGCGCCGCAACGATGGCCACTTTGGGCGCGCTGATGCCCAGCTTTTGAAGCAGTGCAATGGCATTGTCTAAGATCTGGCGCTTGGTCATCAGGTCGGGGGCAATATTGACCACACAATCGGCCAACGCAAGCAGCTTGGGGTAGCGCGGAAGATCGAACATGAAAACGTGGCTGATGCGCGTCTCACCTCGCAGGCCAGCATCTTTGTTGACCACCGCAGCCATCAACTCATCGGTGTGAAGCGAACCCTTCATCAAAGCACTTACCGCACCTTGTCGAGCCAACTTCACAGCGCTCAAAGCGGCATCCGAAGGTATGCGCTGACTGGCCACAATCTCGAAATCACGGACGTCTACCTCGGCCTCATCACCAGCGCGTTGGATCAAGTCAGGCGGGCCCACCAGCAATGGCCTGGCAATGCCGCTTCGCAAGATGCGCTGTGCAGCATGCAGCGCCAGCGCATCACACGGATAGGCCAGCGCAATGGCCAGAGGATTTGACCCTGCACGCTCGCGCGCCTGCACCACCAGTTGAGTCAGCCGAGGATGGCTGTTCTGCATGCCAATGAGTTCACTGCTCATGGGGTGGGCAAGCCAGGGGGTGCTTAAACGTAGTCCTTGTACTTGTCCAAAAAGCGAACCGGCTTGGACAGCGCATCACGTCGGAAAGGGTCGCCCAACTCGCGTGTGCACATGATTTCGATGACGCAAGTTTTGCCTTCGTTCATCTGCATGGCGATGGCCTTCTTCAAGGCCGGGCCCACGTCTTCAAGCTTGTCCACCACCATGCCTTGGGCGCCCATGGCTTTGGCAATTTCGCAGAAGCTTTCGCTTTCGAGCTCACCGGCAACAAAGCGGCGGTTGTAGAAGTCCACCTGGTTCTTCTTTTCTGCGCCCCATTGGCGGTTATGAAAAACCACGGCTGTGACCGGAATGTCGTGGCGCACGGCAGTCATGATCTCGGACATGCTCATGCCCCATGCGCCATCACCAGCATAGGCAATGGCGGGTCGGTCCATGGCTGCAGCTTTGGCACCCATGATGGTGGGCAATGCGTAGCCGCAATTGCCAAAACTCATGGGCGCAAAGAAACTGCGGGGCTCTTCAAAACGCAGGTAGCTGTTGGCCACCGAATTGATATTGCCAATGTCGGTAGACACCATCACATGGGCAGGCATGGCTTTTTCGAGCTCGCGCAGCACCTGACGTGGATGCAGGTACTGGCCACCACTGAAAGGTTTTTCTTTGGCGTTTTCCTCGATCATGTCCAAGCTGTAAGCGTCACGCTCATGGGTCCATTCGTTGAGTTCTTTCTCCCACGCATCTTTTTCAGCCCTGATGATGGCCGCTCGCTCAGACTTGCTGGCATCACAAGCCAAGGTTTTGCCCGCCAGGCGCTCAGTGATCGCCTTGGCCGCAGCTTTGGCGTCGCCGGCAATGCCCACGGTGATTTTTTTCACCAAGCCCAGATTGGTGTGATCGGCTTCGACCTGAATGATTTTCGCGTTCTTGGGCCAGTAGTCCAGGCCGTGCTGCGGCAGCGTGCCAAAGGGCCCCATGCGCGAGCCCAGCGCAATCACGACATCGGCTTGAGCGACCAACTTCATGGCGGCTTTAGAGCCTTGGTAGCCCAATGGGCCGGCCCACAAAGGGTGGCTTGCTGGGAACGAGTCATTGCGCAGGTAACCATTGACCACCGGAGCGCCCAGACGCTCTGCCAGCGCCTTGCACTCCTGGACCGCATCACCCATCACAACACCACCGCCCGCCAAAATGACTGGGAACTTGGCAGTGGACAGCAACTCAACAGCTTGGTTCAAACTTTTCTCGCCACCAGCGCCACGGTCAACCCGCATGGGTTGCGGTATCTCGGTGGTGATTTCGCCGTAGAAATAATCACGCGGTATGTTCAACTGGGTCGGGCCCATCTCCGAGATGGCGCGGTCAAAGCAGCGCGCAGTGTACTCAGCCATACGTTTAGGGTTGTTGACGTGCCCTTGGTATTTTGTGAACTCCTTGAACATCGGAAGCTGGTTGGCTTCTTGAAAGCCGCCCAGACCCATGCCCATGGTGCCGGTTTCAGGGGTGATCATGACCACTGGGCTGTGCGCCCAATAGGCGGCGGCGATGGCCGTGACGCAATTGCTGATGCCCGGTCCATTCTGACCAATCACAACGCCATGGCGACCCGAAACACGGGCATACCCGTCGGCCATGTGCGCCGCCCCCTGCTCGTGAACCACGGGAACCAAGCGTATGCCGGCCGGGGCAAAAATGTCCATCGCATCCATGAAGGCCGAGCCCATGATGCCAAAGATGTCAGTCACGCCATTGGCTACCATCGTCTCTACAAAGGCCTCTGAAGGGGTCATCTTCTGAACACCACTGACCACGGTGCGGTTATCGGACTTCTTTTGACTCATTGGAGCTCTCCTGTGAACTTGTCTGCGGGGGGAATTGAAATTTAGAAATCTAATTTTCCAACTTTGGAATTGACAAAACTATAGCCTTCACTGAGAAAATAGTCAAACTAATTTGAATATTTAGAATAACTTGTTCCAATAAGTGAAATTAGACTATCATTGACTCATGGACAAAGTGCACCCTCTCAAACCGGCTTTGACTGAAATAAATGGTGACACACCCACCATGCGGCTGTTCTCCTTGCTAGAGGTCATTGCATCGAAGGACAAGTTTTTTTCTTTGCAGGAGTTGGCAGAAGAAACGGACGTGCCCAAACCCACTTTACATCGCATGCTGCAGCAACTTGAGAGCACCGGCCTGTTGCAGCGCAGCTTGGATGGGCGTCATTACGGCACCGGGGTCAGGCTTCGGCGATTGGCGGAAAATCTTCTATTGCACGACATTTCCCACGGTGCCCGGCATGCTGTGCTGCGCCATTTGGTGGCTGAAGTTGGGGAGAGTTGCAACCTGACTGCTTTGAGCGGCAGCGAGGTGGTTTACCTGGACCGCGTTGAAACCGCAGCGCCGCTGCGTTTTTACCTTCACCCCGGGTCCCGGGTGCCAGTGCACTGCTCTGCCAGTGGCAAAATTTTTCTATCCGAAATGTCCCCCTCTCAGCGCAAGCGCCTGCTGGCCCATGCACCTTTGGAAGCCTACACAACCAAGACCCTGACGCACTTCGATTCACTCGAGAAAGAAATCCGCCAGATCAAGCGACAGGGCTTTGCGCTGGACAATGAAGAGTTCCTGCCGGGCTTGTTGTGCGTGGCCATGCTGGTGCCAAATACCCTTGGAAGGTCCAACCTGTGCGTGGCCATTCAAGCCCCCATCATGCGACTGACAATTGAAAAAGCCATGCTGCTGCTGGCGCCACTGCAACGCGCGGCCGATGCCTTGAGCCGCATTGAAACCGAGGCCTCACCCCAGACAAGTCACACCGCCTGTGCCTGAACCCAGCGCCGACCCAACAGGAAAATCCATGACCGAATTCACCGATGCTCAACCCGATCGCATGATCAGTGTGCGGGAAGTTTTTGGCATCGACACCGACATGCGGGTACCCGCTTTCACCCATGCAGATGAACACGTGCCAGAAATTGACACAGCCTATTGCTTCAACCCGGATGTGACGCTGGCGCTGTTGGCTGGTTTTTTCAAAAACCGCCGCGTCATGGTGCAAGGGCTTCACGGCACAGGAAAGTCCACGCACATCGAGCAGGTGGCTGCGCGCCTGAAATGGCCTTGCGTGCGCGTCAATCTGGACGGGCACATCAGTCGCCTGGACTTGGTTGGCAAAGACGCCGTGGTGCTGCGCGAGGGCCAGCAAGTCACCGAATTCCAGCAGGGCATTGTGCCCTGGGCTCTTCAGCGGCCCATGGCGCTGATTTTTGACGAATACGATGCGGGCCGACCCGATGTGATGTTCGTGATTCAGCGCATTCTTGAGCGTGACGGCCAGTTCACTTTGCTCGACCAAAACAAGGTGCTTCGCCCCCACCCTTTTTTCAGACTCTTCGCAACCTCTAACACGGTTGGCCTTGGCAACCTCAACGGCATGTACCACGGCGCCCAGCGCCTGAACCATGCCCAAATGGACCGCTGGAACATTGTGGCGACATTGAACTATCTGAGCGCTCAAGAAGAGATCAACATCGTGGCCGCTCGCGTTCCTGCACTGGCCGATGATGCCCATCGCCCGCTGCTGCAAGCGATGGTGGCTGTGGCCACCCTGACTCGCCAAGGTTTTTCAGTGGGCGACCTGTCCACCCTGATGTCACCCCGCACGGTCATTACTTGGGCTGAAAATATGGAGATATTCAAAGACCCTGCGCAGGCCTTTCGGCTCACGTTTGTGAACAAATGCGATGACGCCGAACGCCCCTTGGTCGCGGAATATTTCCAGCGCTGTTTCAACCAAGAGCTGGACGAGTCCTACCAGCTTGACTCGCGCTAGCGCTGTGGGGCAGGTGCAGGCCGCAGTGCGGCACCAGCAAAAAGTGCAGGCCTTGTGCGCCGGCTTGATCAGGGCGCTGTGCGCCCAGCCCGAACTGCACTTTCGGGGCAGACGACTCCACCGGGGCAAGCACTTGCTGCCCCTGTTCGCGCCGCATTTGCATCCATCCATTGAAAAGGATGATTTCCTTTCGTTTCGAGGTGCTGCCGATGGACTGGCATTGCGCCTGGCCTGTTCAGACCATGCGCTGCACCTGCGGTTGCAACCTCAGGCACCGGTTGAGCGATTGCTGTTTGATTTGTTCGAACAAATTCGCGCCGAGGCCATGATCCCCGCCGGTATGCCGGGGGTCACAAGCAACCTGCGCCATCGCCATGAACAGTGGGTTTTGACCTACTTGCATTCGGGCTTGGCTGAAAGCGCGCGCGGCATATTGTTGTTGACCGTGGCACAAATTTGCCGCTCCAGGGTCACAGGCGAGCCAGTGGTGGAAAGCTCCGAAGACCTCATGGAAGCTACTCGGGCGGGCATTGCCCCCTTGATCGGCCACGATGTAGCGGGCCTTCGCAAACACCGCCATGACCAAGCGGCCTATGCGGTGCACGCCCTGTCGATTGCCCATTTGATTGCCGGCCTGACGCATTTTGAAAATGACCCCTTTGACGCCGAGTCAGTGCAGCATCAAGCCAAAGACTCGGAGCACGCCGCCTTCACCATGATGATGAATTTCGATGCCACTGTTCAAGAGGGCTTGGGATCAGGCGTCACCGAACAAAGCATGGCCTTGCCCAGTCCATCGGGACAATACAAAATATTTTCAACGGCCTATGACCGTGAAATCGTGGCGGCCGCGCTGGTGCGGCCTGCCCAGTTGCGTGAATACCGCGAGCAACTTGACAAGCGCATCACTGCTCAAGGCATCAACGTGCCCCGATTGAGCCGGCAACTCAAGGCAATATTGGCCGACCCCATGACCGATGGCTGGGACAGCAATCAAGAAGAAGGGCGCATTGATGGCAGCAAGCTGGCGCGCTTGATTGCATCGCCCACCGAGCGGCGTCTGTTCAGGACCGAGCAATTGAACCTGAATGCTGATTGCACCGTCACATTTTTGATTGACTGCTCTGGCTCCATGCGAGAACACGCCGAATCTGTCGCAGTGCTGGTCGATGTTTTTGCGCGCGCACTGGAGCTTGCCGGAGCGCAAAGTGAAGTTCTCGGATTCACCACAGGCGCTTGGAACGGCGGGCAAACCCAACGCGACTGGCAGCGCCTTGGCCAACCGGCACACCCCGGGCGCCTTAACGAAGTCTCTCACCTGATTTTCAAGACAGCCCCAACACCTTGGCGGCGTGCCCGCAGCACGCTTGCAGCCCTCCTCAAAAGTGACCTGTTTCGCGAAGGCATTGACGGTGAAGCAGTTGATTGGGCTTGCCGTAGACTGGAGGCCTGCGAGGCGAGGCGCAAACTCCTGATTGTGATTTCAGATGGCTGCCCCATGGACCGCGCCACACAACTGGCCAACGATGCCCAGTACCTGGACAATCACTTGAAAGAGGTCACCCTGCGCCACGAGCAGGCTGGCAGGATAGAGATTTTTGGTGTCGGCGTTGGGCTGGACTTAAGCCCGTATTACGCCATCAGCCACGCGCTTGATTTAAGCTCTGCGCCAGACAACAGCATGTTTCAGGAATTGCTGGGCATGCTAGCCCGGGTGGGCCCAAAATAGCGGGTCTGCATGCGCTTAAGATTTCACAACCGTGTAGATCGATTTTTTTCAAGCCAGCGACAAAAACAACCGGAGACATTCATGACATTGCTTCACAATCGCCGCAAGGCACTGGCCACTGCATTGCTGGGCACCCTGGGTGTGGCCTGCCCTTGGTATGTGCAAGCGCAAGCCAGTGCGTACCCCGAAAAACCAATCCGCTTTGTTGTGCCCTATCCACCCGGCGGGGGCACTGACGTGATCGCCCGCATTGTTCAAACTCGGCTGCAAGCGGCATTGGGGCAGCCCATTTTGATAGACAACAAAGGTGGCGCCGGTGGCTCGGTGGGATCTGAATTGGTGGCCAAAGCAGCGCCGGACGGCTACACCGTGCTGTTCACCCTGAGTTCGCACACGATCAACCCAGCAATTTTTCCCAAACTCTCCTTTGACACGATCAAGGATTTTGAACCCATCGGCACTGTCGCTTCTTTGCCGCAAATTTTGGTTGCCAATAACGCGTTGCCAGTTCGAAGTGTCTCGGAACTGATTGCCTTGGCCAAAGCAAAACCAGATTACTTGTCGTTTGCGTCGGTTGGCAACGGATCGCCTGGCCATTTGGCGGGAGAACTGTTCAAACTGCGCTCAGACATCCAAATGACGCACATTCCTTACCGAGGGGGCGGCCCTGCCATCACGGACGTGATGGGGGGACAGGTTCCACTGGTCTGGGTCTCTATTCCGGCAGCCGCCCAATTTGTCAAAGCCGGCAAGCTCAAGGCCCTGGCCGTTTCGACCCTCAAGCGCAGCACGGCCTTTCCTGATGTGCCCACCATGCAGGAAGCGGGTGTGCCAGACTTTGAGGTCGACTCTTGGTACGCCATGCTGGTGCCGGCAAAAACACCCAAGTCCGTGATCGAGAAACTCAACCGGGCCCTCAACACAGTGCTCAGCGAACCCGCCATTCGCGCCCAGTTGCTCGAGCAAGGCAGCGAAGCGGTGGGCGGAACACCCGAGGCATTGGGCAAAGTCATTTCCGCTGAAATTCCCAAATGGCTCAAGCTGGCCAAAGACGCCAACATCAAGGCCGATTGAGATGAATCCGATTCAAACCGACATCGACGCGATGGTGGCTGAGCTTGTGAGGCGCTCTCGTGCAGCGCAGCTCATTGCGCAAGGCTACGACCAGTCGCGCATTGATGAGATTGTCACCGCCGCCGGATGGGCCATCATGGCGCCTGCGCGCAACCGTGAACTTGCAGAATTGGCTGTGTCCGACACCGGTATTGGCAACGTGCAAGACAAGATCCGCAAGAACCACCGAAAAACGTTCGGCCTGCTGCGCGACTTGCAGGGCGCAAAATCTGTAGGCGTCATTGCAGAAGATCACGCCACAGGATTGACCGAAATTGCACGTCCAGTCGGAGTGGTTTGCGCCATCACGCCGTCCACCAATCCTGCGGCAACCCCTGCCAACAAAATCATCAATGCGCTCAAGGGCCGCAATGCCGTCATCGTGGCGCCCTCCCCCAAAGGCTGGGCAACCAGCCAGCGCCTGCTGGAGTTCATCCACGCCCAGTTTGACCTCATCGGCGCACCGCGGGATTTAGTGCAACTTCTGCCCGCCCCCGTGAGCAAGGCATCCACCTTGAGCCTGATGCAACAGTGTGACCTGGTGGTGGCCACCGGCTCGCAAGCCAACGTGCGAGCGGCCTATGCGAGCGGCACACCGGCCTTTGGCGTGGGCGCTGGCAATGTCGCTGGCATCGTGGATGAGACGGCAGATTTGGCCTTGGCGTGCGACAGAATTGTGCGATCCAAAACTTTTGACAATGCCACCAGTTGCTCATCGGAAAATAGCTTGGTGCTGTTGGATGCCATCCGAAGCGCAAGCATTGCAGCCCTGTGTGAGCGTGGTGCAATTTTGCTCAACGCGGCTGAGAAAGCGCAACTGCAAGGCGCAATGTGGCCCAATGGAAAACTCTCGCAAGCAGTGATCGGGCAATCCGCCAAAGTGGTGGCTGAGCGCGCAGGATTGACAACGATTGCCGCACGCAACCCCACCATTTTGCTGATCGAAGAAGACAGCGTTGGCCCAGCGCATCCATTTTCAGGCGAGAAACTCTGCCCAGTGCTGGCCATTTATGGCGCGGCCGATTTTGAACAAGCCATGAGCGTGGTTGAGCACATTTACGCCTTCCAAGGCGCAGGTCACTCGGTGGGGCTGCACAGTGCCAACCCAGATCGCGCACTGCAACTTGGCCTGCGTTTGCCAGTGGCCCGCGTCATCGTTGATCAAGCCCACTGCATCGCCACGGGTGGCAGCTTTGATAACGGCTTGCCTTTTTCCTTGTCCATGGGGTGTGGCACCTGGGGGAAAAATAATTTCTCCGACAACATGAACTACCGACACTACTTGAACATCACGCGCATTTCGCGGCCTATTCCTGAGCGCCAGCCCAGTCAACAAGAAATTTTTGGCACCTACTTCCATAAATTTGGTCAGACATGAAACACACAGTCAGAGATTTGATAGAACAACAGGCCCTGGAGCAAGGCAGCAAGGTCTTCGCATGTGAAGCCGATGGTCAGGCCAGTTTCACGTTTGCTCAGTTGGCCCAGTCCTGCCGGCAGGTGGCAGCTTTGTTGACGGCGCAAGGCTCCAAGCCGGGAGATACCGTCTCTTTGGTCATGCCAAATGGTTTGCAAACTTTGCGATTGTTATTGGGCGCCATGCATGGCGGTTGGTGTGTCAATCCGGTCAATTTATTATCACAGCCAGAGCAAATGCGTTATGTGCTGAACCACTCAGACTGCAAGGTGGTGCTGGTCAGTCCTGATTGGGCCGACACGTTGGAGAAAATGCTGGGCCTGATCGATCGTCCGATCAAAATGTGGGTGTGCCATCCTGATCTAAACGAGCTAACAGCCCAAGAAGTTCAAACACCAGCACCCGAAGCCACCTCGCTGGCGCTGTTGATGTACACCTCTGGCACAACAGGCGTACCCAAAGGCGTCATGCTGAGCCAGTCGAATCTGACGGCCAACGCCATCGCCATCAGCAATGAACATGCTCTCTCGCCCACTGACCGCGTTCTGGCCGTGCTGCCGCTGTACCACATCAACGCATTCGCAGTGACCATGCTGGCACCACTGGCACACGGGGGCAGTCTGGCGATACCGCCCAAGTTCTCTGCCGCCCGATTTTGGCGTCAAGCCATTGATCGTCAATGCACCTGGATCAATGTCGTGCCCACCATGATTTCCTACCTGCTGGAGGGATCCAAGCCCGATCGATCTGAAACTGTCGGCATCCGGTTTTGTCGATCGGCGTCCGCAGCACTTGCGCCCGATCACTTGCAGGCATTTGAGGCTCGCTTTGAAATTGGCGTTGTCGAAACCATGGGCCTGACAGAGACTGTGGCACCCTCATTTTCCAACCCCATGGCCAGCGCATTGCGCAAGCTCGGCTCGGTCGGAAAAGCATCAGGCGGTCAAGCCTGCGTCTTGGATGCGCAGTTGAATCAATTGCCAGCAGGTCAGACAGGAGAAATTGCCATTCGCGGGCCGCATGTGATGCGCGGCTACTACAAAAACGAGCAAGCCACCCAAGAGGCCTTTACATCCGACGGTTGGCTTCGAACAGGCGACCTGGGGCACTGCGACAGCGATGGCTTTTTCTTTGTGACCGGTCGCATCAAAGAGCTCATCATCAAGGGCGGTGAAAACATTGCCCCTAGAGAAATTGACGAGGCCTTGCTGCGCCACCCGGCCATTTTGGAGGCTGCCGCCGTCGCCATTCCAGACCGTCATTACGGCCAAGAGATCCTGGTCTGTGTTGTTCTGCGACCAGGGCATGCACTGGAACAAACATCCCTGCGCGAGTTCTGCCTAGAGCACTTGGGCCGCTTCAAGTCACCCCGGCACATTTGCTTTGTTCAAGATTTGCCAAGAGGGCCTTCTGGCAAAGTGCAAAGGCTCAAACTGCTGGAACTGCCCGAGTGCATAGCGCTCATTGCATGATCTGAACTGGACGCCATAACGAGTTCAGCCCATCACATGCGCCCTTTCCATGGCACCAGTGTTTGCTCAACCCAGCGCATCAACAAGTCAAACAGGTAGGCCACCACGCCAATCACAATGATGCCCATGATCACGATGTCGGTGCGCAAAAAATTAGAGGCATTGAGCACCATCTGTCCCAGGCCCACATTGGCCGCCACCATTTCAGCGGCCACCAAAGTCGTCCACCCAAAGCCAATGGCAATGCGCATTCCGATCAATATGTCGGGCATGGCAGAGGGCACGATGACATGGCGGATGACTTGCATGTAACTGGCCCCCATGGAATAAGCGGCATTGATCTGCTCTTGTGCAGCGCTCTTCATGCCCGAGCGCGCTGCCAATGCCATGGGCGCGAAACACGCCAGGTAAATCAGCAGCACCTTGGGGGTTTCATCAATGCCGAACCAAATGATGATCAAGGGCAAATACGCAAGCGGGGGCAGGGGCCGGTAAAACTCAATCGGTGGATCAAAAATACCTCGCGCAATGCGCGACATGCCCATGGCAATGCCAACAGGAATGGCAGTCAAGCAAGCCAGCACAAATGCCAAGAAAACCCGAGCCATGCTGGCCGCGAAATGCTCCAACAAAGGCCTGTCGTTGGCTGCGCCAGTCAGATACTCGACGAACTGGAGAAACACCGACTGCGGGGTGGGCAAGAAAAGCGGCTTGATCAGTCCCAAGTTGGTCACGACAAACCAGATCACCATCAGCACCGCCACCGTGACCACGCTGATGCCTACGCTGGCGCCTTCACCGGGCACTTTGAACTTGCTGGTCTTGAGTACGGCTGGCGTTGATTTTTCAACAGGCACATCTTGGGCTAAATTTTGATCAGCCATGAGCGGTTTCTCGGTTGTGAATCAAACCCAATATTTCTTCCCGCATGCGGATGAATTGCGGGTCAGACTTGACTTTGCGAGCATCGTGGTGCGCGAGAAATTCACGCGAGAAAGGAACATCGTCATACACATGCGAGATACGCCCGGGGCTGGGACTCATCACGATCAAACGGGTGGCCAAAAATAAGGCCTCTTCCACAGAGTGGGTGATGAAGAAAACCATCTTATTGGTTCTAGCCCATGCGTCCAGCAAGATTTCTTGAACCTGCTCCCTGGTAAAGGCGTCCAGCGCACCCATAGGCTCGTCCATCAACATCACGGCAGGGTCATTGGCCAGCGCGCGGGCAATGCCCACCCTCTGCTGCATCCCGCCCGACAGCTCGTACACAGCCCGATCCGCATAGGGTGTCAGGCCCACCATGCCGAGTTTTTCCTCTGCAATACGGTCCCTGGCTTGTCGGCCCAAGCCCTGCAAGCGCAGGCCCAGTGCCACATTGTCTCGAACATTCAACCACGGCATTAGGGCATGTTTTTGAAACACAACGCCCCGGTCTGCGCCAGGCCCCACCACTGGTTGACCGTCCAGAAAAATTCCGCCTGTTGAAGGCGGCAAAAACCCGGCGATGCAATTTAACAAGGTCGTTTTACCGCAACCAGAGGCACCGAGTGCAACGACAAAATCGCCGTCATGCATCGTCAGATTAACGGGCGCAAGGGCCTGGAGCGCACCGCCCTTGACCGCGTAGTTCACGGTCACATTCCGGATATCGAGCGTGGGCATGCTCAGTCCAATACAAAAACTTCAAAGGGGTGAATTCGGGACGGCGCGCTTGGCAGCCGTCCCACGACTTGCAACTTCAGTGTCAGTCGCTTATTTGCCCATGGCCTTTTTCACATACACATCGGTCACAAAATTGCTGTAGTTGGGTTTGACTTCCTGGATACGTCCTTGCTCTTTCAAAAAGGCAGCCGTGTTGGTCATGGCCTTGGCAGCGCCGCCCCCGAGCCAAGCCGCAGAGACTTGCTCATTCATGTCAGGGAATTTGTAAAGCGCCATGGAAGGGGGCACGCCGACAGCGTCGGCTTTGGTCCACTTGGCAATGGCTTTGATCTGAGCCGAATCAGCCGTCCACTTGGCGGTGTTTTTTCGATATTCGTCGTCTGCTTTGGCCACAGCCTTGACCAGCGCCACCATGAAGGCTTCATTTTCACTGGCCCATTTCGAGTTGACCACCAATCCGTCAAAAGTCGGGTGTCCTTTTTTGCCGATGCTGCCAGAAGTCGCGAGCACTTTGCCATTGCCCTTGATTTTGGAAAGGACCGGGTCCCAGATGAAGGCGGCGTCAATGTCACCGCGCTCCCAAGCTGCGGCAATTTCTGGTGGGCGCATGTTCAAGACATTAACGCCTTTGGGGTCGACGCCATCGAGCTGCATGCCAACCATCAACTGGTAATGCGCTGTTGACACAAAGGGAGTCGCTACTTTCTTTCCCTTCAAGTCCTTCATGCTGTTAACGCCAGAGCCATTGCGGGAGATCAGCGCCTCTGCATCTGCAATGTCGTCCAAAATCCAAAACAGCTTGACGTCCTGCCCTTGACTGGCCGCCGCTGTCAGAGGGCTGGAGCCAGCCTCTCCGATTTGCACATCGCCCGAAGCCATGGCCTTGATGACATCACCACCGCCGCCGAACATGCGCCAATTGATTTTGTATCCGGTGGCTTTCTCAAGCTCACCCGATTCCATGACAGTGCGCAAGGGCACCAGCATGTCCTGATGCGCAAAGGTAACCTCTTTCTTGGCCTGTGCATAAACACTGGCGCTGGCTGTCAGGGCGGCAGCAGCCACCCATAACATTTGACGTTTATTGATCTTCATGTCTTATCTCCTTTGTTTAAATTGATGATGACACCGCGAGTTGCTTGACAGGCACGCATTCCATTGTGATGTTGCAAGCACTGAGCTGGAAGGTCCAGCAGGTAAACTGTTGCGGTGCCACCGGCCTCGGGCTTACCCCTAGGCAAGCAAACGCCGCAGACCCATGAACTTAGAACTGACGAACTTCGCCCCGAGCTTTTGCAAGCTCGTCCACAGCCAAGCCCAGTGCGCGGATGCCTTGGGCTATTTGTGCCGCAGGAATGGACGACAGGCGTAACCTGAAATACGGACAAGGGTAGGGAGGCTTGCCAAAAAAAACGTCCCCTGCCTCGATCAACACGCCATGGCTTCGCGCCATCAGGCCCAACTCGCCAGCATCCACCCAGGGCGGGGCTTCTAACCAGATCGACGCGCCGCCCTGAGGCATGGCAAATTTAAAATCACCCAAGTAGTCGGTGAGCGCCTGCGCTGCGATCGCGAGCCGCTCCTGCATGGCTTGATTGACCCGCCTTGTGTGCGACTCATGGTGACCTAAGGACAGAAATAGCGCATAGGCATGCTGCAAGAAAGCACTCGGGTGTCGCACCATGGCATGGCGAATCACTCGCAACTCCGTGATCAAGGCGCGCGGCGCCACGATGTAGCCAAGGCGCAATGCAGGGGACAGACTTTTTGAAACTGAGCCCAAGTAAATCACGCGGCCAGCAGGGTCCAGGCTCTTGAGAGCGGGCATTGGCTCGCCATGGTAGAGGTTCTCAGCTTCGTAATCATCTTCGATGATGATGAAGTCGTTCAACTCAGCCTGACGCAACAAGAGTTGACGCCGCTGCAAGCCCAAAGTCACGGTGGTGGGACTCTGGTGTGAAGGGGTGACAAATAAATAATCCAGATCTGGCAAAGCATCCACCTGCAGGCCGTGCGCATCCACCGCCAACTCGACCCACTTTGGCTGGCGCATGGCAAAACTATTTCTGGCGTGCGGGTGGCCTGGCTCTTCCAGCCCCACCACCGTGTCTTTGTCGAACAAGGCATCGGCCAGCAAATAGTAGGCATGCTGCGTGCCCACCGTCACAATGATTTCTTCCTTCAGGGCAAAGACCCCCCGCTTGGGCAATAAACGAGTCCGAATCTGCTCCACCAACTCTGGCACATCCTCAATCTCCAGATCAGGCGTCCAATGGGGCAGTTGCGATCGGGCCAAGCTCCTGACGCAGCACTCACGAAAATCTTCGGTTGGAAACAGTTGCGGATCGTAAGTGCCATAGATAAAAGGATAGGGGTAGGCACTCCACTGCTCGGGCTTGGACAGTGTGGGCCGATCCAGTTGGGAGCGCAGGACCCGACGACTCCAGTTGGGCGCAACTCGGTTGCTGGCATTCAAAGGCTCGATGCGGGTCGCCAACTGGGGGCGTGCATTGGCCGTCACAAAGACGCCGCGCCTGGGCCGTGCCTCCAAAAATCCATCGTCTATCAGCTGCAAAAAGGCCGAGGTGACCGTGTTGCGACTCAAGCCCAGCAGGCTGGCCAGTTCGCGCGAAGAAGGCATTGCAGCGCCCGGGCTAAGCCGCCCCCCCATGATCGCCTGAACCACGGCCAGCCGAAGGCGCCCCTGAAGCGGCAAGGCAGATTGTGCGGGCAGCTCAAATAACTGCGCCCACTGGATCGTTCGCGAAGTGGCCATGATGTCCTGAGAGTTTACCTGTCAGGCACATTTGTGCTGGCTTGACCAAATCCCTTGAACTGGACCTGTTGTTTGGCGCAGGGCTTGTCTAAGATCAGACATCATTTTGATGTACAGGAGTATTCATGAGCCCAGCATTTACACCCGTCACAGTTGACACCCTTGCATCTTTCAGCGACGCATGGAACCGGCACGATGTAGACGCGCTGATGAGCTTTATGAGCCAAGACTGCGTCTTCCAAGCGGCAGGCGGCTCGCAAGCCTGCGGCGCACGCCACGAAGGCGCGCAAGCCGTTCGGGCTGCCTTTGCCATGGCATGGGCCGCCGTGCCAGATGCGCAGTGGATCAACGGCGTTCATTTTGTGCAGGGCGACTTTGGCGTGTCGCAGTGGACTTTCACCGGAACAGCCGCGGACGGCTCACGCATTGAGACCGATGGTGTGGATATTTTCACCTTCAAAAATGGAAAAATCGCATCGAAAAATGCCTTTCGAAAAGCCAGGCCCAATTTGCCGGCCGTCAAATAAAGACCTCACACGCATGTCCTCCACCCTTGAATTGCCTGCTGGCAAACTCGACTTGTCCCTTGGCCAACAATATGACCCTCAATACGACCCACTGGTAGCGTCCACCCCTGGCACGGGACAGGCCTACGCACCCACTTATTGGGTTGCCAGTGCAGGCCCACCGCCGCCAGACGATGGCCCCATCCATGGCGACATCGACGCTGATGTGGTCATCATCGGATCAGGCTCCACAGGCGTCTCCACAGCTTTGTATCTGGCCCAAGAGCACGGCATCCAAGCCATCGTGCTGGAAGCCAATCAAAGCGCCTGGGGCTGCTCCAGTCGCAGCGGCGGACAAGGTCAAAATGCCAGCGGCCGCTTGACGCGCTCACAGTGGATTGAGCGCTGGGGTTTGGATGTGGCCAAGAAGATGGACGCCGAGATCAGAGCCGGGTATGAAAACTTCAAAAACCTGAGCTCTCAGATCGACTGCGATGCAGTCGATGGAGGCCATCTCTACGTGGCTCATCGTCCTGAAAAGATGAACTACCTGCGCAACGAAGTTCGCGTCAGGCGCGAGACCTTTGGCTACGACACCCAACTGCTCAGCGCTGAAGAACTGCGACGCGACTATTGTGACGAGCGCGATGCGGCCGGTGCGATGCTCGAGTCGCAAGGTGTGGGTGTGCATCCTTTGAAATTCACTTTTGGCTTGATGCAAAAAGCACGGGCTCTGGGCGCAAAAATTCATACAGCAAGCCCTGTCACGGGGTGGGAAACTGTCAACGGCGTGCATCACCTGCAGACCCCCGGCGGGGTGGTGCGTGCCAAACGAGTTGCCGTTTGCACTGGCGGCTACACAGGCCAAGCGCTCAATCCCCTGCTCAAAAACAAGATCATGCCGATCTTGTCAAACTCAGTGGTCACGCGCCCTTTGACCGATGCCGAACTCAAAGCCACCAACTTTCGCTCACACATATTTTTAACTGACACGCGAACGCTGCGCTTTTACTACCGCCTGCTCAATGACAACCGTTTGCAAATTGGCAGTCGCAGCGCGATCAGAGGAAGTGACGCCGAGGACCCAGGTCACTTGCAGCTTTTGAAAAACGCCATTGCCCGAAAGTTCCCTCCCTTGGCTGGCATCCAGATTGATTACTCTTGGTGGGGTTGGGTCGATGTCAGTCACGACATGATGCCGCGCATCACAAGGCCAGATCCTGCATTGAGCATTTGGTATGCGGTCGGTTATGGTGGCAACGGTGTGTCATTCTCGACTTGGGCTGGCAAGCGCTTGGCCCAGCGCGTGGCTGGGCAAGACGCTGGGCAAGAAGTATTCAAGCTGCCAATTTACGCAAGCCCCCTGGAATACCCCAACCTGTTTGATCTGGTGCGTTCACAAACGTTTGCGCCCTTTCGCAGATTTGGTCAGTATTTCCTGTACAAATGGTATTGGATGCGAGACGAAAAATTTTGACGCACTGTCTGCTTTTTCTGGTTAACACCAAGATCGCAATATGCCATTTTTAATTATGATGAAGCAACTACTTACGGGAGCCCTTTGAATGACCAATTTCACAATTCTTCGCCGCAAAACCTTGGCCATTGCGCTGATGGCCACACTGCCTATTTTTTCGTCACTTGCCGCTGCCGAAGAACAAAAGCGCGGAGGGACACTCGTGGTTGGTTCAACGCAAGCGCTTCGCCATGTCAACGGTGCAGTGCAATCGGGCATCGCCACAGCCATGCCCAGCACGCAAATTTTTGCCAGCCCCCTGCGTTTTGACGACAAGTGGAACGCTCAGCCCTATCTGGCAGAAAAGTGGTCACTTGCCGCCGATGGCAAGTCCCTCACGCTGAACCTGCGCAAGGGCGCCGTGTTCCATGACGGCAAGCCCATCACGTCCGAAGACGTGGCCTTCTCGATCATGGCCATTAAGGCCAACCATCCGTTCACCACCATGATGGGCCCCGTCGAAAAGGTCGAGACACCCGACCCCTACACCGCCATCATTCGGATGAACACACCTCATCCAGCCATCATTTTGGCCATGTCACCGGCACTTTGCCCCATCTTGCCCAAGCACATCTATGGTGATGGCACTGACTTGAAGGTGCATCCACGCAACAGCACCGATGTCGTCGGCTCCGGGCCCTTTCGACTGACCGAGCTCAAACCCGGGCAGCGCGTGGTTTTAGAGCGCTTTGACAAGTTTTTTCTGGCCGGAAAGCCCTACCTCGACAAGATCATCATCAACATCAACCCCGACTCCAACAACCTGATGCTGGGGCTCGAGCGTGGTGAGATTCAGATGCTCCCTTACGCGACCAATTCAACAGAACTCAAACGTTTGTCGACCAACCCGGCGCTGACCATGACCAGCAAGGGCTTTGAAGGTATCGGCGCACTGAACTGGCTGGCCTTTAACACCGCCAAGAAACCAATGTCCGATGTGAATGTGCGCAAAGCCATCGCCATGACCATCGACAAAAATTTCATCAGCAAGGCCTTGCACGGCGGCTTCTCCCAACCGGCCGATGGCCCCATTGTGGCCAGCAGTCCTTTTGCCATTACCGATTTGATTCGCTACCCATTGGACTTGAAAAAGGCCGCACAGTTGCTCGACGAAGCGGGCTATAAGGTTGGCGCCAACGGCGAACGATTCAAAATGACCATCGACTATTTACCTGGCAATGACGAGCAGCAAAAAAACGTCGCCGAGTACATTCGGGCGCAGCTTAAAAAAGTAGGCGTTAACGTGGAAGTGCGCGCATCGGCTGATTTTCCATCTTGGGCCAAGCGCTTGGCCTCGCATGACTTTGACATGTCCATGGATGTGGTTTTCAACTGGGGCGACCCCATCATTGGCGTCCACCGCACTTACCTCTCGACCAATATTCGGCCCATTATCTGGACCAATACCCAGTCCTACAACAACCCCAAAGTCGATGAGCTTTTGAACACAGCGGGCGGCCTGCTGGACCCAACCAAACGCAAGGCCTACTACGCGACTTTCCAGAAGATCGTGACCGACGAGTTGCCCATTCACTTCATCAATGCCGCGCCGTATTTCACCATAGCCAGCAAGAAACTTGTGAACGTCCCTACCAGCATTTGGGGTCCCTCTTCACCTTACGACGAGGTCTCTTTCAAATAGCCTGATATTTTTTCAATCTCAATGGGTGCGCTGCGCTACCTTCTGTCCCGTCTGCTCCAGGGCCTGGCCTTGGTACTTGCCGTAGTGGTCTTGAACTTCATCTTGGTGCATGCTGCACCAGGCGATCCAGTCGAGACCATTGCCGGTGCAAGTGGCGGCATGAGCGAGGAACTTCAGGCCGAACTCAGAAAACAATACGGCCTGGACAAGCCCCTGCCAGTGCAACTGGGAATCTACCTTGGCCGAGTGGTCACAGGTGACTTGGGCTATTCGTATTTTTTCAACCTCCCCGTTTCCAACTTGATCGCTGAGCGTGTGCCGGCCACCTTGCTGCTGGTCCTCACGTCGGTGCTTGCCGCATTCCTGATCGGCACCACTTTGGGCGTACTTTCAGCCCGAAGGCCCAACGGCTGGTTATCGCAAATGATCAATGTGATGTCACTGGTTGGCTTTGCCGCGCCCGTGTTTTGGATGGGCATGCTGCTGATCATTTTGCTCGCCAGCGTGTTCCCTATTTTCCCTGTATCAGGCATGCGTGCTATTGAGTCCAGCGGCAAAGGCTGGGGCGATGTACTTGACGTCTTGCACCATTTGATATTGCCAGCACTGACATTGGGGCTGGTCTATCTGGCCCAATACAGCCGCCTGTCTCGCGCGGCCATGCTCGATGTGCTGGGCGCTGACTACATTCGCACCGCTCGTGCCAAGGGCTTGTCTGACAGGGCTGTGCTTTACAAACACGCTTTGCGCAATGCGGTGCTGCCTGTGATCACCGTGCTAGGTCTTCAATTTGGCAACGTGTTGGCAGGCGCCATTGTGGTGGAAACCGTCTTCAATTGGCCAGGCTTGGGACGACTGGCGTTTGAGTCCGTCTTGCGGCGTGACTATCCCACCATTCTGGGCGTGCTTCTTTTCTCCGCGGTGGTGGTCGTTGTCATGAACCAGCTCACCGATTTGTGCTACCGACTGATCGACCCGAGAATCAAATCTTCATGAAAGAAATTGATCAAGTGCAAGGCCCTTGGCGCGAGGCGATGCACATGTTCATGCGCAACCGCTCAGCGATTGCCGGCATCGTGATGCTCGGACTGGTGCTGTTGGTGGCCATTGCTGGGCCCTGGGTTCTCGGGGCAGATCCTTTTGAAATTCGCGCAGCCCCCTTGACACCCCCCTTGTCAGAAGACGCTTTCTTGGGCACCGACTACCTGGGCCGCGATGTCCTCACGACCTTGGTCTACGGGGGCCGGGCCACGCTTTTGGTCGGTGCAATCGCGGCACTGCTGAGCGTCACGATTGGCATCACACTGGGTGCCTTTGCGGGCTATTACGGTGGGCGCGTTGACGCTATTTTGATGCGCATCACCGAGTTCTTTCAAGTACTTCCTGCCCTGTTGTTTGCCATGGTGGTGGTCACCCTTTTTTCGCCCTCCTTGGTGACCATCACGCTGGCCATTGGCGTTGTCAGCTGGACGGGCACGGCACGCCTGACCCGTGCCGAATTCATGAAATACCGCAACTTGGATTTTGTCCGTGCCCAGCGCTCCATCGGCGCCAGTCACGCCCGTATCATTTGGAGAGTTATTTTGCCCAATGCCTTGCCACCTTTGATCGTCTCGGCCACTTTGGCCATCGGGGCTGCAATTTTGTTTGAAGCGGGACTGTCTTTTTTGGGTCTGGGCGATCCAAATCAGATGAGCTGGGGTCTGATGATTGGATCGAGCCGGCAGTATATTTTTTCATGCTGGTGGGCCGTGGCATTTCCTGGCACAGCCATTTTCATCACGGTGCTGGCAGTCAGCCTGATTGGCGACGGACTCAATGACGCACTCAACCCTAAGTTGAGGGAACGATGATGCAGGACAGCTTGCTCAAGGTGCAGGGCCTGCAAGTCGAGTTCAATTCTCGGCGCGGTAAGGCCATGGTCCTCAATGGGGTTGATCTTGAAATCCACCAAGGTCAAACGCTGTGCTTGGTGGGCGAGTCGGGTTGCGGCAAAAGCATGACCGCGCTGGCATTGCTGCAACTGATTCCATCACCCCCCGGAAAAATCAGTGGGGGCCAAGTTTTTTTCCACGGTGAAGATCTTTTGCGCGCTACCCAAGAGCGCATGCAAGAGGTGCGAGGCAATCGCATCTCCATGATTTTTCAAGAACCCATGACCTCGCTCAACCCGGTTTTTTCTGTAGGCGATCAGGTGGCTGAGTCACTGCGACTGCATGCGGGACTTGACCCCGCAGCGGCTCGCCTGCAAGCCATCGAGATGCTCAAGCAAGTTGGCATCCCAGCGCCAGAGCGGCGCGTCGATGAGTACCCACACCAACTCTCCGGCGGCATGCGCCAACGCGTGATGATCGCCATCGCACTGGCCTGCCGACCCGACATCCTGATTGCCGACGAACCTACCACCGCCTTGGATGTCACAGTGCAGGCTCAGATTTTCGATCTGCTGCGCGACCTTCAGCGCGAAAGAGGAACGGCCATCTTGCTGATCACCCACGACATGGGCGCCGTTGCTGAGATGGCCGATCGCGTGATGGTGATGTACGCAGGGCGGGTGATTGAGCAAGGCAACACTGCGCAAGTTTTGAGGCAAGCTGGCCACCCCTACACACGGGGACTGATCAACTGCCTTCCTGAGTTGGGCAGCAGCATCCACAATGAGCGCACAGATTTGGCTGAAATCGCGGGCATGGTCCCCTCTATCTGGGAGTTGAGCAAAGGTTGCGCCTTTCGCGAGCGTTGCACCCAAGCGATGGACATCTGCGCGCATGATGTGCCTCCCATGTTCAACATGGCAGACAGCTCACCCTCAGCACCGCACATGACGGCTTGCTGGTTGCAGGCCGATCAAGCGCCTGCTCGAGGTCACGCTGCATGAACCACTTGCCAACTGACAATCTGCTAGAGGTCACAGCGCTCAACGTTCACTTTCCACGTCCCAAGTCGAGCTGGTTTGCACCATCCGAAGTGGTTCGGGCCGTCGACGGGGTGAGTTTTAAAATCAAACGAGGCACCACCATGGCGCTGGTGGGCGAGTCGGGCTCGGGCAAGACCACCACAGCGATGGCAGTCATGCGTCTGACCCCCATCACTTCGGGCCAGATTCAACTGGGCCAGACCGAATTGAGCACACTCGAGGGGGAAGATCTGCGCGAAGCCAGGCGGCGATTTCAGATTATTTTCCAAGACCCGTTCTCCTCGCTCAATCCGCGCGAAAGGGCAGGCGCCGCCGTTCGTGCGCCTCTTGACTTGATGAACGTCGGCACACCAGAAGAACGAGACGCCCAAGTGGCCGAGCTCTTCAAGGCCGTGGGTTTGCGTCCTGAGCAACAGCAATTGTTTCCGCACCAGTTTTCCGGCGGGCAACGCCAGCGCATCAACATCGCGCGCGCGTTGGCCACCCATCCAGAACTCGTGGTGTGCGATGAGCCCGTCTCAGCGCTGGACATTGCCATTCGCGCCCAAATACTCAATCTACTGGTGCGCCTTCAGCGCGAGTTGGGTTTGACCTATCTTTTTATCTCGCACGACATGGCTGTGGTGGAGCACATATGCGATGAGATTGCAGTGATGTACTTGGGGCAAATCATCGAGAGAGCGCCCCGTCAGGCATTTTTTGCCAACCCACTGCATCCCTACAGTGTGGCTCTGATGTCTGCCGTGCCGACTGTTTCAGGAGGACGTTCACGCGCGAGCGCCCGCATCAAACTCAGCGGCGACCCTCCAAGTCCCATCAACCCACCCCCTGGTTGCCGCTTTTCAAGTCGATGCCCCGTTGCCCAGCCCGCCTGCAGCATTCAGGCGCCGCCGCTGCGTGAAATTGCACCGAATCACTGGGTGCAATGCCGCCGGGTAGACATCATTGACGGGCGCATTCACGCGCCACTCCAACTCCCCCCTCTTTAATTTCTTTCACCGTATTGCGGATCCATTTCCAACATGAACACCACCATTTACCCTGCACGCAAAATTATCACCATGAACCCCATGCAACCCGAGGCAAGCCACGTTGCTGTGCGCGATGGCCGTGTGCTGGGGGTGGGTTCGCTGCAAGAGCTCGCCAGTTGGGGGCCCTACACGCTGAACGAGCAATTCAAGGACAAGGTGTTAATGCCCGGCTTGATCGAAGGACACTGCCATCTCAAGGAGGGCAGCATGTGGGACATGCACTACCTTGGCTGGTTTGACCGGCGCGACCCACAGGGTAAAGTTTGGCAGGGCTTGCGCTCCATGCAAGCTGTAGTTGAGCGCCTGACACAGGTGGATGCGAGCATGACGGCAATGGGCAAGTCCCCAACCGAGCCCCTGATCGCCTGGGGATTTGACCCCATTTACTTTGGCGGCGAGCGCATGACGGTCGATCACTTGGACCGAGCCAGCAGCACGCGCCCGATAGTGATCGCACACGCCAACGGCCACCTGATGAACGTCAACACAGTCATGCTGCAATTGGCGGAAATCACAGCCGAAAACGAAGTGGAAGGCGTTGTCAAGTTCAGCAGCGGCAGCCATGCCGGCCAACCCACGGGCGAACTGCAGGAGCCTGCGGCAATGTTTCTAGTGATCCGCAAAATTGGCACAGCGGGCCTGCTCGCCCCAATGACCGAGGCGGGTGTTAAATCTTTTGCCTCACTGGCTTGCATGCAGGGCGTCACCACGGCCACCGATCTGGTCAACAAACTCACACAGCAGGACTGCGATGTGCTGGAAGCTGCCTTGGCGGACGATGCGTGCAGCATTCGCATCCTGCCCGCTTTCCAAGCCTTCCACGGCACACATGGCGCCGCGCTGGGCGCTGAACACGTTAAAAGTCTGATGCCACGCAACACCGATCGCCTGCGCTATGGCTTGGTCAAGATGATGCTGGATGGCTCTATTCAAGGATTCTCGGCGCGCCTGCGCTGGCCTGGCCATTTCAATGGTGCGCCCAATGGCATATGGGTCACAGCGCCCGCGCAATACGAAGCCGATTTTGAGACCTATCACCAAGCCGGTCTGCAAATTCATACCCATACCAACGGAGATGAAGCCAGCCTGGCTGCTGTCAACGCCATTGAACGCGTCCTGACACGTTCACCACAGCCAGACCATCGCCACACCTTGCAGCACGGGCAAATGATAGATGCACCTCTTTTTCGCCGCATGGCCCGACTGGGCTTGTGCGCCAACTTGTTCACGAACCATCTCTGGTATTGGGGTGACCAGCACTATGAAATGACCATGGGCCCTGATCGCGCCAACCGACTCGACGCTTGTGCCAGCGCCTTGGCTGCGGGCGTTGCGTTGGCCATTCATTCAGATGCCCCAGTCACGCCACTGGGGCCACTTTTTACAGCCTGGTGCGCAGTCAACCGCATCACGCCCAAAGGCCGTATTCTGGGACAGTCTGAATGCATCAGCGTGCCGCAAGCACTGCGTGCCATCACACTGGGCGCAGCTTGGACACTCAAGCTAGATCATGAAATTGGCAGCATTGAGTGTGGCAAGCGTGCAGATTTTTGCGTGCTCGAAGATGACCCACTGAGCGTGGAGCCTGCGCTGCTCAAGGACGTTCGGGTGTGGGGAACCGTGCTGTCCGGAAAAGTCTTCGAAGCTCGCAAAGTGTGACCTGCAACGCATGAAAGAAAAGCGCCTTCCCCTGACCGTCATTGGTGGGTTCTTGGGCTCTGGCAAGACCACTTTGGTCAACCATTGGCTGAGCCATGCAGGGGGGCAGCGTCTGGCCATCTTGGTCAATGATTTCGGCACCTTGAACATCGACTCCGCCCTGATTCGCTCCAACGCTGGCAGCACCATGGAGCTGACCAACGGCTGCGTCTGCTGCCAAATCGGCGACGACCTCAGCATGGCCTTGATCAGCGTCTTGGAGTCCACCCCATCGTTTGATGGTGTGGTGGTAGAAGCCAGCGGTGTATCCGACCCCTGGCGCATCGCCCAACTCGGCCGCGCTGACCCCGGCTTGTTTCTGGATGGGGTGGTGGTCACAGTCAACGCTGACAGCTTTCTTGCGCACTGGCAAGATCCGCTGTTGTCAGACACTTTGGCGCGGCAGTTGAAAGCGGCCAGCCTGATCGTGTTAAACCACTGCGACCTGGCGCTGCCCCATGGGGTGTCCCAAGTGCGTGAACGCATCGCGCTCATTGCTGGCGGCGTAGCCGTGTTCGAAACAAGTCACGCCCAAGTGCCCCTGCCCTTGCTCAGTGGACTGTCCTTGCCAGCTTCACACGCAGCGGTGCATGATGGGCATGATAGCCATATGGACTGTGGTGATGAAGCTGCCGCGCACTCGCACCCTCACCATCCGGGCAACCCAGCGCACGGCGAAGTCTTTGAAACTTGGTCGTGCCACCCCACACCCACTTTTGAGATGATTGAGTTGCGCAGTTGGTTGAAAACGCCACCGCCAGGGCTATTGCGTCTCAAAGGCTTTGTTCAAACCAGCTCACCAGGTCAAGAAACCAAGTGGCACGAAATCCAGCTCGCCGGTCGCTGCAACTCTGTCAGCCAAGTCATTGCACCCATTGCAGGCGCTGCATTGGTGGCCATCGGACTGTGCGGTCATTTGCCACGTGCGCGCCTGTCTGAATTTTTTGAACGAATTTCGGTTTAAATAAGAGCATGCGCGGCATCGTCCTTCGCCCCGGGATATTTGGCGAAAACCGTCAGACACTGCATCCAAGCACGGCTCGTAATGTCAATGAAATTTAGGCCTCTGGTTCTCATATGACACAAGAATTTGACTACATCGTCATAGGCGCCGGCTCGGCAGGCAGCACGCTGGCTGCTCGTTTAAGCGAAGACGGGCAATCCAGCGTTTTGCTTCTCGAAGCAGGTCCTGCAGATCGCTCTTTTTGGATTCATCTGCCAATTGGTTACAGCAAAACCATGTGGAGCAAAAAATACAACTGGCGCCTGCAGACCGACCCCGAACCGAACATGAACGGGCGACGTATTTACTGGCCGCGCGGCAAAACACTGGGCGGTTCAAGCTCGATCAACGGCCTGATTTACATTCGTGGCCAGCGCCAAGACTATGACCATTGGGCTGCGCTTGGCAATGCAGGCTGGAGTTATGACGACGTCTTGCCCTATTTCATCAAGTCCGAAAGCAACCAACGCGGCGCCAGCAAATACCACGGCGCAAACGGCCCCATGGCGGTATCAGACATAGGCGAGAAAAATGAATTGATCGAGGCATTCATCGCTGGGGCAGCGCAAATGGGGGTGCCAACCACGGACGACTTCAATGCTGCGCAGCAAGAAGGCGCCGGCTACTACCAGCTCAACACCCACAAAGGTTGGCGCTGCAGCACTGCCACAGCCTATTTGGCCCCGGCTCGGAAACGGCAGAATTTAAAAATTCAAACCAATGCACATGCCACGGGGATTCTGATCGAAAATGGACGCGCGGTCGGTGTGCGCTATCGCCAAAATGGCGTGGAAAAAACCTGTCGATCACGCGCTGAGGTGCTGCTGTCTGCCGGGGCCATTCATTCGCCGCAACTGCTGCAATTGTCGGGCATTGGGCCCGCACCCTTATTGAGCGATCTGGGAATTCCGGTGTTACACAATCTCCCCGGCGTCGGCGAAAACCTGCAAGACCATTTGCAAATTCGCTTGATTTTCGAGTGCACCCAACCCATCACAACCAATGACGCCATGAATTCATGGTGGGGCCAGGCTAAGATGGGCCTACAGTGGCTGCTGCATCGAAGCGGCCCCTTGGCCGTTGGGATCAACCAAGGCGGATGCTTCATGCGCGCCTTGCCCCATCCAGATAAGAGGCCCGATACCCAGTTCCATGTGGCCACCTTATCGGCTGACATGGCTGGCGGCAAGGTCCACCCATTTTCAGGTTTCACCATGTCAGTCTGCCAACTGCGGCCCGAGTCTCGCGGCCACATCCGAATTCGAAGTGCCGACCCTTTGCAGCCACCTGAGATACACGCCAACTACCTTGCAACCGAGCTCGATCGCCATGCGGTGCTAGCCGCTTTGAAGGCCGCGCGTGGCATTGCCGCCTCCCCCGCCATGCAGGCCTATGTCAAGCGCGAAGTCAAGCCAGGCCCTGATGTGAATGACGATGCTGCCCTTCTTGATTTTTCCCGAAACAACGGCGCAACGATATTTCACCCCTGCGGAACTTGCCGGATGGGCCGTGACTCTCAAGCGGTGGTTGACGATCGGCTTCGCGTGCATGGCATTCAAAGCCTTCGTGTGATTGACTGCTCAGCCATGCCCACGCTGGTGTCAGGCAATACAAATGCACCGGTGATCATGATGGCTGAGAAGGCCGCAGACATGATACGAGAGGACGTACGCAAGCCCTAAGGGCACAAGCTTAACTTGATGCGCCATCGCAATTCTGATGCAAAAAAAAACGCCCTGAGTGATGGCACAATGCATCTTCCCACCTAACCCCTTTTAGACAGGTTTTCACATGAAACGTCGACAACTCCTGCAAGCCGCTGGCAGCGCCGCTTTGGCGCCTGCGCTGGTTCATGCCCAAGACAAATACCCCAGCAAAAACATCATCTGGATTTGTCCCTACGCAGCCGGCGGCAACGCCGACTCTCGCTCACGCCAAGTGGCCAAGGCCATGAGTGCGATCATGGGTCAGACCATCATCATTGACAACAAGGCCGGTGCCGGCGGCAATATTGGCACCGAGGCCATAGCGCGCGGCAAACCCGACGGCTACACCATTGGCATGGGCAACTTTGCCCCCTTGGCAGTCAACCATGCCTTGTTCAAAAAACTCAACTTCGACCCCTTCAACGACATCACACCCATCGCTTTGATTGAGCGCGGGCCCTTGATCCTGATGGTGCGCAACGACTCGCCCTACAAATCCGTCAAAGACATCGTGGCAGCCGCCAAGGCCTCGCCTGGCAAGCTGAGCTACGCCTCGGGCGGCATTGGCGGCTCACACCATTTAAGCGGTGCATTATTTGAACATTCTGCTGGCATTGACATGATCCATGCACCCTACAAAAGTGGTGCTGCCGGCGCCACAGATTTGATGGGTGGCCAAGTGCACATGATGTTTGAACAAATGTACTCCGCCATGCCTGCCATCAAAGGCGGCCGCCTGCGGGCCTTGGCCATTACCAGCAAAAACCGCTCGCCCTTGTTGCCCGATCTGCCCACCATGGGTGAGCAAGGCTTTCCTGCGGTGGAAGTGCTCAACTGGCAAGGCTTGGTCGGACCCAAGGGAATGCCTGCCGATGTGGTCATGATGCTCAATGCCGCTTGCAACAAAGCCCTGCAAGACCCCGAGGTGAAAGAGAAAATTTTGAGCCAAGGCAATGAAATGGGCGGCGGCACACCTGAACAATTCGCAGCACTGATCAAAAGTGAAGCGCCGCGCTGGGGCAAAGTGGTGCGCGACGCCAAAATTGATCCTGAATAATTGGGCACACGATGGGCAGCACAGGCCTGTGCTGCCCTGCACCAGGCCTTTCAGGCCAAGAGCAAGCGGCGCATCAACTCGTTCAATCGACTTCCCTTGTGCGTCAATTGCGACAACACACTGAAGTGATTCAGGCCCGGCAGGACCTCGCACACCGGCACCGTTTTCGGACCCCAAGTCTGGTGAATCAAACGGTTGTGCCGCAAAAACTCGGCACTTTCATCACCCCCCACCAAGGTGTACAAAACACCTTTGCGTGGGCGCGGCCACATGGCTGGGCTGGCCAGGCGCACTTGGGCTGGTGTGAGCTTCAAAGACGTTTGCAAAAACTCGGTTTTGCGCACTGGCTCTAAGTCATACAAACCCGAAATGGACATGGCCTTGGAAATCCAATGGGCAGGCATGCCAGGGTCGACCGCCTTCCAGTCGCACGCCAAGAGCATGGCCGCCAAATGCCCCCCTGCCGAATGCCCTGCCACGGTCACATTGCTGGGATCACCACCGAGTTTTGCAATGTGCTTGTAAACCCAGGCCATGGCTCGGGTCATCTGCAATGCAATGTCAGGCACGGTGACAGGCACCTGCGGCGTGCCTGGGCACAAAGCGTAATTCACCAGCACCACGCAGGCCCCCATGTCGTTCAAAGGCGGCACGATGAAAGTCTGGTCGGCTTTGTCCAAACTGCGCCAATAGCCGCCGTGCACAAACACCAACACCGGCGCATGGGCTTTTTTGGCAGGGAAAATATCCAAACATTCGTTGGGGCCAGTGCCATAGGGCACATCCAACATGCCATTGAAATTTTTTCGGGCCGCCGCCGAGGACTGCGCCCAATGCGCGAAGTGCGCAGCGTAGTCGGGCACCAAGACCCGGTTGTTGTACATGCTGTCGTACCACGCTGCGTTTTTGGAGGCCATAGTTTGATGCTTTGATGTTGATGTTAAGGCTGGAATTGCCGCGCTGAAGCTGAACTTTTTTAAATTTTCATCTCTAAGCGCAGCTGCACAGTTTGCCAATTGCGCGTGGTGGTATTGGCTATTTCAGAAAATCCGTTGCCGATGTAGGTGCTGCCCGTCAAATAATCGATCGGTGTCAAGTTGCTCACCGTCACGCGAAATGCGGTGTTGGGTGAAAAACGCCACAGACCATAAACATCCACGACCCGTTTGGCGCCTTGGTAAGCCCATTGCTGCTCGGTCCTTCGCGTGGTGTAGTCAGGGTTGATATTGACATTGCCCCCCAAGGTCAAAGGGCTTGAGCGAAAACGGTAATCGGCCCCCAGATTGGCAGTCATGCTCGGCTGCTGGTCCAGGCGGTTGTTGGGGCCTAAAACATCCAACACACGAGAGCTGAAGAAACTCAAATTACTGCGCACATCAACCGCCGCAGCATCAGCCCAAATTTGATTCAAGCGAAATTTCGCCTCTAACTCAATACCTTGCGTGATGGCATCGCCCACATTTTGTGGGCTCGAGACAAAACGGCGCTGGCCAGGCGCCCACATCGTGTCAAAACGCTCCGAGGTGACAGTGCGAATCAGGTCGCTGATGTTGCGCCTAAATACGTTGGCACTGAGCACGCCGCCGCCGTTCAAATAACGCTCCATGGCCACATCAATGCCGTTGGCCAACTCGGGCTTGAGGCCTGGGTTACCCATGCGATCTGGCCGCGTGGGGCTGTTGCTCTCACGGGACAAATAGGTGCGCGAAACCAAGTTGTACAGCGTGGGTGTTTTATAGCTCTTTGTCAGGCTCATGCGCACCTGATCGCGGCTGCCAGGCACAGGCTTCCAAAGCGCATGCAGCAAGGGCGTCAAGACGGCGCTCTTGTTGCGCTTGTCGCCTTCTTCGTTGCTGCCCTGCGTCAAAATATTTTCATAACGCAAGCCTGCATAAGCCGACCAATTGGGGTTGATGGTCCATTCGTCTTGCGTGAAAATGGCCCAGCGCTGGGTACTGGCCTTTAAGTTGCCCGTGTCGTCGGTGACCTCGGCGTTGGCCTCTTCTGTGCGCCGCACTCCCTCAAGCTCAACGCCACTGACCACCTGATGGCCATTGCCTAAAACTTGAGTCAGTTTGCCATTCCATGTTTGTGACAAGTCGCGAAAACTTTGCGACTCTTGCAGTGTGCTGAGCAAGCCTGCATTGGCCGCGGCAATTTGGTCAAAATTGGAGTTGTAATTGGACTGACCCAAGCCAAATTTAAACTCAAATCGACTGTCTGCAGAAAAACGTTGATTCCATTGCCCGTTCAAACGCGTCATGACAAAACGACTCGCATTGGTGTTGGTGGCGCTGTCACTGCTGGGGCCCAATGTCAGGCCGTTGAGCGTTTTATTCTCAGTCAAATCAATTTGACCATTGCTGTTGAATTGCGAATACATCAAAAAAGGCATCAAGACCAAACTTTTTCCCTCTTCCCCCTTCCACTGCATACGCGCGTTGGCGTGCAGCGCTTGTCGATGTCCCAAACTGTTGGCTTGGCGATCGCGCTCGGAAGTCAAAGCGGGCAAAGCGTCCGGGGCAGCGCCTGCCGCCTGCACAGCAGCCTGGGTCAAGCTGCTGTTGTCTTCAGGGCGCCATGAATTCATGGCGTGCAGTGTGAGGGTGCCGCTCATGCCCTCAGTCTTGAGGTTGTGGACCCAATTGACCTGCTCAGAGACCTGGCCGTGCTCAAATGAGCCGCCAATTTTCAAATCATCGGGGTTGGTCTTTTGACCTTCACGCAGCACGATGTTGATCGTGCCCGCAATGGCGCGCGCCCCCGTATCGGCTGTGGGTGCACGCATGATTTCAATTTTTTCGACCATCTCTGGGGTCAATGAATCCACTGAAAAACCAGGTGGCACACGCTGTCCGTCGAGCAAGATTTGGGTGTAGCCGCCGCCCAAACCGCGCATGCGAATGGCACCGCCCCGTCCCGGAGCGCCTTGCATCGTCACGCCAGGCAAGCGCTTGAGCACCTCGCCCAAACTGGCATCACCTTGGCGCTCAATTTCTTCTCGGCCAATGATGATT
Organism: uncultured Burkholderiales bacterium; assembly: GCA_903870145.1. Classification (GTDB taxonomy): domain Bacteria; phylum Pseudomonadota; class Gammaproteobacteria; order Burkholderiales; family Burkholderiaceae_C; genus Limnohabitans_A. The sequence goes on along the minus strand of CAIQBO010000036.1, from coordinate 52,465 downwards.
TTGGCAGCGGTGGATTGACGCCGCTCTTCGGTGTCGTTGTCGCGATTGCTTCGCACCTCAACTTGCCCCATGTCTTGCACTGGGCCGTTGGGTGGTGGGGTGGTTTGCGCCCAACTTGTTGTCAACATGAGCCCTGCAGCACTTGCAGCGCAGAGCGAGAACCATGGCGCAAAAGGCCGTCGTACACGGAGCAGAGGGGCAATTGCTTTGATTTTCATTGCCCTATTTTGACAGGGGATTGGGAAGAATGCCGAACCCAACCGAAAGTCCGCATGAAGTCCCGGTAAAGTTATTCGGCCGTTTTGAACAGGGCCGCGACCTTGCGCTTAGGCTTGATGTTGGCCGAGACACTGCCGCGCGTGGCCACACTCTTGGGCGAAGCCTCCCATGAGGCGGCTTGGGCTTGCTCGGCGTTGGGCGCCTCATAGGGCTGCTCGAAGAAGGGGTCACGGCTGGGCTGCGCAGGCTTGAAGCCGCCACGCCGTTCACGCGGCTCGGCACCCGCACGGGGCTGCGCATCGTCACGCCGCCTTGGGTAGCGCTCTGTATGCCGGTCTGAGCCTTGCTCGATGTTGCGCTCGGGGTGTCTCTCGGCGCGGTGGCCATCGTTGAAATGGTCGCGCGGGCGGCCGTCCTCAAACTCAAACGCCTCGACTTCAATTTTGTTTTTGATGAGCTTTTCAATGTCGCTGACCAAACGGGTGTCCGACGGCGAGACCAAAGTCACTGCCAAGCCCGCCGCACCCGCACGACCGGTTCGGCCAATGCGGTGAACATAATCTTCTGCGTTGAAAGGCACGTCAAAATTGAACACCGCCGGCACATCTTTGATGTCCAAGCCGCGAGCGGCAACGTCGGTGCAAACCAATAAATCAACCTCGCCTTTTTTGAAAGCTTCCAAAGCCTTCAAACGCTCGTCTTGACTCTTATCGCCATGCAGTGCCGTGGTGTTCAGCCCCTCCCGCTCCAAAGAGCGAGCCAATCTTGCGCAGCCGAGTTTGCTGTTGACAAAAACAAAGGCTTGCTTGAGCCCGCGCTGCTGCAAAACTTGTTTGACCAAGCGGCGTTTGTCTTCGTCTTGCACGCTGAAAAAACGTTGCTCCACAGTGGAGGCGGTTTCATTGGGGCGCGCCACTTCAATGGTGATCGGGTCCTTCAAATAACTGCTGGCCAAGCGTTTGATTTCAGGCGAAAACGTGGCTGAAAAAAGCAATGTGGTGCGCTGCTTGGGCAAAAAGCTCAGGATGCGCTGCAAGTCCGGCAAAAAGCCAATGTCCAGCATGCGGTCGGCCTCGTCCAGCACCACATATTCGACCTGGTTGAGCACAGCATTTTTGGCCTCGATGTGGTCGAGCAAACGACCCGGCGTAGCGACCAAGATCTCAACGCCGCGTTTTAACTCTAAGGTTTGCGGCTTCATGTCAATGCCGCCAAACACCACCGTGCTGCGCATCTGGGTGTATTTGGCATACAGCTTGATTTGCTGGGCCACTTGATCGGCCAATTCACGCGTGGGCAGCAGCACCAAAGCGCGCACCGGGTGGCGCGCGGGCGAAGTCGAGGTGTTCTCGTGCTTGAGCAAGCGCTGCAGCAAGGGCAATGAAAACGCAGCCGTTTTACCGGTGCCCGTTTGCGCTGCTCCCATCACGTCTTGTCCCGTCAAAACCACAGGAATGGCCTCGGCTTGAATGGGGGTCATGGTTTCGTAGCCCATTTCGGCTACGGCACGTGCCAGCGGTTCAGCCAGCGATAATTGTGAGAAAGAGGCGGTCATTAACCCGCTATTGTCGCACTTTAGGTCTTGGGCAGGGTAACACCGACTTGACCCTGGTATTTTCCACCCCGATCTTTGTAGCTGGTCTCACAAACTTCGTCGCTTTCAAAGAACAAGACTTGGGCGCAGCCCTCACCCGCGTAGATCTTTGCAGGCAGCGGTGTGGTGTTGCTGAATTCCAGCGTCACATAGCCTTCCCATTCGGGCTCAAAGGGCGTGACGTTGACGATGATGCCGCAGCGCGCGTAAGTGCTTTTGCCCAAACAAATGGTCAACACATTGCGAGGAATACGAAAGTACTCCAAAGTGCGCGCCAAAGCAAAGCTGTTGGGCGGGATCACACACACATCGGCGTGAATATCGACAAAGCTTTTTTCATCAAAATTTTTGGGGTCCACCACCGTGCTGTAGATGTTGGTGAAGACCTTGAACTCGGGGGCGCAGCGAATGTCGTAGCCGTAGCTGCTGGTGCCATAACTCACAATTTTTTCGCCCTGAGCGTTTTGCCTGACTTGGCCAGGTTCAAAGGGCTCGATCATGCCGTGCTCTTGTGCCATGCGGCGGATCCATTTGTCGCTTTTGATCGTCATAAAAGTCTCTTGCAGGTGAATGGCCTCATTGTAGAGTGCCGCTGTGGGCAAAGAATTTTCAAGCAGTGGGCTAAACTTTGTGCAAGATCACTGGTCCAACAAAAAAGGGCAAGCCACCATGAAACGACGCACCCTGCTGCAAGCCAGCCCTTTGCTGTGGAGCCTGCCCAGCGTGAGTTCCGCACAAAGCGCCTTCCCCAACAAGCCTATACGTTACATCGTGCCTGTGGCAGCAGGCGGGGGCTCGGACATGGTTGGGCGAGCACTGTGCGAGCGCTGGTCCAAAGTGCTAGGGCAAAGCCTCGTGGTGGACAACATAGGCGGTGGTGGGGGCGTGATTGCCTCGCAAAACACCGCGCGCGCGCCAGCAGATGGCTACACCTTGATGCAAGGCTACGTGGCCACCCACGGCACCGCGCCTGCCACGCGCAAACTGCCCTATGACGCCGTGAACGACTTCACGCCCATTGGCATGATTGGCTCAACCCCCAATGTCTTGTGCATCAACACCAGTTTGCCACCGCAGAACATCCAAGCTTTTTTAGATTACGTCAAACAAAACCCTGGCCGCTTGTCTTACGGCTCAGCTGGGGCCGGCTCATTGACCCACTTGACCGCGGAGCTGTTCAAACTGCAAACCAACAGCTTCATGGTGCACATTCCCTATCGGGGCATTGCACCGGCCATCACCGATTTGATTGGCGGCCAAACGCAGATGATGTTCCCGGGTTTGGCAGCAGCCCTGCCGCACATCCGCAGTGGGCGCATTCGCGCCATTGCCGTGACAGGCAGCAAACGCCACCCGCAGGTCAAAGACGTGCCCACCTTGGAAGAGGCCGGCTTGAAAGGCTTTGACGCCCAGCAGTGGTATGGCGTGGTGGGCCCAGCCAACATACCTGCAGCCATTGTGAAAGTACTCAACGACGCCATGCTGGCCGTGCTCGCCCAACCCGACTTCAAAGAAAAATTGAGCTCCGAGGCCGTTGAATTGATGCCCATGAAGCCCGTGGAATTTGCCGCGTACATGAAAGCCGACTTGGCGCGCTGGAGCCAGTTGGCCAAGGCCCGCAACATTCAGTTGGACAATTGAAAAGGCCCGTGCATCAGGGCGTAACTTTGCCCACCACACCCATGACCGCGTAGTTCATGTTCAAGATTTGAAGGTCACTCAATGTTTGACCTGCAGCCACCATCGTTTTGCCTTCGTTGTCCAGCATGGGGCCTGTGAACGGATGGCGTTTGCCAAGCGCAATTTCTTTTTGCAATTGCAAAATTTCTTCACGCACTTTGAGCGGCAATTTGGGGCCAAAGTCACCCACGCGCACCATGCCCTCTTTCGTCCCACCCCAGACATTGCCTGAGCGCCACTGGCCTTGCTGCACCTGGCGCACACGCTGCGTGTAGTAGGCACCCCACTCGTGCGTCACAGCCAAGAGTTGTGCATCGGGGGCAACTTTTCGCATGTCCGAATGGTAGGCAATGGCCATCTTGCCACGCTCTTGGGCTGCGGCCATCACGGCCGACGACGCGGTGTGAAACGCAATCACATCGGCCGATTGGTTGAACAAGGTCATGGCAGCGTCGCGCTCTTTGGCAGGATCAAACCAGGTGTTAAGCCACAGCACCTTGACTTGGGCCTGAGGATTAACTGAGCGCATGCCCAAGGTGAATGCATTCAAGCCTTGCAGCACCTCTGGAATGGGAAAGCCCGCCACGTAGCCTGCCACATGACTTTGCGTCATGCGCCCTGCTGCCACACCTGCCAGATAGCGCCCTTCGTAATAACGTGCATTGGCCGTCGAAACATTAGCCTGAGTTTTGTAGCCTGTAATGGATTCAAACTTCACATTGGGAAAATCATGGGCCACTTTCAAAGTGGGCTCCATGTAGCCAAAACTGGTGGTGAAGATGATGTCGTGGCCTTGCTGGGCCAAGTCGCGCACCACGCGCTCTGCATCTGCGCCCTCCGCCACATTTTCAACCAAGGTGGTTTTGACCGACGCGCCTAAAGCTTTTTCTACAGCCTTTCTGCCTTCGTCATGCTGATGGGTCCAACCTGCTTCAAAAACGGGTGTGACGTAAACGAAAGCGGCTTTGACAGGGCTTTTGACTGCTTGTTGTGCAGGCTCTGCGGCAAGGCTTGAAAGGGGCGGCAAAAAGCAGGCGGCCGCGAACACGGCTGCGAGGTTTTTATACATGGTAGTCCTCTACATGGCTGCGGGTTGAGCAAAATAAATACCCGCCGCAGCGCAGGCATTTCGTCCTTATTCTAAAGCAGGTGTATAAACTGCATTTTTCTCATTCGCCAAAAGATTCATGCGCACACAACTTATTCAGCTGACATTGATTGCTTCAGTTTTACTGACCCCCTCATGGAGCCACGCTCAAAACACGGCCAACGCCCCAACCAACACCAACTCACACGCCTTGAAGGTGCTGGTGCAGGTCGAAGGCATCAGCGAGTACCGCCTGCCCAATGGCCTGCGGGTGTTGCTCGCGCCCGATGCATCCAAACCCACCACCACCGTCAACATCACATATTTGGTTGGCAGTCGTCATGAAAACTATGGTGAAACCGGCATGGCGCATTTGCTTGAGCACATGGTGTTCAAGGGCACACCTACACGGGGCAACATCATGCAAGAGCTTGGCAAGCGCGGCATGGATTCCAACGGCAGCACGTTTTACGACCGCACCAATTACTACGAGACCTTTCCCGCCAATCCGGAAAATTTAAAATGGGCTCTGGAAATGGAAGCCGATCGCATGGTCAACAGCTTGATTTCCCGCAAAGATTTGGACACCGAATTTTCTGTGGTTCGCAATGAAATGGAAAGCGGCGAGAACAGCCCCCACAGATCGCTGTGGCAGCGCATGGCATCCACCGCTTTCGACTGGCACAACTACGGCAAGTCAACCATTGGCGCGCGCACCGACGTTGAAAATGTCAAGATTGAAAATCTTCAAAACTTCTACCGCAAGTACTACCAACCCGACAACGCGGTGCTGCTGGTGGCTGGCAAGTTGGATGTTGCTGCCACATTGAACTTGATCACCCAAACATTTGGCAGCATCGCCAAACCAACGCGCACCCTGGAGCCCACCTACACGCAAGACCCCGTGCAAGAAGGTGGCCGTGAAATCACGGTGCGCAAAACGGGCGACACACAACTCTCAGCAGTGCTCTATCACACCTCCGCAGGCAGCCATGTGGACGCCGCGGCCATGGCGGCTTTGAGTGAAATTTTGGCTGGAACCCCCAACGGCAGATTGCATAAAAACTTGGTGGAAAAGAAGTTGGCTGTGAACGTAGGCCCCTGGAATTTTGACCTGGCCGAGGCTGGCTATGTGATCTTCATGGCTGAATTGGGCAAAACTCAAAACTTGGCCCAAGCGCGCAGCGTTCTACTGGAGGAAGTCGAAGGCTTGCAAAAAAATCCCATCACCGAAGAAGAATTAAAGCGTGCCAAAGCCAGCCTCTTGGGCGACATCGACAAGACCATCAACGACCCGCAAAGATTGGCTGTTCAGCTTTCAGAGTCGATTGCCAATGGCGACTGGCGCTTATTCTTCTTGCAACGTGATCGCATTGAGAACTTGAAGGTCTCAGACCTCCAATCCGCAGGGTTGAACTACTTCAAGGAAAGCAATCGCACCTTGGGTCAATTCATTCCGACCGCCGCACCCGATCGCACCAAGATGCCTGCCGCCGTTGACATCCCCAAACTGGTGGCAGATTACAAAGGCAAGGCCGCTGCCAGCGAGGGTGAAGTCTTTGACATCAGCCCTGCCAACATTGAAAAGCGCACGCAGCGCCTGGCCCTGGCCAGCGGCATGAAGCTTATTTTCACGCCCAAGAAAACGCGAGGCGAAACAGTCAGCGGCTACTTCACGCTGCGCTTTGGTGATGAAGCTTCGCTGTTCAATCAAGCCACCACTTCCAACCTCACAGCGAATTTATTACTGCGGGGAGCCGCCAATTTACAACGCTCCGATATCTCTGCCAAGCTGGACGAATTGAAAACACAAGTTGTAGTCATGGGTGGCGGTCAAACTGTCACAGTGCGCTTTGATTCTCTGCGCAAGAATTTGCCAGAAGTCCTGAACCTCATCCGTGACATCTTGCGCAAGCCCACCTTCACGCCCAAAGAGTTTGATCTCCTGGTACAAGAGAGCACGGCAGGACTTGAAAGCCGACGCAGTGAACCCAACGCCATGGGCTCTCAAGCCATGTTGTTGGCGCTGGATGTCTACAAAAAAGGGGATGTTCGTGCGGCCCGCACGCTGGACGAATCCATTGCCGCACTGAAAGACGCCAAGCTGCAACAAGTTCAGCAATTTCACAGCGCTTTCTACGGCATCAATCACAGTGAATTTGCCTTGGTAGGTGATTTCGACAGTGCCACTGTCAAAGCGCAAATAGAGAATCTCTTTGGGGATTGGAAAAGCAATCAAAATTATGTCCGCCTGAAAGCCGAGCCCAAGCCTGCCAAGCCTGAAGTCATTCAGCTGGAAGCCCCCGACAAAGCCAATGCCTTTTTCGTGGCAGCTTTGCCTTTGGCCTTGCAAGACACGCAAGCTGATTTTGTCCCCCTGCAATTGGCCAACCGCGTCTTGGGTGGCGGATTTAAATCACGCCTGTTAGATCGCTTGCGCCAAAAGGATGGGCTGAGCTACGGCGCACTCAGCCAGTTGAGTGCCAGCTCGTTTGAGCCCTCTGGCATGTGGGTGATGTACGCCATCTACGCACCGCAAAATTTAAGCAAGCTCAAAACTGCAGTGCAAGAAGAATTGGCACGCTTTGTCAAAGACGGGGTCACCGCTGAAGAGTTGGTCGACGCCAAAAAAGGCTTGCAAGAGGAGCGCAAAATCGACCGCGCGCAAGATAGCGAATTGGCGGCAGGCCATGTGGCACGAGCTGCAGCCAATCGGACACTGGCGTTCGTGGAAAAAATTGATGCACAGATTGAAGCGGCCACTCTGGAGGAGGTGAATGCCGCCATTCGCAAGTCATTCGACCCTGCGAAATTTTTGAATGTGTATGCAGGAGACTTTGTGGCAGCCTCCAAAAAGTAGGATCAATGCAGCGGGGCAGCTGGCAACTTAATACTTCACTTTGACTTTGTCCATCTGCTCTTTGGTAATGCCCGCAACGTCGCCGCGGGCACCCCATCGATTCAAGTTCCAGCCGCCCTCACCCACCCAGGCTTTGAGCATGGTGAGGTTCGCTTGGCGCTCCGAATCTGTATCCCCCAAGTACTTGTACATGTTGCCGGGCTTTTTATCACCCGTATTGGAGCCGTCGTCCATGCGGCGCATGAAAGCGCCCGAGTCGGGGTATACAACTATTTGCAACAAGTTTTCGTAGGTGTCAGTGCGTGGCCCCAGCTTTTCTTTTTTGTATTTCTCTTCGGCTAATTTGAATTCAGCCAGCGTTGGCGCCAAAGCGCCATGGCAGTCGGCACATTGGGCTTTGATGAGTGGCTGCACATTGACGCGGTAAGTTTGAGCCATGGCACCGGCGCTTGCCAACGACAAAGCCAACGCAAAAGACGTGTAAGCCAAGTTATGCATGCAGTTTTTTTTCATCATTTCTCCTTCAGGTCCGATCAACTCCATACTACGCTTTGCTTGATTTTCATGGTGTCCAATGACTTGATGTGCCTCAACAAAGGTTGGAACATTCACGACATTGAAGGCCAGACCAAGTCGACCCGCAGACCACCCAAAGCTTGACTGCTGCTCAATTTGATTTTGACTCGGTTCAGCTTGGCAATTCTGCGCACAATGGACCAGCCAAGACCACAACCTGAGGCATCGTTGCCAAGCACTCTGAAGAATCGATCGCCCAACCTGGCTTGATCCGCTGCAGACATGCCAGGGCCGCTGTCTTGAACTGTCAACATGGGTTGGGGGCTTGCTTGCCAAGTCACTTGCAAGAAAGCGCCTTCAGGGCTGTAACGGCTTGCGTTGTCAATCAAATTTCTAACCAAGATGCCGAACCATTCAGGTTTGATTTGGAGCATCAAGGCATCTGGTGCATCAAAGGTCAATGTTTGCTTTTTGGCAATCCAAGCATGGCCTGATTCTGCCAACTGCTGGCGTGTCAATGCAATGACATCCACAGGTTCAATTGTTAAAGCATCGTCAATTTGCGCTGCCGCATCCAATCTGGACAATTCCAAGAGCTGTGCAATCAAACGGGTTGCTCGGTCGCAAGCTTCCAGCACCGCGCGCAGGGCTTGCTGTTGGTCCGCGAGGTCTGTCGCGCCCTGCGCAACCTGTGCCTGCATGCGAATGGCTGCCACCGGCGTTCTCAACTCATGTGCAGCATCGGAAGTGAAGTGCCTTTCGCTGGCCATTTGTACCTCTACGCGTTGGAACAATTGATTCAAAGCTTGAACCAAGGGCTGCACTTCTTGAACAGCATGGACCGCTTGCAAAGGCACCAGCGAAGAAGCCTTGCGCAAACCAATTTCTTGACTCAAGCTGCGCAAAGGCGCAAGAGAAACGCGAATCGACCACCAAATGAACAAGGCCAAGAATGGAAAACCAAATAACAGCGGAACAATGGCACTCTCAAGGCCAGCATACAAAATGTCTTGACGGTATTTGCCCAGCTCAGCGACATGAATCCAAACGTCCTTCTCTTGCCCTGGGGTGCTGAAAATTCGCCAATTTTGTCCGCCCACTGACCGATCGGTTAAGCCACTTTGGCCATCGGTTCTGAAGGGCGTTGCGGGGGCTTTTTCAGAGCGAACCACCAACTCTCCTTCATGCCAAATTTGATAAGCCACTCTAGGCTGGTACTTGTGCAAGGTTGGGCTGGTGGTGAAATCGGCATCGTCATCATGGCCGTTCCCCGATTGGAAGACTAAAAATGATGCGGTTTGTGCCAAATGCGCGTCGAGCAATTCATTGAGCTCATGGTCAGTTTCATACCATGTCAAGCCCAGCACCAGCACCCATGCTGCAGCAGTCACGGCCATCAACGAGATGAGCAAGCGCGATTGCAAAGAAGGTCGCTTAAGAGATGTTGCCATGGGTTTATTTGGGCATGACATAACCCACACCTCTGATGGTTTGGATCACTTCATTGCCAAATTTTTTGCGAAGATGGTAGATGTGCACCTCCACGGTGTTGCTGCTGACTTCGGTGCCCCAGCTGTAAAGATGTTTTTCCAATTGATCTCTTGTCAGAACATGCCCCGCATGCATCATGAAGGTCAGAAGCAAGTCAAACTCTCTGACCGACAAATCCACCGGTTTGCCGTGCAGCTCCACCGACCGCGTGCTTGAATTCAAGCGGACGTCTTTGACTGTGATCGAGCTGTGAATTTCACCATGCGAACGTCTGACCAAAGCCCGCAGTCTGGCCGCCAACTCCAGCAGGTCTACCGGCTTGACCAAGTAATCATCGGCACCTGCATCCAGGCCCTCAATGCGCATGGGAATGGCATCTTGCGCCGTCAATATCAAGACGGGGGTTTTGATATTTTTTTGCCTTATTTTTTGCAGGCTGATCAGGCCATTTTGACGCGGCAATCCCATGTCCAAAATGACGACTTCATGCACCTGGGTCAACATTTCTCGCTCTGCCGCAACCCCGTCACGCACCCAGTCCACCTGAAACCCATGCTGCGCCAAGCCAGCCTTGAGTCCAGAACCCAAAGTCTCGTCGTCTTCAGCCAGTAGAACACGCATCTTCAGTCAACCCTTTGGCAAGCTGTTAAGCCAGTTGGAACACCAGAAAAGCCAGTACACCGAGCGCCAACATCCAACCCACCACAAGATGATTGGTTTTGGCCACATCAGGGCCAAGGCCCTCACGCCGCCCTGACCACATGGGGCGCAGTCCTTGAGATTTCTTGCCAACCACCAAGAGGGCAACCACGGCCACATGCACCAGAACCAAGATCAAAAATGAATTTCCAAAAAACTCATGCACTTCGGCCATCCAGTCGCCCGTCATTTCATTGTAGACGGCATAGCCTGTCGCGGCGATGAAGAATGAAACGCCGAAAGTCAGCAAAGCGGCAGCTGACAAAACCACACTGGCCAACTTGCGCAGCGTCTGGCCATTCCATTGCAGCAGTGAGGCCGGGAACGTTTTGAAATCATCTTTAAAGTCTTGGATGCCTTGGAATTTACGCCAGATTGCACTCAAGCGAGATTGCCTTGGCCCGATCAAACCCCAAAGTATGCGAAACACAATCAAGCCTACCAAGGTGTAGCCCAGACTGACATGCACGATTCGAAATCGTTCACTCTCTGATGTGACATAGGCGCCAGCAAATGACAATGCCAAGAAGGTGTGAAACAAACGCATCGGCAACTCCACAATTCTTCTACTGGGCGCAGCAACTGCGTCCTGCGATTTGGAAAGCGGGTTGAGTGTGTTCTGTGACATGGTGGAATTTCCAATCTTCAAGAAGGAATGCGTACTCGGTCATCTTCAAAATCACCGATGTCTGCGCCTTGGTGACAGGCTTGACACTGCGCTTTGCCATTAATTGACTTTCGAGTCCAAACATTCTTTTCAATTTTTTGATGTTTTTTCTCAAACCACTGTGTGGTGCTCAACCTGTCTTGGGGGGACGATGCCTCTACCCGTTTGTAGATGCCGCCTTGGGCTTGCAACCAGACACCAATTTGCCGAGTCGTCGCAGCATCCAGTGAAGCATCGGTGCCGTAATGCTTTTCTAAGCCATTCATGATCCGTTGCCAAGCCGCTTTGGGCAACATGGCTGGGGGATAGGCCATGTGGCAAGAAGCACATTCGGTTTTATAGGCTGGCAATACATTGGCAGGCATGAGCGGCTTATCGGCAAGCGCAGGCGACAACAACCAACCGAACATCCATAGACCAACGGCACTGCGGTGAATCAATTTCATTTCAAATCCTTCAGGTAAAAAAGAACATCGGCTTTTTCCAAAGCCGTGCATTCGCGACTCAATACATCTTTGCAATTTCGCCTGAACCATTTTTCAACTTTGGCTGAGTCGGTGAAACGCTCGGCATGGACCAACGGCGCCAGTGGCGCAATGGTTTTGCCTGTGCTGGCATGCTTGCCCGGCGTGACGGGTGGGTTGCCATGACAAGAGGCGCAACTCAACTCATTGGCATGCGTGGATGTGAAAAACTTTTGCCCACGCACGCGATCAGCCTTTTGAGCCACAGCCTGCTGGTACTGAGTCAAGAGTGCATCGGGGCTTGTGTCTGCTGCAAAGCCATGGGTCGTGCTGAGCAGGCCGATCAAACCCGTCCAAACAAAGCGAGTTGCAAACAAGTAGGTAAATGAAGTCATGGCCTGATATTGACCATGCCATCTGAAGCCATTCTGAAGAGATCACCCCCATCTCACTTGAAACGCACCCGCAGGCATTTGCCCTGCCGGGCGCACCACGAAAAAAAGCCGCCCCTCTTTCGAGAGGGCGGCTTTGGCTGCTTCAACCAGGGGCTGATCAGTTCGGCACTTTGCCTTCCACGCCTTTGACGTAGAACTTGATACCGCCCAAGAATTTATCGTCAGCGACAGCATCTTTGGCCAGAATTTCTTTACCGTCTGAACCAACGATAGGACCTTTCCAGATCACGAAGCTGCCGTCTTTCAAGCCAGCTTTGATTTCGTCCACTTTTTTCTTGGCATCTTCTGGCACATCAGCAGCCACCGAGACCATGTCGATCGCGCCCTCTTTCACGCCCCACCAGCTTTGGCCCGTGGCCCACTTGCCTTCCAAGGCCTCGCCCACAGCCTTGATGTAGTAAGGCGTCCAATTGATCACAGCCGAGCCCAAGTGCGCTTTAGGGCCGTAGGCTGTCATGTCAGAGTCCCAACCAAAGGCGCGCTTGCCCATTTTCTCGGCAGTTTGCAAAACAGCAGGTGAGTCTGTGTTTTGCATGAGCACGTCAGCACCACCATTGATCAAAGCCGTTGCAGCTTCTGTTTCTTTCGGCGGGTTGAACCACTCGTTGACCCACACCACTTTGGTTTTGACTTTCGGGTTCACCGATTGCGCGCCCAATGTGAAAGTGTTGATGTTGCGAATCACTTCAGGAATTGGGATCGAGGCCACCACACCCAAGGTGTTGGTTTTGGTCATCTTGCCAGCGATCACACCGGCCATGTACGCGCCCTCATAGGTGCGGCTGTCATAGGTGCGCAGGTTCTCGGCCGTTTTGTAGCCGGTGGCATGTTCAAACTTGATGTCTTTGCTGTCAGCGGCGACTTTGAGCATGGGCTCCATGTAGCCAAAGGTGGTGCCAAAAATCAGTTTATTGCCTTGGGCGGCCATGTCACGGAAAACGCGCTCTGCGTCAGCGCTTTCTGGCACTTTCTCAACAAAGCTGGTGACGATTTTGTCGCCAAATTGCTTTTCAACAGCTTTGCGCGCGTTGTCATGGGCGAAGGTCCAACCACCGTCGCCAACCGGGCCCACATAGGCAAAAGCCACCTTCAAAGGCTCTGCTTTGGCAGCCGCTTTGGGCGCCTCTTCTTTTTTACCGCAAGCCACCAAAGTGGCCGCAGCCACCACGGAGATCGCAGCGATTTTGAGAACCGAACGCTTGGTCAAGTCTGTCATGAAAATTCCTTTGTAGGTGAACAGGGTTGCGCGAAAAAAATCTATTATGAACTGGGATGAAAGGGTTTGCCTAAAGATGCGGGCATGTTGATGCGAATCCAGGCCGGATTTCGCGAGATCAAGGCCAGCACCACGATGGTGGCCACATAGGGCAGCGCTGTCAGCAACTGACTGGAAACCTGCACCCCCAAGCCTTGCAAGTGAAACTGCAGCATGGTGACCCCCCCAAACAGATAAGCACCAAGCAAAATACGGGCCGGCCGCCAAGTGGCAAAGGTGGTCAAAGCCAATGCGATCCAGCCTTTGCCAGCCACCATGCCCTCCACCCACAAGGGGGTGTAAACCACCGAGATGTAGGCCCCCGACAAACCGCACAAAGCGCCCCCCACGAGCACCGCCACGAAACGGATGCGGCGCACCGAATAGCCCAAAGCATGCGCTGATTCAGGGGATTCCCCCACTGAACGCAGCACCAAGCCGGTGCGCGTGCGGTACAAAAACCACATCAAGGCAAGCACAAAGGCCACGACACCATAGACCAAGGGGTGTTGTTTGAACAAGGCGGGGCCAAGCCATGGAATGTCGCTTAAAAAAGGAATTTCAAAGTGCGGACGTGCCGGCAATTTTTCTTGCACATAGGAGATGCCCGCAAAGGCCGAAAAGCCCACACCAAACAAACTGATGGCCAAGCCTGTGGCGTATTGGTTGGTGCCCAAGCCGATCACCAACAGGCCGAAAATGCCCGCCAGCAGCGCGCCTGCGGCCATGCCGGCAGCAAACCCCAACAAGTCGCTGCCCGTGTGCACCACAGTGGCAAACCCTGCGATGGCGGCGCACAGCATCATGCCTTCGGCGCCTAAATTGACGATGCCCGCTTTCTCGTTGATCAACAAACCTAGCGCGGCCAGCGCCAAAACCGTGCCCGCATTCAGCGTGGCGGCTACCAACAAGGCATAGGGTTCCATCACATTCTCCTGCTTCGCCAACGCAGGCGATAAGCCACCAAAGTGTCACAGGCCAACAAGCTGAACAGCAGCAAGCCTTGAAACACACCCGTGATCGATTTGGGCAAGCCCATGCGCGACTGCGCCAGCTCCCCGCCAATGTAGAACATGCTCATCAAGATGGCCGAGAACACCATGCCCACGGGGTGCAAGCGCCCCACATAGGCCACGATGATGGCGGCAAAACCATAACCAGCAGGCACATAGGGCGTGAGCTGCCCCAAGGGCCCGGCCACTTCCAAAGCGCCCGCCAAACCTGCTGCGCCGCCCGAAGTCAACAGCGCCACCCACAAAGCTTTGCGCGAAGAAAATCCTGCGTAGCGTGCGGCTGCGGGCGCCAAGCCGCCCACTTGCTGCGCAAAACCGGCACGCGTTCTGAACAAGAAAACCCAGGCCAAGGCCACACCGGCCAGCGCGATCAACAGGCCCACACTCACGCGCGAGCCACTCATCAAACGCGGGATTTGCGTGGCGGCCTCAAAAGTTTTGGATTGCGGAAAGTTGTAGCCCGCCGGATCTTTCCAAGGGCCGTAAACCAAATAACTCAAGACCATGTCGGCTACATAAACCAACATCAAACTGACCAATATTTCATTCGCATGAAAGCGGTCTTTCAACCACGCCGTGATCGAGGCCCAAGCCATGCCGCCGGCCACGCCGGCCAACACCACAGCCACCACAATCCATCGACCGGTTTCTTTGTCAGCCAACAAGGCCACGCCGCCAGCGGCCACGGCACCGATCACAAATTGGCCTTCAGCGCCGATGTTCCAAACATTGGATCGGTAACAAACAGCCAAGCCCAAAGCAATCACCAACAGAGGCGTGGCTTTGACCATCAACTCACCCAAGGCGTATGCCGATTTAAGCGGTTCCCAAAAAAACATTTGTAAACCGCGCAAGGGGTCTTTGCCCAAGATCACGAACAAGCCAATGCCGATCAACACCGTGAGCAGCAAAGCCAAAACAGGCGAGGCATAACGCCAAAAACCAGAGGCTTGAGGCCTGCGTTCAAGCTGGAGCATGTTGCTCCCATAAGCCACTCATCCACTCGCCAATTTGCGCAACTGTGGCTTGGTTTCTTGCAATGGAAGGCGACAATTTACCATTGGCCATCACATGCAAACGGTCGCAAATTTCAAATAATTCTTCAAGCTCTTCACTGACCACCAAGACAGCGCAGCCGGCATCTCGCAAGGCCAAAATTTCACCGCGAATTTGCGCTGCAGCGCCCACATCCACGCCCCACGTGGGCTGCGAGAGCATGAGCACCCGCGGCTTGGCATCGATTTCGCGGCCCACAATGAATCTTTGCAAATTGCCGCCCGACAAGGACTGCGCCGGCGCATGCGGACCTTCGGCTTTGACATTGAATCGCTCGATCACGCCCTGGGCTTGGTTTTTCAAAGCTTGCGTGTCAATCCAACCGCTTGCAGACATTGCCTGACTGCGCGTGAGCAGCATGTTGTGCGCCAAACTCAAGGCCGGCACGGCGCCTCGCCCCAGGCGCTCTTCAGGCACGAAATGCAGCCCTGCTGCACGGCGCTCATGCGGGCCCGTATGACCTACTGGTTGGCCTGCCAGCGCAATGGATTCGTGCGCTGCGCGGCGGTCTTCGCCTGACAGTGCAAACATCAACTCGCGCTGTCCATTGCCAGAAACACCGGCAATGCCAACCACTTCGCCCGCACGCACTTGAAGTTGCACGTCCGACAAATCTACGCCGAACTGATCTTCTCGCACCAATGACAAGCCCTTGACTTCAAGCAGCGCTGCGCCCGGGGCTCGTTCTTGATGCGCCAAAGCAGGAGGCTCAGCACCAATCATCAAGCGACTGAGCGATGCGTTGGACTCTTCACGCGGATCACACACACCCGTGACTTGCCCACTGCGCAAAACGGTGCAGGCCGTGCAAAGCTCTCTGATTTCATGCAGCTTGTGGCTGATGTACAAAATGCTGCAGCCTTGGTCTACCAATTTTTTCAGCACGACAAAAAGTTTGTCCACCGCTTGGGGCGTGAGCACCGAAGTGGGCTCGTCCAAAATCAACAATTGAGGCTCTGTCAGCAAAGCTCGGATGATTTCCACGCGCTGCATTTCACCCACACTCAAGGTGTGCACCGGGCGGGCCGGATCAATGTCCAGGCCATATTCAGAGGCTTTGGCCGTGATGCGCTGGGTCACTTGGGCCAAGTTCAAGGACTTGTCTAAGCCCAGCCACACATTTTCTGCCACGCTCAAGGTATCAAACAAACTGAAATGCTGGAACACCATGCTGATGCCCAAGGCCCGTGCTTGCTGGGGATTTTTGATGTGAACCGTTTGCCCGTTGTAAGCCATTTGCCCTTCATCTGGCTTGACCGACCCATAAATGATTTTCATCAACGTCGACTTGCCAGCACCGTTTTCACCTAGAACGGCATGGGCTTGGCCGGGCATAACGGTCAGGGAAACAGCCCGATTGGCCACCACGCCAGGGTAGCGTTTGGTGATCTGGGTCAGCGACAAGCGCGCAGGCTGTGAAGAATGCATGAGGGTCTCAAAGTTCGACAAATTCTATCGAGCTTTGCGACATGCCTGATTTGGGCCTATACGGGGCCCTTGTTGGGGTTCTGCCCGATGCGATTAAACGCCGGCCAAAGACTGCAAACCGCTGGGGTCGAGCAAGTTGAGCACGCGTCCTCCCCCACTGATCAGATTGCGCTCACGCAAATGGCGCAGCACACGCGAGAAAGTCTCGGGTGCAATGCCCAATTGCGCTGCAATCAAGCGCTTGCGATCGTGCAAGACCACGGCCAAGCTGCCTTTGCTATCGGCGGGCTCAGCGTGGCGAAGCAACCACTCTGCAAACCGGGCGTCGGCATCTTTGGCCAAGCGGCTCACGGCCAACTCTGTTTGTTGGCGCTGCGCGCGGGCCAAATCCAGCATCAAAGTTTGTGACGGCTCGGCCATGGCTTTGACGCTGGCGCGAAACTGCGCCAAGGGCAAATGCTGCAAAGTCACAGGCCCCTCGGCCACAGCGTCTACGGCATGGGGCAGGTCTAACAAAGCCGAAGCGGCTTCAAGCCAAAATGGCCCATTGACCACGGCCAGTTGGTGTGCCATCACACCCTCTTCAATCACGCCCAGCGCCACACGGCCACTGATCAAATGCATGGCCTGTCGTGCGCGCTGGCCACGGCGCAACAACACGGCCCCAGCTTCGGCAGTTTGGGCTTGAACGGGCAGATCAGTGAAAACTCGGTGCAACATGAAGACAACTGTGCCAGAGCTCTAGCCCTTGCAAGTTGACCCACATCAAAACTTTGTCAAAGCACCAACAAGGCCCGAAAATCATTGACGTTGGTGTGCGTGGGGCCCGTCATGATCAAATCTGCCAGGCCCGCAAAATAACCATAAGCGTCATTGCGCTGCATGTGATCTTCTAAATTCAAGCCCGCCTGCCTTGCGCGCTGCAAGGTGTCAGGGCTGACCCGTGCACCTGCATTGTCTTGCACACCGTCGATGCCATCGGTGTCTGCGGCCAAGGCCCAGACCCCAGCTTGACCCTGCAGGGCTTGCGCCAAGCCCATGCAAAATTCGCCTGCGCGCCCACCTCGACCTGGTGCGCTGCTTTGCGCTTTGATGCCCGAGGGTGGGCTTCGCACCGTCACCGTGGTCTCACCACCACTCAAAATCACGCAGGGCTTTTCAAACGGCCCTTTGCCCTTTGCGACGGCCCTGGCCAAGGCACCATGAACCTTGCCCACTTCCGTTGATTCGCCTTCAATTTCATCGCTCAGAATATAGGCTTTCAGGCCCTGCGCTTGCGCCCATGCCGCAGCTGCTTGCAAAGACTGCAAAGGCGTAGCAATCAAATGAGTCGAGGTGCTCTCAAATGCACTGTGCCCCGGTTTGGGGGACTCCCATTGCCCACTTTTCAAGGCCTGCTCCACCGCGGATGGCACAGCAATGGCATAGCGCTGCAAGATTGCCCAAGCGTCCTCACACGTCGTGCTGTCGGGCACCGTGGGGCCACTGGCAATGACCGAGGGGTCGTCGCCTGGCACATCGCTGATCGCCAAGGTCACCACCTTGGCCGGCGCGCAGGCCGCAGCCAAGCGGCCGCCCTTGATGCGGCTGAGGTGCTTGCGCACGCAGTTCATCTCGGTGATGTTGGCGCCGCTCCTGAGCAAGGCTTGGTTGATGGCTTGTTTGTCTGCCAGGCTCAGGCCAAGGGCCGGCAAAGTCAAGAGGGCCGAGCCACCACCCGAGATCAAACACAAAACCAAATCGTCTGCGCTCAAACCTTGGGCCAAAGCCAAAATTTTCTCAGCCGCCGCCAGGCCCGCAGCGTCAGGCACAGGGTGCGCTGCTTCCAGCACTTCAATGCGCGGCATCACGCCATCGGGCCTTGGGGGGGTGTGGCCATAGCGCGTGACCACCAAGCCCGTCAAGGGCGCCTGAGCTGGCCACAAAGCCTCCACGGCATGGGCCATGGCACCACCGGCTTTGCCCGCGCCCAGAACCAGCGTGCGCCCCTTGGGGACAGCGGGCAAAAAAGCGGCTGTGTTTTGCAATGGCAGTGCACGCGCCACAGCCACGTCAAACAGTTGACGTAAAAATTGAGCCGGGTCAGATACAGGATTCATGGTCAAAAATTTTCCTATCGCAGTGCGTCAGAGTTTAGTTCACAGGAACAAGCCCAGCATGCCTGCGGCTGGGCAAGCCCGCCATCTGCACGCTTGAGGCAGAATCACCTGCACATGACCACCCTGCTGATCCACAACGCCCACACCATCGCCACGCTCAACGACGCTGGTGATGAACTCCAAAACGCATCCATTTGGGTCAAAGACAACTTGATCGAGGCCATCGGGCCTGCTGCCGATTTACCGCAAACCGCAGACCGCGTGATTGACGCGCGCCACCATGTGGTGATCCCCGGCATGGTCAACACGCACCACCACATGTCGCAAAGCCTGACGCGGGCTATTCCTGCCGTGCAAAACGCCGAGTTGTTCGGTTGGTTAAGGGGCTTGTATCCGATCTGGGCAGGGCTGCAACCGGAGATGATTTACACCAGCACGCAAACCGCCATGGCCGAGTTGCTGCTCTCAGGCTGCACCAGCAGCAGCGACCATTTGTACATCTACCCCAATGGCGTTCGCTTGGACGACAGCATTGAAGCTGCGCGTGAAATAGGCATGCGATTTGTAGCCTCCCGGGGCAGCATGAGCGTGGGCCAATCCAAAGGCGGCCTGCCCCCCGACCACGTGGTCGAAAACGAAGATGCCATTTTGAAAGACACACAGCGCTTGATCGAGCGCTACCACAGCGCTGAACATGGCGCCATGACGCAAGTGGCGGTGGCGCCCTGCTCGCCCTTTAGCGTGAGCCGTGACCTGATGAAGCTGTCTGCGCAAATGGCACGCCACTATGGCGTGCGTCTGCACACCCACTTGGCAGAAAACGACCATGACATAGCTTATACACAGGAAAAATTCAACTGCACACCGACACAATACGCGCAAGATTTGGGCTGGCTTGGCCATGATGTGTGGCACGCCCACTGCGTGAAATTAGACGACGAAGGCATCAGCCTGTTTGCTGCCACACGCACTGGCGTGGCTCACTGCCCCTGCAGCAACATGCGCTTGGCCAGTGGCATTGCACCCATTCGAAAAATGATCGATGCCGGTGTGCCCCTTGGCTTGGGTGTGGACGGCAGCGCCAGCAACGATGCGGCGCACATGCTCAACGAAGCACGCCAGGCCATGCTCTTGGCACGTTTGCGAAAATCTTTGCAAGCGCCCAGCGTCAACGCGCAAGGGCACACCGAGTTTGGCTGCGACACGGCCCCCACGGAGATGACTGCGCGCGATGCACTGCGCTTGGCCACGCGCGCAGGCGCCGAAGTTTTAGGGCGGCACGACATTGGGCAGTTAAGCCTCGGCTTTTGCGCCGACATCGCCATGTTTGATTTGCGCAACTTGAGTTTTGCCGGCGGCGCTGTGCATGACGCCATCGGCAGTTTGATGTTGTGTGCCAGTGCCCCTGCGGCCTACACGGTTGTCAACGGCCGGGTGGTGGTCAGTCAAGGTCAGTTGACCACGGTGGATGCGGGGCCTTTGATCGAGCGGCACAACCACATGGCAAAGCGCCTGGCCTTACTCTAATTTGGCCCCAGCTTGGTACCAGCGTGCAATCAAAGCGCGCTCCTCCTCGGTGATGCCCGTGGCATTGTTCATGGGCATTTGGCGCATCACAGCAACTTGTTGGTACATGTTTTGAGCTTGCACCCGAATGCCCTCAACAGAATCGAGTCGGACATTTTTCATCTGAACCACCTCGCCATGGCACATCAAGCAGCGCTGTGCAACGACAGCTTGGACCTGCGGAAAAGTCACCAGCGTCTGCTCCTTTGAAGCGCTGCTGGACGAGGCCTTCGCAGCGCTTGGATTGGGGGCCATGGCCAATATCACCGCCAAAATCAAAACCACACCCACGGCAGCAAACGGCCAAGGGTTTCGGGCGCGACCCAAGTGGTAGCCGTGGCGCTGCACAAAAAACTGCCGGATCAAAGCGCCCGCAAACATCATCACAAACAAAATCAGCCAGCGCTGCGGGTGTGTATACAAGAAACTGTAGTGATTGCTCATCATGGCAAAAATCACGGGCAGGGTGAAGTAGGTGTTGTGCACGCTGCGCTGCTTGCCGCGTTTGCCATGAACGGCCAAGGAGGCGGCATCGTACTTTTCGCCGGAGGTCATGGCAGCCACCACTTTGCGCTGGCCGGGAATGATCCAAACAAACACATTGGCACTCATGGCCGTGGCGATCATCGCGCCCACCAACAAAAATGCCGCACGCCCAGCAAACCAATGGCACGCCAACCATGCCGAAAAGGCCACCACCAGCAACATCAAAGCTGCAACGATCAGTTCGCCATTTTTTCTAAAACCAAACAAACGGCAGACCGTGTCATAAACCACCCAAAATGCCACGAGAAACGCCAAGGCCACGGCAATGGCCGTTGAGGGCGCCCAGTCCATCAAGGATTTGTCGATCAAAAAACTGCTGGCGTTGTACAAATACAAAACCGTGAACAGCGCAAACCCACTGAGCCAGGAGGAATAACTTTCCCAATAAAACCAATGTAGTTTGGTGTGGATTTTTTGCGGTGCCATCATGTATTTTTGGGGGTTGTAAAAACCCCCGCCGTGCACCGCCCACATGGCACCGTCAACACCTTTTTCCAGCAAGTCAGGCGAAGTGGGTTTGAGCAAATTGTTGTCTAAAAAGACAAAGTAAAAGGACGAGCCGATCCATGCAATCACGGTGATCACATGGACCCACCTGAGCAGTAAATTGGCCCAATCGAGCAGATACGCTTCCATCCCACAGCTCCAAATTGTTCACCGAAGTGTATACAAAATTTTGGTCATGCTCCGCGCAGACCCCGCAAGAACTTAAATCACAGGCAACTGCAAGAGCTGTGCCGCCACCGCCACAGCAATCACATGCGGCTCTTTGCCTGCAATGCCAGGCACCCCGATAGGGCAGGTCACATGCTCGCACTCGGCCTGAGAAAACCCGCGCTCACCCAAGCGGCGCTTGAATGTAGCCCACTTGGTGGCACTGCCAATCAGGCCCACAAAAGGCAAATCCCGGGCTTGTCGTTGGCGCCATAAACACGCTGCGACGATGTCCAAATCTTCGGCATGGCTGAAGCTCATGATCAACACGCGGCTGTGAGGCAGCAAATCGGGCACTGCGGCATGCACCGGGTTGGAGTGTTCACAGACCACTTGGGCGGGCACGTCGGAGGGAAAAATTTCATCACGGCTGTCGATCCAGCGAACATCAAATGGCAAAGGCGCCAGCACTGTGACCAAGGCCTGGCCCACATGCCCCCCCCCAAACAAAGCCAGAGGTTGAAACGAAGACAGCTTTTGTGCTTGCAGCACTGCGCGCAGGCGAGGGCTGTCAGTCGCCTGTACAAATTCAAAATTCAACTGCAGAGCGCCACCGCAGCACTGCCCCAAACTCGGGCCCAAGGCAAAGCGCTTTTGAGCGGGCAAGTCTGCACAGGCTTGGCTGTCTTGCAAGCAAACGCGGGCATAGTTCATGGCTTCAAACTCCAGATGCCCTCCGCCTATGCTGCCCATGGCGGTGTCCGCAAAGACGGCCATCACGGTCCCGGCTTCGCGCGGCACAGAGCCTTGCGCCGCCTCCACCGTGATCCACACTGCCGGTGCTTGCGCCAACTTGTCTAAAAATGATTCGGTCCAATGCACTGACTTTGACTTTCAATTAAGGAGAACTCTTCAAACCAGACTTTACAGTGCCAAAATGCTGGCATGAAAGCTTGTCAAGCCACTCCTGTCGCACCGTCCATGGCTGCCATTGTCCGCTGGCATGGCCTGGCGCGCTGTGCAGATGTGCTCGCTCGCAAAATCGGGCACTGGGTTGTGGCCGCAAGCGCCGCCATCGTGGCTGGCTGCAGCACACCGCCGCCGCAGCCCCCTCCTGCACCGCCCGCGCCGCGCCCACCCACCGTGATCACGCAGCCCGCACCCCCGGTCATTGTGCCCAAACCCACGGAAGTTGCAGCTGCCCCGCGGGCAGTTTCCGCAGCGCGCAGCGCCCACGACTACCGCGCTGACGCTGCCAAACACTTGTACCAGCTCAACCCCCAACGCATTTTCAAAGGCCGCATGCCGCCCATGCTCTACGCCATTGGCGTGCTCGATGTCGAGCTCGACCGGCAAGGCCAAGTGGTCAAAACGCATTGGAGCCGTGCACCCCGCCACGCACCCGAAGTGATGGCAGAGATTGAAAAAACAGTTCGCACAGCAGCGCCCTACCCCGTGCCTACGCATCTAGGCAAAGTGGTCTACACCGACGTTTGGCTGTGGCACAAAAATGGCCAATTTCAGCTGGACACCTTGACCGAAGGTCAAGACTGACAAGCCCAACCGAAGCTCAAGACTGAACCCTCTTGAGCTTCTCGCACGCCAATAAAATTCGCTCCGGCGTGGCCGGTGCATTCATATGCACCACCGCCGCATGATCAGCACTGGCGCCGACCGCATCGCGCAAGGCAAAGTAAGTTGACAAAGCCAGCATCAAGGGCGGCTCTCCCACGGCCTTGCTGTTGAACGGCGTGGCCTTGATGTTGCCGCCATCAAACAAGCTGATTTTCAAGTGCGCCGGAATGTCGCCAGCCACCGGTATTTTGTAAGTGCTCGGGCCGTGCGTGAGAAATTTACCCTTCTTGTCCCAAATGCACTCCTCCATGGTCAACCAGCCCATGCCTTGCACGTAGCCGCCTTCGATCTGACCTTTGTCAATGGCAGGGTTGATGCTCTTGCCAGCATCGTGAACAATGTCCACTGCCTTGAGCCACCATTCGCCTGTGCGTGTGTCGATTTCAACTTCACTGACAGCTGCGCCGTAGCAAAAATAATAAAACGCACGGCCTTGCAAAGTCATGAAGTCATACTCAATTTCTGGGGTCTTGTAAAAACCCGTCACGCTCAAGCCAACACGGTCGAGCCAGGCTTGTTTGATCAAGTTGGTCCACGCTACCGAAGAGCCACCAGCATTTTTGCCATCGAACGCTTTGTTGTCTGCGAACCGAACATCGGCCGCTTCACAGTTCAGCATGCGAGCGGCCACAGGGGCCAAGCGCGCGCGCATTTGATCGCATGCGTGGTTGATCGCTGCACCATTGATGTCAGCCCCGCTGGAGGCGGCTGTGGCCGAGGCATTGGGAACCTTTTGCGTGTCGGTGCCAGTGACTCGCACCCACTTTGTGGCAATGCCCAAACCATCGGCTGCCACTTGCGCCATCTTGGTGTTCAGGCCCTGTCCCATCTCGGTGCCGCCGTGATTGACACTGACCGAGCCGTCCATGTAAATATGGAGCAATGCGCCGCCTTGGTTGAGCATGGTGGCCGTGAAACTGATGCCAAACTTCAATGGCACCAAGGCCAAGCCGCGTTTCTTGTGCTTGTGCGCTGCATTGAAGGCGTTGACGCTTTCACGGCGCGCGCGGTAGCCCGCCTGGGCATCGACTTGGTCGATCACCTGGTCGCCAATCCAGTCTTCAATGGTTTGGCCGTATTGCGTGACCATGCTCGAGGCATCACCCGAAATAGCGGGGTCTTTGTACAAGTTGATGCGGCGCACATCGAGCGCGTCTTTGCCCAAAGTGTTGGCAATTTGCTCGATCACCGTTTCGATGCCAAACATGCCTTGCGGGCCGCCAAAGCCGCGAAACGCGGTGGCGCTTTGCATGTTGGTTTTGCAGCGGTGGCTGATGATGTGCAAATGGGGCAAGTGGTAGCAATTGTCAATGTGCAAGACCGCGCGGTCGTTCACGGGCCCCGAAAAATCGGTGCTGTAACCACAGCGTGAGTACAGTGTGAAGTCGACACCCAAAATACGGCCTTCGTTGTCAAAGCCTGCTTCGTAGTCCAAACGGAAATCGTGACGCTTGCCTGTGATGGTCATGTCGTCGTCACGGTTCACGCGCAACTTCACAGGCTTTTGCAATTTGAACGCAGCCAAAGCAGCGCTTTGACTGAAGATGCTGGCGTTGCCTTCTTTGCCGCCAAAAGCCCCGCCCATGCGCCGGCAAATGACTTCCACATCGTGGGTGGACAAATTCAATGCCGCGGCAGCTTCGCGTTGGTTACCGTCGGGGTGCTGGGTCGAGACGTACAAAGTCAACTGGCCATCTTCTCGCGGCACCGCGTAGGTGATCTGGCCTTCTAAATAAAATTGTTCTTGCTGCCCGCACTCGGTGCTGCCTTTGATTTTGTGTGGTGCAGCCGCAATGGCTTGCGCGGGCGCCCCGCGTGTGATGCCCTTGGACGGCATGACAAAACTTTGTGCCGCCATGGCTTGCTCGATGGTCAATATGGGGGTGAGCTCTTTCACGGCCACGATGGCATGGCTGGCAGCCTCTCGCGCATAAAGCATTTCACGCGCCACCACCACGGCCACTGGCTGGCCAATGAACTGCACCTTGCCATCGGCCAAGAAGGGGTCATCGTGAACAATCGGCCCGCAGTTGTTTTCACCCGGAATGTCTTTGGCGGTGAACACGGCCACCACGCCGTGCGCCTGGAGCAGAGCGGCGCGGTCAATGCCTTCGCCAATCAATTCGCCATGCGCCACAGGCGAGAGCACCAGTGCGGCGTACAAAGTGCCACTGAGCTCGGGCATGTCGTCGGTGTAAATGGCTTGACCTGTGACGTGCAAATGCGCCGATTCGTGGACCAATTCTTGACCTTGTTGCGCTGCTGGCAACAGGGCTTGCAGTGAGCTGGGAGCGTTCATGGTTACGCGGCCTCCACGGTAGGTTCTTCAATGAATTGCATGACCAAATTGCGTGCCACCAAAGAGCGGTAAGCCCAGGTGGCGCGCAGGCCATCACGGGCCACAAAGCTGGCGGTGATGGCGGCGTCCAGGTCGGCTGCTTGCACATCGGCCGGCACTTTGCCTTCGAGCACAGCCTCCAACTTAGGCGCACGGCAAGGCGATGGGGCCAAGCCGTTGTAGGCCAATTTCACGCCCGTGAGTTTGCCGCCTGTGAGCTTGTATGAGATGGCCGCGCAAGTGGCCGAGATGTCTTGCTCAAATCGTTTGCTGATTTTGTGCGCGCGAAAAATTTGGCCAGCTTGCGGCTTGGGCAAGATCACGGCCTCAATGAATTCGCCCGCTTGCAAAACCGTTTGTTTTTGCCCTGTGTAGAACTTGTCCAAAGCAACAGTGCGGGTTTGATCACCTCGTCGCAAAGTCAAGGTGCTGCCCAAGGCCATCAGGCAAGGCATGGAGTCTCCAATGGGCGAGCCATTGGCGATATTGCCCGCCAAGGTGGCGGTTGAGCGGATGGGCGGTGAGCCAAAGCGGCGCATCACTTCGGCCAAATCGGGGTAGGCCTTGGCCACCAAACTTTCCACTTCGGTCAGTGACACCACCGCACCAATGTGCCAAGCTTGGGGGGTGTCATGGATTTTCTTGAGTTCAGCCACATTGCCCAAATACACAATGTGGTCAGGGCGAGTGAATTTTTTGTTCACTTGCAAGCCTACTTCGGTGCTGCCAGCCAGCAAAGTGGCGCCAGGGTGTTTGACCAAATAATCAGCCACTTCAGCCAAGGTCGCGGGCGATACAAATTCATGGCCTTTGCGCGTGCGCACCACCGGTTGCACAATCAGATCACCCTCCAAGCTCAGTGTGGGCACGCCTGAGCGCTCAATTTTTTTCAGCAAGGGCACATCGGCGCTGTCTTGCAATTTCAAGGCGGCTTTGTTTTGGCAGGCCTGCGCAGCAGCCTCCAAGATGGGCGTGTAACCCGTGCAGCGGCACAAGTTGCCACTCAAAGTGTCGCTGATCACTTGGCGCGAAGGGCTGGTGTTGACTTGCACCAAGTTGACCAAGCTCATGACAATGCCCGGCGTGCAAAAACCGCATTGCGATCCGTGGCACGCCACCATGGCTTCTTGCACCGGGTGCAAAGTGCCGTCGGCGTTTTGCAGGCTCTCCACAGTTTTGACTGACTTGCCGTCCAGCGTCGGCAGCAGTTGTATACAACTGTTGACCGGCAAGTAATCCACACCGGTGCCTGCTGCGTTCAATGAACCCACCATGACCACACAAGCGCCGCAATCGCCCTCAGCGCAGCCCTCCTTGGTGCCCGTGCGGTGCATCTGCTCACGCAGGTAGTCCAAAACAGTGGTGGTGCGGCGAGCGCCTTGGGCTTCGACGATCTGGCCGTCAAGCACAAAGCGCACAGTGTTGGTAACTTGGCTCATGGTCAAAAATGGGTAAGGAGAAAAGGTCTAAGCAATGAAAACAGATTTTATGGATTTCCTCACCCCTTGGGTTGCGAACCAAAAATATAGTTCAGGCCCACCAACGGGTCTCGTGCCGCTCAAGAACCGCGGTAGGTGGAATAACTCCACGGGCTGACCAACAAAGGCACGTGGTAATGCTGATTCACATCGGCCACGCCAAAGTCCACGCTCACTAAATTCAGGAAGGGCGGATCGGGCAAAACCACGCCACGCGCTTTGAAATAAGCCGCCGCATCAAAGACCAGCCGGTACGTGCCAGCGCGCAAACTGGCGGTGTCGTAAAGCGGGCCGCTGGGGTTGCGCCCATCGGCATTGAGCTCAAAACTCTGCGCCAAAGTGGCCACCCCGTCCGCCGTGGTGAACAGGCTGACCTTCATGCCGGCTGCCGGGCAACCGTGCATGGTGTCTAAAACATGTGTGCTCAAACCCATGGTCTTGTCTTTCAAAATGGTCGACTGTAAGTGTATACACTTTTACTTTTTAAAGCTATCATGCGAAGGTATGGACACCTCCTCAACGCACGCCATTGTCACCGCGCTCACACAGGCCATTGTGGAGCACCGCCTGATGCCGGGCACCAAATTGGCCGAACAAAAGCTGGCCACCCATTTTGGTGTCTCTCGCACCCTGGTTCGACAAGCTTTGTTTCAACTTTCCCAAAATGGTTTGATCCGAATGGAGCCTGCGCGCGGCGCCTTTGTAGCCGCCCCTTCGGCCGAAGAGGCCAAACAAGTTTTTGCCGTGCGTCGCATGCTCGAGAGTGAGATGACGCGCGCTTTTGTGCGCTCAGTCACGCCCGCCAAAATTCGCGCTTTAAAGGCCCACACGCGCCACGAACGCGATGCGGTGGCCAAAGAAGATGTGCACGGACGCACAGAGTTGCTAGGCGATTTTCATGTGCGCATGGCCGAGTTGATGGGCAATCAAGTGCTCGCCCAAATTTTGGGTGAATTGATCTCGCGCTGCGCCTTGATCACCTTGATGTACCAGTCGCGCAGCGCTGCCCAGCACTCGGCACACGAGCACGACGCCATCGTTCAAGCCTTGGCCGACAAAGACGAAGACTTGGCCGTGCGCCTGATGAACGAGCACTTGGTTTTTGTTGAAAGCAGCTTGCGCTTCGATCGAAAAGTCCCCACCCAAGACATCTCTCTGGCTTTGTCATGACCTCATCGATTTACGACAGCACGGCGCCCTACCCCCGCGATTTGGTGGGCTACGCCAAACACCCCCCGCACGCCCAATGGCCAGGTCAAGCGCGCATTGCAGTGCAATTTGTTTTGAACTACGAAGAGGGCGGTGAAAACTCGGTGTTGCATGGCGATGCGGGCTCCGAGCAATTTTTATCGGAAATGTTCAACCCCGCCGCTTACCCCGATCGGCACATCAGCATGGAGGGAATTTACGAATACGGCTCGCGCGCAGGGGTTTGGCGCTTGCTGCGCGAGTTTGAAAAACGCGCCCTGCCATTGACGGTTTTTGGCGTGGCCACGGCGCTGCAAAGAAACTCCGATGTGCTTGCCGCCTTCCAAGCATTGGGGCACGACATCGCTTGCCACGGCTTGAAGTGGGTTCATTACCAAAACATCGACAAAGCCACCGAGCAAGCGCACATGCAAGAGGCCATGCAGATCATGCAAGCCTTGATGGGTGAGCGCCCCTTGGGGTGGTACACCGGGCGTGACAGCCCGCGCACACGCCAACTGGTGGCTGACTTTGGCGGCTTTGCATACGACAGCGACTACTACGGCGACGACCTGCCCTTTTGGATGGCCGTGCAAAAATCTGATGGCAGCACCGCCCCCCAATTGATCGTGCCTTACACCTTGGACTGCAACGACATGCGCTTTGCTTTGCCCCAAGGTTTCTCGCACGCCGACCCGTTCTTTCACTACTTGAAAGACAGCTTTGATGCCTTGTATGCAGAAGGCGATCCGCAAGGCTTGAACCAACCCAAAATGATGAGCATTGGCATGCATTGCAGACTGCTCGGTCGTCCCGGCCGCATCAGTGCCTTGCAACGCTTTTTAGACCACATTCAAGCGCACGAACATGTCTGGATTTGCCGCCGCCTGGACTTGGCACGGCACTGGACTTTGACCCACCCCTGTACACCATGAATTTGAACCTAGACCAGCTCAATACCGCCTCGCACGCCCTGGCCATGCAAAGCTTAGAGGGCTTGTACGAGCACTCACCTTGGATCGCCGAGCAAGCCCTGAAACATCGCCCCTTTGTATCGTGGACGCATCTAAAACACTGCATGGCGCAGGTTGTGGCGAACGCGAGCCCAGACGCACAACTGGCTTTGATTCGGGCCCACCCGGAGTTGGCCGGCAAGGCCATGCTGCGCCAAGAATTGACCACAGAATCTCACCTTGAGCAAAGCAAAGCAGGCTTGACCGATTGCAGCCCCGAAGAATTTGCTCGCATTCAACAACTCAACGCAGACTACAACGCCAAATTCACTTGGCCTTTTATTTTGGCCGTGCGTGGCCCGCGCGGAACGGGCTTGAGCAAGCAGCAAATCTTGACCACCTTTGAGCGGCGTTTGAACAGTCACCCCGAATTTGAATTGCAAGAATGTTTGCGCCATGTTCACCGCATTGCCGAGCTGCGCTTGAATGACAAAACCGGGTGTCACCCGGAACAAGGCCAACAAGTCTGGGACTGGCAAGAAGACTTGGCCCAATTCAGCGACCCCGAGTTTGCGCAGGCCGGCCAATTGACCGTGACCTACCTGACCGATGCCCACCGCGCTTGCAGCGCCAGCATTGAAAAAACCATGCACGAAGTTGGCTTTGACGAAGTGCACATTGACGCTGTTGGCAATGTGGTGGGGCGCTATCACCCCAGCCAAAATGCCGATGGAAAACCGCCTGTGTATTTGCTCACCGGAAGCCACTACGACACCGTGCGCAATGGCGGGAAATATGATGGCCGCCTAGGAATTTTTGCGCCCATGGCCTGCGTCCAAAAACTTACCCGCGCGCAAATGCGCTTGCCCTTTGGCATCGAAGTTGTGGCCTTTGCGGAAGAAGAAGGCCAGCGCTACAAAGCCACTTTTTTAGGCTCAGGCGCATTGGTCGGTCAGTTCAATCCGGCTTGGTTAGAGCAGCAAGATGCCCAAGGCATCACCATGCGCCAAGCCATGCTGCATGCGGGCTTGGCCATTCAAGACATTGACAAAATCAAACGCCAAGCCAGTGATTACTTGGGCTTTGTGGAAGTGCACATTGAGCAAGGCCCCGTGCTCAACGAGTTGAACCTGCCATTGGGCGTGGTCAGCTCCATCAACGGCAGTGTGCGCTATTTGTGCGAGATGGTGGGCATGGCCAGTCACGCTGGCACCACGCCCATGGGGCGGCGCCGTGATGCTGCCTGTGCAGTGGCCGAGTTGGCGCTGTTCATGGAACAACGCGCCGCGCAAGACGGCGACTCTGTGGCCACCATCGGCCAATGGAGTGTGCCCAACGGCTCGATCAATGTGGTGCCAGGGCGCTGTGTGTTCTCGATCGATGTGCGCGCACCCCATGATGCGCAGCGTGATGCGCTGGAGCACGACGTGCTAGAAAAACTCGATGAAATTTGCCAACGCCGCGGCCTCGTGTGTCACCGCGAAGCCACCCTTCGAGCCGCCGCAGCGCCCAGCGCCAGCGCATGGCAACAGCGCTGGGAAAATGCCGTGCAAGCCTTGGGTGCACCTTTGTTCGTGATGCCCAGCGGCGCCGGCCACGACGCCATGAAGCTGCACGAAATCATGCCCCAAGCTATGCTCTTTGTGCGCGGTGAAAACAGCGGCATCAGCCACAACCCTCTTGAATCCACGACCTGCGACGACATGCAACTTTGCGTGCAGGCCTTCTCCCACTTGCTTGAACAATTG
Source organism: uncultured Burkholderiales bacterium (assembly GCA_903870145.1). Classification (GTDB taxonomy): domain Bacteria; phylum Pseudomonadota; class Gammaproteobacteria; order Burkholderiales; family Burkholderiaceae_C; genus Limnohabitans_A. The sequence goes on along the minus strand of CAIQBO010000036.1, from coordinate 21,776 downwards.
ACGCAAGAAGCTTGATGTATGACCCACACTGAAAAATCCACCCTGTACGCCCAACTTGACGCTTGGATCAATGCCCACTTTGACGAGCAAGTGGGCTTTCTCCAAGAGTTGGTCAAAGTGCCCACTGACACGCCACCCGGCAACAACACGCCGCACGCTTTGCGCACTGCCGCCTTGTTGCACGAGATGGGTTTTGAAGCTGAGCAGCACCCCGTGCCAGAGGCACAAGTCAAAGACTATGGCCTGACCTCCTTGACCAATTTGATTGTTCGCCGGCCCTACGGTGCAGGCGGCAAAACCATCGCCTTGAATGCCCACGGCGATGTGGTGCCGCCTGGCGAAGGCTGGACCTACCCGCCCTACGGCGCAGAGATTCACGATGGCCACATGTATGGCCGCGCCACTGCCGTGAGCAAATGTGATTTTTCCACCTTCACTTTTGCGGTGCGCGCCTTAGAAGCCCTCCAAACCCCGCTCAAAGGGGCTGTTGAGTTGCACTTCACTTACGACGAAGAATTTGGCGGCGAATATGGCCCAGGCTGGTTGCTCGCCAAGGGCTTGACCAAGCCCGATTTGATGATTGCCGCAGGCTTTAGCTACCAAGTGATCACGGCCCACAATGGCTGCCTGCAAATGCAAGTGACAGTGCACGGCAAAATGGCGCACGCTGCGATTCCGCACACGGGTGTTGACGCCATGCAAGCCGCAGTGCAAGTGCTCAATGCGCTTTACGCACAAAACACGCTCTACCAGCAGGTGCATTCCAGAGTTCAAGGGATTGACCACCCCTACTTGAATGTGGGCCTCATTGAGGGCGGCACCAACACCAATGTAGTGCCAGGCAGCGTCATGTTCAAGCTCGATCGGCGCATGATTCCTGAGGAAAACCCGATCGAAGTTGAAGCCAACATTCGCCAAGTGATCCAGCAGGCTACCGACACCTTCAACCAAGGCCGGCCTGCCGATGCGCAAGCTCACATTGAAATCAAGCGCATGCTCATGGCCCACGCCATGAAGCCCCTGCCCGGCAACGTGCCCTTGGTCACAGCACTGCAGCAACACGCAGGCCATGTGTTTGGCCAAGCCATTCCCGCCATGGGCACGCCTTTGTACACCGATGTGCGTTTGTACGGCGAGCACGGCATACCCGGCGTGATCTATGGCGCCGGGCCTCGCACCGTTTTAGAATCTCACGCCAAGCGGGCCGACGAGCGATTGAATTTAGAAGACCTGCGCCGAGCCACGCAGGTTATCGCCCGCAGCTTGCTCGACTTGTTGAGCTGAAGTTTGAAAACCATGCATTTTGGCCGGTCATAATGGCATTGTTATTGCTTTGATCTTCATGAATTCTTTTCACCACCATTCCTACTTTGGAGATGCCCTCATGACCCTTCGTTTTTTCCTCAAGGCCAGCGTAGCCGTTTTAACCGCCCTGAGCATGGGGCAACTCAGCGCTCAAGTCACGCCCATCAAGTTCCAACTCGACTGGCGCTTTGAAGGCCCTGCGGCCCTGTTCCTCACACCTGTGGCCAAGGGCTACTTCAAAGACGCCAAGCTGGACGTGACTGTGGACGCCGGCAACGGCTCGGGCGGCGCCGTCACGCGCGTGGCCTCTGGCACTTACGACTTGGGCTTTGCCGATTTGGCCGCCTTGATGGAATTCCACGCCAACAACCCTGATGCACCGAACAAGCCTGTGGCCATCATGATGGTCTACAACAACACGCCTGCTTCGGTCATGGCGCTGAAAAAATCGGGCATTAAAACACCTGCCGATTTGGCTGGCAAAAAACTTGGCGCCCCCGTGTTTGACGCAGGCCGCCGCGCGTTCCCCATCTTCCAAAAAGCCAACAACATTGGCAACGTGGCCTGGACCGCGATGGACCCCCCACTGCGTGAAACCATGTTGGTGCGCGGCGATGTGGACGCCATCACCGGCTTCACCTTCACCTCCCTGTTGAACATTGAAGCGCGCGGCGTCAAAGCTGACGAAGTGGTGGTCATGCAATACCCTGACTTTGGCGTGAAGTTGTATGGCAACGTCATCATTGCTTCACCCAAAATCATCAAGGAAAACCCCGCTGCTGTGAAAGCCTTTCTGGCCGCCTTCACCAAAGGCGCCAAAGACGTGATCAACAACCCCGCAGCAGCCATTGCCGATGTCAAAGCCCGCGACGGCATCATCAACACCGAGTTGGAAACTCGCCGCTTGCAGTTGGCCATTGACACCGTGATCAACAGCCCATCGGCCCGAGAAGAAGGCTTTGGCCAAATCAAAGCACCTCGCCTGACTTTGATGGCCTCACAAGTCTCTGATGCATTCAGCACCAAAACACGCGTGAACTCTGAAGCAATCTGGAATGGATCGTTCTTGCCCAGCGCCAAAGAATTGGACATTTTGCCCAGGCCTAAAAAGTAAGGCTGCGCGTGGCTTCCACTGAAAATTTTGTAGATTTCCAAAATGTTTGGCTGGCCTACAACGACGAGTTGCTGGCCCAAAACCACTTTGCTGTCGAAGACATCAACCTGCAAGTTCGCCAGGGTGAATTCATCGCCATCGTGGGGCCCTCGGGCTGCGGCAAGTCCACCTTCATGAAGCTGACCACGGGCCTCAAACGCCCCAGCAAAGGTCAAATTTTGGTGGACGGCCAGCCCGTCACGGGGCCTTTGAAAATCAGTGGCATGGCATTTCAAGCACCGTCTCTGTTGCCTTGGCGAACCACCTTGGACAACGTGCTCTTGCCGCTGGAAATTGTCGAACCATTTCGCTCTCAGTTCAAACAAAAAAAGCAAGAGTACGCCCAGCGCGCGTGCCGTTTGCTCAAAACTGTAGGCTTGGCCGGTTATGAAAACAAATTTCCGTGGCAGCTTTCTGGGGGCATGCAGCAACGCGCCAGCCTGTGCCGCGCCTTGATTCACGAGCCCAAAATGCTCTTGCTGGACGAGCCCTTTGGCGCGCTCGACGCTTTCACACGTGAAGAGTTGTGGTGCATCTTGCGCGACCTGTGGACCGAGCAGCACTTCAATGTGATCTTGGTCACACACGATTTGCGCGAATCGGTGTTCTTGGCCGACACGGTTTATGTCATGAGCAAAAGCCCTGGCCGCTTTGTGCTCAAGCGAGAGATTGATTTGCCCAGGCCGCGTGACCTTGAAATCACCTACACGCCGCAATTCACCGATATCGTGCACGAACTGCGTGGCCACATTGGTGCCATGCGACAAACCGGTGCAATCATCCCCTCATCCGCAGGTGCCCTGTGAACAAAAAAACACTAGAACGTTGGTCACCCTGGATTTTATTGGCCCTGACCCTGCTCATTTGGCAAGCCCTGTGTTCGGGCTTGCAGGTTTCTGAATTTATTTTTCCAAGCCCTTGGCGCATCTTGCAGCAAACCATTGAATACAGCGATGTGATTGCCGCACACGCTTGGCGCACGTATTGGGTCACCATGGTGGGCTTTGGCATTGCCATTGTGGTGGGCGTCATGCTGGGCTTTGTGATCGGCAGTTCGCGCTTGGCATATGCCGCTGTCTATCCCCTCATGACAGCCTTTAATGCGCTGCCCAAAGCGGCCTTTGTGCCTATTTTGGTGGTCTGGTTTGGCATCGGCATTGGCCCGGCCATCTTGACGGCCTTTTTGATCAGCTTTTTCCCCATCATGGTCAACATTGCCACTGGGCTGGCCACCTTGGAGCCCGAGCTGGAAGACGTGCTGCGTGTTTTGGGCGCCAAACGATGGGATGTGCTGATCAAAGTGGGCCTGCCCCGCTCGATGCCCTACTTTTACGGCTCATTGAAAGTGGCCATCACTCTGGCTTTTGTCGGAACTACTGTCTCCGAGATGACAGCCTCCAATGAAGGGATTGGCTACCTGCTGATTTCAGCAGGGTCCGCCATGCAAATGGGCTTGGCCTTTTCGGGCTTGGTCGTGGTGGGCGCCATGGCCATGGCCATGTACGAATTGTTCAGTTACATTGAAAAACACACCACTGCTTGGGCCCATCGCGGGACAAACAACGAATAAAGTGCTAGCCAAACTAGCGCAAAATGCTTGACCTTTTGAGCTAATTGCCTAATATCGGCCTTTGTTTGGAAATGTAGGCCATGCGCACCTGTGCTCAAACCCAGAAAGTTCTTTTATGAGTCAAAACGTCTCAGACACCCACACTTCGCCCGAAGAAGAGGTCCCGGCTAAGCCCAGCAACGGGTTACCAACCGCCACAGACATCATGTTTTTAGTGATGTTGCTGTGCATTTTGTTAGGTGTGGGCTGGGTCGGTCAACTGTCCTACCAAGAGGGCATGAAAAACGAAGTGACCAAGCAAAATGGCGAGGCTTGGAGCAAGTGGTTCAAGGAAAACAGCGCCGCACGTTTCAAAGAAGGCTTCCCGATTGAAGCCTGCATTGGCAGCGCCACGGAGCGCAAGCGCTGGGGCGAGTGCTTTGCAGCGCTGCAAACTGGCGATACACCGATGAAAGATTTGCGCAACCCCTTTACCGGTGAGCTGCCCCAGTTTGTGGCCAAGTGCGACACCAAAGACCACAGCTCCATTGGCGGGATATTTTTAGAAAAACTATCTCCCACACCTGCAGGCTCGGCTATTCCCATGGTGGCCACACAATTGGTGGACAACGACCCCATAGACTCGCTCGTGTCCATGCGCATCACTGTTTGTGACCGGGGTGGCTATGCCATCAAGATTGAAGAATTCGAATTTTAAGGCGGCATCATGGAAAGCACATCCGAACTCGAAGCCAAGCTGCTGGGCAAATCCAGGCCTGCTGATATTTCTCACACCCTGCCCATGCGAGCTTGGTTGTATGCATGGTTATTGAACCCCAACATCGAAGGCAACCACCAAAAAACGGTGGACCGCTGGATTGGCTTTTTGATTGTTGGCAATTTGTTTGCGCTGGTTTTTGAGCAAGTCCCTGCCATTTTTGAGCCCTATAAACACCTGTTTCACTTTTTTGATTTGATCTCGGTGATCGTGTTTTCTGTTGAATACATACTTCGACTTTATTTGGCCCCTGAAGATGAAGAGTTCAAAAAATCCAGCCTCCCAAGGCTGCGCTATGTCGGCAGCCCCTTCGCCATCATTGACTTTCTGGCCATCATCCCCTTCTTCTTGCAAGCCTTCATTGCCATCGATTTGCGCTTTTTGCGGTCCCTGAGGTTGTTGCGGATACTGAAATTATTCCGCGTCTTGATTCCGGCCTACAAAGAGTTTGTTCTGGCCAACAAGGGCCGCACTTTCCGTCAAAAAATACATGCGCTGGTGTTCCCCAGCGAGTATGGCGGCACACTGCACAATTTATTTGATGGCTTCATTGTGGTGTGGGTGGTGGTCTCTGTGATCGCTGTGGTTTTAGAGTCGGTGCAAAGCATCCACTATTTGCTGAACGTCGAATTTTTAGTCTTGGATGCCGTAGCAGTTGGCATTTTCTCGATCGAATATTGTTTGCGGATTTACTGTTGCGTTGAAGAACCTGGCTTTCAAAAGGCCCTGACTGGGCGCTTGAAACAGGCTAAAACCACCTCCTCGATGATCGATTTCTTGGCCATTCTTCCGTTCTTCTTAGAAGTCTTTTTGCATCACTTGTTTGACCTTCGCTTCTTGCGAGTGTTCCGGCTGATGCGATTGCTTAAACTCACGCGCCACACAGGCGCTACCGCATCATTGGCCAAAGTGCTCAAACGCGAATGGCCTGTGATGGCTGCCTCGGGTTTCGTGATGCTGTTGTTGGTGATTTTGACTGCCAGTTTGGGCTATTTGTTTGAACACGAAGCTCAGCCTGAAAAGTTTGAAAACATTCCGCAGTCTATTTACTGGGCTGTGATCACGCTGGCCTCAGTAGGCTATGGCGACATCTCGCCTGTCACGCCCATGGGCCGGATCATGACCATCATTTTGGCTTTGATGGGCATCGGTATTTTTGCCATTCCTGCGGCCTTGTTGTCCTCGGCCTTCAGCGATCAACTGCGCATCGAGCGAGAAACCTTGGTCAACAAGTTGTTTGAAATGCTCTCCGATGGCGTCATCGATGAAGAAGAAGCCGCCTACATTCAAGCGGAGACCAAACGACTGCACTTGAGTGACGAAGAGGTCAGGCGCTTGGTTGAACGCGCCAAACGAGAGCGACAGTTGATGGACGATGTCTCCACCTTGCCGCTGCATAAAATCGCAAGCAACCCCAAACACGCGATTGAGCACTACAAATTTTTAATTGGTCAGATCAGGCAATTGAGTTTGCTGGCCGACCCCGAAAAATTCAACGCCTTGGCCAACCAAGAGGATCAGCTGACAGACACAGATAAAAAAATGTGGCGGCTGATCAACCGACAGGAAGCGCCGCCCGCTGACGCCTGATATTTATGGCGTGGCGCGCAGACCTGAAACTTGATTACACCTGCGAATCAAACCGCAGTGTTGCGCGCTACTTGCACAGTGGGCCTTTGCGCATACTGCAAAGCCTCTACCCCGAAGGCGACGGCATTTGCCACAATGTTTTGGTCCACCCCCCCGGTGGTTTGGTTGGCGGCGACACACTGGACATTCAGGTCAGCGTAGCGCCTGGTGCTCACGGCTTGGTCAGCACACCCGGCGCCACACGTTTTTACAAATCGGGGGGGCACGCGGCTGTCCAGCAAGTTCAAGCGCACGTCGCAGCAGACGCTCGACTTGAATGGCTGCCTCTAGAGGCCATTGCCTACAACGGCTGCGAAGCGACCAACCGCGCTGTGTTTCATTTGGCACCGGGCGCAGAGTTGATGGCTTGGGACGTCACGGCGCTGGGCATGCCCAGCTCTGATTTGGCCTTCGAGCAAGGGCATTTCAAACAGCATTTGGAAATTCCGGGCGCCTGGTTAGAGCGCGCCACTTTGCAAGGCCATGACACACGTTGGCTCAACAGCCCCATCGGTTTGGCAGGGCACAAGTGCATGGCCACTTTGATATTTGCAGCCGGCTCTGATTTGGCCGCTGACCGCACTGAGCCTGCTTTGGCGGTGGCGCGTGCGGTGTTAGAGGCGCATGATTTGAAGCTGCAATCAGGCGCAAGCTTGGCTCACCCGCAAGTTTTGGTGCTGCGCGTGGTGGCCCCTTTGGTCGAGCCTGCGATGGATTTACTGCGCCAAGTCTGGGCTGAGTGGCGCCATTCCCTTTGGGCTTTGCCCGGCACGCCACCCCGAATTTGGAATGTTTGACTGCTTAAATCGCCACCAGCTGGCGGATGCCCTTTGCTTTCATTTCGTGGCCTGGCCCGTGGGCGATCACCTCGCCACGCTCCATCACGCAATAAGCATCGGCCAGCTCTTGCGCAAAATCATAATACTGTTCACACAAAAGAACCGCCATGCGTTGGCCTTGCATGCCTAGGTTGGCCAATCGGCGCAGCACGCGGCCAATGTCTTTGATGATGCTGGGCTGAATGCCTTCCGTGGGCTCATCCAAAATCAACACTTGAGGGCGTGCGGCCAAGGCGCGGGCAATGGCCAGTTGCTGCTGCTGCCCGCCCGATAAATCGCCACCTCTGCGGTGCAGCATTTGCTGGAGCACCGGAAACAACTCGAACAACTCCGGCGGAATGGGCGTACCCCTTTTTTGGGAGGCCAAACCCATTTGCAAATTTTCTTGCACCGTCAAGCGGGCAAATATTTCTCGGCCTTGGGGCACATAACCAATGCCGGCACGCGCACGCTCGTAGGGGGGAGCAGTGCTCAAGTCGTGTGCGTCCAAATGCACGCTGCCACTGCGAATGGGCACCACACCCATGAGTGATTTGAGTAAAGTGGATTTGCCTACGCCATTGCGCCCGAGCAGCACTGTGACCTGGCCTTGCTTGGCCTGTAGACTGACGTTGCGCAAAATGTGCGAGCCGCCATAGAACTGCTGAATATTGTGAACAGTCAAATCCATTTCAGCGCCCTAAATAAACTTCAATCACACGCTCATCGGACTGCACCTGCTCTAGCGTGCCTTGTGCCAAGACTGCGCCATCACACAGCACGGTGACTATGTCTGAGATGGTTTGGATGAACCCCATGTCGTGCTCGACCACCATCAACGAATGCTGCCCCTTGAGGCTCAAAAAAAGTTCGGCAGTGCGCTCGGTTTCAAGATCGGTCATGCCCGCGACGGGCTCGTCCAGCAAGAGCAGTTTGGGGTCTTGCATCAAGAGCATGCCAATTTCAAGCCACTGCTTCTGACCGTGACTGAGCTGGCCTGCTTGCGTGCGCATGCTGTCCGCCAAATGGATGGTGTCAAGGACGTGGGCCAGCCGATCAGACTGGGCTGAATCCAATCGAAAAAACACAGAGGCGCGAACGCTTTTGGGCGTTTTCAGCGCAAGCTCCAAATTCTCAAACACACTCAGGTTTTCAAACACGGTGGGTTTTTGAAACTTGCGGCCAATGCCCAGTTGCGCAATTTCAGGTTCATTGTGGCGAAGCAAATCGATCGTGCTGCCAAAGAAAACACGGCCCGCGTCAGGGCGTGTTTTGCCTGTGATGATGTCCATCAAGGTGGTCTTGCCAGCGCCATTGGGACCAATGATGCAACGCAATTCACCTGGTGCAATGTCCAAGGACAGATTGTTGATGGCCTTGAAGCCATCAAAGCTCACGCTGACATCTTCCAAGTACAAAATACGACCGTGCGCAAGATCAAGTTCGTCTTGCTTGTGGATGCGCCCATAGCTCGCATCACGTCCACCTGAATCGGTTGAAGCTGGTTTTTCATCTAGGCGCTTGGCGACTCGGCGCGCACCCTGGGCCAATAATTCGGGGGTCATTTGCCAACCCCTTGTCTCAGGCGTTGGATCAAGCCGACCACACCTTGGGGCAAATACAGTGTGACGGCAATGAACAAAGCGCCTAAAAAATACAGCCAAATTTCAGGTGCTGTGACCGTGAGCCAACTCTTGGCGCCATTGACCAAGAACGCGCCAATGATGGGGCCAATCAAACTGCCACGCCCACCCACAGCGGCCCACACTGCGATTTCAATGGCGTTGGCAGGGCTCATCTCACCCGGGTTGATGATGCCCACTTGCGGCACATACAATGCGCCAGCCACACCACACATGACCGCCGAGATCACCCAGATGCTCAGCTTGTAGGGCAGCGGTGAGTAGCCCGAGAACATCACCCGCGTTTCAGCGTCGCGTATGGCTTGAAGCACACGGCCATACTTGCTTTTCACCAAAGCAAGTGCCATGGCATAAAAGCCCAATAAGAATAAGCCTGTCAGCACAAATAAAACCATGCGCATGCTCGGCGTTGCCAAAGGCATGTTCAGAATGCGTTTGAAATCGGTAAAGCCGTTGTTGCCGCCAAAACCTGTCTCGTTTCGAAAGAACAACAGCATGGCCGCGAAGGTCATGGCCTGCGTGATGATGGAAAAGTAAACGCCCTTGATGCGGGAGCGAAATGCAAAATAACCAAACACCCCAGAGACCACGGCAGGCACCAACACTACCAAACACAGTGTGGCCACAAAACTGTCTGACAAAGCCCAATGCCACGGCAATTCTTTCCAATCTAAAAACACCATGAAATCTGGCAAGTGGCTTTTGTAATTGCCGTCTTGACCTATCTGGCGCATCAGGTACATGCCCATGGCATAACCACCAATGGCAAAAAACAAGCCATGCCCGAGAGACAAAATTCCGGTGTAACCCCAAATCAAATCCATGGCCAATGCGCAAATGGCGTAGCACATGATCTTGCCCACCAAAGCCACAGCAAAGTCACTCATGTGAAGAACGTGGCCTGCTGGCACCATCAAGTTCAAAACCGGCACCAGCATGCAAACTGCAAGCAAGGCCAAGACGAAAGCAGACCCGCTTGCTCGGGAAAACAAGGGCCCACGCTGGGGCAATGACAATGTTGGTTTGGTTTTCATCTCAAGCCTCTGCACTGCGGCCCTTCATTGCAAAAATGCCTTGAGGCCTTTTTTGAATGAAGATGATGATGAACACCAGCACACATATTTTGGCCAGCACAGCGCCTGTCACGCCTTCTAATAATTTGTTGACCAAGCCCAAACCCAAGGCCGCGTAAACAGTGCCTGCCAATTGCCCCACACCGCCCAAGACCACCACCATGAAGGCGTCAACGATGTAGCTTTGGCCCAAGTCTGGGCCCACATTGCCCACTTGACTCAAGGCACAACCGGCCAAGCCCGCAATGCCTGAGCCCAGCGAAAAAGCATACGTGTCAATGCGCGCAGTGTTGACACCCATGCACGAAGCCATGGGCCTGTTTTGCGTGACACCGCGCACAAACAAACCCAAACGGGTTTTGCCAATCACCAAGGCCATGGCAAGCAACACGAAGGCAGCGAATCCAATGATCACCAAACGGTTGTAGGGCAAAGACAAATTGGCCAGCACTTGAATCCCACCACTCATCCACGAGGGGTTTTCAACGCCCACGTTTTGCGCACCAAACAAACTGCGCACGCTTTGCATCAAAATCAAACTGATGCCCCAGGTGGCCAGCAGTGACTCCAAAGGGCGGCCATACAGGTGGCGCAAAACACTTCTCTCTAACAAGGCCCCGACCAAGGCTGACGCCAAAAATGACAAGGGCACCGCCAGCAGCAAGTAAGCATCGAATGCGCCTGGCAAATATTGCCTGAAGAGCACTTGCACCACATAGGTGGCATAGGCGCCGATCATCATCAATTCGCCGTGCGCCATGTTGATCACGCCCATCAAACCATAGGTAATGGCCAAGCCCAGTGCCACCAGCAACAAAATAGATCCTAAACTCACGCCGGTGAAAAAGGCGCCCAAACGCTCTCCGGTTTTCAAAGCGTCTGCAATGGTTTTCAAAGACTTTTGCAATTGCAACTTGACTTGAGGGTCAGTCTCTTCTGCAAAACGCTGGTTCAGTAGTAGCTGCGTTTCAGGAGTTTGGCTTTGCGCCAATGTCTGTGCGGCATGCAGGCGCACGCTGGCTTGTGCATCGCTCAATTGCGCTGCGGAAATGGCCAGTTGCAGCAAGGCTTTGACGCTGGTGTCTTGCTCTTGCTGCAAAGCTTTTTCCAGCAAAGGAACTTTGGCTGAGTCAGGCTCTTTGAGCAAGGCACGAACAGCTTGAAGGCGCATGGTTGTTTGCGCGCTGAACAACTTCAAAGCTGCCAATGCAGTTTCAATTTCACCTCTGAATCGGTTGTTGCTGACCACATCTTGTGCGTCAGCGGGCAAATCTTGCATGTTGCCTGTCAATGGATCGAGCGCTTTGCCAGCGCCGAAACTCTCGCGCACAATCCAAATTTTATCGCCAGCCACTTTGACGGCATCATCGGCCAAAGCCTGCAAAAAAATCAAGGTCTGCTCATCGCCTTGTGCGACCACACGCCCTAACACTTCGATCCGGGAATCTGTTTCACCATCGACCAAACCTCTCATCTGCGCCGAGGTCATGGCCTTGGCGGGCACGGCCATCAAGCTCAAACCCAAACAAACCACCAGCGCAAATACCACTGGCCAAACTCGCAATCGATTCATGTCTGGCTTCCTTGAGCGGCCTTTCAAAAAGGCTCGTCTGCTTTGAACTATTTAGAAAATGAGGAAGGGCATCGCGCCCTTCCTCGGGTTTGCTCAAAGCAAATTACTTCTTAGCGGGTTCGTCAGGCTTGACGTCGTTGCCCGGAATATAGGGGCTCCATGGCTTGGCTTTGACGGGGCCAGGTGTTTTCCAAACCACGTTGAACTGGCCATCGGCTTTGATCTCGCCAATGAACACCGACTTGTGCAAGTGGTGATTTTTCTCATCCATCTTCGATGTGATGCCGCTGGGAGCTTTGAAAGTTTGACCTGACATGGCGGCAATGACTTTGTCCACATCGGTGGACTTCGCTTTTTCAACCGCTTGCTTCCACATGTTGATGCCAATGTAAGTGGCTTCCATGGGGTCATTGGTCAAAGCTTTGTCTTTGTGGCCAGCGATATTTTTAGCCTTGGCATAGGCTGCCCACTTTTTGGTGAACTCGTCGTTGGTGGGGTTCTTGATGCTCATGAAATAATTCCATGCGGCCAAGTGTCCCACCAGAGGCTTGGTGTCGACACCACGCAACTCTTCCTCGCCCACAGAGAAAGCCACTACGGGCACATCTTTGGCTTTCAAGCCTGCGTTGCCCAATTCTTTGTAGAAGGGCACATTGGAGTCACCGTTGATGGTGGAGACCACAGCGGTCTTGCCTCCAGCAGCGAATTTCTTTACATCAGCCACGATGGTTTGGTAGTCGGAGTGGCCAAACGGCGTGTATTTTTCATCAATGTCGGTATCTTTCACGCCTTTGCTTTTGAGGTAAGCGCGCAAAATTTTGTTGGTGGTGCGGGGGTACACGTAATCAGTGCCCAGCAAGACCCAGCGCTTGGCAGCGCCGCCGTCTTTGCTCATCAAATAGTCAACGGCTGGAATAGCTTGTTGATTGGGCGCTGCGCCGGTGTAGAACACATTTTTCGACAGCTCTTCACCTTCGTATTGCACGGGGTAAAACAGCAAGCCATTCAATTCTTCCACAACAGGCAGCACAGATTTACGGCTGACCGAAGTCCAGCAACCGAAGATGACCGAGACTTTGTCTTGGGTCAGCAGCTGTTTGGTTTTTTCAGCGAACAAGGGCCAGTTCGATGCAGGGTCAACCACCACAGGTTCTAATTTTTTTCCTAAGATGCCGCCCTTGGCGTTGATCTCGTCAATGGCCATCAGCACTGTGTCTTTCAACACAGTTTCAGAAATGGCCATGGTGCCAGACAAGCTGTGCAAGATGCCCACCTTGATGGTGTCAGCTGCAAGTGCTTGGATTGAAAAAGTCAAAGTTCCGGCTGCCAGCGCACTGGCAAGTGCCAATGCTTTGAGATTGCCACGACGGTTCATCATGAGATCACTCCAATCAATTTAAGAAGGTTTGTTAAACAAGCGAAGTTCTGCAACGCTGCTGCTTCTTTCGCAAGCCTTGTGCCAACTCACCTGAATCCTCCGATCACTTGAATTTCGGCTTCATACGGCCTGCCTGGGCACTGATGGACGCACGAGGGATCATCATCGTGAACCATTTTTGTGCATTTTTTTGATGTAGCGCACCAAAATAGAAGCGCATTGATGCAGCACACACGAGCAGGCGGGGCATGCATGTTGCATGAGGTAAGCTAGAAACTTATTTCTTCCAAAGCCACCTTGTTGAGACCGAATCGAGCCCACCATGGAACTGACCCCTCGCGAAAAAGACAAGCTTTTGATCTTCACGGCCGCCCTGCTGGCCGAGCGGCGCAAGGCGCGTGGCCTCAAGCTCAATTACCCTGAAGCCGTGGCCTTCATCAGTGCCGCCGTCATGGAAGGCGCGCGCGATGGCAAAACCGTGGCGCAACTCATGAGTGAGGGGCGCAGTGTGCTCACGCGCAGCGACGTGATGGACGGGATTGCCGAGATGATCCCCGATATCCAAGTTGAAGCCACCTTCCCAGACGGAACCAAACTGGTGACCGTGCATCAACCGATTGTTTGACGGAGCCGAACATGATTCCAGGTGAATTACTCATTGACGACGGGGTGCACACCCTGAACCCCGGCCGCAGAACGACCACCATGATTGTAAAAAATGCTGGCGACCGCCCCATTCAAGTGGGCTCGCACTACCACTTTGCTGAAACCAATAGTGCATTGCTATTTGACCGCACAGCAGCAAACGGAATGCGCTTGAACATTGCAGCTGGCACCGCGGTGCGGTTTGAGCCCGGCCAGCAGCGCACCGTGGAGTTGGTGGACTACAGCGGCCTGCGCCAGGTCTATGGCTTTCGGGCTTTGGTCAACGGCGCATTGCCGCCTGCAGCACCCGCGGCATTGGAAGGAAAAAAATAATGGCAACCATTGGCAAACGTGCTTACGCAGAGATGTTCGGCCCCACTGTGGGCGATCGGGTTCGCTTGGCAGACACCGACCTGGTAATTGAAGTTGAGCAAGACTTCACGCTGCACGCCGGCGGGTATGGTGAAGAGGCCAAGTTTGGCGGCGGCAAAACCATACGCGATGGCATGGCGCAATCCCAAAGAACGCGCGATGGCGCAAGCACAGGCGCCCAAGCCGGCGGCGCTGTGGACACGGTCATGACCAATGCCTTGATCATTGACCACTGGGGCATTGTCAAGGCCGACATTGGCCTTCTAGGTGGCCGCATTGTGGCCATTGGCAAAGCTGGCAACCCCGATACACAAGCTGGCATTGACATCGTGATTGGCCCGGGCACCGAAGTCATCAGCTGCGAGGGCAACATCGTCACAGCAGGCGGGGTTGACACACACATCCACTTCATTGCACCTCAGCAAATTGAAGAGGCCTTGGTCAGCGGCGTGACCACCATGATCGGCGGCGGCACAGGCCCTGCCACAGGCACGTTTGCCACCACCTGCACACCCGGGCCTTGGAACATTGAGCGCATGCTGCAAGCGGCAGACGCCTTCCCCATGAACCTGGGGTTTTTAGGCAAAGGCAATGCGGCCTTGCCCGCTGCTTTGCACGAACAAGTCAACGCAGGCGCGCTGGGTTTGAAATTACACGAAGACTGGGGCACCACCCCCGCAGCCATTGACAACTGTTTGAATGTGGCAGAAGAAACAGATGTGCAAGTGGCCATCCACTCTGATACTTTGAACGAATCAGGTTTTGTTGAAGACACCGTGGCCGCCTTCAAAGGTCGCACCATCCACACGTTTCACACCGAAGGGGCTGGTGGTGGCCATGCACCCGATATTTTGAAAGTGGTGGGCCAAGCCAATGTGCTGCCCTCCTCTACCAACCCCACGCGCCCCTACACCATCAACACCCTGGACGAGCACGTGGACATGCTGATGGTCTGCCACCACTTGGACCCATCTATTCCTGAAGACTTGGCCTTTGCCGAGAGCCGCATTCGCAAAGAAACCATTGCGGCCGAAGACATCTTGCACGACCTGGGCGCCATCAGCATGTTCAGCTCCGACAGCCAAGCCATGGGCCGCGTAGGCGAGGTGATCATTCGGTGTTGGCAAACCGCGCATAAAATGAAAATGCAGCGAGGCAAATTACCGGGCGATACCGATCGCCACGACAATGCGCGCGTCAAGCGCTACATCGCCAAGCTGTGCATCAACCCCGCCATTGCGCATGGCATCAGCCACGAAGTGGGCAGCATTAAAGTGGGCAAATGGGCTGACTTGGTGGTCTGGAAGCCTGCCTTCTTTGGTGTTAAACCCTCATTGATTTTGAAAGGTGGCTTCATTGCCATGGCCGCCATGGGCGACCCCAATGCCTCTATTCCCACGCCGCAACCGGTGCATTACCGGCCCATGTTTGGCAGCTTTGGCGGCGCCTTGGCGCGCAGTTCGTTGACCTTTGTCTCTCAAGCTGGTTTGGCCGCTGGCATTGGCCAGCGCTATGGTCTGCAAAAAACATTGTCAGCCGTCAAAGGCATTCGAGGTCTGGGCAAACGCCATATGATTCACAACGACTACACCCCCCAAATGGAGATCGATGCGCAAACTTATTCAGTGCGCGCCGATGGGCTCTTGCTCACGTGTGAGCCAGCAGTGAGTTTGCCCATGACCCAGCGTTATTTTTTATTCTGATGTTGACTTGCTCCAAGCTCATTGAACAAGGCCACGGCTTGGCCAAAGTGCTTCTTGCGCGCGCGCCAACCCTGTCTTTGGACTGGGACATCCGCCAAAAAAGTCGCTTCCAAGCGCAAGACAGCACGGGCCGCCACTTGGCCATTTTTTTGCAGCGCGGCCAAGTCGTGCGCGGTGGTGATGTGCTCTTGGCCGAAGACGGCAGTTTGGTCTGCGTGCTCGCAGCGCCTCAAACTTTGCTGCGCATTGAAGCTTGCACTGAACATGGCAGCCCATTTGATTTGACGCGCGCGGCGTATCACTTGGGCAACCGGCATGTGCCCATTGAGTTAAAACCTGATCACTTGAAGATCGAGCCCGACTCGGTGTTGGCTGACTTGATGCGTGCCATGCACATGACTGTGCGCACAGTTGAAGAAGCTTTTGAGCCTGAAGGCGGGGCTTATGCAACGCGTCACGACAGTCATGGGCACGGGCATGACCATGGTCACGAAAGCGGACATGCCCACTGAATTATTGCAACTGATTTGGCTGGCCTCACCGGCATTGCCAGTGGGTGGTTTTTCTTATTCGGAAGGCTTAGAAGCGGCCATCGACCACGGTTGGGTGCATGACGAAGCCTCTTGCGCTGAGTGGATTTCAGATCAACTGCATTTATCGCAGGCGCGAGGTGACATGGCCTTGATGGCGCAAGCCATTCCAGCTTGGCAACACATGCAGCGCGAGCGATTGATGGCGCTGAGCGCTTGGGTGCATGCATCACGTGAAACGCAAGAAATGCGTTTACAAACTGAACAAATGGGACGCTCTCTTTTAGATTGGCTTCGCAACCAAGGCAAAGCCAGTGCGCCTGCTTTGGACTTGTGCAATCAACTCCAACCCACCTACCCATTGAGCATGTCTTTGGCCTTGTCCCTGGCCCATGCCCCATTGCATAAAGCCCTGCAAGCCTATGCCTTTGGTTGGGCAGAAAACATGGTTCAAGCCGCTCTCAAATCTGTGCCCCTAGGGCAAAGTTCAGGCCAGCGCATCTTGGGCCGATTGGCCCAAGAAATTCCAGATGCAGTGGCGCACGCCATGTCATTGAATGACGAAGACCGACAAGCCTTTTGCCCGATGCTGGCCGTGATGTCAGCCCGCCACGAAACCCAATACTCCAGACTGTTCCGATCATGAGCGCACTGCACCACATTCCAAATCGAACTCAAAAATTTCCTCCACTGCGCGTTGGCATCGGCGGGCCCGTGGGCTCTGGCAAAACCACCTTGCTTGAAATGCTGTGTAAAAGCATGCGACAAAACTGGGACCTGGTGGCCATCACCAACGACATCTACACCAAGGAAGACCAACGTCTGCTCACAGTCAGCGGGGCGCTGGAGGCTGAGCGTATCATGGGCGTGGAAACTGGTGGTTGCCCACACACAGCCATTCGCGAAGACGCTTCTATCAATTTAGAAGCAATTGACCGCATGTTGGAGAAATTCCCAAATGCCGATGTGGTCTTCATAGAAAGCGGCGGCGACAACTTGGCCGCCACCTTCAGCCCCGAGCTGTCTGACCTGACCATTTATGTGATTGATGTGGCCGCCGGTGAAAAAATACCCCGCAAAGGCGGCCCCGGCATCACCAAAAGCGACCTCTTCGTCATCAACAAAACCGACCTTGCCCCTTATGTTGGCGCTGACCTTGCCGTGATGCAAGCCGACACCATCCGCATGCGAAGCAGCCCCAAAGGCCTCAAACCCTTCGTCATGACCAACCTGAAAACCCAAGCCGGCCTAGAACAAGTCATCGACTTCATTGAAATCCAATTGAAATTGTGAAATCAGAAATTGGGGTCACAGAAATTGGGGTCAGAGCACAATTAAATTCAAGGGCCTAACTCAGTTAGAATGAGGCCCGCAGGAAGCGTGGCAGAGTGGTCGATTGCACCGGTCTTGAAAACCGGCGACTCGCAAGGGTCCGTGAGTTCGAATCTCACCGCTTCCGCCAAGACACCAATGAATAAGCCCCTTACGGGGCTTTTTTCGTTTCTGTATACCACTGCGTATGCCATTTACTTTTGACGTTGTGGACCGATACAGCAACCTACAGTCCAGTCAAACATCCCCATCACTAATGGCTGAGTTGCTACCCCCCAGAGGACCCCCAAGGGGGTGTGGGGGCGGGGCCATCAGTTGGAGTTGCTCTTACCGCAGGACCAATTTTAGAGGACATACACACCTTAGGTATCAAGTCATAGCTTATTTTGATAAGCGTGAAGTTGGAAGCATATTGGGCTTAACAGAAGCAGTACTCAGAGAACTGTAAAAACGATCAGTTCGTATGGCTCACCCCTTGAGCTTTCCATTTCGCATAGTGACTCTTCCAAAGTGCAAATTAATGCGACATGACAAACCACACCACCCGCGAATCCTGGCTGCTTGCAGCTGTTGAACTCCTGCGCCCCATCTTTCAAGCAAAACAACACATCATCCCCAACAACTGCCAAGTGTCTTGCGGCTTTGCCAGCACTGGCAGCAAGCATCACATTGGGCAATGCTGGTCACGCAAAAGCAGCGTGCACGACAGCAACCAAATCTTCGTGTCACCTGCCCTGCTAGACCCTGTTCTGGTTTTAGACACCTTGGCGCATGAGCTGGTCCACGCCGTAGACGACTGCGAACACAAACACGGCAAGGAGTTCAAAAAGATTGCCCTGAGTTTGGGCATGATTGGCCCAATGAGAAGCGCAGGTGCAGGACCCGCTTTGAAAGCGAAGTTAGCAGAGCTGTCCGCCCAACTGGGCCCTTACCCCCATGGCGGCTTACACATCTCCACTCGCCTATCCAAACGCTCACCACGCCCGCGCGCCAAATGCAAATCTTGCGGCTTCGAAGTCCCCATGTACAAAAAGTTCCTAGCCTTCGGCCCACCCTTGTGTCCCAAACACAAAACCGAAATGGAACCCCTCGGCGAGTGGGAATAATTTATTTTGCTCTGATCCCAATTGAATTAAGCAGCGAGCTTCGCAGATACCAGTCGGTTCATGCTGACACCCTGCTCTGCTGCCTGTATGGCCAGCAATCGGTGCACATCTGCCGGCACACGAACCACAAACTTGCCACTGAATACTTTCTCTGACAGCGCCTCGGGCACTGTTTCATTGGCTTGCAACATTTCAACAACCACATCGTCAACCACTTTTCTGATACCTTTGAGCGCTTTTTCTGGCGAAGTTGCTATCCAAGACAAAGAGGGAAATTCAGCGCATAAGCCTATGTGCGCCTTATTGACTGCAGACCAAGTGACGCGGTAGGTATATCGATCAGTGTTCATTTTGTTTTAACAATTTATCAATGGCGCTTAAGGCTTGTCGAACTTGGTATGGCTTGGCTTTGCCTTGAAAATTTTGAATATTGATTCTGGGATCGCCCATCCAAGGCATTTTGAAAACGACATGACTTCCTGAAGCAAGTCGAGGCTTTCCAAAATAGTAAATACAAACCTTTTGCAAATCCGTGAATTTCACATTGGCTGGCTCGTCGCTCATTTGAGCTAACAACTTCAAAATACTACTCATTGAATAGTATCACTTTTGATATCAAATCCAAATACATTTCAAGCGACTCCATGAACATTGAGTCACTTACTTTGGGTCAAAAAAGTTTGCAAGTGTCTGCCATTCACTTGCCGAAGAATCACCTGTACAAACGATCAGTCTGACTGGCTCAAGGGCTGAGCCTGGGGTGGCTCACAGTAAGGGCTTCTGCACTGAAACCCACCCAATCAATGATCTTGCCATTCCTACTTTCCGCCTCGCTCTGGGTACCCCTAGGTACCGTTTACACACACCTGACCGACCCAGAGATTGCGTTTACACAGTTGGGCACCGTGTTTAAACAGCAGAGCAGCATGTTTAAACACCCAGCAACGTTTAAACCCAGCGAATTCCAAGCTTTAAACATCAAATTGGACTACGGAACTTCACCAGAACCCCAAAGAATCAGCCGCAGAGAAAAAATTGCTCTTAAACTGACACAAATTACAAAAACAACAACCAATTAAGCAGAGACACCACCATGGCAGAAATTGACCGCTACTACGCCTACCAGTCCTTGTTCACTGGCCGCACGGCCGTGCCCAAATCCGAGATTCTGAAGAAGCTCGAAATTGGCCCGAAAAATACTGATTGTACTTTGTCCGGCCTTGAAGATACATTCCAATCTACAACTTTTGGACTCATGCATTCCTTGGTCATTCTTTGGAATTCTCTCGCCCCTCCTCTAGAAATAGCCTGAACTCATCCTTCCAACATCCATGCTTACCATGACACACAAAGAAATTTTGATAGCAAAAGGTTTCGACCTCTACAACTGGATGACACCAAGACTTGATGGGCTTGAAATCAAAAAAGGTGAGCGAGTACTTCTATCACTTGGCTGTTTAGACCAGGCCATCGAACATCATGTTGCAATCTGTCAACTCCTCAAATGCAAGATCAATGGTTCAGCTTTTGCTCTTGTTCGACTTATTTTTGAAAGTTTTGTCAGGGGAGTTTGGCTTAAGAATTGCGCAACTGAAAGCCAGTTGCAGAAATTTGAAACCGACAAACTGAAGCTACAGTTTTGGGAATTACTCGAAGCAATTGAGTCATTAGAGGGTTTTCGATCGGGAATGCTTAGTCGACTAAAAGAACAAGCTTGGACAGCCATGAACAGCTATACCCACACTGGCTTTCAGCAAGCCAGTCGTCGCTTTGGGAAAGAACTTATAGAACCCACCTACACAGACGCTGAAGTCATAGAGGTTCTTAAGATCTCAGGATCGTTTGCCCTCCTGTCATTCCAACAAATAGCCGCAGAGGGAAATCGACTAGATCTTGCTCAAGAAGCTGGTGAATTATTGGCAGGAGCTATGGAAAATTTTCGCAACAAAACAGCGACTTAACTGCTTTGAAAAAGCTGTTTTCATCCCAAAAATGCCGCTTAAATTTTCAGCAAAGTGTGGAAGCGGTGTGGAAGCAAATTTTGACAACTGTGGCGCTGTAACCTGTTGATATCATTGAGAGAATTTCAGAAACAAAAGTATTACAATCGTTTATGAGAAAAGACACTAAAAATCTTTTAAGCATCTACGGGGCTTACGGCGTGCTCATTTTTGGTGTGTAGCAAAGTGTGTAAGAAATATCCACTGCACTGCTAAACAATGGCACACTCGACACAAACGCAATGCATCACTTAAGTAATACTCTGCGACCAGTCCAAACTCTACCCTATTGCGCTGAGAATTGTTATAGTTCGCACGTGACTCCTCAACTTAGCGAAACTTTTTTATAAATCAATTCCGAGTTTTGATATGCCAAAAGACCCATTACAAACCATGCTCGAGCTTCTCGACCACGCAATTCGCCAGCATCCAAACCTCGCTCCTCACGTATCGAAAATTACGCAGTCGATTCACGGCGATATTTCTGATCCAGATTTGCTTGATTGGGCAGCGAGATCGTACGCGGCACCCGCGCCTTATGCTGTTAAAAAACACGTTTTTCTTCGCAACAATTTTAGTGATGCCACCTGGATTGAAACAGGAACTCTTTACGGTGACACCTCGGACTTTCTATCTCATCACGCAACTTTTGTACACACCACCGAACCTGAACCCAAACTTTTTCAATTAGCAAAAGAAAAATTCGGACAACATAAAAATATAATGGTGCACAACGAAATAAGTGAAGTATTCCTTCCGAGGATATTACCTACGCTATCTGGAAATGTATGCCTCTGGCTCGATGGACACTATTCGGCAGGTGAAACATTTGCAGGCCCCAACGACACTCCTCTTCGTGAAGAACTTGAGGCGATTCGCAAAAACATAAGTCGCTTCGACAACATCGCAGTATTAATTGACGACATTCGGTATTGCGGTAGGCATCACATCTACGGGAGTTATCCCTCTTTAAGCGAGCTTGTTGCCTTTGCAGATAGCTTAGGATTGCACTGGTATATTGAACACGATATTTTCATAGCAAAATCTAAACCAACTCAACAGCCGCTTTATGGCATTCCCCCAATTTTGTAGACACTCTTCATAACGCAATTTGACGTCTCTCGAACTCAAGGGGGCTGAGTTGGTCAAGATGTTTGTGACGCCGAACTGGATTGTAGAAGCCTTCAAT
>CAIQBO010000035.1 GCA_903870145.1 uncultured Burkholderiales bacterium | reverse complement strand
TTGACGTGGGGCTTGGTCCGTTCAAATTTCTCTTTTCCCATTTCAATTCTCCAAAGAACAATGCCCGTGTATTGGTTTAATGTTTGCACCCAATTGCTGATTCACTTCGCACGGGCACGAAGTGGCACTGGATCGCAGACAGCTCAACAAATTCCTTTATTTAGCTCTCGAAGCCACAATGGCTTCGGCGACGTTGCGCGGGGCTTCCGCGTAGTGTTTGAACTCCATCGAGTACGTTGCACGGCCTTGCGACATGGAGCGCAAAGTGGTGGAGTAGCCGAACATTTCAGACAGGGGCACTTCGGCCTTGATGGCTTTGCCGCCACCGACCATGTCTTCCATGCCTTGGACCATGCCGCGGCGTGATGACAAATCGCCCATCACGTTGCCGGCGTAGTCTTCGGGAGTCTCCACTTCGACCGCCATCATGGGCTCCAAAATCACAGGGCTGGCTTTGCGGCAACCTTCTTTGAAACCAAAGATGGCGGCCATTTTGAATGCCAACTCGTTGGAGTCCACATCGTGGTACGAGCCAAAGTGCAGCGTGACCTTCACGTCCACCACGGGGTAGCCGGCGAGCACGCCTTGGCCCAAGGCTTCGTTCACGCCTTTTTCAACCGCAGGGATGTACTCACGGGGCACCACGCCGCCTTTGATGGCGTCGACAAACAAGAAGCCTTTGCCAGCTTCTTGCGGTTCGATTTTGAGCACCACGTGGCCGTATTGGCCCTTGCCGCCGGACTGGCGCACAAACTTGCCTTCGGCGTCTTCCACTGTCTTGCGAATGGTCTCGCGGTAAGCCACTTGGGGCTTGCCCACGTTGGCTTCCACGCCGAACTCACGCTTCATGCGGTCAACAATGATCTCCAAGTGCAACTCGCCCATGCCGCCGATGATGGTCTGGCCAGACTCTTCGTCGGTGTTGACGCGAAAAGAAGGGTCTTCCGCAGCCAAACGCGACAATGCGATGCCCATTTTTTCTTGGTCGGCTTTGGTTTTGGGCTCGACCGCTTGGCGAATCACAGGCTCTGGGAATACCATGCGCTCCAAGGTCAAGATGGCGGTGGGGTCACACAAAGTCTCGCCTGTGGTGACGTCTTTCAAACCCACGCAGGCAGCGATGTCGCCGGCGCGAATCTCGTCCACCTCTTGGCGGTTGTTGGCGTGCATTTGCACGATCCGCCCGATGCGCTCTTTCTTGCCGCGCACGGGGTTGTACACCGTATCGCCCTTGGACAAAACGCCTGAGTAAACCCGCACAAAAGTCAACTGGCCCACAAAGGGGTCGGTCATCAATTTGAATGCCAAGGCCGAGAATTTTTCGTTGTCCGCAGCTCTGCGCGATGTGGGCTTTTCGTCTTCATCAAAGCCTGGAACGGGCGGCACATCCAGCGGCGAGGGCATGAGCTCAATGACGGCGTCCAACATGCGCTGCACGCCCTTGTTTTTAAACGCTGTGCCGCACAGCATCGGCTGGATCTCGCACGCGATAGAGCGAATGCGCAATCCGGCTGTGATTTCTTCTTCAGTCAAATCACCTTCTTCAAGGTATTTGTTCATCAGCTCTTCATTGGCTTCGGCTGCGGCTTCAACCATCTTCTCGCGCCACTCTTTGGCCAAGGGCAACAAGTCGGCAGGGATTTCTTCAAAAGTGAACTTCATGCCTTGGGAGGCTTCGTCCCAAAGGATGGCCTTCATTTTGCGCAGGTCCACCACGCCAGTGAAGTGCTCTTCGGCGCCAATAGGAATCACGATCGGCACGGGGTTGGCCTTGAGGCGCAACTTCATTTGCTCAACGACTTTGAAGAAGTTGGCGCCTGTGCGGTCCATTTTGTTGACAAAGGCCAAGCGCGGCACTTTGTACTTGTTGGCCTGACGCCAAACCGTTTCGGATTGGGGTTGCACGCCGCCCACAGCGCAGTACACCATGCAAGCACCGTCGAGCACGCGCATCGAGCGCTCGACTTCGATGGTGAAGTCCACGTGGCCCGGGGTGTCAATGATGTTGATGCGGTGCTCTTCAAAAGAAGTGTCCATGCCCTTCCAGAAACAGGTGGTGGCCGCAGAGGTGATCGTGATGCCACGCTCTTGCTCTTGCTCCATCCAGTCCATGGTGGCGGCGCCGTCGTGCACTTCACCGATTTTGTGGTTCACACCGGTGTAGAAAAGAATGCGCTCGGTGGTGGTGGTCTTGCCAGCGTCAATGTGCGCTGAGATACCGATGTTGCGATAGCGCTCGATGGGGGTATTGCGAGCCATGATCAACCTCTTGGAATTCAGTTAAAACAAAAAATACAAATGCCCTGCAGCTTGTGCGCAGGGTTTTGCGGTCGGCATTGCACTTGGCCTTGCAGGGCAAGCAGCAGCAGCCAAAATTTAGAAACGAAAGTGAGAGAAGGCCTTGTTGGCTTCCGCCATGCGGTGGACTTCATCGCGCTTTTTCATCGCGCCGCCGCGGCCTTCATTGGCCTCGAGCAACTCGTTGGCCAAACGCAAAGCCATGGATTTTTCACCACGCTTGCGGGCCGCTTCTTTGATCCAGCGCATGGACAATGCCAGGCGGCGGACAGGGCGAACTTCAACGGGCACCTGGTAGTTGGCACCACCCACGCGGCGGGATTTAACTTCCACCATGGGTTTGACGTTGTTGATGGCGATCGAGAAAAGTTCCACCGGGTCTTTGCCGGTTTTCTTTTCCATGTTTTCCAAGGCACCATAAATGATGCGCTCGGCAACCGCTTTTTTGCCGCCTTCCATGATCACGTTCATGAACTTGGAGAGCTCGACATTGCCGTACTTGGGGTCGGGCAGGATTTCACGTTTAGGGACTTCACGACGACGTGGCATATTTCACCTCTTTGCTTCAGTTGATGGCTGGACGTCCGATCCAGACACCCCGCAGATTCATCTTGAACCTGCACTTACTCGACTCCAACAGGGAGTCACTTCGCTGAACCGGCTCGTCTAAAAACCAGAGCAGCACCTTTTTTGAAAGCTAACTTAAGCTTTCTTCGGGCGCTTAGCGCCATATTTAGAACGCGATTGCTTGCGATCTTTCACGCCCTGCAAGTCGAGTGAACCCCGCACGATGTGGTAGCGCACACCGGGCAAGTCTTTCACGCGGCCACCGCGCACCAAGACCACCGAGTGTTCCTGCAAATTGTGGCCTTCGCCGCCAATGTAGGAGATCACCTCGAAGCCGTTGGTCAGGCGCACTTTGGCGACTTTACGCAGCGCAGAGTTAGGTTTTTTAGGCGTCGTGGTGTACACACGGGTGCACACACCACGGCGCTGTGGAGAGTTTTGCATCGCAGGGCTTTTTGACTTGGTCTTCTCGACCTCGCGCCCCTGACGCACCAATTGATTGATGGTTGGCATTTAATTAAACGTCCCTAAACGTTTGGTTTTGACAATGGAATCTTCCCCGCCCCAAATGCGGAAAAGCTTTCCAGTATACCCTGTCCTAGGAGCCAGCGCAAATTTGACGTACCCAAGGAAAGTTGGCGGGCGCCAACTCGCACTATTTGATCCACAGCCGCAGGGCGTCCCAGGCTCGGCCCAGCACGCCGGCTTGCTCCACCGGCTCAAGCGCGAGCAAGGGAATGTCCACCCACAACTCTGTGCCTCGAAACACCTTCAGACTGCCCACCGTTTGACCTTTGCCAATGGGCGCGACCAGCGGCTCGGGCCTGGCCAATTGAGTTTTGATCTGCAAGGCGCTGCCGCTGGGCACGGCAACGACCAGCGCTTCGGGACGCCCCAACTGAAGGACCGAGCTTTTGCCCTTCCAAATGGGCGGTGTGGCCACCGCTTGGCCAGCGTCATACAACTTGACGGCCTCAAAAGCGGTGTAGCCCCAGTTCAGAAGTTTTTGGGCTTCATTGGCACGTGCATTTTCGCTGGCCGTGCCCAGCACAATGGCCATCAAGCGGCGCGGGCCGACATTGGGAAAGTCGCGCCTTGCGGTGGCCACCAAACAATAACCGGCGGCATTGGTGTGGCCGGTTTTCAGGCCATCGACCGTGGGGTCCTTGAACAACAGCAAATTGCGGTTGGTGTCGTTGGCCGCCGGTGTGCCGGGGTAGCGGTATTTTTTCAGAGCATAGGTGCTCACATACTCGGGGAAGTCGCGCATCAAGCGAGACGCCAGCACGCCCAAATCGCGGGCGGTGGTGGTGTGGCCCGCTTCGGTCAAGCCCTCGGGGTTTTTGTAGGCGGTGTTTTGCAGGCCCAGCACTTTGGCCTGCTCGTTCATGAGCTGCACAAAGCGCTCGAGCGTGCCGCCCACGCCTTCGGCCAAGGCCACCGTGGCGTCGTTGCCCGACTGAACAATCATGCCCTTGATCAAATCCTCCACCGGCACCTTCATTTTCGGGTCAATGAACATGCGCGAGCCCGGCATTTTCCAAGCCCGCTCGCTCACGCTGAAGGTTTGCTTGAGATCGATTTTGCGCGACTTCAAGGCGTCAAAAACCAAATAGGCCGTCATGAGTTTGGTCAGGGAGGCGGGCTCGACGGGGAGATCCAAGTCTTTGGACGCCAAAATTTGATTGGCCGTGATGTCCAGCAGCAAATAGGCACGAGCCGCTATCTCGGGCGGCTGAGGGGCTTGGGCCCATGCGGATTGGCCGCTCAGGGCTGCGCCGATCAGGCAAGTCAGGGCCAAGGCGGCGCGTCCAAGCGCCAGGGTCAAGAGGTTCATGCTGCGTTTCAAAGAAAGCGGGTCAGGCGCGCAAATGCCGCGTGACCACAGATTTAAGCAAGGGCAATTGTCCGTGAAAAAAATGCTCAACACCGGGCACCACCGTGATGGGCAAAGACTGCGGCCTGGCCCAGTTTAAAACGCTGGCCAAGGGCACAGTGTCGTCAAGTTCGCCGTGCAGCACCAGCGTGTGCGGGTGCAGGTGTGCGGGCACAGGCGGCACCTCAAAGTTGGCCGCTGCCGTACCCACCAAGACCAGTGTGCTGATGTTGCGCGCGCCCTCTAAGTGCTGCACCGCTTGGCAAGTCACGAAAGCCCCAAATGAAAAACCAGCCAAGGCCAAGGGGGCTTGTGCGGGCGCGCTTTGCGCGATGATGGCCAACGCATCTTGCGCCTCCCCGCGGCCCTGGTCATAACTGCCTTGACTGGCGCCCACGCCTCGGAAATTAAAACGCACAGCGCGCCAGCCTGCTTGAACAAAAGCGCGCGCCAGCGTTTGCACCACTTTGTTTTGCATCGTGCCGCCAAACAAAGGGTGGGGATGGCAGATCACAGCAGTGCCAATGGGCAGTCCGGCTGCCTCGGGGGGCATGTCACACAAGGCTTCTAGCTGCCCAGCAGGGCCCTGGAACAGCAATTTCTGGGTGGCCAAATTCATCAGTGGCCCACATCAGCGGGCAGCAGCAGGCGGGTGACCACACGGCCTTCCTTCAAATGGCTGTCGACGATCTCATCAATGTCAGACAGGTCAACGAAACTGTACCAAGCACCTTCCGGGTACACCACTGCCACGGGCCCTCCCGCGCAGCGGTCTAGGCAACCGGCTTTGTTGACGCGCACTTGGCCCGGCCCGGCCAAACCCAGCGCTTTGACGCGCCCTTTGCAATGGTCAAACGCGGCTTGCGCGCCGCTTTGCGCGCAACATGCTTCCTGATTTTTTCGCTCGTTCAGGCAAAAGAAAATGTGCCGCTCGAAGTAGGGGGGCTTGGCCTGTGGGCTGGGGGTGTTTTGTTTATCGCTCATGCTGTGATTTTAAAGAAGACAAACTGCGCATCAGGTAAACCAGCAAAACAAAAGGCCAAAGCCAGCCGATCCACTGCATCAAGCCATGAAAACGAATGAAGCGGCCTTGCTCCCAAGTTTGCAAAGTCAAGGCAAAGTAGGCGCTGGAGGAGGCGTTGTTGAGCAGGGCCAACTGTAAAACCAAGCCGACCAAGGTCATGACTTGCACGGCCCTCTCCTTGACCCAAATCAAGGGTGTGCCGAGCAATGCAGCCAATACCAAGCCCATTTGAACTGGGCCGTCGATCCAGTCCCACGCATGGGCCGGCCCGTACGTTAAGGCCGCGGACAAGGCGCTGGCGCCCAATCCCAAGCTGAGCAACAGCATGGCAGCAAGCGCTTTTTGCCGGGTATTTCGCAGCACGCTGAAGGCCAGCAAGCAAGGCAGCAGCAAGCCCAAGGCCACGCAAAGCACCTCATAAACGGGCAACAAGGGTTGTAACTCGACTTCGCGCACGGGCAGCCAATCGAGCCATGGGGTGTCTTGCAAACGCAGCGCCAAGGCCTCTTCGGCACGCTCGAGAATTTGCCCCAACCCCAAGGGCACCGGCGCTGGAAACAACAAGGCCACGGGCCACAAGGCCAACAAAACCATGGCGCTGTGGGCATCGCGCACAAACCAACGTGCGCGAAATTGGCTCCACCGCTCTAGTGCGCCAACGCGCTCCAAAATCCAAGCGGTAGCCGCGCCCAAGAAGGCCCCTCCCACGTTGAGGAGCCAATCTACGTTGGAAGCTACGCGCGAGGGCAAATACACCTGCAAGGACTCCATGGCCAACGACAGTGCGCCAGCAAAGGCCGTCGCCAACGCCACCGCGGGCCAATGGCGCGCGCTTCGGCGCAGCGCCAACGAGATGAAAAATCCAAGCGGCGCATAACCCAACACATTGGACAAAACGTCAAAGCTGGTCCAGTACTGCGGCCAAGGGGCCCACATGAAAGCGCCCAAAGCCACACCTTGGGTGCGCCAATTTTCAAACGGATAAAGGCTGGCGTAAACGATCAGCGCTGCATACACCCAGGCCAAGGGCCAAGCTGCTGTTTTTTTCATGGCACTGGCCAACGGGTCTTTGACTTAAAAGGGTTTGACCACCACCAAAACCACCGCCACCACCAACATCAGCACCGGCGCTTCGTTGAACCAGCGGTACCAAACGTGGCTGTGGGTGTTTTGGTGAGCAACGAATTTGCGCAGCAAGCTGCCGCAGGCGTGGTGGTACCCCAAAATCAATGCCACCGTGGCCAACTTGGCGTGCATCCAGGCATTGTCCGGCCCCCAGCCAATGCCCTCGCCCCACCACAACCAAAGGCCCAAAGCCACCGCAGGAAAGGCCAGCAACGTGGTGAAACGGTAGAGTTTTTGAGCCATGAGCAGCAGGCGCTCGCGCTCGGCCACTGACTCTGGGGCCACCATGGCCAAGTTGACAAAGATGCGCGGCAAATAAAACAAGCCGGCAAACCAACTTGCAACAAACACAATGTGAAAAGCTTTGATCCAGAGCATGTGCCAAGTGTAGCGCCGCACTGCGATTTGCCAAACGGCGTTCAAAAGTTCTCCTCAAAGGCCTTGAGTTAGGGCACAATTTTCACCATGACACCCATCCTCACCCCATTTCCCGCCAGCCGCCCCCGACGTTTACGCCGCGATGAATTCACCCGCAACTTGGTGCGCGAGCATCAATTGACAGCGCATGACTTGATTTACCCCGTTTTTGTTTTAGATGGGAAAAACCAAAGACAAGCGGTGGCCTCCATGCCAGGCGTGGATCGCATGAGCTTAGACCTGTTGCTGCCCGTGGCAGAAGATTGCGTGAAGTTGGGCATTCCTGTGATGGCCTTGTTTCCTGTGATTGACGCTTCGCTCAAAGACCCGCAAGGCAATGAAGCGCTCAACCCCGAGGGCTTGGTGCCCACGGTGGTGCGCGCATTGAAGAAAAATTTTCCTCAGCTCGGCGTGATGACCGATGTGGCTTTGGACCCCTTTACCAGCCACGGGCAAGACGGCTGGCTCGACGAGACGGGGTACATCCTCAACGATGTGACGCTGGCCCAGTTGGTCAAGCAGGCCTTGAACCAAGCACAGGCGGGCGTGGACATCGTGGCGCCCAGCGACATGATGGACGGGCGCATTGGCGCCATCCGCCAAGCACTTGAAGCCAAGGGTTTCATTCACACCCAAATCATGGCTTACAGCGCCAAATATGCCAGTGCGTTTTACGGCCCATTTCGCGACGCTGTGGGGTCCGCCGCCAACTTGGGCAAAAGCAATAAAAAAACTTACCAAATGGACCCGGGCAACACCGACGAGGCTTTGCGCGAAGTGGCCATGGACATTGCCGAAGGTGCTGACATGGTGATGGTCAAGCCGGGCATGCCGTATTTGGATGTGGTGCGCCGCGTCAAAGACCAATTTGGCGTGCCCACTTTTGCCTACCAAGTCTCGGGCGAATACGCCATGCTCAAAGCGGCCGCCCAAAACGGCTGGCTCGACCACGACGCGGTGATGCTCGAGAGTTTGTTGGCCTTCAAACGCGCTGGTGCCAACGGCGTGCTGACTTATTTCGCGCGTGATGCCGCGCGTTTGTTGGCAAAAACTTAAGTGCTGCCGACCTGATGCGCGTATTCATTGTTACTGGCTCACACGTTCAAGACGCGCTGGCCCCACCGCGCCAACTGCCAGACGAAGGCTTTGTGTGGATCGCTTGCTCAAGGGCTTATTTCAGCGCTGAGCAAGTGCAGGTTCAAAGCAGCTTGCAGGCCTTGACAGGACACACTTTGCTGGACCTGCATGTGTCCGATTTGTTGAACACGCAACTGCCTTCTGGCTTTGACTTGACCTCTCATTACGACTTGATGGTGTTTCGCCGCTTAGCGGCCTGCGACAACCGCCCCGCGCAAGCCGCCGTGGCGCGCACCAAGCTCAGTGGCCCCCCGGCGCTGCGTCGGATCGACACCAGCCCGATCGGCTTTGCCATTTTTGACCGCGTGTTGCTGACGGTTCACCCCGAAGACTGTGCCATTCGAGAAGCCTACGCGGCGCGCTTGATGGCTGCCAGCAGCGGCGGCCCGGCGCCAGCATCCGCTTTATCGGCAAATCCACAAGCGCTGAGCCAAAGCCCCGACGAGCGCTCTGCCGGAGCACGCGGCATTCCGCTGAATTCGGCTGACATGATGCTGCGTATTCTCAGCCAAGTGGTCGACGCTTACCTTGACTTGCGCCGTGATTTGTCGCGTCAACTCGATCACTGGCAAACTGAATTGATCAACCCCCAAACACGCTTTAGCAACTGGAGCGCTTTGCTCGAGGCGCGCTTGTCCTTGCACCACCTGGACGAGATCTGTGAAGACCAGCGCATTGCCATGCAAGACTGGGCTGAGTCCTTGGCGTCTTGGGCCTTGACAGGGGCCGCGCAACAGTCGCGTGAACATGAGTTACTCCAAGTGCGCAGCCGCGATGTGCTCGAACACATTGACCGCGTGGTGCGCCACGTTCAGCGCTTAGAACACGGCGTGGAGACGGCCGTGCAAATGCACTTCAATGCGCAAAGCAACCGCACCAACGGCATCATGCGCACCCTGACCTCGATCACGGCCATTTTCTTACCGCTCAATTTGATTGCGGCTATTTTTGGCATGAACTTTGAGGTCATCCCTTTGCTGCATGACCGCGCAGGGTTTTGGTGGATCTTGGGCGGCATGCTGTGCATTGCCTGCAGCCTAGGGCTGGTGTTTTGGCGCAAACGCTATTTGTCCCAACCTCCTCGCTGAATAAAATTTCAACTCAGGTGTTGTGCGAAAAACGCCAGGGTGCGCGTGCGCGCCGCCGCGGCCGCAGCCTCGTCCCATGCGCTGCGGTGATTGCAATTGAAGCCGTGGTGCGCCGCATACGTGTGCACTTGCGCTTGGGGGTGGGCGTTTGCAAACGCATTGACCGAGTCCATGGAAATATATGCGTCTTGCTGCGCGAAATGGGCCTGCACAGGCACCTGCGTTTGCCTGGCGCTTTCGCCTTCTGTGGTCATGCCGCCGCCGTAATAAGGCGCGGCAGCGGAAAGGCCTTGCAGCAAACATGCGGCGCGCCACGTCAGCAAGCCGCCCCAGCAATACCCCACGATGCCCACTTTACCGCCGCAGGCTTGCTGCGCATAGGTGATGGCAGCCTGAATGTCTTGCATGGCGCCTGGGGCTGGCAGCGCCTCCACGGCAGACTTCAATTCGATGCCGGCGCTCATGTCAGCTTGCTCATAAGCCAATTGAACATCGGCTTTGACGCGGTGGAACATGGCTGGTGCGATCGCCAAATACCCTGCTTGGGCATATGCGTTTGCCACTTCTTGAATGTGTTGGTTGACCCCAAAAATTTCTTGTATCACCACCACCGCGGCTTTGGCCGGCGCTGCAGGCATGGCCACGTACGCCGGGATCTGCATGCCATCTTGGCTTTTGAGTTGAATGACTGTTCCCATTTT
Source organism: uncultured Burkholderiales bacterium (assembly GCA_903870145.1). Classification (GTDB taxonomy): domain Bacteria; phylum Pseudomonadota; class Gammaproteobacteria; order Burkholderiales; family Burkholderiaceae_C; genus Limnohabitans_A. The sequence continues at coordinate 153,504 of CAIQBO010000035.1, read as the reverse complement.
TTCTCCTGTCAATGTGTTGAGTGTGAAATCAGTTTGCGCCATTTATCGCAAGGCGCGCTCGACAAAATCAAGCCTGTCTTGGCCCCAAAATATTTCCCCTTCAATCACGTAACTGGGTGAGCCAAAAACGCCTGCGTCAATGGCGGCCTGGGTGTTGGCTTCGTAGCGCTCTTGCACTGCTTGGCTCTCGGATTGCGCGAGTAAGTTGCTCGTCAAATTTTGCTCTTTCAGCAATTGGGCCAAAACTTTTTCGTCGGCGATGTTGCGCTGCTGCGCCCACACAGCAGCCAAAATTGCGCCGCAGATGGCCATGGCGGCATCCTCGCCCACGCTGATCTGCGCGGCAATGATCAGGCGCGAGGCGTCATCGCCATTGACTGGAAAATAATCGGGCTTCAGATGCATCGGCGCAGCAAGGTGTCGGCTGTAGCGCTCTAGCTCAACCAGCCGGTAAGCTTGGCGCTGTGGGGCACGTTTTCCCAATGGCAAGCCCCCTGAAATGGGAAAAACTTTGCCCCCTAAGTCGATGGGCAGCACGCGCACGCTGGCGCCTGCGTTTTTGAGCAAGCTTTCAAAGCGTTGGTGCCCCAAATAAGCCCATGGGCTTTGGGGGGCCAAATAGTAGTCGACTGTGTGACTCACGCTGTGCTCCTGAGTGATGTAATGTTCGGTGCCAACCTCGGTTGTAACCGTTTAATGAATATTTTGCTGGAGAGCTTGAAATGAAAAAGGTTTTATTGGTCACAGGCGCTAGCCGCGGCATCGGGGCAGCAACGGCTTTGCTCGCCGCCCATAGGGGCTGGGACGTGGCGGTCAATTACAGCACGCACGCGCAGGCGGCGCAGGACGTGGTGGTGCAGGCCATTGCGGCCGCGGGCGGGAGAGCCATCAGCGTGCAAGCCGATGTGGCCAATGAGGGTCAAGTGCTGGCCATGTTTGAGACCGTGCGTGAAAAACTGGGGCCTGTTTCAGGCTTGGTCAACAACGCTGGTGTGTTGGATGTTGCGGCCCGCTTGGATGAAATGAGCGTGGCCCGTTGGCGACGCATGTTCGAGATCAACGTGATCGGCTCCTTGCTGTGCGCGCGCGAGGCTGTGCGGCAGATGAGCACACGCCACGGCGGCAGTGGCGGCAGCATCGTCAACCTGTCCAGCGCGGCTGCGCGAATGGGCGCGCCTGGCCAATATTTAGATTACGCCGCCAGCAAAGGGGCGATTGACACATTCACCATTGGTTTGGCCAAAGAAGTAGCCGCCGAAGGCATTCGTGTCAATGCGATTCGGCCAGGCCTGATCGACACTGAAATTCACGCCTCAGGGGGCTCGCCCAACCGGGTGCGCGAGTTGGAGCACTTGGTGCCCATCCAACGCGGGGGCACGGCCTTGGAAGTCGCCCAGGCAGTGCTGTGGTTGTTGTCTGACGAGGCCAGTTACACCACCATGAGTTTGCTCGATGTCTCGGGTGGCCGGTGATGCCTGAGCCGCGCTATTTTTGGGAAGACATGCTGCCCGGCAGTGTGCGTGATTTGGGCAGCATCACGCCCAGCCGAGAAGAAATGATTGCATTTGCCAGCCAGTTTGACCCTCAGCCCTTTCACTTGGACGATGAGGCCGCCAAAGCCAGCGTGTTTGGCGGCTTGTGCGCCAGTGGCTGGCACACCTGCGCCATGGCCATGCGGCTCATAGTGACCCATTTTTTGTGCAACAGCGCCAGTTTGGGCTCGCCTGGTTTGGAAAATTTACAGTGGCGCAAACCCGTTTTTCCGGGTGACTGCTTGGCGCTGACGCATACCATTTTGGAGACACGGCCGATGCGATCCCGACCTGACGTGGGTTTGGTGCGCACCCGCTGGGAGATGCACAACCAACATGGCGATATGGTTTTGAGCATGGAGGGCTGGGGCATGTTCAGGCGCCGCCACCCTGCTTTGGATCAGGGCATTGGAGCGGCAGGCTGAGCGTTTTGGGCGCGTTTTTGTGGCCGTTTGCATGCCCCTTTGCGCCCCATGAGTAAAACATTGGACAATGGCCTTTTTCGTTTTCTGCTACCTGAACTTCTAGGACTTTGACCATGACAGCACCCGCCATCGCCCATTTCATTGCCGGCCGCCCTGCGCCTGGCAGCTCACAACGCGCGCAAGATGTCTTCAACCCGGCCACTGGGGCCGTCACAGGGCGTGTCAGTTTGGCCAATGTGCAAGATGTTGCGCAAGCCGTGGCAGCGGCCCAAGCGGCCTTTCCTGCTTGGGCCGACACACCGCCGCTGCGCCGTGCGCGCGTGATGTTCAAATTTTTGGAATTGCTCAACCAACACCGCGACGCATTGGCCCACTTGATCACCGCCGAGCACGGCAAAGTTTTTACCGATGCACAGGGCGAAGTCACGCGCGGCATTGACATTGTGGAGTTCGCTTGCGGCATTCCCCAGTTGCTCAAAGGTGATTTCACAGACCAAGTCTCCACCGGCATCGACAACTGGACGCTGCGTCAACCCTTGGGCGTGGTGGCTGGCATCACCCCTTTTAACTTCCCGGTCATGGTGCCGATGTGGATGTTTCCAGTGGCCATTGCCTGCGGCAACAGTTTCATTTTGAAACCCAGCCCCCTGGACCCCAGCGCCAGTTTGTTGATGGCCGATTTGCTTGCGCAAGCCGGCTTGCCAGCGGGTGTTTTCAATGTGCTGCAAGGCGACAAAGAAGCGGTGGACGCCTTGGTCGAACACCCCGACGTCAAAGCCATCAGCTTTGTTGGCTCCACGCCGATTGCCAACACACTTTATGAAAATGGTGCACGCCGCGGCAAACGGGTGCAAGCTTTGGGCGGCGCAAAAAACCACATGGTGGTGATGCCTGATGCCGATATCGAGCAAGCGGTGGACGCCTTGATTGGCGCCGCCTACGGCTCGGCCGGCGAGCGCTGCATGGCCATCAGTGTGGCAGTGTTGGTGGGCGATGTGGCCGAACGCATCATGCCCCTGTTGATCGAGCGAACGCGCTCTTTGAAAATTTTAAATGGCAGCGACATGGCCGCCGAGATGGGCCCTATCGTGACCGCAGCGGCCAAGAAACGCATCACCGATTACATCGATGTGGGCGTGGCTGAAGGCGCGAAGTTGCTGGTCGATGGCCGTCAATTTGATGGCGCCAAAGCTGGCAAGGGTTGCGAGCATGGCTATTGGCTGGGCGGCACTTTGTTTGACCATGTCGGGACCGACATGCGGATTTACAAAGAAGAGATTTTTGGCCCCGTGCTCGCATGTGTTCGGGTGAAAGATTTTGGCCAAGCGGTGCAGATCATCAATGACCATGAGTTTGGCAATGGCGTGAGTTGCTTCACGCGCGATGGCAACGTGGCGCGTGAATTTTCTCGCCGCATTCAAGTGGGCATGGTGGGCATCAACGTGCCCATTCCCGTGCCCATGGCTTGGCATGGGTTTGGTGGTTGGAAGCGCAGTTTGTTTGGCGACATGCACGCCTACGGCGAAGAGGGCGTGCGTTTTTACACCAAACAAAAATCGATCATGCAGCGCTGGCCTGAGAGCATTGGCAAAGGCGCAGAATTTGTCATGCCCACCGCCAAATAAGCCATGAGCGACAGCAGTTTTGACTACATCATTGTGGGCGCGGGCACGGCGGGCTGCTTGCTGGCCAACCGCTTGTCTGCCGATGCGCGCGTGCGCGTGCTGTTGATCGAAGCTGGGCGCAAAGACGACTACCACTGGATCCACATTCCTGTGGGTTATTTGTATTGCATGGGCAACCCGCGTACCGATTGGCTTTACCAAACCGAGCCTGCTGCTGGCTTGAATGGCCGCACGTTGAACTACCCGCGCGGCAAAGTTTTGGGCGGGTGCAGCAGCATCAACGGCATGATTTACATGCGCGGACAAGCGCGCGACTATGACCAGTGGGCACAGACCACGGGCGACGAGAGCTGGCGCTGGGACAACTGCCTGCCCTACTTCAAATTGCACGAAGACCACCATGCAGGCGCCACTGACGCGCATGGCGCCAAGTCAACGCCTGCGCAGTGGTCACAGATCAGCGAGCCACACAATGCATCGTCGCTGGCTTATTTGAAAATTCTCAAAGCACGCCAAGCCGGAGGGGAATGGCGCATTGAAAAGCAGCGCTTGAAGTGGGACATCTTGGAAGCCTTTTCACAAGCGGCGCAACAAGCAGGCATTCCTGCCACACAAGACTTCAATCGCGGCGATAACGAGGGTGTGGGCTACTTCGAAGTGAATCAAAAAAGCGGTTGGCGCTGGAACACCGCGCAAGCGTTTTTGCGGCCAACCTGTTATGCCCGTCCCAATTTTGAGCTCTGGACGCGCGCGCAAGTCACTGGCTTGGTGTTGGAGAAACAAGCCAACGGCAGCACCCGGTGCACCGGCGTGAAGGTCTGGGACGGCCATGAAATGGTCACCGCCAGCGCCACGCGCGAAGTGCTGCTCAGCGCTGGCAGCATTGGCTCGGCGCATTTGCTGCAACTCTCTGGGATCGGGCCTGCTGCGCATTTGCACAAACACGGCGTGACAGTGGCGCACGATTTGCCTGGCGTGGGGGCCAATTTACAAGACCATTTGCAAATCAGGTCGGTCTACAAGGTCAAGGGTGCCAAGACCCTGAACACCTTGGCCAACAACTGGCTGGGCAAGGCCCGCATAGCGATGGAGTACGCCTGGTCTCGCAGCGGGCCCATGAGCATGGCGCCCAGCCAATTGGGCGCCTTCACGCGCAGCGACCCCACGCAAACTTGGCCCAATATTGAATACCACGTACAGCCCTTGAGCTTGGACACCTTTGGCCAGCCGCTGCATGATTTTCCCGCCATCACAGCCAGCGTCTGCAACTTGAACCCGAGCAGCCGGGGCACGGTCACTTTGAAAAGCGCCAGCTTTGACGATGCGCCCGCCATTGCGCCCAATTACCTGAGCACCGAGGATGACAGGCGCGTGGCCGCTGACAGTTTGCGCGTGACTCGGCGCATCATGTCGCAAGCGGCCATGGCCGCGTATGAACCTCAAGAGTTCAAACCCGGCGAGGAATACCAAAGCGACGAAGCCTTGGCGCGTTTGGCTGGCGACATTGCTAGCACCATTTTTCACCCCGTGGGCACCACCGCCATGGGCCGCGCTGAAGACCCGATGGCCGTGGTCAACAGCCGCTTGCAAGTGCACGGCATTGAGGGCCTGCGCGTGGTGGATGCCGGGGTCATGCCGCACATCACCAGTGGCAACACCAACAGCCCGACCTTGATGATTGCTGAGAAAGCTGCGCACTTCATTGCGCAAGACTCGGGCATGACGCTTTGAGTGTGCAGCGCGCCGATGCAAATTTCAAATGCGCGGGAAATCCCTGATGCACGCAGCCCCAGAAGGCGACTACATTGCATGCACTCGATGAACTGCAGTTTGGGTTCTCATTGAGGGATCGAGGAGACACCCAAACGATTCAAATACAGACGTCTGCTCCTGCAAGATGTCACTTTTTACAAGCGTCGCGCAAGCGGCGCTTTTTTTTCGCCTGCGCAATGCGAGAATCTCCTGCATGGAATTACTGATCGTATCGCTGGCTTCTTTGCTGGCCGGTTTGGTGGACTCGATTGTCGGCGGGGGCGGCTTGATTTTGGTGCCCGCCTTGTTTGCCACCTTCCCCGCAGCAGCCCCAGCCACCTTGATCGGCAGCAACAAAAGTGCGGCCATTTGGGGCACGGCTTTTGCCACTTACCAGTTCAGCCAAAAAGTGCAGATGCGCTGGGCCGCCTTGTTGCCCGCGGCGGCGGCTGGCTTGTTGGGCTCTTTGTGCGGGGCCTGGAGCGTGACGCAAGTGGATCCAGTTTTTTTGCGCAAGGCGCTGCCCTTTTTATTGTTGGCCTTGCTGCTCTACACCTTGTCGAAAAAAAACTTGGGCCAAACCCACGCGCCTAAGTACTCAGGCGCGCATGAGGCTTGGCTGTGCGCACTGATTGGCGTGACAATTGGTTTTTACGATGGTTTCTTTGGCCCTGGTGCCGGCAGTTTTTTTGTCTTTGCTTATGTGCGCTGGCTGGGTTACGATTTTTTGAACGCCTCTGCTTCGGCCAAGCTGCTCAACACCGCCACCAATTTTTCTGCGCTGGTGTTGTTTGCGATCCAAGGCCATGTTTGGTGGCACTTGGCTTTGGCCATGGCCGTGTGCAATGTGATAGGCAGTTTGATCGGAACCCGCTTGGCCTTGAAACATGGCTCGGGCTTTGTGCGCCGGGTTTTCATCGGCGTGGTGGCCGCTTTGATTTTGAAAACGGCCTACGACGGCTTGTTGCGCTGACTGGCGCGGGCAAACTGCGCCCACGCAACGCCCACCAAAGCCACCCCAGCACCGAGCAATTTCACGCCGCTAAATTGCTCACCGGTCAAGACCCATGCGAACAAACCCGCCACGGGCGGAATCAAGTACATCATGGGGGCGGTGCGGGCCACACCTCGCACAGCGTTGAGCCAACCCCACACCCACCACCCGGCAAAAGCAGAGATCAAGACTGACCAAAACAACAACGCCCACTCTTGCCAGCCCAATGCCAACCAATCCACTTGCACCCCGGTGGGCATGCAGGCCAGCATCAATGGCAAACCGCCCAAAAGTGTTGCGTAACCCATGGTCAAAATACTGCCGTGTTTTTCAATCAGCGGTTTGACCGAGACGGTGTAATAAGAAAATAAGAAAGAAGACAAAAGCAGCACCAAGTCGCCGCCAGTGGCGCGCAAATCATCGTTGATCAACTTTTCTGAGAGAAAAAGTAGAACACCCACGAAAGCCACAGACACGCCCAGCACTTGGCCTTTGTGCAAGCGCTCATGGCCTTGCCAGCGCAAAATAAACAAAGTAAACAAAGGCCCGCACGCCAAAATCACAGAGCTGGAAAACGGCGTTGACCAGTGAATGCCAAAGGTCACCAAGCCCACATGCACACTGTGACCGATAAAGCCCAAGCCAGCCAAAGCGATGATGTCTTTTCGCGGCAAAGGCGGAAAAAATCGGCCATAAGTCCAACGCATCATGACGAGCGCGCACAGAGGCATGATCAAGTACCGCAACCACAAAAACCCACTGGGCGAGAGCAAGTTGAGCAAGTGCTTTTGAATGCTGAAGTTGGCGCCCCAAACCGCGATCAAGGCCACCGCTGCTGCCAAAGCCAAGGCCTGCTCCGTAGATTTTTTCAAAACATGCTCATTCCTGAATTTGCACAGGAACTCGAGCGGCCAATGCGCACATGAGTTCGTAGCCTACGGTGCCAGCGGCATGGGCCACTTCGTCAATGGGAATGCCCTGAGCCTGTGCCATCACGTTCGAGACTGGCTGGCCTGGCCCGCCGCGAACAGATTGCGGCAAGCCCCACAACGTGACTTGACTGCCCAGGCCCGCCTCAGGCAAGTCGCTCAAATCCACCGTGAGCATGTCCATGCTGACGCGGCCCAGCGTGCGGGTGCGAACGCCGTCCACAGACACCGGCGTGCCCGTGGGTGCCAGCCTGGGGTAGCCATCGGCATAGCCACAAGCGGCCACGCCAATGCGCATGGCGCGCTCGGCCACAAAAGTGGCGCCATAGCCCAGCGCATCACCCGGCTGCAAATTTTGCGTGGCGATGATCTGCGTGTTCAAACTCATGACCGGCTGCAAGCCCCAATCGGCCGCGCTGTGCGCAGGAAAATCTGGCGAGGCACCGTACAAAGCGATCCCTGGGCGAACCCAATCGGCGCGCACATTCAAGTCTTTGGCGTGCCGCAAAATCGCAGCGCTGTTGCACAAGCTGCGCTGGCCGGACAGGTCGTGCGTGGTCTGCGCAAACGCGGCCATGGCCGCGGCGATGCCTTTGTCACCATCGGCATCTGCGAAATGCGACATGAGAGAAATTTCGTCGACTTGAGGCAACGCGTTCAACCGCGTCCAAGCCGTGCGAAAGGCTTGCGGGGCAAAGCCCAGGCGGTTCATGCCGGTGTTCAACTTTAAAAATATGCGATGCGCTTGCTGCGTTTTGTGCAAAGCCAGCATGTCTATTTGCGCTTGGCAATGCACCACATGCCACAGACTCAAACGGGAACACAACTCTAAATCGCGCGCTTCAAAAACGCCCTCAAGCAGCAAGATGGGCCCGCGCCAGCCCAGTTGCCGCACAAGCTGGGCCTCGGCCAAATCGAGCAGGGCAATGCCATCGGCGCCGCGCAAGGCTTGCAGCACACGCTCGATGCCGTGCCCATAGGCGTTGGCCTTGACCACGGCCCAGACCAAGGCGTCCGGCGCTGCCGCGCGCACTTGAGCCAAGTTGTGCCTCAGGGCATTCAAATCTAAGGTGGCCACAATGGGTCTTGGCATGGCTTTGGAGCGACTGGCGCGAGGGTCAAGTACGAAGAAAGCCTAGATTGTGGCATCACAAGGGCGTGATATAACCCGCAGTCGACTCGGTTTTTTTATCCTTGGCTTGTGCCCAGGCTCCATTTGGACTCTTTTCGTAAAAGTACATGACTACATGAAGCGCGGTTTTTACACCATCATGGCGGCCCAGTTTTTCAGCTCGCTGGCCGACAACGCGCTTTTCGTAGCTGCCGTTGAATTGATCCGAACCGGTGGCGGCGCTGAGTGGCAACGTGCTGCACTGGTGCCCATCTTTGCTTTGTTTTATGTGGTGCTGGCCCCCTTTGTGGGCGCTTATGCCGACTCGCGGCCCAAGGGGCAGGTGATGTTTGTCAGCAACGCCATCAAAGTCGTGGGTTGCCTGATGATGCTGTTTGGCACACACCCACTGCTGTCCTATGCGATTGTAGGTTTGGGCGCTGCAGCCTACTCTCCTGCCAAATACGGCATCTTGACCGAGTTGTTGCCCGCCTCCCAGCTTGTCAAGGCCAATGGCTGGATTGAAGGCTTGACCATCGCGTCGATCATTTTGGGCGTGTTGGTCGGAGGTCAATTGGTCGGGGTGCGCGTTTCGGAGTTTTTACTCGGCTTTGATTTTCCGTTCATCGACACCGGCGTCGACTCTCCTCCAGAAGCAGCCATTGCTGTGCTGATTTTTTTGTATGCCATTGCCGCTTGGTTTAACACCCGCATTCCCGACACCGGCGTGGCCATGCGGGCCTTGCCCAAAAACTTTTTGGCCTTGCTGCCCGATTTTTGGCATTGCAACACGCGGTTGTGGAAAGACCGCTTGGGTCAAATCTCTTTGGCCACAACCACCTTGTTTTGGGGCGTCTCGGGCAACCTGCGCTACATCGTCTTGGCTTGGAGTGCGGTCGCCCTGGGCTACAGCACCACGCAGGCCTCGAGCTTGGTGGGGGTGGTGGCCATTGGCACAGCGGTGGGCGCCGTGGTGGCCTCGGTGCGCATGAAACTGCACCACGCCACCCGCGTGATGCCCTTGGGCATTGCCATGGGCGTTTTGATCATGGGCATGAACTTCATTGACAATGTTTGGGTGGCCGCACCCTTCTTGATTTTGCTGGGCGCATTGGGTGGGTTTTTGGTAGTGCCCATGAACGCCTTGCTGCAACACCGCGGGCACAACTTGATGGGCGCGGGTCGCTCCATCGCAGTGCAAAACTTCAACGAGCAAGCGTGTATTTTGTTGCTCGGCGGTTTGTACAGTTTTTCCACGGGGCTAGGGCTGTCGGCTTTTGCTGCCATCACGGCTTTTGGCTTTTTGATTGCCAGCATGATGTGGCTGATCAAGCGCTGGCATGAGCGCAACTTGCGCAACCACAGCGCCGTCATGAAACACCTGACGGACGTTGCCCGCAACGACCAATTGCACGGCTGAGTTTAGACCTGCTGCTAGCTTGCGCGCAGCCCAGCTGCCTGCTGGTTCAAGGCAGCGTCCAACACCTCCACCCAATGCCGCACGGGCAGCGCTGTGCCGCTTTGCAAATGCGTGATGCAGCCAATGTTGGCACTCAAAATGGCTTGCGCTTGCAAGCGGTTTAAGTGCCCCAGTTTGCGATCTCGCAATGTGGTGGCCGTGGCCGCTTGCAAGACCGAGTAAGTGCCAGCTGAGCCGCAGCACAAATGCGATTCGCTGTCTGCCACGCGCAATTGAAAACCCAACAAGCTCAACTGCGTTTCTACACCCCCTTTGAGTTGCTGGCCGTGCTGCAAAGTACACGGCGGGTGATAGGCGTGCAGGCCCAAGGCGGAGGCGGCATGGGCTGAAATCCGCGGCTTGAGGAGCGGCACCAACTCGGGCAGCAACTCGCTCAAGTCGCGCGTGAGGCTGGAGATTTTTCGCGCTTTTTCTGCATACACCGCATCGTGCTGGAGCAAATGACCGTAGTCTTTGACCATCACGCCGCAGCCAGAAACGTTCATCACAATGGCCTCAACGCCTTGCACTACCCAAGGCCACCAAACATCGATGTTGGCGCGCATGTGGTCCAAGCCGCCTGCTTGATCGTCCAAGTGAAATTTAACGGCGCCGCAGCAACCAGCCTGCGGTGGCACCACGGTTTGAATGCCGCAGGCGTCCAGCACGCGCGCAGTGGCGCTGTTGATGTTGGGCATCATGGCTGGCTGCACACAGCCGGCCAGCATCAGCACTTTGCGCGCATGATTTTGGCTTGGCCAAGCGCCTGCATTTTGCGCAGGAGGCACTTTGGCTTTCAGGGCCGCAGGCAGGGCAAACCTGAAGGCTTGCCCCAGCTTCATGGCCGGAGAAAAGAGTGAAGAGGTCAAGCCCTCTTTGAGCACCCAACGCAAGGCCCTTTGGTGCCAGGGGCGTTTGACTTTGCTGTCCACCACGTGCCTGGCCAAGTCAACCAAGTTGCCATAGGCCACACCGCTGGGGCACGTGGTTTCGCAGTTGCGGCAGGTTAAGCAGCGGTCCAAATGCATTTGGGTTTTGCGTGTGGGCTCAGCGCCCTCAAAGACTTGCTTGATCAAATAAATGCGCCCGCGCGGGCCATCGAGTTCGTCACCCATCAATTGGTAGGTAGGGCAGGTGGCGGTGCAAAAGCCGCAGTGCACGCACTTGCGCAAAATGGCTTCGGCCTCTTGGCCAATCAATGAGTTTTTAAACTCGGGCGCGAGTTGGGTTTGCATGCTGCGGCGTCCGTGCGAATTGGGTGAATTAAAAAGACGAATTCAATCGGGCCGGGTTGAACACCCCGTGCGGGTCGAATTCATTTTTCAGCGCCTGCTGGATTCGCTGCTGCACTGCATCGAGAGGCGTAAAAACGGGAACGCCCACTGGGCTGTCTGCCAAGGCCATGTGCGGCCTTCGAAACAAGCTGGCTTGTCCGCCCACGCTGGCTGCCGTTGCTCTCAAGGCCTGCGCCGCGCTCAACGGCGCCCAGACCCAGCGCAATGCGCCATGCCACTCAATCAAAGGGGCATAGGTCAAGTCCAAAACGGGGCTGGTTTGTGGCACTGACAAGCGCCATAAAGCCAGTCCATCGGATGGATACGGCGCACCCTGCGCAGGTTGACTGAAAAACGGCAAACGCTGGTCTCGGCAGTCGGCCCAATCTTTGGCAGCCGATACGCTGTCCTGCTCGCTCAGATGGCTGCCCAAGGCCTGCACATCTGCCTTCATGCGAACACATGCGGCCTGCACCGCCGCCACCGCGCCGCGCAATCGCACAAACAACACTTCGGGCGCACCGGGCTGCGTGCTGTCTTGCACCCAGCAACTGGCGTTCAAAGGCAGCGGCTGGCCACCCCACTGGTGCAACAAACTCAAGGCTTTGGCCTGCGACAAAGGACACTTTAAAAATGCTTCTGCGGGTGCGACGGGCAATACCTTGAGCGAGACCTCGGTGATCAAGCCCAAGCTGCCCATGCTGCCCACCATCAGCCGGCTCACGTCGTAGCCCGCCACATTTTTCATGACCTGCCCGCCAAAGCGCAGGTGCTCGCCTTTGCCGTTGATCATGCCAAGGCCCAGCACATAGTCACGCACAGCGCCCACGCTGGCCCGCGCTGGCCCGCTCAAGCCCGCAGCCACCATGCCGCCTACTGTGGCGCCTGGGCCAAAGTGCGGCGGCTCAAAGGCCAGGGCCTGGCCTTGCTCGGCCAAACAAGCCTCGAGCTCTTGCAAAGAGGTGCCTGCGCCCACAGTCACCACCAACTCGCTGGGCTCGTAACTCCCTATGCCTGCTAAACCTCGGGTTGTGAGCACTTCCCCTTGCAATGATTCACCGTAAAAATCGTGGGTGCCCGCGCCTTGGATGCGCAAACCTGTGCGCTGCGCGGGCGACTGCTGGGCAGCGCGTTGGACTGCCTGCGTCAAAGCATGAAGGTCAGGGTGAGCACTTGAATTCATTTTGCTATGTTAAACCGTTGTCGGCTCGACCTGACAATTCCAACTTGTTTGTCCTGATCGAGGTTTGCGCCAAGTTAAGACAATTAAACTGCCGTGCTTGAATTTCCAATTTGAAAGCCGCTGATGTTAAACCGACCGCAAACCGAGTTTATTCAGGCGCAGATGCTCCCCTGGCGCCGCATTCCACCAGGGGCAGCGCGCCCCGACGCCGAATACAAATTCCTCAGCCGCGACCCGGACGACGGCGCTTGCACCTGCTTGATCCGTTATGCACCTGGCTGGGCCCGGCAAGCCGATGAGTACCTTGACACGGCCGAAGAGTTCTACGTGCTCGACGGTGAGCTCGAGGTGAACGGACTGACCTTCAAGGCCGACCATTACGGGCATATTCCAAAATATGCGCTACGCCATTCGATGTCAACGCGAGGCGGGGCCGTGGTACTGACGTTCTTTGACGCCCAGCCACAATTTCATACCGAAGGCAGCTTTGACGCACCCGTGGTGGCTGGCCCTCTGCTGCACCGTGATGTGCTGCACATGCCCTGGGACATGAAGGTCAACGACGTCAAACTGGCACATCTGGGCATCTCTCGCAAAGATCTGAGAGTCGACCCCATCACGGGCGAGCGCAGCTTCCTGTCGATGATGCTGCCGCATTCTGAGCCCCCTGGCTCGCACGGACCGCGCGAGTCTCACCCCATTGTTGAGGAATGCTTTGTGATCGCTGGCTCATTGGTTGGACCCCACGGCGAGATGCACGCCGGGGCCTACTTTTGGCGCCCGCCCGGCATTCCACATGGCCCCTTTGGCACGCGCTGGGGCTGTGTGGCCTTGATTCGCTTTGTCGGAGGTCGCCATGTCAACGTCTGGACTGCCGATGAGGCAGCATTCGACTTCCATCAAGCCTACAGTCCGGTGCTGCCACCTGAACATGCGCACCTGAGCTCAATGCCCTGGGCACCGCCGAAGGCTTATTGAAATAGCTGACCGCCGCCACGCCGGCGTGCACAGAAAGCCCACGTGCCTTCCAGGGCTTGCGCCAACACACCTGCGTGATCGCCATTTCCTAGAAACTGATGCACAAGGGCAACGTATTCAGATCGCGCCTTAAATTTGTATGGACAACATTGTTTATTCTGCTATTATTTGTCCGGACAACTAGCCCTTTCACACAATTACAGTCGGAGAACACCCTATGCGATTGATCAAGACCTTCCTGTTAACCGCAACAGCATTTGCGGCATGCCAAGTCATTGCGCAGACCGCCCCGGCGGCAGCGCCTGCAGGCGGCGACAAAACTGCCGCGGACAATGGCGCTCTTGAGACATTGGTCGTCAATGCACGCCGTTTGGACGAGCGTTTGATTGATGTGCCTTTGTCCATTCGGGCCTTGTCTGCCAAAGACATGCAGGACCGCGCCATCACATCGATCACAGAATTGTCGCTGTTCACACCTGGCTTGAGTTACTCACCAGACTTCGGTAGAACTGCCGAGCGCCCCGTTATTCGAGGCATTTCAGCACTGCGCCAAGAAGCACCTCAACCCGTTTCTGTGTTTATTGACGGCATCTTCATGCGCGACGGCACATTGGGCCTTGCGCTTGACGACGCACAGCGCGTTGAGGTGATCAAGGGCCCGCAGTCGGCCCTCTACGGCAGATCAACTTATGCCGGCGCGATCAACTACATCACGGCCAAACCAAGCCAGACCGTCAAAGGCACAGTTTCTGTGTCGCGTGCCAGCGCGGGTGAGGACACCCTGTTTGGCGCAGTGAGCTTCCCCGTTTTGCCTGAAGTCTTGTCAGCTCGGCTAAAGGTCAAAGACTACTCCTATGGCGGCCAATACACCAACAGCCAAACCGGCAACAAGATTGGCTACGAGCACAGCTCAGCAGGGGGCATGCAACTTTTCTTCACGCCCAACCAAGATTTTGATGCCCTGCTTTCAATGGACTCGTCGAGAGACCGGGATGGCTTGTTTGCCGCAACTTTGCGGACCATTCCAACCCAAGCCAGCGGCGCAGTGGCCAGTTTGAACGGGTCAACCAACATCGCCAATGGTGCTGTTTGCAACGGTCGCACGGTGAACATTGTTGGGAACAACGCAGCCGGATTGCCTGACGCCAGCGTCCCCGCATCGTTGTCCACCAAGCTCAACGGTTGGCCTTGTGGCGCGTCGGTTTTCACCGGCACCACGCTCATTCGCAATGAAAAAGATTTGGCCAACTATGTCGACCCAAAGACTGGCCAAGCCTATGGCGACATTGCTGGCTTAGACCGCCAAATTGACCGCACATCATTGACCATGAACAAGTATTTCAGCAACGGCTACACGCTGACTTCACAAACTGCTTACACGCGCCAGCGGGCCAATGTGGGCGCAGATCAGTCCTACAACAACACGCAATTTGTACCCTCGTATTTGGGCGGCTCCTCATGGACATCCTATGACCGCGATACGCTCAACTACTACTCCCAAGAAGTTCGGTTGAGCTCTGCTGAAAAAGGCCCCTTAACTTGGATGGTTGGAGGCTTTTTGTACCAAGAAGACGGCGATGGCCAGACCGGCAACGGTGTGATCGCCAAAGACTCTTCAGGCAAGGTCATCATTGCGCCGTTAGGTCTGACGCCCAAGTCTGCATCGCATGTGCACAACGAGGCCTTTTTTGGTCGGGTGCAATACGAACTGACCAATGCCATTCGCGTCTCAGCCGAAGGCCGCTCCAGCAGTGAGCGGGTACAGGTAGGCGGCACCGCCTTGGGCGTGGCCAGTTACAGTATTGGCACCTGTGTCGTTGGTCAAGTTTGCTACATCAATGGCGATAAGACATTCAAAGATTTCGCACCTCGTTTTACCGTTGACTACAAGGCCAGCAAAGACATGATGTTCTACGCTCAAAATGCCAAAGGCAGCAAGAGCGGCGGCTTTAACACCACCCCCGGCCTGCCCGACAGCGTTTTTTCCTACAGTGGCGAGAAAATCAACTCTACAGAGGTGGGCTTTAAAACGGTGCTCAACGGCGGAAAGATCGGTTTTAATATCGCGGCTTTTAAAAATGACATCGATGGCTTGCAATTGTCCAACCTGTCTACTGTGACGAGCCCTTTCACAGGCCAACCGGCCACCACCACCATCGTCAACAATGTGGGCAAGGCTTTGACACAGGGACTAGAATTTGACCTGTCGATGCGGACCACAGATTGGTTGACATTGGCAGCCAATTACGCATACACAGACGCCAAAGTGGTTGAGGGAACAGAGATCACCAACGGCACCGTTTTTGGTGGCAACATGTCTGCGGCTGGCTTCACTTTGCCGCGCACACCCAAGCACTCCGCTGCAGGCTCTGCGGCTGTTGACTTCCCCATTGCCGGGACTGACAAGAGAGCCTTTGGCCGCATTGATGTGGTGTACCAGTCGCGCCGTTACGCCGAGATTCAAAATATGATCTGGGCTGACCCCTTTACCCACGTCAACCTCTCGGCTGGCGTTCGTGCCAAGGGCTGGAAAGCCAATCTGTGGGTGAAAAATGCAACCAACGATGCCACGTCACTCAATGGCTTTAGGTATGTAGATCCTTCGACATACCGCAGAACTGCAGTAGACTTTTTACCTCGCTTGCGTCAAATCGGTGCCACTGTCTCTTATGACATATGAGCCAAATCCATGTGGCTTGGCGCTTCTGGCTGCTGGCTACTGGCTTCAGCTTGGGCCTGGCAGGCGCAGCCCAAGCGGCTTTAACGAATGATTTGCAACAGCTGATCACATGGTTTTCTGGCGAGTGGAACAACAACGAGCAAGTCTGGCAACAAAAAATTGATGCGGCCGATGTCAAGCTCTTGGTCAAGCAAGACTCGGTTGCGCATGTGCATGAGGTGGCAGCCCCATTGAAGTTGCCCCTGCTGGGCGAGCATGTTTTTTATGTGCAGCAGTCCTCAGGCTTGGAGCGGACAGAGATCAAAAGTCAACGCCTGCTGCGTTTTACGGTTGACACGGCTGCGCAAGCCATTCGGCAAGAAAGCTTTGAGCTGAAAGAGCCGTCGCGGTTTGTCAATTTGCATTTGAAACCCGCTGAGCAGGCCGCACTGAAAAGCGAAGACTTGATCGCCGCGCCAATTTCTTGTGCCATGTATTGGCGCTACGATGCCACACTGAAAACATTCAATGGCGCCAGCCAACCCGGGCAGTGTACTGACAAGGTGTTACGGCAAGGCCAGGACCTTGTGGTCTACCACTCGTCTACATTGAATTCGACTTTTCACTCATCCCTGTCTCAAACAAAAGATGCCGGCGGTCAAGTGTTGCAGGGCAACCGGACCGACACGGCTGTGCGCAGTCGCAAGGCGCGTTACTTTGAAGGCTGGTTGTGGTTTCGCAATGCGGGGCCAAGCTCTTTGCCCGAAGATAAAAACATCAGCTTCACAGCCAAGTACTTGATGCATTCAGAAGGTCAGCGCATGCCTGTGCTGTTCCAAGATGGCAGCCCCAGCCCTTACCTGATTGAACTGGCCACATTGACTTACCAAAACACGCGCAAGCCGGTGCTCAAGTTCACCCTGATGGACAGCGCCACATTGAAAACTTTGACTTATGTCTGGGCCAATGCAGATGCGCACACTTTAGGGATGAACTTGGGCTGGTTTCAAGCCGGCGTGGCACAAAAATCCGATCATATTTATGAAGGAAGTAAGTAATGGTTGACATTATCAAACGCACCACCTTGATGGTTCGCGATGCAAACGCTGCAGCGCAGTGGTATGCCACAGTGTTTGGCATGCGCCGCTGGATGGATGTGCCTTTCACCCTTTCCGGGGAGCAGTTGGCAGTAGGCAAGAAGGGTGATCAAACACGGCTCATCATCATGCAAGCTGAGCATGATGTGATTGGCATGATTGGCTTGCTGGAGTGGCTTGAGCCTAAGCAGCAATTTCCGGCGCAAGTGCCCAAACAAGTCAGTTTTGGTGCGCCCATTTTTGTGGTGGCCGCAGTGGATTGTCGAGCCACCACCGATCGCGCTCGTGCCGGCGGCTCGCATGTGCACTGCGAGCCACGCGCTTGGACAGTCACGGGCGCCAATGGCCAACCCAAGTCGATGATAGGCGCCAGCTTTTTTGACCTGGATGGTTATTTTTATGAAGTCAATGAGACGCTTGCATGAACCTTCTAGCCTCCTTTGACGAACTGGCTCGAGGCAAAGTCATTGACGAAGGTCGCAACTTTCAATGGCGTGTGGCGCGCAAGCCCTCTGGCGAGCTGAGCCCAGCAGACTTTGAGTGGCACACAAGCGATATTCCAGATCCTGGCCCGGGCCAGGTGCTGCTCAAGACGCACTACTTGGGCTTGGCCCCGGTGATGCGCATGTACATGCAGGGCACCGGCGCGGCTGGCGAAGCCGCCTTAAAGCCTGGTGATGTGATCCACGGCCGCGGCGTTGCGCAGATTGTTCGTTCACGCCACCCTGATTGGGCAGAAGGTCAGATGGTGCAGGGGCAACTGGGCTGGCAGACCTACAAGGCCACGGCCATGAGCGCACAAGAAAAAATGTTCAAGGTGCCCCAGCAAGGCGTGCCTGCCATGCTCTCTTGTAAAACATTGAGCATGACGGGCTTGTCGGCTCACGCTGGCCTGTTCGCTTGCGGTGAGCCTCGGCGCGGCGAGACCTTGGTGCTGTCGGGCGCTGCCGGTGGCGTGGGCTCCATCGTCAGTCAGCTAGCGGCCAACGTGGTGGGCTGCGAGGTCATTGGCATTGCCGGTGGTGCCGAAAAATGTGCTCTTATTTTGGAGCAAGCCTGCACAGCTGCCATCGACTACAAAAAAGACAACATGGCAGAGCGCTTGGCCGCCTTGTGCCCGCAAGGCATTGACTGCTATTTTGACAATGTGGGAGGCCAGACGCTTTCAACCGTTTTGGACCATCTGGCCCTGCGCGCGCGCATCGTGCTGTGTGGCTCGATTTCTGAGTATGCTTTGGAGCAACCCTTTGCTCTGCGAAACTACACCCGGCTGCGCACCAAGGAGGCCCGAATGCAAGGGTTTTTTGTCTACAACCACATTGACCGATGGGAGTCCGTGATGAACGAGTTGGCCAGTTGGATTTTGTCAGGGCAGTTAGTGCCAAAAAATGACATCACGCAGGGCTTTGAGAACATGCCCAAAGCCTTGGCCCGCATGTATGCCGGGCTCAACCGCGGCGCAGCAATTTGCGATGTGCGCGGCGAACCCAAGGACTGGGCATGAGCGGCGTTCGCTTTCAGCGGGGCAACCATGTGGTGGCCAACCTTGAACGCGCCTTGACCTTCTACCAAGGTGTGCTGGGTTTTGAGGTCACCTACATTTTGCCGCCCAAAGCAGAGAGTTACTCCTACCCTGTATTTGACATACCGCGTTCCGCCCAAATGCGATTTTGCGCACTCTCAACGGCTACGCAAGAACGTGTCATGGCATTGACTGAAGTCACTGGCGTGGCCTTACCCACGCTGGCGCACCCAAGGCGTTCGGCGATTGTTCTGGAAATTCAAGACCCCGATGCCGTGATGGCTGGCGCACGCGCTTTGGGTCTGACGGTCTACGATGAAGAAGTTTTGAAAACCCAAGATGGCCGCACCGGCCGCGAAATTGGGATCGTTGACTTTGACGACAATTTGGTGGTGATCTACAAAATCAATGGAGCGACAAGCACATGAGCGAACATCCTTGGCCTGCCTCTCGCACTGCATGGTCGATGGTTATTTTATTGACCATTGCTTATATTTTTTCTTTTGTCGATCGCGGCATTTTGGGGTTGTTGATCGAGCCCATCAAGGCTGATTTGCAATTGAAAGATGAAGACCTGGGTTATCTGATTGGCCCGGCCTTTGCTTTGTTTTACGCCACCATGGGCTTACCTTTAGGTTGGTTGGCTGACCGGCGCCGGCGCACATGGATTGTGGCCGCAGGCATCGCCCTTTGGTCTGCCGCCACGGCTGCTTCGGGTCTGGCACGCAGCTTTTGGCATTTGTTTTTTGCGCGAATGGGAGTGGGTGTGGGAGAGGCCACGCTCAGCCCTTGTGCGATGTCCATGATTGGCGACAGTTTTCCGCCCGAGCGAAGGGGCAAGCCCATCGCTGTTTATTCTGCGGCACTTTCTTTGGGCGCTGGCATTGCCTCGCTCATTGGTGCGCTGGTGTTGACGTGGGCCAAGACATCGAGCAGCATCGACTTGCCGCTGATCGGTGCCACAAAACCTTGGCAATTTGCATTTCTTGTAGTTGGCTTGCCAGGCTTGTTGTTGGCCATCGCCTTTTTGTTCATCCCGGAGCCAATGCGCCGCAAAACGCAAGCAGACACCGCACAAGCAGGCACCGGATTTGCTGACAGCTTAGGCCACGTCAAGCGCCACAGTGGCGCCTTCGTGGGTCTGTTCGCTTTGATTTGCGTGATGACCATCATCGCCTACAGCCATGGTTTCAATGCCAGCGCGTTCGCCCGCCGTTATGACTGGCAGCCTCGCGATTACGCTTGGGTCAATGGCTTGATGACCCTGACCATTGGGCCCATGACGGTGGCCACTGCAGGCATCATGTGCGATCGCTGGCGCAAGGCCGGACTTCACGATGCGCCATTTCGCGTGCTGTGGATCGGCTTTGTTGTCATGTTGATCAGTTCGGTGTTGGCCCTGATGATGCCCACCGCCTTCTTGGCTTTTGTGATGTTGGGTTTGGGCACGGTGGGCATTGGTACCATGAGCGTTACCGGCATGGTCTGTCTTTTGGACATTACGCCAGCGGCCATTCGCGGTCAAGTCGTAGCACTTTATTACATGGTGATCAGCATCACCGGGTTGGGCTTAGGGCCAACCTCGGTGGGGTGGTTGTCCACGCGGGTGTTTGGAGAAGCCAATTTGCACTTGGCTGTATCTGCTGTGCCATTGCTTTATGGCTTGATCCCATTTTTCTTAATTCCTGCCATACGCCGAAAGTACCTGGCTGAGTTGGAGCGCACGCAGCAAGAAAGAAAACCCTGACCATGACCGACGCCAGCAGCCTGCCTACGCGCAACCCCAGAAGCGGCGCGAGTGACTATTTGATGCCCGTCTACAACGCAGCGCAAGTGGCCGATGTGGCCAATGCATTGCGTCAGGCACAAACAGATTGGGCAGCGCTATCCCTGCAGCAGCGCCTGGCTGCATTGGCTGAATTGATCGATGCCATTGACGCCGACCGGGATGCGCTTGTACAAGCCTTGAGCCAAGATACGGGGCGCCAGCAAGAGTCTGCGATGGAGGTCAATGGCGTTCAAAATACTTTACGGCGTTGGCTTGCCACGGCACCCGCGCTGATGTCCCATGAGGCGCCCAGGCGCTCCCAAGTGCCCAGCATTTTGATTGAGCAGCACAGACGGCCTTACGTTTTAGCAGGCGTGATCAGCCCTTGGAACTTCCCGTTGATGCTCTCCATGATCGACGCCATCCCTGCTTTGGCAGTGGGCTGCGCGGTGATGGTCAAGCCTTCCGAAGCCACACCCCGTTTTGTGCCGGTTTTTCAAAAAACCATTGCACGGGTTCCCGCCTTGTCCAAGGTCTTGGGCTTTGTGACAGGCCCCGGCCAGACCGGGGAGGCACTGATTCGCAACAGCGATTTGATTTGTTTTACCGGCAGTGTGCGTACCGGTCGGCGCGTCTGTGAGTTGGCTGCGCAATGCTTTATCCCTGCGCACTTGGAGTTGGGCGGCAAAGACCCCGCCATCGTGTGCGCAGATGCCGATATCGCGCAAGCCGCACGGGCCTTGGCCTGGGGGAGCATGGTCAACGCCGGTCAAAGTTGCCAATCGATCGAGCGCTGCTATGTGCACCGCAGTATTTTTGCGCCCTTTGTAGCCGCACTGCAGCTGGAGGTTTCGGGCCTCAAGAGCAATTTCTTGGAAATTGATCAAGGGCAAATTGGGCCGATCATCGCGGGGGTGCAAGCACCGATTGTGCAAAGACATTTATCGCAGGCATTGTCACAAGGCGCCAAAGCTGTGGTCGGCGGACAAGTGCGCGAACACCATGGCGGTCTTTGGTGTGAGCCTACTGTGCTGGTGGATGTCACACCCGAGATGGCCATCATGACGGAAGAAACGTTTGCCGCTATTTTGCCTGTGATGCCTTTTGAGACAGAAGAGGAAGCAGTGCAATTGGCCAATTCAAGCATTTTTGGTTTGTCAGCCTGTGTGTTTTCACGCGACATCGAGCGTGCCAAAAACATCGCCGCGCAACTGCACGCGGGGGCTGTCTCGATCAACGATGCCTCGTTGACTGCAATCGTGCACGATGCTGCCAAGCAGTCTTTCAAGGCCTCTGGGCTGGGCGGTTCGCGAATGGGCGCCCCCAGCCTTCAACGCTTTTACCGTCAGCAGGCTTTCATGATCAAAGACGGTGGTGCAGATTCACCCTGGTGGTACCCCAAAGCCACAGACTCGCAGATCACCTAAGCCCACCTCAAGGCGCAGGCACACACTCCAGCCACGCACCGGGCGAGATCTCCTTCAAGCCCCGCATTGCTGCGTTGCCATTGGGCGTTTGAATGGTGATCCAGGCCAAGCCTTGGGGCAGTGCGCCCCTTGGGGCAGTGCCAACTTGAGCGTCTATCACCTCGTCAATTTCAAACAAACAGCTTGCCTCAAATTGCAAAGTCGCCACCGGCCAGCGCTTGTCAACCGGGTGTCCCAAGGCGCGGTTGAGCACCGTGATCTTGGTGTCAAAGTGCAACGCAGCCAACGGCTTGAGCCCCTCGCAGGCCAAGACCGCAGCTTGCCTTGAGGGTGCTGACATCACGGCGATGAAGAGCTGCCCCAAGTCGGCGTTTGCAGGCAGGTCACTGGACTGCGGGATCGAGAAAGGAGGCACCGGCGCCTTGACTTGCGTCAGGTACAGCATCTCTCCTGCCGGCCCAATCAATTGCATCGCTCGAATGTTGGGGCTGACGTCCAAGTCTGCTGGCGGCCCCACCACCTCAAAGCCGTTGGCAGGCAAAGTGGCGGCCAAGGCATCTACGTCACGCACCAAAATTTCAAGCGCCATCCAACCGTGCGTTTGACGCGTGGGCCTTGCCGGTGCGCCCGGTATTTCTATCATCCGAAGCAAGCTAGGCCCACCTGCTTGTGGCGCAAGCTCCAGCATGATTCGCCCAGCCAACTGGGGTTGCCCCCAGTCAGCCGCAACTTGCTTGCTGATTGATCCAGTCGCACCTGGGCGAAGGCCTAAAGACGCATAAGCCGATACCATGGCCGGCAGGTCAGAGACAATGAGCGTTGCGTGCCGCAGTGGCCCCGCTGCCTCGCTATGAACTTGCGCCATGTCTCATCTCCTTTAAACTTGTCCGGACGTCTTTTTCAGTTTAACCCAGCGCCGCCTTGGCGCTTACATTGATTGACTTGCCATGATTGAATTCGAACTCAACGATGGGATCGCACACATCACCATTGATCGTGCAGAAAAGAAAAATGCATTCACACAACAGATGTGGCGCACGCTTGCGCAGCACTTTGAAAATTTTCAAGCTGCCTGGCTGGCAAAAGCCGACCATGCGCCCAGGGCCGTGATCCTGCAAGGTGTACCGGGGGCTTTTTGCGCTGGGGCCGACATTCAAGAGCTCCATGCTGCGCTGCAAGACCCCTTGGCCATGGCCTCCAACCAAGCTGCAGTGCTGGCAGCGGGCCTGGCACTGACCAACCTGCCGATACCAACCATGGCCGTGATTGACGGTCCATGCTTTGGCGGGGGCTTTGCGTTGGCAGCGGCATGTGATTTCCGAATCGGTTCTACCCGCTCTTCATTTGCCATCACACCCGCCCGGCTAGGGTTGCTCTACGGCTTAGAGGACACACGCTTGGTGGTCCGGCTGATTGGCGATGCCAAAGCCAGACGCATGCTCATGCGCAGTGAGCGCGTTGACGCCGCCAAGGCGTTCGATTGGGGTATTTTGGATGCTCTGGTTGAGCCCGGCGCTTTGGCCGATTTGTCAGCGCAGCGCGCCCAGGAAATGGCCCGCAGTTCGCGCACCTCCATGGCGGGGATCAAAGCCACTTTGGGCTTGCTGTCCAACCTCAGCCATACGCCTGCAGGGCAGTTGCGCGCAGATTTTGAATCGGCCTTTCGCGGGCCTGACTTTGCTGAAGGCGCCCAGGCCTTCATAGATCGGCGTGAGCCCAATTTTTAGTTGAAACTTTAAAAAGGTTTGACGGCAGCAAAGAATGCCACCGACAAAATTCCGACCCAATAGCAGTATGCAATTTTGCGCCCAAAGGCAATTGATTTTTCCAGCTGCCTTTCCACCTCTGGGGGCGATCCTTCGGTGGCCAAACGGCGAAACAACACCGTCCACTCACGCATGATAAAGCGCAGCAGCAGGCCCAAAACCAGCATCAAAGAGTAGACCAGTATTTTGGCCGAGTACCACAGCATACCGGGCTCCGCCAAGAAGGGGCCGTAACCCAAAAGTGAAGACAGGGCAGAAAGAAACAACAAGGGAATCAGAACAAATCGAATCGCCTCGTCCATCTTGGTCAAACGGATACCGATGTCCGTCTCACGGAAAATGAAGGCCGACCAACACAGCGCCAGCCAAGCGATGCACAAGACCCACATGATGGTCAAGGCAGACCCACCGTACGGCTGAATGGTCCAAATATTGCCCATGTGCAAACCCAATGGCAACAGCATGATGATGCCGGTGCGTGCCAAGATGTCAATTCGGTATGCGGTTTCCATGTGGCGCCGCCGCTCCTCCAAGGGCAGTTTGTGGTTGACCACGTTGTAGGATGTCTGAAAGACACCCCACTCACCGCCCAGCCAATACACCATGCAAATAATGTGCAGCCATTTCAAAATTCCCAACTCATAAGCACCCATATGCCGCTCCTTTGATTGCCACTGACTTTGCAACTTTTGCTCTGACAGAAGTATACTGGTTGTCCGGACAAATTTTCAACACGTACTCTGGAGAAATTTTCCCATGAAGCACCGCAGCCTGCGAGGAACCATCCGCTACACCAGCGCCAAACCCGAGCGCATGGGGCACGAGCGTGGCCGAGAGTACTTCATCATGACCGATCAGGCCGACGGTGTACGCGTGGTCCACGCTCACTGCGAAATTGACGATGCACCGAATGTGATTCGCGATGTGGTGCTCAGCCTAGACCCTCAAGGCCGGCCCATCGATTGTTCGGTTCGCTTGACCGTGGGTGACCAATACGAAGGCACGGGGTTGATGCGTTTTACCGACACCTGTGCCGAGTGTGAGGCTTACAACCGCAAGTCCGGACGCTCTTCCCAGCGCATTGAATTGACCGCGCCCATTCGTGCATTGGGCGCGCACCCCATTTGCGGCGACGCCTTGATTTTGCGGTTGTACGATTTGTCCAAAGGCCCAGGACGCGAGTTCTTCCCCAACCTGATGCTCACCTCGCCAGACCACCGAGGGGCGACAGGCCCCATGCTTTTTCCCCTGGGTTTTGGCTTAGAGTTTGTTGGCGCCGAAAGCATTTCCGTCGGTGCTGGCAAGTTTGAGTCTTTGCATTTTCGATATGTTGACACCGCGGGCCAATTGCCGCAAGAGCATCCCCCTTACGATGTGTGGTGCAGTGCCGATGGCAATTACATTTACCTCCAAGGCGGCGTGGGCGGCTACATGCAGACACGCTATGAATTGGTTGAATTGACAGGGCTTTGATCACAGTGTGGCGCAAGCCAGAAAGGCAGAAGCATTCATGAGCACCTATATGATCGTGCAAGCACGCATCACCGATCCAGAGCGATTCAAAGACTACACCGCCGTGGTACCGGCTTTGGTCGCACGCTTTGGCGGTCAATACCTGATTTTGGCAGGCCACACCGAAGTGCTGGAGGGCGATTGGCCGCAAGTCAAAACCGTTGTCAGTCAATGGCCCGACCGCAGCGCAGCCAAAGCTTTTTGGGATTCGCCTGAATACCGTCATGCGTGCAGCCTGCGTGAAGGCGCCGGTGAATTCACCGTCGTTTTGATAGACGGCCTGGGTGCGGCGCTAACGCCGACTGCGAAAGCAGTCCCATGAACAATGCTGCCACTTCAGATACCTTGCACGAAGTCCAGCCCTACGTTGCGTTAGCGCTGCAAACGCCTTGCCACGCGATCAACCGCGCACCCGATACGGCCACTGCGCGTGAATGGATGCGCAGCAACATCCTTCGCGTGGGACAACAAATTCATGCGTCCAAACAGTTCATCGGCCCAGAGGTGCGCTTGGTCGTCTTGCCTGAGTATTTCGCCTCCAGTTTTCCCTTGGGTGATCCCTTACCTGTCTGGGCCGAGCGCGCCGCTTGGCACCCCGAAGGGCCGGAGTATGCCGCTGTCGCACAGATGGCCGTCAAGTCGCAGGTTTTTATTTCCGGCAATTGCTATGAGCTTGATGCGCACTTTCCTGGCTTTTACTTTCAAACCAGTTTCATCGTGGACGACACAGGCAAGACAGTGCTGCGCTACCGACGCCTGATTTCCATGTTTGCGCCAACCCCGCACGATGTGTGGGATCGTTATCTTGAAATTTATGGACTGGAGGCCGTCTTCCCTGTGGCCCACACCGTGTTGGGACGATTGGCCTGCATCGCATCAGAAGAAATTCTTTTCCCTGAGATTGCTCGGGCATTGGCACTGCGAGGTGCTGAGGTTTTTCTGCACTCCACCAGCGAGCCGGGCAGTCCTGATCTGACCCCTAAAGATGTTGCCAAAAGGGCTCGCGCGTATGAAAACATGGCTTGGGTGGTTTCGGCCAACAGCGCTGGCATTTTGAACACCGACTTTCCAGCGCAATCGACCGACGGCATGTCCAAGGTGATCGATCACAAAGGCCAGGTCAGGGCCGAGGCCGGCTTTGGCGAGTCGATGGTGGCCAACGCCGAGATTGACATAGCGGCGGTGCGCCGCGCACGCGCAAAACCGAACATGACCAACTTGCTTTCGCGGCAACGCTTGGAGTTGTTCAGCGCCCTCTACACTGGCTCGGTCTATCCAGCCAACAGCATGCTGGACGCGCAAGGCGCGCCGCAAGTTCCTAACCGATCTCACTTCAGTGCCACCCAGAAGCGCGCGTTGCAAGCGCTGCACGATCGGGGCGTGCTGGCCGACCCACCAGGTCGTTGATTCGACGACATGACGCAAGTTGCCGCCATTGTCCAGCGCACGGCCGTTGAGCGGCTGGCGCAAGCTGTTTGCGCCATCCAGGCAGATGCGCCTATGTTGGCCAAAGCTTCATTGCACTTACTCGATTGGCTCGGCTGCGCAGCACACGGCAGCACAAGCCCGCAGGGTTTGGTTTTTGGGCGTTGGCTTGAACTGCAAGCGCTTGGCCCTCACCCCACTTTAGCGGGCCGCAGCTCAGATGCCGCTGCCGCTGCGGCCTATCATGGCGCTTTGGGCAGTGCCCTGGAGATGGACGATGTGCACCGCAGCTCCATCTTGCACCCTGGCCCCGTGGTGATTCCAGCTGCGTTGGCCGCTTCAGGGCCACAGACATCAGGCGCGCAGTTGCTCAACGGCATTGCCCGTGGCTACGAGGCCATGATTCGCGTAGGCCGGGCGCTTGGGCCATCCCACTACAGGTACTGGCACACCACCTCCACCGCCGGCAGTTTTGGCGCAGCGGCGGCGGCAGCATCCGTCATGCACCTGGACCTCGATCGCACGGCGCAAGCTTTGGCAATTGCCGGCACGCGCAGCGGCGGTCTGTGGCAAGTTCGCCATGAACCGAACATGGGGAAAGCTTGGCACACAGCGAGTGCTGCCCGTGAAGGCTTGACAGCTGCACAATTGGCCAGCGTCGGTTTGACCGGCCCTTTGGGCGTTTTGGATGGGCCCTCGGGATGGTTTGCAGCTACTGCCCCCAAAGCCAATGTGAGCATGCTCGATGA
The DNA here is from genome assembly GCA_903870145.1 of uncultured Burkholderiales bacterium. GTDB lineage: Bacteria > Pseudomonadota > Gammaproteobacteria > Burkholderiales > Burkholderiaceae_C > Limnohabitans_A. Next base: position 126,317 of record CAIQBO010000035.1, on the reverse strand, counting down.
AGCGCGGCCAACCCCTTGGCTAGACGATATGAGCATCAAACCTTGGCCAGCATGTCGGCACGCCCACCCGGCCATGGATGCCTTTCGCCAAGCCGCAGCGGGGCGCATTTTAAAACCCTCACTGATTCACAAAGTGGAAGTTTTCAGCTACGCCGATGCCCTGCGATTTTGCAATCAATCCCTGCCAGTGGACCCATCTCAAGCACGCTTTTCAATCCAACACGCTTTGGCCGCTTGGGCGCAGTGGGGTGAACCACAACTAGCGCATTACCAAGCACCCGCATTGCGTCACCCCAATGTACAGGCCCTTCGCAAACGCATTTCAGTGCACCAAGATCGCAGTTTAGAGCTGCGTTACCCGCAGCACTACGGCGCGCGCGTTTGCATTAGCTGGAGAGACGGCACTAGCAGCCAAGCTTTGGTCCATGACACCTATGGCGACCCTGACCAGCCTTTGACAGACTCGGCCTTGCGCGCCAAGGCCCGGATGCTCATGGAGGCTGCGGGCTGGGGCCAGGTGCGAATTGAAGCGGCCATCACGGTGACTGAAAAATTAGCCTCTGCGACCTCGCTCAATGCCTTGTACAAAATCATTCAACCATGAAATTAGAAGACGTTTTACTCGACCATGCCCAGGCCATCTGCTGGTCTGATTTGCCTGCCTCGGCAGTGCAGGCGGCCATCACTTTCATCACCGACTCGCTTGGGGTTGCCGTGGCTGGCAGCATGCATCCGCGTTTGGCACAGGTCACAACTGCAGCCCAAAGTTGGGGGCAAATTGGCACCACAAGCATGGCCCCGGCGTCGGGCCCAACATATGGCGCGCGCCAGTGGCACAACGGCCAGCTTTGGCCTGCCCCCAGCGCGGCCATGCTCAACGCCTATCAAATCCACAACCAAGAATTTGACTGCGTACATGAGCAAGCTGTGGTCCACGCGATGGCCGCCATCTTGCCAGCGCTGGTGGCTCAGGCTGAGCGCCTGAGTCAAGCAGGCACACCCGTTACAGGCCAAGCCTTGATCGCATCGCTGGTGTTGGCGGTCGATGTGGCATGCACCATCGGCATTGCACAAATTGCGCCGATGCGGTTTTTTCGTCCCGCCATGTGCGGCGCATTGGGCGCCGTCATCGGGTTAGCCAAACTCACTGGTTGCACGCGCGCGCAGACCGCCGATGCTTTGGGCATCGCCTACAGCCAATTGGCTGGCACCATGCAAGCCCACACCGAAGGCTCGCCCATGTTGGCATTGCAAGTGGGTCTGGCCTCGCGCACGGCTGTGGTCTCGCTTGACTTGGCCTTGGCAGGCTTTAGTGGGCCCAAAGACGTGCTGGAAGGGCCCTTTGGTTACTACGAGCTATTTGATGCCCCATTAGCACCCCGGCGCGCACAAGTTCAAGATGTGTTTGCGCAGTTAGGGCACGTTTGGCGCATCAGTGAGCTCAGCCACAAACCCTTCCCTACAGGCCGAGCCGGTCATGGCGCGCTGGACGGTTTGAGTGTGTTGATGCAACAACACGGGTTGACGGCCAGCCAGGTGGTTTGCGTTGAATTGGCCGCACCGCCTTTGATTGTGCGACTGGTGGGCCGGCCCGCCAAAGTCGACATGGACGTGAACTATGCGCGCTTGTGTTTGCCGTATTTGGTGGCCACTTATTTGCTTGAACAGCGCGTGAATTTGGACGACTTCAGCGCCGAGTCCTTGCGTGACCCCGAGCGCCTTGCGCTGGCACAAAAGGTGCGGGCTGTGCCAAACGCATGCACTGACCCCAACGCCTTGAGCCCACAAAGCTTACTCGTGCAAACTCACGATCAACGCAGCTTGACAATTGACTTGCCTGCCGTTTTAGGGCATCCCCTGCGCCCACTTTCCACTGCTGCACAGCGCGCCAAATTTGATGCCTGCTGCGCTCATGCAGGAATGAGTTTGGCACATTCACAAAGTTTGCATGCCAGTTGCTGCGCCTTGGCACAAGTGGACGATGTCCGTGACTGGGTTCGCCTGATGCTGGAGCCAGTCGTCAGCACATAACACCGGCCAACTTGCAAAGCACTCCCGAAGCCCACCCTTCAAACCGATCCCAGATGAACCACCTTTCTTACTTTGAGTCCTTCGATATTCGGCAAATTTTGAGCGACTATCCGCTGGGCGATGAATTCACGCACAGGCTGGCCAAGATCAGCCGCGATGCGCTTTTTGACTTGCAAAACCAACGCTTTCAAAAGCTGATGGCACGTGCTTGGCAAATCCCGTTTTACCAACGCTTGTGGGGCGCAAAGGGCTTGGTGCCGGCAGATATTTCTGGTTTGCAAGACATCACTCTACTGCCCACATTTGGCAAACAAGAAATCATGGACAGCGTGGCAATGGCGCCGCCATTGGGTGATTTTCATGGCGCTGATATCCCCATCAACGGCAGTCGCTGGCCCATGATTTTGCACACCACCAGCGGCACCACCGGGCGGCCTCAACCTTTGCTGTTTAGCCCCAAGAGCCGAGAAATTCAAAGCTTGCTGCTGGCCCGCATTTACCGAATGCAAGGCCTTCAAGCGCAAGAAGTAGTGCACTCTGTTTATGGCCACGGCATGATCAATGGGGGCCACTATGTGCGTGAAGCAATTTTGCATTACACCAACGCTTTGTTGATCACCCCTGGCACGGGTGTGGAGACGCCCTCGGTCAAGCAAGTCGAATTGATGCGAGACTTTGGGGTCAATGTCGTGGTTGGATTTGCCGACTACATCAAGCGCTTGGCCGATGTGGCACGCGAGCAAGGCATCACGCCAGGCAAAGACATCCCCGTCAAACGAATTTGCGGTCACTTGGGCCGTGAGTCGCGCGAGACATTGTCACAGGCTTGGGGTGGCGCAGAGTTGTACGATTGGTACGGTGTGGGAGACACCGGGGCCATTGCAGGGGAGGGGCCCGATCACGACGGCCTGTACCTGATGGAGGACGCCCAGTATGTGGAAGTGGCAGACGTTGAAACGGGACTGCCAGTGCCGCAAGGCGATGTGGGCGACATCGTCGTCACCTGCCTCTACAAAGACGATATTTACCCCATCATTCGCTTTAACACGCATGACATCACGCAAGTCATCACAAGGCCATCGTCGCTGGGCTTTAACTTCCAAAGAATTGCAGGCTTTTTGGGCCGCAGCGACAACATGGTCAAACTGCGCGGTATCAATATCTTCCCGCAAGCCATGGGGCCGATCTTGGAGGAGCGAGCCGATTTTGCGGGGGAATTTTTATGCACCGCTTTGCGCGACGCGGCTGGCCGCGATGAGTTGATCGTGAGCATCGAGACGCATGGCGAAAAAACCCCAGCCCATGCGCAAGCTTATCGCGAATTGCTCAAACGCAAGTTGGGCGTTGAGATACAAGTGGAGCTGCTGGCCCCCAAAGCATTGGCCGAATTGACGGGCATCGAGAGCCGCCAAAAACCTATTCGTCTGATTGACAAACGCTTTGCTTGACACTGCCATGTTGAATTCACTTTCGATGCAAGACCTCAGCGCGCAATCACACGCGCTTTCAAGCGGCGTTTGCACCAGCCTTGAATTGACCCACACTTTGTTAAAGCGCATCCATGCGCGCAACCCTGTGTTAAATGCTTACCTGCACATCGATGATGAAGGTGCCCTGCGTGATGCGGCAAAGAGCGATGCGCGGCGCAAACATGGCAAGCTGCTTGGGCCCCTGGATGGACTGAGCTTGGCCGTCAAAGACAACATCGATGTGATGGGCATGCCCACCACTGCGGGCATGGCAACGCGGCGCGCACGCATGGCCACCCGTGACTCTTTTGTGGTGCGCCAACTTCGGCAAGCAGGCATGCTGGTCATGGGCAAGCTGAACATGCATGAAGCAGCATTGGGCGCCACCAACGACAACCCTCATTTTGGGCGCTGCGAGAATCCGCTGCGTGCCGGCTTCACACCCGGCGGCTCCAGTGGCGGGTCAGCCACCGCTGTGGCGGCGGGGCTGTGTGCATTGGCCCTTGGCACTGACACGATGGGCTCAGTGCGCATTCCTGCTGCCTACTGCGGCGTGGTCGGATTCAAAGCTAGTTTTGGCAAAGTCTCGACGCAAGGCTCGGTGGCCTGTTGCCGATTGCTGGACCACATCGGCACCTTGACACGATCACAGCGCGATCTGGCATTGGTCCTGCCGTCAATCAGTGCCTATGATGCAGACTGCCCAGATGCGCGCCAAGTGCCTGTTTTTCAAGCACTCCAACGACCGCGCTTTGTCGCCGCCTCTGATATCGAATCGTTGGGTGTCACGTTAGATGTGGCCAGCGCCTACCGCAAGGCCTTAACGGCTTTGCGACAGCGCGGTGACGAGGTCTGTGAAATCAGCTTGACAGACTATCCGTTTGGTCGCGCAAGGCGCGCTGGCCTCATTTTGGCTGAAGCTGATTTGCTGATTGAACACCGGGCAGATTGGGCGCAGCATCCTGACCTGTTCTCACCTGACCTTGCCCGCTTCATGCGTCACGGCGAACAACAGACGACCACCACATTGGCGCAGGCACTGCAAGTCTTTGCTTTGGCCAAAGAAGAGACTGAACGCTGGTTTGAGCACGGAGATGTGATGCTGCTGCCCACGGCGCCGCAATGTGCGTTTTCATTTGAGACGCCAGCACCCGTCAACCAAGCCGACTTCACCGCCATTGCCAATATGGCGGGCCTGCCCGCCATGAGCACCCCGCTTGCGGCAGAACAAAGTCAATTGCCAAGCGGTCTGCAGTCCATTGCACCCATGGGACATGAAAACACTCTCTTATCGCTTCATTTAAATGGAGTTTGCACAGCATGAAACTGCAAGGCTTGCGCGTGTTAGATCTGTCGCAATTTTTACCAGGCCCCCACTTGACCATGATGATGGCCGACCACGGTGCCAACGTCATCAAAATCGAGCCCCCTCAAGGTGAGCCCGTGCGCAATGTGGGCTTGTCTGAAAACGGCCACAGCGTTTGGTTTCGCAACACACACCGCCACAAACGTTGCATCGTTCTGAACCTCAAAGCGCCTCAAGCGCGTGATGTTTTCCTGAAATTGGCGTGTGATGCCGATGTCATCGTTGAAGCATTTCGACCTGGCGTGGTGGATCGTCTTGGCATCGGCTATGAAGACGTGCGCGCCGTCAACCCACGCATTGTGTATTGCGCCATCAGCGCCTTTGGCCAAGTCGGGCCATTGGCGCACAAAGCGGCGCACGACATGGCTGTGCAAGCTGAAGCCGGCCTGTTGTCTGTCAACTTGGGTGCTGACGGTCAGCCCGCAATTCCGGGCGTACCCGCTTCGGATATGGCCGCTTCACTGATGGCTTTGTCCGGCATTTTGATGGCGCTTTTTCGGCGAGAAACTTCAGGGCTTGGCGACTACATCGACATGTCCATGTATGACGCGTTGCTGGCCTGGACGCCCAACGTGATGGGGCCGGTTTTTGCTGAAGAGCGTGCGCCGGTTGTGAAGGACGAACGCTCTTGGGGCGGCTCGTCTTTCAACGCCATCTACGCCTGTGCAGACGACAGACATTTGGCGCTGGCTGGAGGTGAACCTAAATTTGTCAAAGCACTGCTGACTGCGCTCGAAGGGCAAGCGCTCATCCCCATTGCGCTGCAGCCACCGGGCGCAGCGCACGAGCCTGTGCGGGCTTTCTTGCGCGAGCGCTTTGCGCAAAAAACACTGGCCCAATGGCAAGCTTTATTGGACCCTTTAGACCTTGCTTGGGCCCCTGTGCGCAGCTTGCACGAGGCCATCAACAGTGCGCACGCAGCGGCCCGCGGCTTGCGCATTGAGCAGCCCAACGGGCAAGCCCATTTAGGCTTACCTATCAAGTTTCGCTACGAGCCCGGCCAGCTCAACGGCCATCTTGACGCACTTGGCGCTTCCACCCAAGAGGTGTTGCAAGAAGCTGGCTACACCCCAGCCCAAATTGAATCCTTGCGAAGTGCTGGGGTTTTAAGCTGAGACACGCTCAGGCCGTTATCAGTGGCCAGGTTTTTCTGCATTGGCGCCCAACTCTTGGATGATCAATTCAAGAGAGGGATCTTGCACCCCGGCCATGGCTTGAACGTCTTGATCGACCACACGCAGCACTCGGGCGATGTAATTGCGGCCCCAATCGTTGCGATCAGTCTGCGCCTTTGCATCGGGCTGAAACGCTTCAATTTCTGCCGCGCTCAAAATGCCTTTTTGTGCCAGCAAACGCTCTAAGGTATCAATGCGCTCACGCGCCACCGCCAATTCAGCAGCCACGCTCATTGCAATGGACATGACGCGCTCAACCGCCGGATCGTCCAAAAATTGTGGTCGCTTGCCTTTGGCACGGCGATTGGCCATGACCACGGGGTCTAGATTTTCAGGCTCTTGAAGGTGGGCGCTGCTCATGCGAGTGCTCCTGGTTTGATCGCGCCAAAGGCAGTCCACTTGGGCGTGCGACCGTAATCTTCATGTGATCCTGGCTCAGAACCGGCCGGTGCGGGAAAAAGTGTGCGATCGACCTTGGCTTGCATCGTGGTTTCAAAGTACGCGCCACTTGGAAATCCGCTTTGCGTCATCAACGCGTCCAGATCAACCTCATGCATGCGTGTCCAAAATGGCTCGTTGTTGTTGTAGCTGTCCCAATCACGCATGAACGCTTCAAACGGCGCCATATTTTGGTACTGCGGTTGCTCCAAATGCAGGGTTAGTCCACCAGGTGCTAAAACGCGGTGAACCTCTTTCATGATCCGCGGCATGGCTTTGGTGGAGGTCTCATGCCAAAACATGGCGGTGGTCACCAAGTCAAATTCACCTTCTTGAAATGGCACCGCCTCGCCACTGGCTTGCTGAAATTCGATATTGCCAACACCCAAAGACACAGCTCTTGCATGCCCGTATCTGAGCACCGGGGCTGCCGTGTCAATGGCCACCACCTGCGCATCGGGATAGGCTTGCGCCAATGGCACCGCGTTGTGGCCAATGGTGCATCCAATGTCCAAGATGCGTTTGGGTGACCACCCAGGCTTGTTCTTTTTGAGCCAATCCACCACCGCCTGTCCTCCACCATCGGAGTAACTGCCCAAGGCGCCAGCCGTGGTCACAAACAAGCCTGCATCGTAATTAGCCCCCGGGGCAATGTCGCGTGCCACTTCTTCTGTGTGGTAATTGCCCGGCATGCAATGGATGTCCACCACGCTGGCGTAGCGCGGCTGCACAATGCTGCTGTCCAGCTTGAGCGTGCTCGCGCCTTCGTTGATTTTGTCAGCTGCGGCTCTGAGCTGCGCCAATTGCCGAAATACCACGCTGCGCCCAGCTTGCTGACGCTGCTCCATGGTGTTGCGGCGCAAGGCACTCCAGAGTTGGTAATGCAAATCTTTTTGCATCGCCTTGCGCACCTCATGGCGGTCTGCTGGCTGGCGGCCATGCTCGGCTGCGAAAGCCGGCGCAACTCGCGTGTCATAGGCGAGCTTGACCCCGGGCTGCACCGCTTGCGCCAGATGCATGTTCAGCCGCATCAAGAAATCAAACCGAGCCACCTCGTCATGTGTCGCATTGGGAAACACCGCGTGCCGGCCAATTTGCCGCCAGCTGGGCTGGGGGGGTGATGGGTTTGTCATTGGAAAAGTTCCTTCCATATGTCTCTAGCCCTCAAGAGCGGGGCATGAATTGATGATAACATCGGTTCGTTTTCAGTTGTACGGACAACTTTAACTTTTTTGATCTGGATCAGCTGCCTCCTTCCAGGTCCCGCCTTGAATCAGGAAACCACATGTCACTTCATCCTCGACACATCGCTCTTTGGGCCATGCTGGCTGGCTTTTGGGCTGGCACACTGGGCTTTTCCGGCAATGCCGCAGCCTTGGACTTGAGCTCAGCTACCGGACAGTTAGACTCGTTCATGCGCATGCGTGCGAGCAACGACGGGCGCGAGGCCTTTGCCAACTGGTGGGTCACCCTGTTCGCCGTGGTGCCCGGTGAGCGGCCACGCCCTATCATGCGGCTCGACGGCTTTAACGTGGGCCGCTTTGTCAAGCTCGAAGACGGCAGTGCGCAGTTCATCACGCGGGAGGTGGCTTATTACAAAGACCTGGCCAGCGGGGAAGTCCTGAGCAAATGGGTTAACCCCTTCACACAAGAAACCAACACCGTTGTGCAAGTCGCCAACGACCCCGTCAACTCTCGCTACTCCGCCACCAAGCCAGGCGAGGTGGGTCGCTTTCCATTCATGCAAAGCGGCAACGACATTTTTTTAAGGCTTGATATTCCGCTGGCCTACCCCAACGCACTGCTGCCTGCCGAATTTCCTGCTGAGTCCACCGGGCCGACCTATTTGGCGTCTGAGCATTTCACTTTTTTCGCCAAAGCCTCTGACCTGAACGATCCCCAAACGAGCAGTGTTCCGATTACCTACTCATGGTCTCGCACCGGTCCGTGGTTGCCTTGGATGAAAATGGGCACCCGCCCTGGCTACCTGCTCTACAGCGGGCATGGTAAAAAGTTTTCCAGCTTCGACGAGTTGCCCCTGGATCTGCGAGAGTACACGCGCGCGCACTATCCACAATACCAAAGCTCACCCACAACTTTTACAAGTCCGAACGAAACCAGCTGGACTTACTACAAAAAGCAACAAAGCAACAAAAAGTGAGATCTTCTGTGAAGACCGCGGACCCATGCCGCTTGTCTCTCTTTCATTCGACAGCTTCATGCCCAAGCAATTAAGCCCCCAAGACCTGTGTCATTTCCTGCGCCCTGGCGCGAGCGTCTACTGGCCGGGCTGCGCAGGTCAGTCTCCGTTGTTTCAACAATGGTTACTTGAGCAGCCAGAGGTTGCAGCAGGCGTTTCATTTTGTGGCGCTTGGATTCCGGGCGTGAACCGCTTTGATCCTTCAGCTTTGCACCCTCAAGCCAAAGCCACCTCTTTCTTTTTATCTCCCGAATTTCATGCCAGTTGGCAGCGTGGTGCGCTGGACTACTTGCCCTTGCACTACAGCGAGATCGCTCGCTACCTCAGTCAACCAGGCCGCTTTGATATTGTGATGCTACATTTGGCCAGTCCCGATGATCAGGGTCATTGCAGCTTGTCTTTAGCCGCCGATTTCACACCTTCGGTCATGCAAGCGATTCATTCAGACGCGATCGTTCTAGCGCACATGAACCCCATGCTGCCGCGCACTCGTGGCCCCTTTGTTCCTGTCTCACGCATCAACGCCTGGGCCCAGGCGGCCCTGCCGCCATTGAGCATTGCCCCAGGCACCGGCAACCCTGCGCTGAGCGCAGTGGCAAAGCAAGTGGCACAACTTGTAAGCGATGGCGACACCCTGCAATTTGGCTTGGGCCGTTTGCAGGCCGAAGTGATGGGCGCGCTCACATCACATCGGCATTTGAAGGTGCATTCGGGCATGGTCTCAGATGCATTGTTGGGCTTGATCGAAAGCGGCAGTTTGCTTTTGTCCTCAGTGCATTCACCCCCCGTTTGCACAGGCATGGCAATCGGAAGCGCGGCGCTGTACCAAGCGGTTTCAGATCCTTGCCTGGTGCAGTTCTCCCCAGTCAGCCATACCCATGACTACGCCACTCTGGCTGGCCTGCCGCATTTGAAGGCGATCAACTCTGCTCTGGAGATTGATCTTTTGGGACAAGTCAATTGCGCCACCTTGAAAGGGCGGCAAGTCAGCGGCATCGGCGGTTTGGTTGACTTAACGCGTGGCGCACGTGCCAGCCAAGGAGGAATGGGCATCGTTGCGGCCACTGCTTTGGCCGGGCGCGCGCAGCAGTCGCGCATTGTCCCGATGTTAGATCCCTCAGCCGTCAGCATGTCGCGCTCAGATGTGGACACGGTGGTCACAGAGCACGGTGCGGCACACCTGCGGCACTTGGGACTTGATGATCGCGCCCTTGCACTGATTGCCATTGCCGCCCCTGAGCACCGTGAACACTTACACCAAGCGTGGCGTACACTTCGCAGAAACCTCTGATTTTTTGAACTGTTCCAGCGTGACCCTGCCCAAAATCCCTCGTTACCGCGCCATTGCTGACGCACTGATCAACGACATCGTCAAAAAGAAATTTTCGGTTGGCTCTGCCTTGCCTGCAGAAGCTGAGTTGTGCGAACAACTGAAAGTCAGTCGACACACGGTGCGTGAAGGCTTGAGAATTCTTGAAGAAAGCGGCCTGATTGTGCGCCGTCAAGGCTCGGGCTCGGTGGTCATCTCAGATAAACCTCCTGTGCGTTATCGGCAAGTTGTCGACAGCATTGAAGACTTGCATCAATACGGCAAGGAAAGCCGTTTGCAACTGCTGAAAGCCAATGAAACCCCCGTCAGTCAAGTCATGGCCGCCCGCTTGGGCTGCGCAAGCGGAACTTTCTGCATCGAATTACAAGCTTTGCGCAGCGAGCGAGGCGAGCACGGCGAGGCTGGCCGCCCCTTTGCGCTGACACATTTGTACTTCCCCCCCCAGACGCCTGGACGACGCGAAAAACTTCTCAACCCCTCCAGCGCTTTACCCGTGTTGCTTGCTTTGCTTGATTCGCGCACGCTTGGGCGGATTGAACAAACTTTCGAGGCTGTCGCGCTGGATGCAGTCACTGCGGCTCAGCTGAATGTCACCAAAAATTCTCCTTCCCTGCGCGCCAGCCGTACCTACTACGACCGCAAGGGAAAACTGATTGCCGTAGCGATATCGCTGCACCGATCTGACATGTTTCGCTACACCACCATTCTCAAACACGAATCGAGCTAGCGTTTCCTGCGAAAAGCCGCATAGCGCAGTGTTACGTGCGACTGTGTTTTTCATTTTTCCCGTGCGATTTTTCTTGACAAGATTGCCTTGGCTCTTTAGCATAAAGTTGTACGGACAAATCTAGAACCCCAGCGCCCTCCAATTCTCAAAGCGGCCTTATTGATGGCAATCATTCCGAAAACCGAGCATCTCAAAGACTTGCCCCATGCGCTGCGGCTTGTTTGTGGAACTGACGCCGTCGTTGAGGATGTTGCCGCCCTGCAGTTGGCCGCACACGACATTTTTTTCCAGTCTCCGCAGCTGCCACAGTTCATCTTGTACCCGCGCAGTTCGGCCTCCTTGGCCAGCGCCAGCGCCAGCATCCACTGCGCCGGCTTGGCATTGGCGCCGCGTGGCGGGGGCATGTCCTACACCGGCGGCTATTTGCCTGCTCAAGCTTATGCGTGCATTGACTTGTCGCGCATGAACCGTGTTGTTGAAGTCAACACCCACGACCTGTACATCACGCTAGAGGCCGGTTGCACTTGGGCACAAGTGCGGGACGCACTGAGCGGCAGCGGCTACACCACGCCCTACGCAGGCCCCTTGTCGGGCTTGCGCGCCACAGTGGGTGGCGCCTTGTCGCAAAACAGCATGTTCTTTGGCGCAGGGCAACACGGCAGCGCCGCCGAATCGGTTCTGTCTTTGAGCGTGGTGCTTGCCAATGGCGAGTTGCTGCACACTGGAAGTGCGGGCTTCTCGGGGGCATCGCCCTTTGCGCGCTGGGGCGGGCCTGACTTGACGGGTTTATTTTTGGGGGACGCGGGCGCCATGGGCATCAAAGCCCAGGCCACGCTGAGGTTGATTCCTGTGCCTGCGGCTCAAGGTTATGCCTCCTTTGGCTTTCCAACACTGGCAGACATGGTGGGCGCACAAATTGACTTGATGCGCCAAGGCCTGGGCTCAGAGTGCTTCGGCATCGATGCATTCAAAGCTGTCCACTCCGCCCAGACCGGCAACAAACTGGCCACCGGTCTTCAAACACTCAGTCGAATCACTCGGGCAGCTCCCGATTTGATCTCGGGTCTGAAAAGCGCGGCCAGTCTGGCCTTGACGGGCACGCAGTACCTTGCGGTGCACCCCTACTCGATCCACTTGGCCTTGGATGGTGACAGCCAGGCTCATGTTGACGGGCGTCTGGCACGGGTGGCCCAGATCGCTGTTGCGCACCAGGGCGTAGTCCAACCCGCCTCCGTCCCCACGGTGCTTCGCGCTCAGCCATTTCAGCCCCTGCGTTCGGTACTGGGCTACAACGGCGACCGGTGGGTGCCCGTACATGGCATCGTGCCGCTGTCTAAGGCGCAAGAGGTGGTGCGCAGCATTGAAACTTTAATTGCAGCGCACGCCAAGGAAATGCAAACGCACAACATTGTCTACTCCCCTTTGACAGCCAATTTAGACCGTGCGTTTTTATTCGAGCCCTGCTTTTATTGGCCCGATGAAATCCTGCCTATCCATGTGGATGTGCTGGGAACAAGCCTGACGGCGGCTTGGCAGAAACGCCCACCGTCTCCCGCTGCCCATGCCCTGGTCAGTCAACTCTGGACAGAGGTCACGCAGTGCCTAGACTCGTTTGGTGCTGTTCATTTTCAGCATGGCCGCGCCTATCCTTATCTTCAACGGCTTCAGCCCAACACACGGCAGTTGGTACTTGCCCTCAAACAAGCCTTGGACCCTCACGGTTTGATGAACCCTGGCAGTTTAGGGCTTGCAGCGGGGAGCCCCAATGCGTCAGAAATTGCGGCTTCATCCTGAAACAAACTGATTTTCAATCCGCACATCCATCATTTTGAATGGCTCCACCATGAAACACAAAAACACACTGCTGACTTTCATTGCGCTGTCGGCCGCCACGCTTGTCTCTACGGTAAGTGCACAAGAGCCTATCGTTTTACAAACTGGCGCCTTCGCGCCCCCTGGTAGCGTATTCCTTGAGTTTTGGCAAAAATTCAAAACAAATGTTGAACGCGACAGTGGCGCAACCATCAAGGTTGATTTGAACACCAGCGATCCCAATGAGGGCAACTTGCTGTCGAATTTGCGCCGCGGCCGTATTGCCTGTGCTGGCGTTTCTTTGCAGGGCTCTTCAACCATATTGCCTGAAGTTGGCGTGCTGCAACTGCCTTACCTTTTTTCTAATTTCAAACAAGTTGATTACGCCTATGACAAAGGTCTGACCGAGACCTACCGAAAACTCTTTTCAGCCAAAGGCGTGGAATTGCTTCAATTTGTGGAGGTGGGTTTCACGCACACCTATGGCGTGCAGCCGATCAAATCACCTGCCGATGTCAAAGGCGTCAAGCTGCGCGCCACACAGGCACGCGCATCGCAAGCCTGGGTCAAATCCACCGGCGCAGAGCCCGTTGTTTTGCCCATTGCCGAGACCATGCCCGGCTTGCAAACTGGCCTCATCAAAGGCGGCGAGGCAGGCCTTGTGATCTACAGCGCCATGATCGCCAAAGCGGCCGCGCACTACACGTTGACGGGCCACGCCTTTGACTCCGGCACGATCTTGTGCAACAAAGAGTGGTTTGACAAACTCAACGCCAAGCAAAAGAGTGCTGTTCAAAATGGCTGGAGCACGCGCGATCAAGCCGCTGCCACGCGCGCCGGTAACGACCAATTTTTGACCACGGCCGCAAGCAAAGGCCTGAGCATCTACCGGCCCACGCCTTCTGAGATGGCACAGTGGCAAGCAGCAGGCAAAAAAGCCAGTGAAGAGATCTTGAGTGGTTTGGGGGCCGATGCGAAAAAGATCTACGACGATCTGGCCAAAGACATCGCTGCAACCAAATGAACCTGGCTTGAATAGGCCCCACCATGAACACAGCACAAATCACACTGCGGTTGATGCTGCGATTTGAGCAAGCTTGCACATCTCTGGCATTTTTGGTCATGGTTTTGGTTTTGGGCTGGGACATTTTGAATCGTGAAGCACTTGGCAGTGGCAAAATTTGGGCCACGCCCATTGCCATTTATGCCAATGTGTTTTTATCTTTCATCGGCATCGGTATTGCTTCGGCTGCAGGCTCGCACCTGCGGCCCAAGTTCTTTGACAACTTGGTGCCTGCGCCGCTCCAGGCTTTTTGGGATCGATTGACTGACATCGGGTTTGCTCTGTTTTGTGCTGGCGCCTCAGTTCTGTGCTGGCAAATGATGCAAGAGAGCATTGCGTTGCAAGAAACCGACCCTGTTTTGCAGTGGCAAATTTGGCCTTTTCAACTGTTCATGATGCTGGCTTTTGTGCTGGCTGTTTTTCGTCATTGGATGTACAGCATTTGGCCTGCCCTGCGCCCTGCGCCGGCGCAGGGCGAGAATGATGCGCCAACGCAAGCTCAAGTTCAAGCCTTCGCCAACCCAAGCGACGGCGACCTTGGCAAACCCGCAACTGACACCACCCGATGAGTTCGATCTGGCCCCTGGTGGGACTTGCCGTGATGGTTCCCATGCTGCTGTGGCTGCGGCAAAACATGATCGTCGTGTTGGGCCTGTCCTCAGCTTGGCTTTACTACTTCTACAGCAATGGCGCCATTGGCTACACAGCCATTGATGCTTGGCAAATTGCACGCAATGAGAATTTTCTAGCCATCCCATTGTACGTTCTGGCAGGCAACGTGATGGCCAATGGCAGCATTGCATCTCGACTGGTGCGCGTGATGGCTGCGCTGACAGCGCCAATCCCTGGCGGCTTGGCATTGGCGGCGGTTTTGTCGTGTTCGCTTTTTGCAGCCATTTCAGGCTCGTCCACAGTCACGATGCTGGCTGTCGGTGGTGTGCTTTATCCAGCCATGGTGAAGGCGGGCTACGACCATCGATTCTCTTTGGGTTTGCTCTGCGCTGCCGGCACTTTGGGCATCATCATCCCGCCGTCAATCCCTATGATTTTGTACGGCATCATGACCGGCGTCTCCATCACCGACTTGTTCAAAGCCGGGGTGCTTCCAGGATTGTTTTTGGCTTTTCTACTCGGCGTCTATGCGGTCTATAAAAACCGCCATTTGCGGCAATCTGCGGCATGGGATAGGGCAGAAATACTCGCCTCGCTTTGGAGTGGCGTGTTCGCCATGATGGTGCCCGTGATCATCATTGGTGGCATCTACAGCGGCTACTTCACCGCCACCGAGTCGGCTGTGGTGGCTCTTTTCTATGCGGTTTTGATCGACATGCTGGTGCATCGTCAATTGACACTGGCCAAACTTTTTCAGATATCTCAAGACACCATCAAAATGTCTGGGGCTCTCTTCCCCATGTTGATCATGGCCGTGAGCATCAATGTTTTTTTGGGTGAAAAGCATGTGCCGGAAATGGCGGCGCAATGGATGGCCAGCCAAGTCAGCAGCAAGATCGGCTTTTTAATTGCCGTTAATGTGCTGCTTCTGATTGCAGGTTGCTTGATTGACATTGGCTCTGCCATTTTGATCTTGGCGCCACTGCTTGCCCCCATGGCCAGCGCCATGGGAATGGATCCGATTCACTTTGCCATGATCATGTTGGTTAATTTGGAAATTGGTTACCTGACCCCTCCCATGGGGCTGAATTTGATCGTGGCCTCTGTGGCCTTCAAAACCTCGTTTGCTGAATGCTGCAAGGCTGTTGTTCCATTCATTGTTTTGCTCGGGGTCGGGTTGTTGACGGTCATCTTGTGGCCAGGCCTTTCTACCGCCTTGTTGAAATGACAGATTGCATTGAGCTGCACTCTTGCCAAGTTGAGGGCTTGCGCATTCAGTACCGTGAAATCAACTCGCCATCGACCGACAGCACATTGACCGCCGCTCGCAAGCCCATTGTGGTTTTGCTTCACCCCTCTCCTCGCAGCTCGCTCATGTTCGAGCCCTGGATGAAACTGCTGGCGCCATGGTTTCATGTGCTCGCCATGGACACACCCGGCTACGGAGGCTCCGATAGCCTGCCCCAGCAACCGACCAGTTTGTCTGACTACTTGCCGGCCCTGAACGCCTGCTTGCAAAAAACCATTGGCGCACCCTGCCTCTTGTATGGGTCAGCCACCGGCGCCCAATTGGCCATCGCCTATGCCCACCGATACCCCGATCAAATTGCGCATTTATTTTTAGACAATGCGGCTCACTTGGATGACCATGAACGTCAACACTTGCTCGCGCATTACTTTCCAGATTTGACCCCAAATGACAATCGCGATCATTTGAAAGTAGCATGGCAGATGGCTCGTGGCATGCTCACTCACTTTCCGTGGTTTGAAAATACCCCAAGCCACCGCATCAGTCCACGTGAGCCCAGTGCGGCAGAAATTCACGCCGTCATGATGGAGTTTTTAGCCGCAGGGCCCTCGTACAGCGCAGCCTACCGCGCCGCCATGGCGCATGAAAAAGTTGAACACGTAATGGCCCTCAAAATTCCAACGACAGTGTTTCGATGGGAAGGCTCTGTGCTTCTCAAGTACATCGACAAGTTGTTGAGTTTTCAATTGCCAGATCACATCCAAACGGTCAACACCCCCATTGACATGAAAGAACGCTATCGCATCATGACCGATCACTTGCGACAGTGCGCCTTGCGCACCTCGCCTTGACGTTGTGGCCCTGTCGACCTGAACAACTGCCTTGCGCAAAGCCCCATGCAAATTCAACAAATTACCCTCACGCACACCCCTCAAGGCGCTCCCGAAGTGAGTGACTTTGCCATGGGCCATGCCCACCTGTCCGGCCCTCAATCTGGCGAAGTTTTGGTTCGTGTTCACGCCCTGTCGATGGACCCTTATCTGCGCAGTGCGATGGCAGGCAAACACCTGAGCGCCTCCATCCACCCAGGCGACTTGGTCCGAGGTGAAGGCCTGGTGGAGGTGATCGAGTCACATGACTTGCGCATGGTTGTAGGAGAAAAGTGGGTCGCTCCGTGCGGCTGGAGAACCCATGCGGTATTGGATGCTCAGTCGATCCCGCAGTGCCGCCGGGTGGATCCTCAAATTAACCCAAGCTCTCTGGCGCTGGGCGGCCTGGGCATGCCAGGCTTGACGGCATGGGTCGGATTTAACCTCCTATGCCAAGCTCAACCCAACGAAACTTTGGTGGTCTCTGCAGCCAGCGGCGCAGTTGGCGCCACTGTGGGTCAACTCGCCCGGATTGCGGGTTGCCGTGTGATCGGGATTGCCGGCGGCCCCGAAAAATGTGATTGGGTCAAACGTGTGGCCGGTTTCAACGACTGCATTGATTACAAAAATACGCCGTTGACAAGCGCCTTGAAGCAACTGTGCCCCAAGGGGATTGATGTATATTTTGACAACGTTGGCGGTGAAGTACTCGATGCGGCCATTGAAAATTTGGCGCTTCATGCCCGCGTTGTTCTGTGTGGCTTGATGGCGCAATACAACGGCGCAAGCCCCTCGCAATTGAATGCGGGTTTACTGATTCGTTCGCGTGCCACTGTCCGCGGCTTGGTGGTGTACGACCATTGGCAGCACATGCGACAAATGACCAAAGAGTTGGGTGCATTTTACCAAGCAGGGCAACTTCATTTTCGTGAAGACATCCAGCACGGATTGGACCAGGTTCCTGCTGCTTTTTGTCGATTGATGCGCGGTGAGAATCAAGGAAAATCGGTTGTTCTCCTAGACAACTAAAGCGGCTGCGCAGCCTCATTTAAGCGGGGTTGCGCGCAATCAACTGCTTGGCAATGATGGTGCGCAGCACTTCGTTGGTGCCCTCTCCAATGCACATCAGCATGGCATCGCGGTAGTAGCGCTCGATTTCATATTCGGTGCTGTAGCTGTAGCCGCCAAAAATTCGCATTGCCTCATTGGCGCAAAACACGCCGGCTTCTGAGCCAAAATACTTGGCCATCGCGGCCTCCAAATCACAACGTTCGCCCGCATCGTATTTGATCGCTGCTTGTTCGATCAGCAACTTGGCGGCCGCTACCTGTGTGGCCATCTCAGCCAACTTCAGCTGTATGGCCTGGTGCTCGCAAATGGGCTTGCCAAAAGTGCTGCGCTCTTGCGCGTAGCGCAGCGCTAACTCCAATGCCCCTTGAGCAATGCCACAGCCTCGCGCGGCCACGTTGATGCGCCCCAACTCCAAGCCCCCAGCAATTTGTGCAAAGCCTTTGCCCTCCTCACCGCCCAGCAAGTTTTCAGCCGGTACGCGGTAGTTGTCAAAAGTCAGCTCACAGGTGTCAATGGCTTTGTAACCAAGTTTCTCCATCTTCTTGGCAACGATGAAGCCTTCCGCCTTTTCAGCAATGAACAAACTCATGCCTTTGTGGCGCGGCTGTGCTTGCGGGTCTGTTTTGACCAGCAGCAGCAAGCCGTCGCCTTGTCCGCTGTTGGTGATCCACGTCTTCGCACCGTTGACGACGTAATGATCGCCATCGCGTTGCGCTTGGGTGCGAATGGCCTGCAGGTCGGTTCCTGCGTTGGGCTCTGTCAAACCAATGCCGCCGCGAAACTCTCCTCGGGCCATGCGCGGCAGGTATTCGTTTTTTTGTTTGTCAGTTCCAAAGCGTTCTATGGCTGTGGCCATGATCAAGTGCGAATTGAATATCCCGGTGGGCGCCATCCATGCGCTTGCAACTCGAATCACAATCTTGGCGTAGGTTCCGGCCGAGAGGCCCAGGCCGCCATAATCTTGACTGATGGTTGCGCCAAACAGACCGAGTGCTTTCATCTGCTCCACCAAGTCATGCGGGTACTCATCGGCGTGGTCAAAGCGCTTGGCAATAGGGCGCACCTCTTTCTCAACCCAAACGTCGATGCTGTCCAGAATCGCGCGTTCGTCCTCCATGTTCCAGCTTGACATCAATAGTCCGCCTTGTCTTCAACACTGTGGCCTAGACGCGGAATCAAGATCATGCGTGTGAAACTGCAAACGATCGCCCCGTCTTGGTTAAATCCCGTCGTCTTAACGGTCACGATGCCGGCCGTCGGTCTAGACCCAGAGTCGCGTTTGGCCAGCACTTCAGACTCAGCACTCAAGGTGTCGCCGGCAAAGACCGGGTGCGTCATCTTGATATCGCTCCAACCTAAATTGGCAATGGCTTTTTGAGACACATCGGTCACGCTCATGCCAACGATCAAGGCCACCGTGAACGGACTGGAGACCAAGCAACGTCCAAACTCTGAGGCTTTGGCGTAATCGGCATCAAAGTGCAAGGGGTGGTTGTTCATGGTCAGCAAAGTGAACCAGGTGTTTTCTGTTTCAGTGATGGTTCTGCGTGGTCGGTGTTCGTAAATATCACCGACCGTGAACTCTTCAAAATACCGCCCAAAAGTTTCTCGGAACCGGTTGGGGCCGACTTGTTTGACGTTTTGAACCATATATTCTTTCTCGTGTGAATTTTCAAATGCCTGCACGCCGCAGCAAACGCTGCGCCGCCAAAACCACAGGCCGGTCTACCATCTGCCCATCTACTGTGAGCACGCCCTGAGCTGCGCTTTGGTTTGCCCCATCTTGCGCAAGGATTCGTTGCGCTTGCGCCAAAGCCTGAGCTGTCGGGGCCAACCCAGCGTGCACCGGTGCAACATGCAAAGGGTGAATCAATGCCTTGGCGGAAAAGCCAAGTGCTGCTGCACGTGCCGCCTCTTGCTCTGCGCCTTGAAGGTCTTGAACGTTTAACCATGGCATATCGAACAAAGCCAATTCATTGGTCGCCGCGGCCATGACCAAACTTGACCTGGCGTGCAGCAACGGCTCCCATGCCATGTCGCAGCCCAGTTGCGCTGACAGATCTGCACCGCCAAACATCAGTGCCTGGACTTGTGCATGCGCTTGTGCAATCGCATTGGCTGCTTCAAGCCCCTTGACGCTTTCAATCAAAGCGATCAATGGCACGCCCGGCAGTAAAGCCGCCAACATTTGCATTTCTACTGCACTTTGTGTTTTGGCCATCACAACAAAAGCGGGCGAACATTCGGCAGCATGCAGCGACAACACATCACGAAGACCATCCAAGTTGCTTAAATGGTTGATGCGAACGCCAAATCGGTGCGCTGGTCTGAGGCTTTTAAAAAAGTCTGTCAATGTTTTGCGCGCCCCCTCGCGCGCTTGCGGCTGTAGGGCGTCTTCTAAATCAATGCAAACAACATCGGCACCACTTGCCAACGCCTTTGCATAGCGCTCAGGTCGGTCGGCAGGAACAAATAAAAGTGACCGCGCTTTGGCCAGCAAAGTCATGCCACCACCTTCGAAGGCGGCACGGCCACAGCAAAATGCTCGGCCACCTGCCGGCGTGTGGTGATCCATACCCCTTGGGCTTGTGAGGCATGCGCCAAAAACTTTTCTAGCGCCCCAATGCGCCCAGGCCGGCCGATGATGCGCAGATGCAAGCCCAAAGACATCATACGTGGTTGCCTGGCTGTTTGGCCTTGCACCAGCAGCACATCCAAAGTGTCACAGGCGTACTTCAGCCACATGTCGGGTGTGAACGCGGGTGACAGCCACATCTTCATATCGTTAGAGTCCAGCGCATATGGCACGATCACCATCGGCTTGTCCGAACCGCTCACAGCTGCCCAAAATGGCGTGTCTGCACTGTAGTCGTCCATGTGGTACAAAAAGCCTTCTTCTTGCAACAAGCGCCGGGTGTTCTCGGTGTGCAAATAGCGTGAGAGCCAACCCACCGGCCGCGTGCCTGTGCTGTGCTCAATGCTGCGTACTGCTTTTTGAATGAACTCTCTTTCTTGGGCCTCGTTGAAGCGAAATTGATGCTCCCAACGCCACCCGTGCGAGCAGGTCTCGTCGCCTCTTTCTCGAATAGCTTTCGCTAGGCCCGGTGCGCGCTCCAGGGCCAAGGCAGCTGCGGTCCACGTCGCTGGCATCTTGTAGCGATCAAGCAACTCGAGCACGCGCGGCGCACCTTCTTTGATACCGTATTGGTAGTTTGATTCATTGCCGTGCATTCGAATGGGCTTTTTGAGCGTCACACCCAACTCGTCCACGGGCTCTGGCGTAGGGTCGCCATCGGCTACGCTGTATTCAGCGCCCTCTTCAACGTTGACCACCAAAGACAGCGCGAGCTTGGCGCCGTGTGGCCATGCCCAATTATTTCCGTTGTTCATGTCAATGCATTTCCTCACCGCCAGAGACATTCATGGCCTCGCCTGTGATGTATTGCGCTTGGTCTGAGCACAAAAACGCGCAGGCGTTGGCTGTGTCACTGGTCAAACCCGCACGCCCCAAGGGAATGCGCGCACGCATCTCCGCCAAATACTGCTCGACAGACTTGCCCAAGAGCTTTGAAAAATACTCGTTTTGCCAAGCACCCAAACCCGTGGTGACATGGTTGGGGCATACCGCATTGACCGTGACTTGGTGCTGCGCCAATTCAATCGCTGCCACACGCGTCAAACCCAGCACGCCGTGTTTGGAGGCGCAATAGGCAGACGCATGCGTAAACCCTGACTTGGCCGCTTGACTCGCTATGTTGACAATGCGACCACCGCGGCCTTGCGCGATGAACCGTTTGGCCGCTGCTTGGGTGGCTGCAAACATGCCGCGCAAATTGACACCCAAGACCGTGTCCCACTCGTCCAGTGACATCTCAACGATAGGCTTCATCAAATAGCCCACGCCTGCGTTGTTGATCAAGATGTCCACGCCGCCGTAGGCTGCCTGCGTGTCGGCAACCAATTTTTCCACTGCGCTGCCGTCCAACATATTGCAGGGCAGCGCCATGGCTTGACCCCCATGATCGATGATTTCTTGAACAACCGCATGCATTTCTTGGACAGTGTCTAAATCAGCCACCACCACCTTGGCACCCTCTTGCGCCAAGCGTTGCGCAATGGCAGCGCCCAAGCCGCCAGGTCGGCCTGCTCCGGTGACGATGGCCACCTTGCCTGAGAGTTCGGGGTACTGACTCACAGCGACTGCGTCAAGATGAACACTGGATTGTCCGCAAACGCTTGGAATTGCGCTGCGACTTCTTGCATGGCCGTGGTTCCCACGTCCTTGCCCAGTTGTGTCATGTCGTTGATGCGCAAAATTTCAATGTATTCATACGGCGACGCGCCGCCTGTCAGTAAGCCCGCTGCCTTGAGCACCTCAAACTTGTCCACCGAGGGCAGCGCCCCTGCAGTGGGCATATCCACTTCCCGCGCCCATCGTTCGTAGTCCACACGACTGCCTGCATCTTTCAGGTTGAATAAAACGATCAACGTGGTCATGACATCTCCTTGTGCAAAAACATGAGGGGAAAAGGCTCGCCAGGCGCTGCAATTTTTCCAATACTTGTCCGGACAAATTATAGCCCACAGCGCAAACTTGTCAACGACACACCGCCGGCGAGCCGCGAGCCCGTAACCCGCCCTACCTGCACCAAATTCTCAGAAATTAAAAGCAACTTTAAAGCAACATCGGCATGTCGTGCCACATGGGCCCATTCGTGCAAAATATAAATTGCCCTTTGCGGTGCTTGCGTCTCAGTCAAGGGCCGCGGGGCGCCACGCCACTCTGCGGTTTCTGGTGGGTTTAAATCGGTCTTGTCGTCCATGATGTCTTTGCGATTGTTCATTGCGACGCCTTGACTGAGGGGCTTGGATGCGCCGGCCTGTCACCTGTTTGAAGATGCCGGTATCGCCTCATAACTGACAAGCTCCACTTGCGCGCTGAGATACCCTGAGCGCACGGGCTCTTGCCGCGACAAATCGGTTGATAAGTATTTTTTATTGTCATCGCAAAAAACCGTTGCCACGGTGCTGCTCCAACCATGTCGCTGGAGCAATTGCAAGGCCCCCAAAAAATTGGCACCCGAAGATATGCCCACCCCTAATCCCAGCTCCTGTGCCAAACGTTGCGCCATCAAAATTGCATCTCCGTCGTGCACTGCAATCACATCATCCAGATCGGAAATTTTGCAGATGCTAGGAATGAACTCATCTGACACGCCTTGAATTCGATGCCGCCCAACTTTGTGTCCGGTTGAAAGCGTCGGCGATTCCGCAGGCTCTAAAGGGTGTACCTTCACGCGGGGACATGCTGCTCGCAATGCCTGCGCCACGCCCATGACCGTTCCCCCTGTGCCTACGCCTGCTACAAACGCATCTGGTTTCAGCCCTAGACTTGCCAACTGCGCTAACAACTCAGGCCCTGTGC
The DNA here is from genome assembly GCA_903870145.1 of uncultured Burkholderiales bacterium. GTDB lineage: Bacteria > Pseudomonadota > Gammaproteobacteria > Burkholderiales > Burkholderiaceae_C > Limnohabitans_A. The sequence goes on along the minus strand of CAIQBO010000035.1, from coordinate 103,480 downwards.
TCAAGGCGTGGGCCTGGACGTTGGCCTCATTTTCAAATTGCCGCGGCAAAAATACCAATGGCGTTTCTTGCGCGAGTTTCTGCGTCATGGCAATGCTGCCCAAAAAACCACCTTCTTCTTGGCTGACCAGTCGGATTTGCGCACCATACGACTGTATCAATGCCTTGCGCTCAGAGCTCATCCAATCAGGCATGTAAATCACGACCTTCTCTCCCATGGCAGCGCCCAATGCCGCAAAGGCAATGCCCGTATTGCCGCTAGTAGCCTCCACAATGGTTCCTCCTGGGGCAAGATCACCACTTTGAACGGCAGACTCCAAAATATGCAAGGCCATCCGGTCTTTGATGCTGCCAGTCAAATTGAAGTACTCGGCTTTGGCAAACACGCGGCAAGCGTTTCCTTGGAAACGCAAATTCAGAGCCAGCAAGGGTGTGCGGCCAATCATGTGTCGTACCCCCTCTAAGCGCAGGGCTCTCCCCGAACGATCTTGCATCTGCATGGCGGTCCTTGTTGTTCAAATCGGCTGCGCAAATCAAGCGCCAAGTCAAACTTCGCAAGTCGCAGCCAAGGCCAGACTATATAGCAGGCGCCGCCAACTTGTCCGGACATCTTTGGAGGCCTGAAAACCTCTGCGTTATTTGAAAAAGTTCACCGCCAACCCCGGTGTTTGAACCCGCATGGCAAACACACACCCCGAATCAGGCAGCGCTTGGAGCTCCTGTGGGCTGCGCCCGTGCGCTGATGTGGTGATGAACAAAGTGCACAAATCGTCTCCGCCAAAACACGGCATGGTTGGGCACTGCACCGGGGTTTCAATGAAGGCCACCACGCGCCCATCGGGTGCGATCTTGGCCAAGCGGCGACCCTCGTACATGGCGGCGTAATAAAAGCCTTGCGCGTCGACGGTGGCGCCGTCGGGCCGTCCCGCATAGGCGCTGGCCTCTGGCGTTCCCCACACCCAGTCTTTGGGCTTCATGGGGAACTGTGCCAACACACGTTCGTTGGACAAGCCCATGCTGGCCGCGTCGTAGTTCCAGACGCGAATGCGGTGTGCACCTGTGTCAGACCAATACAAGCTGCCCCCATCGGGCGACCAAGCCAGGCCATTGGCCACGGTGGCTTGATCGGCTTTGGCTTGCAGGCCGGCGCCAGTTTGGTAAGCGTACAAAACGCCAGCGGCGCGGTCGCGCGGCTCGTACATCGAGCCGCCCCAGAAATGCCCCGCGGGGTCGCACTTGCCATCGTTAAAGCGCAGATGCGCGGTGTCATAAGGCGCAGACGCTAACAGCGTCAATGGCCCACCCCATTCGTGTGCGCGGTAAATGCCGCTGCGAAGCGCCATGATCCAACCACCAAGGGCTGCTGGTGCGAAGCAGCCAGGCTCTTCTGGCAAGGTCCAATCTTCTACTTCACCTTGCGCGTGCAGCTTGTCTTGAATGCACAAACGCCGCAAGCGCTGGCCCGGAATATCGAGCCAATACAAACGGTTTTCTGCCGGCTGCCAAAAGGGTGACTCACCCAACACATCGGCTTGGCTTGTCACGCGGTGCCAAGTGGGCGTTAGGCATGGGACTTGTAAATTGGTTAGAGAGGTCACGTTCAAAACCTTTGCAGTTCGCCCGTACCCCAAAGCAGTACGTTGGGCGATTGTGCCTTGCGCCAAGCCAACCCGCCCAACAGTGCTGATTGCATCAGCATGGATGGCGTGTTGACAAAAAAACAGCCCGCCAAGGCGGGCTGTTCAAGCTAGACATCTTATTCAGAAATCAATTCAATGCACTCAGCCGTGGTAAGCCGTTTCGCCGTGCGCACTGATGTCCAAGCCTTCGCGCTCTTCCTCTTCCGTCACGCGCAGGCCCACCGTCAGGTCAACCAACTTGAAGGAGACCAAGGAGACCACGCCTGACCACACGATGGTGACCAAGACAGCTTTGGCTTGTGTCCAGACCTGGGCTGCCACAGAAAAATCTGCTGCAGTGACCATGCCGGCTGTCACCCAATCGGCCACAAAGCCAGGGCCACCCAAGCTGGGCGAGTTAAAGACACCGGTCAACAAAGCACCCACGATGCCGCCCACGCCGTGCACACCGAAGACATCGAGCGAGTCATCAGCGCCCAGCATTTTCTTCAGGCCATTGACGCCCCACAAGCATGCAAAGCCAGCCACGACGCCGATCACCAAGGCGCCGCCGATGCCCACGTTGCCCGCTGCTGGCGTGATCGCCACCAAGCCTGCCACAGCACCAGAGGCCGCGCCCAACATCGATGCCTTGCCGCGCATCAGCGCCTCACCCACGCACCATGCCAGCACCGCAGCTGCTGTTGCCAGCAAGGTATTGACAAAGGCCAGGGCAGCAAAACCATTGGCTTCCAAAGCAGAGCCGGCGTTGAATCCAAACCAGCCCACCCACAGCAAAGAGGCGCCGACCATGGTCAAGGTCAAGCTGTGCGGGGTCATGGCTTCACGACCGTAACCCACACGTTTGCCGACCATGAATGCGCCCACCAAACCGGCCACAGCAGCGTTGATGTGAACCACCGTGCCACCGGCAAAGTCGAGCATGCCCCACTGCCAAATCATGCCCGCTTTGTTGTTCATCTCGTCAACCACTTCTTTGGCGGTGTAGGCGTCAGGGCCCATCCAGAACCAGACCATGTGTGCGATGGGCAAGTAGCTGAAGGTGAACCACAAGGTCATGAACAAAAGCACGGCCGAGAACTTGATGCGCTCGGCAAATGCACCCACGATCAACGCGCAAGTGATGCCCGCGAAGGTGGCTTGGAAGCCGGCGAATGTGACCTCAGGAATGACCACGCCTTTGCTGAAAGTTGCTGCATTGGCGAAAGTGCCCGCTGCGTTGTCCCAAATGCCTTTCATGAACAAGCGGTCGAGCCCGCCAATGTAGGCATTGCCCTCGGTGAAGGCCAAGCTGTAGCCATAGATGAACCACAAGACCGTGATCAATGAGAAGGTGACCATGACTTGCATCAGCACCGACAACATGTTTTTGCTGCGCACCAAACCGCCATAGAACAATGCCAGGCCGGGCACCACCATCATGATGACCAACACAGTGGAGACCATCATCCAGGCGGTATCGCCTTTGTTGGGAACAAGAACTGGCGCTGCCGTTGCTTCGGCTGCTGCAGGCGCAGCAGCAGGGGCTGCAGCGGGCGCAGTTGCTGGCACTGCTTCTGCTTTGGCTTCGGTTTTAGCAGGGGCGGCAGGCGCTGTTTGCGCAAACGCTGCCGTGCACAAGCACAGACTCAATCCCAATGCGAGGGAGGCAAATAGTTTTTTCATTTGAAGTTCTCTTTCTCTGGCATCAAAGGGCTTGCGCCCCAGTTTCACCGGTGCGAATGCGAACGACTTGTTCCAAGTCGTAGACAAAGATCTTGCCGTCGCCGATCTTGCCGGTGCGAGCACCGACTTCGATCGCTTCGATCACGCGTTCAACTTGATCGTCGGCCACCGCCGCCTCGATCTTCACTTTGGGTAGAAAGTCCACCACGTACTCTGCGCCGCGGTACAACTCGGTGTGTCCTTTTTGTCGGCCAAAGCCTTTGACTTCGGTCACAGTAATTCCTTGCACGCCAATGCCTGAGAGGGCTTCGCGCACCTCGTCAAGCTTGAACGGTTTGATGATCGCGGTCACCAGTTTCATGATGGCTCCTTGTTGCTGTAAAAAAATTTAAAAGCTGTACTTCAAGCCCAACACCAAGCCGGCTTTGCCAGTGGCTTTGCCTGCGGGGGTGTAATAAAAAGCTTTGCCTGCGTCGGTGCCAATCAAGGCTGCTGAAGCCGCCAAGCCATTGCCCATGTCTTTGCCCAAGGTCAGTGCGTAATCTGTATAGGAGTAGTCGGCATTGTTTTTGACCGATTGATAACCCAAGTGGGGCACCAAGGAGTAGCCATCGCCCAGATCAAAGGTGGCGCTCAGGTCCAGGTAGGAGCTGCCTTTGCTGTTGGCAAAGCCGAACAAATTGCCTGTACTTTGTGAGTATTTCACGGTGGTTGGGCCGATCGTGACGGCGCCATACAACTCGTTGGTGTTGGCACTCACAGCCAAGTTGTTGCTGGGGTATTCATAGCGCAAAAAGCCCACGTCGTAGGACACATCGCCTACGCTGAATTTGTAGCCGCCGTACAAGTCAATCTCAGCGTTGCCATTGCCCCCGGCATCTTTGATCCACTTGATGCTCGAGCCCCAAATGCCCACATAGGCGCCGCCCTTGTCAGCGTAATCTGCACCGCCTTGAAGCGCTGGATCCAAACGGCTTTGCGAAATACCGCGGTACCGATACTCGGATGTGGCGCCTACATTGAACGACAAAGTGGAGACCGGTTCGGGCGCTGCGGCCGGGGCGGTTTGGGCCAAAGCGCTGCCAACGCCAGCCAAAGACATGACCAATAAAAGAGGGGAAGCAATCTTTTTCATAGGGAACTCCTGAAATATTGAAAAGGGACTGAACGGTTTAAGCATTTAGCGTGCCAAAACGAATTCGGCTTGGTGGGTGCGGCCTGACGCCCCTCTGATTGGACGACGTCTTTGGCCCCTTGGTGTACAAATGAATTTGCGTTCAAAAACCACCAAGGCTGCCAAGCAGCCCCTTATGTTGCACCAACTTTGTGCATGGAGTCAAAATGAGTCTTTCTTTGGTGCAAAGTCGGGCATTGGTGGGCTTGGCCTCCCCCGCCGTCACAGTCGAAGTGCATTTGGCCAACGGCTTGCCCTGCTTTACTTTGGTTGGTTTGGCCGATGTCGAAGTGAAAGAAGCACGTGAACGTGTGCGCTCGGCTTTGCAAAATTCAGGGTTTGCGTTTCCGCACAACAAGCGCATCACGGTCAACTTAGCGCCAGCCGATTTGCCCAAGGACTCTGGCCGGTTTGACTTGCCCATTGCCCTGGGCATCTTGGCCGCCAGCGGTCAAATCGATGCATTGCGTTTGGCTGCATATGAGTTTGCCGGCGAGTTGTCTTTGTCGGGTCAATTGCGTCCTGTGCGCGGCGCCTTGTCCATGGGCTTGGCACTTCGCAGCAGCCAGGTCAACACCGGCTTGGTGCTGCCCCCTGGCAGCGCCGAGGAAGCCGCCTTGGTGCCTGGTACACGTGTTTTTCGCGCGCACCACTTGAGCGATGTGGTGCGCCAGTTTGCCGCCCCCCCTGCCGAGGAATCGGCCCATGAGCCAGGCTGGGTGCGCCTGTCCAGCACACCCCTGCCGGCCTGTGCACGCTACGCTGATTTGTCGGATGTCAAAGGTCAAGCCGGCGCCAAGCGCGCTTTGGAGATTGCCGCTGCCGGAGGTCACAGCGTTTTGATGGTGGGCCCGCCAGGTTCTGGCAAGTCCATGCTGGCGCATCGATTTGCCGGTTTGCTGCCCCCTATGGACGTTGACCAGGCGTTAGAGGCGGCCGCTTTGGCCAGCCTGGCCGGGCGTTTTAAATTGGCGCACTGGGCGCAGCGGCCCACCGGGCACCCGCACCACTCGGCCAGTGCCGTGGCCTTGGTGGGGGGTGGCTCGCCGCCGCGGCCAGGTGAGATTTCATTGGCCCACCACGGTGTGCTTTTTTTAGACGAGCTGCCTGAGTTTCCTCGCTCAGCTTTAGAGGCCCTGCGTGAACCTTTGGAGAGCGGCACCATCACCATCTCGCGCGCTGCGCGCAGTGCGGAGTTTCCAGCGCGCTTTCAGCTGATCGCCGCCATGAACCCCTGCCCGTGCGGCTATGCCGGCCAGCCCAGTGACACGGCCGCGCAAGGCCCGCAATGCCGCTGCACGCCCGATCAAGTGCGGCGCTACATGGCCAAATTAAGCGGCCCTTTGCTTGACCGCATTGACCTGCACATTGAAGTGCCCAGCCAAAATGTGCGCACACTGGTCAGCAGCCCCCCCGGCGAGGGCACCGAGCCCATCGCCAGGCGCAGCCTGCACGCGCGCGAGTTTGCACTGCAGCGACAAGGCTGCCCCAACCAAGCCTTGGCCGGCGCAGCCTTGGACGCCCATTTGCACATGCAAGCGGACGCCCTGGCCTTTTTGCAAGCGGTGGCCACGCGCCTGGCTTGGAGCGCTCGCAGCACGCACCGGGTTTTGAAAGTGGCACGCACCATTGCCGATTTGGCTGGCAGCCACGGCACACAAGCGGCGCACATCGCCGAGGCGGTGCAATACCGCAGAGCACTTTCGCCGCCTTGATAATGCAGGCATGCGCGGCATTATCAAATTCTCGTGGACACCTGGCTTAGAGGCCTTTTCAGCTTGCTTGTCTTTGGCCCAGTTGATCAGTTGGGGCAGTGTTTTCTACACCTTCTCTTTGCTGATGGGCCCGCTCGAGCGCGAACTGGGTTTGACGCGTGCAGAATCTTCTTTGGCTTTTAGCTTGGCTTTGTTGGCCGATGGTTTGATGGCCTACCCGATTGGCCGCTGGATAGACCAAGGCCATGAGCGGCGCGTCATGGCTTGGGGCTCGGCGTGGGTGGGTTTGTGCTTGGTGGCGCACAGTTTCGTCACATCATTGGCTGGGTTTTATGCGGTGTGGTTGGCGCTGGGGGTGGGGCTTTCGGCCACTCTTTACCCCCCGGCTTTTGCGGTTCTGACCCGCCGCTTTCCCACGGACTACCGACGCGCAATCATCATCATGACCTTCTTAGGGGGTTTGGCCAGCACCGTTTTCATCCCTTTGTCATCTTGGTTGATCACCGCCCTAGGCTGGCGCGATGCCTTGTGGGTTTTGGCTTTGCTGCATGCTCTCGTGTGTGTGCCATTGCATGCTTGGTTGTTAAAGCAAGCACCTGCATCTCAACGCCTTGACGTGCCAGAGCAGCCTGTGCCTGCTTCGCCGCCCCGCCCAGAACCAGCATCTCCAGAATTTCAGCAACTTCTTCAAAGCGCCCCCTTCTTGCTGTTGGCTGGTTTTTTGTTCTTAACGGCCATGGTGAGCTCGGCCTTGTCGACCCACATGGTGAGTTTGTTAGAGGAGGCCCAACTACCCCCGGCATGGGTGATTGCTGTCCCCGCAGCAATTGGAGCGGTTCAAGTGCTGGGGCGCTTATTGTTGTTTTGGTTTGAGAAACACTTGGATGTGCACGCCGCCAACCTTTGGATTCCATGTCTGGTCCCGCTCGGCTTGGTGTTTTTAATCGCCGGTGGGTTGACACAATGGGCAGCGCTGATGTTTGTGCTTTTCTATGGCTTGGGCAATGGCTTGAACACCATTGTCAGAGGGACGGCTGTTGCGCAATATGTCAGTCGCGACCATGTCGGGCGGCTCAATGGGGTGTTGGGCTTACCCATGGCGCTAGGGCGCGCCATCGCGCCATGGGGCTTAGGTCTGCTGTGGACCACCCAAAATGGCTACAGCATCGGTTTGCGTTGGCTGCTGGTTGCCGGCATTTTGGGCGTGCTGGCATTGTGGTTGGTTCAGGCCAGATCGCTGACGAACAAACGCAGGAGTCTATAAATTGGGCCCAAGCAAACGCTTGACCGCAGCCACGTCCACGCCTTGACGTTTGGCCAAGTCCTGCACTTGGTCTTCACCGATTTTGCCCACATTGAAATACTGGCTTTGCGCGTGGCTCAAATAAAAACCGCTGACACTGGCCGCCGGTGTCATGGCCAAACTCTCGGTCAAGCCCATGCCAATGTCTTGGCATCGCAAGAGTTCGAACATGCCTTTTTTGGCGCTGTGGTCAGGGCAGGCTGGGTAGCCCGGCGCGGGCCGGATGCCTTGGTATTTTTCAGCAATCAAGTCTTTCAAATGGGCTGGCACGTCGGTGCTTTCTTGCGCGGCGTAGCCCCATAAATCTGTGCGCACGCGCAGGTGCAAGCACTCCGCAAAGGCTTCTGCCATGCGGTCGGCCAGTGCTTTGAGCATGATGGCGCTGTAGTCGTCATGCGCCGCTTCAAAGGCTTGTTCGCGCTTTTCTACGCCAATGCCTGCTGTCACGGCAAACACGCCCACATAATCTTTCAAGCCAGTTTCTTGACCTTGTGCATTGAGGCGCGGGGCCACAAAATCAGCCAAGCAGCGGCTGGGTTTGCCCCCCTGTTTTTCGGTTTGTTGGCGCAGCCCGTGCCACGTCATGGCCACGTGGCTGCGCGAGTCGTCGGTGTACAAAACAATGTCGTCGTGGTTCACGCTGTTGGCGGGGTACAAGCCCATCACCGCATGCGCGCTGAGCCAGCGCCCTTCAATGATTTTTTGCAGCATTTGCTGCGCATCATTGAAAACTTTTTGCGCCTCAATGCCGACCACTTCGTCTTGCAAAATAGCAGGGTAAGGCCCAGCCAAATCCCAGGTTTGAAAAAATGGGCCCCAGTCGATGTAGCGCGCAATGTCTGCCAAATCGAAATTCTTAAACACACGGCGGCCGACAAATTTAGGGGCAGGCAGTGTGGCAGCAGCCCAATCAATTTTCGTTTTGTTGCTGCGCGCCTTGGCCAGCGGCCACATGGGCGTTTGCTTTTTGTTGGCGTGCATTTCACGCACTTTGGCGTAGTCTGCTTCAAGCTCTTGGATATAGGCGTCTGCGCGCTCAGACAGCAAGCCTTGCGCCACGCTCACGCTGCGCGAAGCGTCGGGCACATAGACCACGGGGCCTTCGTAATGGGGCGCAATTTTCACAGCCGTGTGCACCCGGCTGGTGGTGGCGCCGCCGATGAGCAAGGGCATTTTTCGCAAATTGAAATACGCGTCTTTTTGCATCTCGCTGGCCACGTATTGCATCTCTTCTAAGCTGGGTGTGATCAGGCCCGACAAGCCAATGATGTCGGCGTTTTCTTCTTTGGCTTTGGCCAAAATTTCATGACACGGCACCATCACGCCCATGTTCACCACGTCAAAGTTGTTGCACTGAAGCACCACCGTGACAATGTTCTTGCCGATGTCATGCACATCGCCTTTGACCGTGGCAATCACAATCTTGCCCTTGGACTTGACGTCTTGCCCAGCTTCGGCTTGCAAGCGTTTTTCCTCTTCGATGTAGGGCACCAAATGCGCCACGGCTTGCTTCATCACGCGCGCAGACTTGACCACTTGAGGTAAAAACATTTTGCCCTGACCAAACAAATCGCCCACGATGTTCATGCCGTCCATCAAAGGGCCTTCGATCACATGCAAGGGGCGCCCGCCTTTGGCCAAAATTTCCTGATAGGCCTCTTCGGTGTCCACGCTGATGAAGTCGGTGATGCCGTGCACCAAGGCGTGCGACAAACGCTGGGCTGTGGCCACCGGCGCCTGGGGCGTGCCGCGCCACGCCAATTTGTGCGACTCATCTTTGGCCGCGCCCTTGGCGTTCTCGGCCACGTCGACCAAGCGCTCACCGGCATCAGGTCGGCGGTTCAAGACCACGTCTTCCACGCGCTCGCGCAACTCGGGTTCGAGCTCATCGTAGACACCTACCATGCCGGCGTTGACGATGCCCATGTCCATGCCCGCTTGAATCGCATGGTACAAAAATACCGTGTGAATGGCCTCGCGCACCGGGTCATTGCCGCGAAAGCTGAACGAAACGTTAGAAACGCCGCCCGAGACTTTGGCACCGGGCAAGTGCTGTTTAATCCAGCGCGTGGCCTCGATGAAATCGACCGCGTAGTTGTTATGCTCTTCAATGCCGGTGGCAATGGCAAAAATATTGGGGTCGAAAATAATGTCTTCAGGCGCAAAGTCCACTTCGTCGACCAGCACGCGGTAAGCCCGCTCACAAATTTCTATCTTGCGGGCGTAGGTGTCGGCCTGGCCTTTTTCATCGAAGGCCATGACCACCGCGGCCGCGCCGTAGCGCTTGACCAAAAGCGCCTGCTGCTTGAAGGCTTCAACGCCTTCTTTCATGCTGATGGAGTTGACGATGCCCTTGCCTTGTATGCAGCGCAGGCCCGCTTCGATCACGCTCCACTTGGAGGAGTCGACCATGATCGGCACGCGTGCAATGTCGGGCTCAGAGGCGATCAAATTTAAAAATCGCACCATCGCCGCTTGACTGTCGAGCATGGCCTCGTCCATGTTGATGTCGATAATTTGCGCGCCGTTTTCCACTTGCTGACGCGCCACGGCCAAGGCTTGCTCGTACTCGCCATTCAAAATCATGCGGGCAAAGGCTTTGGAGCCCGTCACGTTGGTGCGCTCACCAATGTTGACAAACAAAGAGCCCTCACCAATTTGGACAGGCTCCAAACCAGAGAGTTTCAAGGGGGGAACAGCAACGAAATCAGACACAACTCACCTCGGTCAACGCAGGTGAGCGTGGTTGCAATAGAAAGCGCCCCAAGCCTGACCCGCCGGCACAGTGTGGCTCGGACGGGCTGCAACGCTCCTTGGGGCGGGCTTATTTTAACCTCTGTGCCAAGTGCTATCCCCGGCGCACTTGACACCTCTCAAACCAAGGCGGCCTCTTTGTAAAATGCGCCCACATGCACCCCGCGCGGTGCCAAGGGGCTGACGGCATTGCCAATGGCCCCAATGTGCTCGGGCGTGGTGCCGCAGCACCCCCCCACAATGTTGACCAAGCCTTCAGCTGCAAACTCATGCAGCAAACGACTGGTGACTTCAGGGGTCTCGTCAAAACCGGTCTCGCTCATGGGGTTGGGCAAGCCGGCGTTGGGGTAGCAACTGATGAAGGTGTCGCTTGCAACTTTGGCCAGCTCTTGAATGTAGGGCCGCATCAACGTGGCGCCCAAGGCACAGTTCAAACCGATTGCCAAGGGCCGTGCGTGGCGCACGCTGTGCCAAAAAGCCGTGACGGTTTGGCCGCTCAAAATGCGGCCCGAAGCGTCGGTCACGGTGCCACTGATGATCAAGGGCAAGCGTTGCCCGCTGGCTTGGAAATACTCTTCAATGGCAAACAAAGCCGCCTTGGCGTTGAGCGTATCGAAAACGGTTTCCACCAAAAGAGCATCCACCCCGCCCTCGACCAAGGCCTGCGTTTGTGCGTAGTACGCAGCTCGCAAGCTTTCAAAGTCCACATTGCGCGCGCCAGGGTCATTCACTTCGGGGCTGATACTGGCAGTCTTGGGCGTGGGGCCCAAAGCGCCCACGGCAAAGCGAGGTTTGTCAGGCGTTGAATACTTGTCGCAAGCCGCTCGCGCCAAAGCTGCCGAGGCGTGGTTCATCTCCACAGCCAAGTCAGCCATGTCGTAGTCGGCCTGGGCAATGCTGGTGGCGCCAAAGGTGTTGGTCTCGATCATGTCGGCGCCAGCGGCCAAATACGCTTGATGGATATCGCTGATCACATCGGGGCGCGTCAAGCTGAGCAACTCGTTGTTGCCTTTGACGTCTTGAGCGATGTCTTTGAAGCGCTCGCCGCGATAATCGGCCTCGCCCAATTTGAACCGCTGAATCATGGTGCCCATGGCGCCATCCAAGATGGCAATGCGCTGATTCAAGATCTCGGGCAGCGCTTGGCCGCGGGTGTATGTCAATGCTTTCATGGCGCTATTGTAAAAAATCTAACTGACACACACAACTTCCTACAGCTTTTACTTCAGTTTTTGTCTGGCGGGGCCCACTGAGCAACTCAAAGAAAGTCCTGTGCTTGCCCCTTCGTAGACAATACAAGCCGTGTCTACATCCCCCAACCCGAGCATTTTGCGCATCCTCAGTGAGGTTTTTGGTTACGAGTCTTTCCGAGGCCCGCAGCAAAACATCATCGAGCACGTCACCAGCGGACATGATGCGCTGGTTTTGATGCCCACCGGCGGCGGCAAAAGCCTGTGCTACCAAATTCCGGCCATTGCCCGGCAAAACGCGGGGCAGGGCATCACCATTGTGGTCTCGCCTTTGATTGCCTTGATGCACGACCAAGTTGGCGCCTTGCACGAGGCTGGGGTTCGCGCTGATTTTTTGAACTCCACCCTCAGCCCTGAAGCGGCGCAGCAAGTCGAGCAGCGCCTGCGGCAAGGCGAGATCACAATGCTGTATGCCGCGCCAGAGCGCATCACCACGCCGCGCTTTTTGGCGCAACTTGACGCCTTGCATGCGCGCGGCTTGCTCAGTTTGTTTGCGATTGACGAGGCGCATTGCGTCAGCCAATGGGGCCACGATTTCCGGCCTGAATACCGCGGCCTGAGCGTCTTGCATGAGCGCTATGCCGGCGTGCCTCGAGTGGCCTTGACCGCCACGGCGGATGCGCTCACGCGTGCGGACATCGTCGAGCGCTTGCAGCTCGAGGCGGCGCAACTGTTTATCAGCAGTTTTGACAGGCCCAACATTCGCTACACCATCGTGGAGAAAAAAGACGCCAGCACGCAACTGCTGCGCTTCATTGAACGCGAGCACGAGGGCGAAGCCGGTGTGGTCTATTGCCAGTCACGCAGGCGCGTCGAAGAAGTGGCGCAAATGTTGGCCGAATCTGGCATCGATGCGCTGCCCTACCACGCCGGCTTGGATGCTGCCTTGCGGCAAACCCACCAAGACCGTTTTCTGCGCGACGAAGGTGTGGTCATGGTGGCCACCATTGCGTTTGGCATGGGCATCGACAAGCCCGATGTGCGCTTTGTGGCGCACCTGGACATGCCCAAAAACATCGAAGGCTATTACCAAGAAACAGGGCGTGCAGGGCGCGACGGTATGCGCGCAGATGCCTGGATGGCTTACGGCTTGCAAGATGTGGTCAACCAGCGGCGCATGATCGACGAGAGCCCCGCGCATGACGATTTCAAGCAAGTCATGCGCGGCAAACTCGACGCGCTTTTGGCGCTGGCAGAGGCCACCGATTGCAGGCGCGTGCGCTTGCTGTCTTACTTTGACGAAGCCAGCACGCCTTGCGGCAACTGTGACAACTGCTTGCACCCCCCTGCCATTTGGGACGGCACTGATGCTGCGCGCAAGTTGCTCTCCACCGTGTTTCGGACCCAGCAGCACAGCGGCTTTTCATTTGGCTCGGGCCACATCATGGACATCTTGCGCGGCAAGGCCACAGAAAAAGTCTCCCAATACGGCCACACCAGCTTGAGCACCTTTGGCATTGGTGCGCAATACAGCGAAGTGCAGCTGCGCGGTGTGCTGCGCCAACTCATTGCCATGGGCGCCTTGAATGTGCAGGGCGAAGTCTTCAACACCTTGCAGCTGACAGAAGGCTCTCGTGCGGTTTTAAAGGGCGAGTTGACGGTGCAACTGCGCGCCTCCATCAGCCAGCGCCCCGAAAAACGCAGCCGCAAACCTCATGCTCCGGGCCCCGCAGCGGCCAATTTGGGGCAAGACGCCTTGGTCAGGTACATCAACCTCAAAGCTTGGCGTGCGCAAGTTGCAAGTGAGCACAATTTGCCGGCCTATGTGATCTTTCATGACGCGACCTTGGCGTCCATTGCCAGCCACGCGCCGCAGTCTTTGGACGACTTGCAAGGCATCAGCGGCTTGGGCGTTAAAAAATTGCAGGCCTACGGCCAACAAGTGCTCGATGTCTGCCGCGTGGCGCAAACAACCCCGGCGCAAGCTGCAAATTAGACAAGCCCGCTGTCTTGGTTAAAATACCCAGCTGTACTTATTAAGGTTCTCCCATGTCAGCACACAACGATACACACGCCAGCCAAGATCCCGTTGAAGGCGTGGTCAAACATATTCCCGTCGTGATCCCCGTGGCCGGCGCGGTTTTGATTTTCTTGTTGGCTTTTATTGCAGTGTTCATGGCCTGATTGATGGGCAGGGGCTCGCCCTGCAATTTGCATCCTGACCCAACCCGCTTGAATGCGGGTTTTTCATGGATGCCTTGGTCTTGACTTTATGCAAGTTTTGCATAGATCTTTGGGCAATCTGGCCCCACTGCTTGCCCAGCGTCCTTAAAATTAGCCATGGGTTACGACGCGGTTACAAGCTGAAACGCTTGGTCGTCGGGCGGGCTCGTCGTTTTCTGAAAACGCCTTGCAAGGTTTTCAAAAAACGATTTTAAAACCTTGGAGCCCCTCCCATGAATTCACCCGTGATGCAAGGCTTGTCCTTGAACACCCCAGCCTATGTCCAACACACCAAGTTGCTGGCTTGGGTGGCCGACATGGCCGCCTTGTGCAAACCTGCCCAAGTCTATTGGTGTGACGGCTCCGATGAAGAATACGCCCGCTTGTGCCAAGACTTGGTAGACAGCGGCACCTTTAAAAGGCTCAACCCAGCCAAGCGCCCCGGCAGCTTTTTGGCCTGCTCGGACCCCTCCGATGTGGCGCGCGTGGAAGACCGAACCTACATTTGCTCAGCCCAAAAAGAAGACGCAGGCCCCACCAACAACTGGATGGCCCCGGCCGAGATGCGCAAAACCATGCAGCCCTTGTTTGAGGGCTGTATGCAAGGCCGCACGATGTACGTTGTGCCCTTCTCTATGGGGCCATTGGGCTCGCACATCTCCCACATTGGGATTGAGTTGACCGACAGCGCTTACGTGGCGGTGAATCAAAAACTCATGACCCGCATGGGCAAAGCCGTGTTTGATGTATTGGGCAAAGACGGCGCCTTTGTTCCTTGCATGCACTCGGTGGGCGCCCCCTTGGTCGGCGGCGCGAAAGACACCAGCGCTTGGCCTTGCAACCCCAGCGTCAAATACATCGTTCACTACCCTGAGACACGCGAAATTTGGTCCTACGGTTCAGGCTACGGCGGCAACGCATTGCTGGGCAAAAAGTGCTTTGCTTTACGCATTGCTTCCAACATGGGCCGCGAGCAAGGCTGGTTGGCCGAGCACATGCTGATCTTGGGCGTGACCAACCCCCAAGGCAAGAAATACCATGTGGCTGCGGCATTCCCAAGCGCTTGCGGCAAAACCAACTTCTCCATGTTGGTGCCGCCCGCAGGCTTTGAGGGCTGGAAGGTCACCACCATTGGCGACGACATCGCTTGGATCAAGCCCCAACCCGATGGCAGCATGGTTGCCATCAACCCGGAGGCGGGCTACTTCGGCGTGGCCCCCGGCACCAATTACCACACCAACCCCAACTGCATGGCCAGTTTGGACAAGAACGTGATCTTCACCAACGTGGCCTTGACCGACGAGGGCGACGTCTGGTGGGAAGGCATGGAAAAAGACTCAGGCACATTGCCCGGCCACTTGATCGACTGGCAAGGCAAGGACTGGACCCCGCAAATTGCCAAAGACACCGGCGCCAAAGCCGCCCACCCCAATGCCCGCTTCACGGTCAG
Organism: uncultured Burkholderiales bacterium; assembly: GCA_903870145.1. GTDB lineage: Bacteria > Pseudomonadota > Gammaproteobacteria > Burkholderiales > Burkholderiaceae_C > Limnohabitans_A. The sequence continues at coordinate 88,367 of CAIQBO010000035.1, read as the reverse complement.
CGCCATCAACAACCCCGCCTTAGACCCCGCGTGGGACGACGCTGCTGGCGTGCCCATCGACGCCTTTATTTTTGGTGGCCGCCGCTCAAGCACCGTGCCCTTGGTGACCCAAGCGCGCAGTTGGACCGAGGGCGTTTACATGGCCGCGACCATGGGGTCCGAGACCACCGCAGCGGCCACCGGCGCGCAAGGCGTGGTGCGCCGCGATCCTTTTGCCATGCTGCCGTTTTGCGGCTACAACATGAGCGACTATTTTGCCCACTGGCTCCAAATGGGTGAGCGCGTCAAAGCCTCTGGCCATACCGTGCCCAGCATCTTTTGCGTCAACTGGTTTCGCAAAGACGCTTCTGGCAAATTTGTTTGGCCCGGCTACGGCGAGAACATGCGCGTGCTCAAGTGGATGATCGACCGCATCGAAGGCAAAGCCAAAGCGCATGAAACCATGTTCGGCTTTGCCCCCACGTACGATGAAATCAGCTGGGCCGGCTTGAGCTTCAGTGCGGCCGAGTTCAACACAGTCACCAGCATTGACAAAGCCGCCTGGCAACAAGAGCTTCAATTGCACAGCACGCACTTTGAGCAATTGGCGCACAGACTGCCCAAAGCATTGCTAGAGACCAAGGCCGCGCTGGAGCAGCGCTTGGCACAAGTCTGAGGACCTCCACCGAGTCGCGCCAGCAACTGGCGCAAGCATTGCTGTGGATCACGCCGGCTTTGTGGTCTGTGAATTATTTGATCGCCCGCATTGCGCCGGGCTTTATCACGCCGCATGTGTTGGCGCTAGGCCGGTGGTTTTTAGCGGGCCTGATCTTGGCCGTACTCTCGCGCCATGAGCTGTGGCGCGAACGTGATTCAATTTTGCGCGCTTGGCGTGAATATGTGGTGCTGGGCAGCTTGGGCATGCTGATGTGCGGCGCCTGGGTCTACTGGGGCGCACAAACCACCAGTGCCATGAACATTGCTTTGATCTATGCAGCCGCTCCGGTTTTGATTGCGGTGGGCGCGGTTTTTTGGCTCAAAGAATCTTTCAGCTGGCGCCAAACCGGTGGGGTGCTGCTGGCCTTGACCGGCGTGATGCATGTGGTCGTCAAAGGCCAATGGGCGGCTTTGTCGGAGGTCACCTGGGTTCTGGGCGATGGCTTGATCATGGTGGCCACCGCATGTTGGGCGGCCTATGCTTTGCTGCTGAAAAAATGGGCAAGTCCCCTGAGCCCGCGCGCACGTTTGGCTGCGACTTGCTTGTTTGGCAGTGCGGTGCTTTTGCCTTTTGCCGCGTGGGAATGGTTACTCACTGCGGCGCCCGCATGGACTTGGCAGGCCTCCAGTTTGGTCGTGTTGGCAGCCATTTTTCCAGGTGTGGGCGCTTACTTATCTTACGCTTACGCACAAAAAATCTTGGGTGCCAGTCGCATTGCCGCCAGTTTGTATTTAGGGCCTTTGTTCGGCGGCGTACTCGCTTGGGCAGTGCTTGGAGAGTCTTTGGGGTGGCACCATGGGGTGGGGGCTTGTTTGATCTTGCCCGGCATTTATTGGGCTTCGCAAACAGCGGCCAAGGGCTCGTGAGACCCCCCAACAAAAAGCCTCCCGCAGGAGGCTTTTGCTGGGCCTGAGCGCAGGACTTGCGATCAAATACAGTTTTGCTGTGTACGCAGCATGCGTGAAATACGCCGATACGAGGCTTCCTGACCCAAGGCAACTTCGCCTTCACTGTGTGTCATCGCGGTTTGCAAATCAGCCATCAAGCGGGGGTCGGTTTGCGCAATCGCCCACATGCGCTCGTCCGAGCGGCGCTGCGACATGCGTATAGCCCAAGCGTCAAGGGATGTTTTAGTTTTGAAAGCCAAGTCTTTGCTGACGCCAGAGAACAAGCCCAAAGCCGCAAAGGCAACGGCCCAAAGCGCGACCCAGGCGGCCATCCAATGACCATCCGCCCACGTGTCCATCATTTGATCTGCAACCACCACAAAAATCGAGACCACAGAAGCCAACAGAAAGGCGGCTAAAGTGCGTGTCGCGCTGAAGTTTGCGCGCAGGCTTTGCAGGCTGGCCACGGCTTGCTCTGCCCGGTCCACGCCAGGGTGAGACAAAGGGTACTCAAGGTGTACAAAACTACGGTTCATGGTGCGTTCCTTATTCAGGGGTCTTGAGCTTGGGTGAAACATTCACTTTCTTCTTGACCATGGACGTATATTAGGGTTTACTCTGGTGTGATTCAACTTTATATTCATGATGCCAACCATTCATAACAGTGATGATTGAAGCCATCCACACCAATTTTCGGACGCTGGACTTGAATTTACTTCGGGTCTTTGACGAAGTCATGGCCGAGAAAAGCTTGACCCGCGCCGCGCGCAACCTCTCGATCACCCAGCCCGCCGTGAGCAACTCACTGCGCCGATTGCGAGAGGCCTTGGGCGATGAGTTGGTTCGCCGCGAAGGGCACGGCATTGCGCCCACACCCTTTGCAGAAACTTTGTGGCCCAGTGTTCGTGAGGCCTTGCGCCAACTGCAAGTCGCGTTGGTGCCTCAACACTTTGCTCCCGCACACGCGCGCAACGCCTTTGTGCTGGCCATGGCCGATGCCACAGCGGCCGAGTTGATGGGCGGCCTGGCCGAACAGCTTGAGCACCAAGCCCCGGGCATCTCCGTGCGCGTGATGCCCTTGACCACGCGCGACCCGCGGCACATGCTCGAAGAGGGTTTGGCCGACATGGCTCTGGGTTACTTTCCTGCCGTGCTGGCCGACCTGACCGCCAAAGCACAAGCGGGTGAAGCCATTGCCTTTGAGCATCAACGTTTGTATGACGGCGAGTACGTGTGCGTGATGCGCCGCGGTCACCCATTGGCAAAAAAACCCATTGACATCGAGGCCTATTGCGCTGCGCGCCATTTGCTGGTGAGTTTCTCGGGCCGTCCATTTGGATTTGTGGACGAGGCTTTGGCCTCCCTGGGTCGCGAGCGGCGTGTGGTCATGACGGTGAATCAATTTTTCACTGCGGGGCGCATGGTGGTCAACTCCGACCTGCTGACCGTTTTACCCAAACACTTTGTGCCCACCACCGGCATGGCGCATGAATTGTTTTTGTGTGAGCTTCCATTTGATGTGCAGCCGGTGCACGTTGAAGCTCTGTGGCACCGGCGTAAGCACATGCAAAGCGATCATCTTTGGTTGCGCGAGGTTTTACTCAACATCGCAAACGAGGTTTTTCGCTCCTCTGTGTCAACGCGCTCGGCCCATGCCAACACCAAATCACGCGCATGAAAATTCAGCTCTTGTCCGATTTGCATTTAGAAACGCACCCCCACTTTGCGCCCTCGCCAGCGCCGGATGCAGATGTGCTGATATTGGCCGGTGACATTGGTTCGTATCAAACCGGCTCTTGCTTGCTGGACCAGCATGACACGGATTTTGGCTTGGCGCGCTTCTCACCTCGCGCAGATTTGGCGGCGTGGCCGGTGCCTGTTTTTTATGTGCCCGGCAACCATGAGTATGACGGCTTGGACTTCGACCTGGCCCATGCGCGACTGCGCCAGACGTGTGAACGTTTGCACATTCATTGGCTGCACCGGCGCAGCGAAATTTTAAATGGCGTGCGCTTTGTCGGTTGCACCTTGTGGAGCGACTTCGAGGCGCTCGTGCCACTGACGGGGCCCTTGACGCTGCAACTCAAAGCACGCGAGAAAGCACAGCGCGCGGCTGATTTTTATTTGCGCAAAACCGGCACGCATCGACATGGCTTGCCATTTTTATCCGGCGCCGTCAAAGCCCAAGCGCTTGAAGATCAAGCTTGGTTGCGTGCGGCTTTGGCCCAAACTTTTGAGGGCGCCACGGTGGTGGTCACGCACTTTGCGCCCAGCTTGCAAAGCGCCGATCCGCGCTATGGCCGCACGCCGGGCACCGCAGGGTTTTGCAACGCCTTGGATGACTTGCTGGTGCACGCGCAGTTGTGGCTGCATGGCCACTTGCACTGCGCGCATGATTACCATGCGGGCGCATGCCGCGTGGTGGCCAACCCTTTGGGCTACGCGCGCAAAAACGAGCAGGCCGCATTCCAGCCGCAACTGACTTTGACACTTTGAGTTGCTATTGAATTTTTTTCAGCGCGCATTTTGTGCTCGTCTTTTTGCGCTGACATTCACCCTAGAGATGTGGCACAAAGCCCAGCACTTCACCATAAAACTTCAGCTCTGCTTCGAGTGAAGAGACGATGGTGGCGGCTTGCCGAAAACCGTGCCCCTCGCCCGCGTAAGCGATGTACGCATGCTTGAGGCCTTTGGCCGCGCACGCATCGCGAAAGGCTTCTGATTGTGAAGGGGGCACCACCTTGTCCTCCAAGCCTTGAAAGAGGATCAAGGGCGAGCTCAAGCGCGCCACATGCGTCAGCGGTGAGCGCTCTTGGTACAGCGCTTTTTCTTGCGGGTAGGCGCCGATCATGGCGTCCAAATAACGCGACTCAAAGTCATGTGTGTCAGCGGCCAGCGCGCTGCAATCGGCCACGCCGTAATAAGAAGCACCCGCTGCAAAACGCTGACTGTTGACCAGCACATTGAGCACGGTGAAGCCCCCGGCGCTGCCCCCACGAATCAACACTTTGTCTTTGTCGCAAGTGCCTTGGGCAATGAGCGCGTCCACCACAGCCAACACATCCTCACGGTCCACAATGCCCCATTGGCCTTGTAACAAATTGCGATAAGCGCGGCCATAGCCGGTTGAGCCCCCGTAGTTGACATCCACCACCGAGATCCCGCGCGAGGTGAAGTAGGCATATTTCATCGACAGTGTGGCAGATGAGTTGGCCGTTGGCCCACCATGCACCACCACCATCAACGGCGGCTTTTCTGAAGGCTCCAAATCAGGGTGATGCGCAGGATGCAAAATGGCAAACACTTCACGACCATCGCTTCGCAATGCTTTGATTTCGTGCGGCGTTGGAAAGTACGCCACATCAACGGGCGCGCCAATGGACGAGATGACTGCGCTGATCTTCCAGGTCGCCACATCAATCTCCAGCAATTGTGAAATCACCGAGCCGCTGGCGCCCACCGCGTAGGCTTTGCCGCGCCCAGCGCTGATCGAGGGCTTGAACTCCGTCAAGTCTGACCCCAGCTCTTGCATGCTGCGCTTGACTGGATCAACCCGCACTATTTTTCGCGCCGCCACCGGGCCGTGAACCGAGATGATCTGGCCGTCCTCTAACACCGTGATGGCGCGCATGCCCAATTGCCACAGTGGGAAGCCCCACTCGCTGGCCTCGTCTATCACATGGCTTTGCTGACCTTGCAAATTCACTTGCCAAAGATTCCACCAACCACTTTTGTCGCAGATGTAGTAAAGCACATTGCCTGGCCCCCACTCGGGGCAAAGACACGACTCTTGCAAGCCGCCGGCCAGCGCGCGCACATTGGAGAGTTTGCCGTCATGCACATCGGCCACACGCACTTCGGTGCCGTCCCACGGCATCTGCGGATGCTCCCATGCAATCCAAGACAAATGTCGGCCATCGGGCGAGAGCCGTGGGTGCGCATAAAAATGTGAAGAGGCCTCTAAGCTGCGAAACCCCGCATCGCTGATCGCCACAAGATCACGCGAGACACGGCCCTCCTCGTGCCTTTCTCGGATGCACCAAATTTCATCGCCCACAGAAATCATGTCGATGTAGCGATGGCTTTGCCCCGGCGGGGCTTGCGGGCTCAAAGCCCGCGGCTCCCCTTTGGGCGCCGTGATGTAGATGCGCTGATCGTCTTTGTTGACAAAGGCCAGCATCTGTTGGCCCTGACGAATCAGGCCCAACCAGCTGATGCCGCCGTACTCGTGCACCTGACTCCTGGCGCTCCAAGGCGCGTTCAAAATATCACCCTGCTGACGGCTGACGATGGCAGTTCGTCCTGCTTGGTGTGGCCGAACTTCGTCCCACCAGACATCGTCTCCCATGGGCTGCGACCACATGAGCGCGCTGCCGGCTTGGGCCAACAACTGCGCAGACAAAGGGGATGGCCACGCGCCAGGTTGGAGGGGGTTTTTCATTGGCTTGAGCCTTAAAAAGGACAACGGGGGCTTGCCGCGTTCAGCGTGCGTTCAAGCCTTCAAAACAGGTGGCCATCACGATGTCCATGATTTCTTCATCGGTGTGCAGTTGACTCATTTTCAAAAACTCCAGCACCGGGTCGCATGCGCGCGCATACAAAGTGTAGAGCACCGCCACAGGTGGCAAGTTCGGATTGACTTGGCCTTCGGCTTGGGCTTTGACAACCCACGCCCCCAAAATTTCGCTCACTTGCATCAGCGCATCCATGTAGGGCCGACTGGCCATCAAGCTTGCGCGCAGGCTGGAATTTTGACTCGGCAAAGACGGCATTTGCCCGCTCAGTTTGAGCCCCAGCGTCCAGCGCGTGAGGGCTTGTAGTTTGGCCAGCGCCGTGCTTGCCAGAAGCTGTGCATCACCGCTTTCTAAACCGCAAATAAACTCTTGCGCCCTTTGCATGGCCTGCACCATGGCCGCGCAGGCCAAGGCCTCTTTGCTGCTGAAGTGCTTGTACAGACTGGCTTTGGCAATGCCCACTTCGGCGGCCACTTCGTCCACCGTCATGGCATCAAACCCTTTTTCTGCCAACAAGCGGTTCACCGCGCGGGTGATCGCGACCTCGCGCGCTTGCAGCATTTGGAGTTTGAAAGATTTTTTAACGGGTTCAGGCGCGTTCAGGGGCATGGCCTGATTTTAGCCTGCCTGTCGCATTTCAGACTCGCCAGTCATAAAACAGTCGCTCTGTCTGTCCGTACTTTTGGCCCCTGCTCTTTGGACCCTATTGGCGTGTTGGCATGCCATACTTGGCAGCAATCGTCTTGCCTGACTTGACTTGATTTTCTTCTTTTAAAAGAGTCTGCCGATGGACCGTAGAACACTTCTCCATGCCGTCAGCGCTGCAGCGCTGGCCAGCAGCCTGCCAAGCTGCGCAGTGCCTGTGCAAGGGCCCGCGCTGCCAGGCGCAGGACTGCAGGACAACAGCGCCTTGCCGCCTTGGCCCGCAAGGCTTACCCAAATTGCCTTTGGATCGTGCATAGACCAGAAAAAAGCTCAGCCGATCTGGGACGCGATCTTGGCCGGCCGGCCCGATTTGTTCATTTTTGGCGGGGACACTGTGTATGCCAGCACCCAGCCTTGGCTGTTGGACAATCTGCAAAAGGCCTACAGCACGCAGGCGGCACAGCCGGGCTTTGCGCGGCTGCGCCAAACGGTGGCGCACCTGGCCATTTGGGACGACCATGATTTTGGCCTGAACGATGGCGGCGCAGATTTCCCGCACAAACTCGCGTCCAAACAAGCTTTCATGGATTTTTGGAAACTGCGGCAAGACGATCCGCGGCGCGCACGCGAGGGCTTGTACCACGCCCAAATTTTTGGCCCGCCTGGCCAGCAGGTCCAAGTGATCTTGCTCGATGAGCGCTGGTTTCGCTCCAAGTTGCGCGTCACCGATCAGCGCGACGCCCCGGGCAAAGAGCGCTACCTGCCCGACCCCAACCCCGCCAAAACCATGCTCGGGCCTGACCAATGGCGCTGGCTGGAAGCGCAACTTTTGCAAAGCGCCGATCTGCGCTTGATCGTCTCTGGGGTGCAGGTGATTGTGCAAGGCCACGGCTGGGAGGGCTGGGCCAACTTTCCAGCGGAGCAGTCGCGTTTGCTCGATTTGATTGAGCGCACACAAGCCAAGGGCGTGGTGTTTCTCTCAGGCGACCGGCACATTGGCGCGCTTTACCGCCACGAACGCGCCAAGCATTACCCACTGTTTGAATTGACCTCCAGTGGCATGACACACGCTTGGGCCGGTGCAAGTGAGGCGGGCCCTAACCGCATGGGCGAGCTCGTCACACAAAACCACTTCGCGCTGGTCGAGCTGGACTGGCCCGCTCGCCACATTGCGCTGACCCTCAAGGGCAGCGCAGGCCAAGTTCTCCAACGTCACCGCATCGCGCTGGCAGAACTGGACTGATAATCACGGTTTTATTTTTGCCTTCATGCGCGTGCGCATGGTCTTAGCGGAGCTTTTCTATGCAAACCCCTCCTTTCATCACCCGCAGCGCACAAGCTTGCGGCTTGGCCACCCTGTCCAGCGACGGCACGGTGCTTGACACTTGGTACCCCGCACCCACCTTGACCGATGGCCTTGCCACTTCTGGCACAGAGGTTTTGACGGATGCGCAAGCGAGCAGCGCCTTGGGCGCAGCTTTTGTGCCTGCCTTGGGGCCTTGCGCCCTGCGCGGCGTCAACGTGGTGGCCGTTCAAACCTGCATCGCCAGCTTGGCCCAGGCGCCCCAAGACGCGCACGATGTGTTCTTGCGCCTGCATTTGCTCAGCCACCGGTTGATCCAGCCGCACCAAGCCAATTTGACCGGCATGTTTGGTTTGCTCGCCAACGTAGCTTGGACCTCCATGGGCCCTTGCCCACTGGACCAAGTGCAAGGGGCCAGGCTGCGTGCGCGTGCCGCGCGCACGCTCTTGGATGTCAAAGCAGTTGACAAAATTCCGTACATGACCGACTACGTTGTGCCCTCTGGCGTGCGCATTGCCAACGTAGACCGAGTGCGCCTGGGCGCGCATTTGGCCGCAGGCACCACCGTCATGCACGAAGGCTTTTGCAACTTCAACGCAGGCACCTTGGGCGCCTCCATGGTGGAGGGACGCATCAGCGCAGGCGTTGTGGTCGACGACCAAAGTGATGTGGGCGGGGGTGCCTCCATCATGGGCACCTTGTCGGGCGGCGGCAAAGAAGTGATCTCAGTTGGCAAGCGCTGCTTGCTCGGCGCCAACTCAGGGCTTGGCATTTCTTTGGGCGACGACTGCATCGTCGAGGCGGGCTGCTACATCACGGGCGGCACGCGCGTGAAAATGCCCGATGGCACAGTTCTCAAAGCCCGCGAGTTGTCTGGGCAAAACGGCATCTTGTATCGCCGCGACTCACAAACCGGCGCGGTGCAAGCCATCCCCCGCACCGAAAGCTGGGGCAGCTTGAACGCCGATTTACACAAGAACTGATCAAGCCGCTTTGGCCAGGTGCGCCTTGGCCAGGGCCACATACCAAGCCAAGCAATCGGGGTTGGCCATGGCCTCTTGATTGACCACTTTTTCAAGCGGCTGGCCCAACATCAATTTTTTAATCGGCAACTCTTGTTTCTTGCCCGACAAGGTGCGCGGGATTTCTGCCACTTGAAAAATTTCATTGGGAATAAAGCGCGGACTCAAAGCGGTTTTGATGGCATTGTTCAAGCTGGCTTTGATCGCATCATTCAAGCTCAGCCCTTGACGCAGCACCACAAACAAAGGCATGTAACTCTCGCGTCCTAAGTACTCCAAATCCACCACCATGCTGTCGACCACTTCGGGCAAAGCCTCCACGGCGCTGTACAACTCGCTGGTGCCCATGCGCAAGCCATGTCGGTTGATGGTGGCGTCACTCCTGCCATAGATCACGCAGCCCTCGCCGCCTTGCCGGCCTTGGCCTGCAGCGCCTATGCGCAACCAATCACCGTGGCGCCACACGCCGCCCATCTCAGGGCCTGCGTTGCCCCCGCCCACTTTGCGGCCATGGCCTGGCGGGTACATCTCAAAGTAACTGGCCAAGTAGCGCGAGTTGTCTTTGTCACCCCAAAAGTACAAAGGCATGGAAGGGATGGGCTGCACGCAAACCAATTCACCGACCGCGCCATGCACCGGTTCTCCGGCCTCATTCCAAGCCTCCACGGCGCAGCCAAGCAAGCGGCATTGCATCACGCCGGCTTCTTGTGGCAGCTCACGATTACCGCCGATGAAAGCGCCACAAAAATCAGTGCCGCCCGAGATGTTGCACCACCAAATATCAGGCGCCTCTTGTTTTGAAAGTTCCGCAATGCGCTTGAATTGTTCGGTGCCCCAATTTTGGGTTTCTGGCGAAAGCGGAGAGCCTGTTGTGCCCAGGGCGCGCACGCAAGACAAGTCTCCACACTTGCTTAAATCGATGCCAGCTTTTTGGCAGTTGACAAAAAACGCTGCGCCTGCACCAAAGAAGCTGACTTTCGTTTGCGCAGCAAACCGCCACAAAGTGCTCCAGTCTGGGTTGTCTTTGCTGCCCCCAGGATTGCCGTCGTAGATCACACAAGTGCAGCCGTTCATCAGGCCGCCGACTTGCGCGTTCCACATGACCCAGCCGGTAGAGCTGTACCAGTGAAACCGCTCGCCCCACGTGTTGGAGTGGTAACTGCACCCCACATCGTTGTGCAAAATTTTAAGTGCCAAAGCCACGATCACGGTGCCGCCATGGCCGTGCACGATGGGTTTGGGCAAGCCGGTGGTGCCGCTTGAATAAACAATCCACAGCGGGTGGTCAAAGGGCAAAAACAGCGGCTCAAAGGCATCGACTTCTGGCCCGTGATGCCCCGTGGTTTGAGACAGTCGCACGGCCGCAGCAACTTCATTGCTGGCCAAATCGGCAAGCCCTAAGTTGTCATGCAAGATCACATGCTCAACTGTGGGCAGCGCATCTTTCAAGGCCTGCACCACGGTCATGCGGTCGTGGTCTTTCCCCCCATAGGTCACGCCGTCACACACGATCAGCACCTTAGGCTCGATTTGTTTGAAGCGATCGAGCACGGCCATGCTGCCCATGTCCGGCGCGCAAATACTCCACACACCGCCCACGCTGACGGTGGCCAAAAAGGCCACCATCGCTTGCGGAATATTGGGCAAATAGGCGGCCACGCGATCGCCCGGTTGCAAGCCTTGCGCCTTCAAATGCAAGGCCATCGAGGCCACCTGTCGCTTCAACTCCGGCCAACTGAGTTCTTGTTGCTGGCCTTTTTCATTGCACGCGATCACGGCAGGAAAACCAGCAGCATGCGCTGCCTCCACATGCCTTAAAACTTGGTGCGCGTAGTTGACCTGCGCGCCGGGAAACCAAACAGCACCAGGCATGGCGTTGCGGGCCAGCACGGCGCTGTGCGGTGTGGGCGAGCGCACATCAAAGTAGTCCCAAATGCTTTGCCAAAACGCGTCTAAATCCGTGATCGACCATTGCCACAAATCATGGTACGAATCAAACGCAAGTCCTTGGGTTTCTTTCAACCAATTTTGATACAAGCGAATCTGCGGCACATGCGCAGGTGCACCTGTGGGCGCTGTTGTGGGCAATTGGGCAAGGCGGGCGAGATGGGGGCTGGCATTCATGTGCACTAGGGTATCAGCGCGCGTGCGCAGTTGTCACCCTGAAAACCCCCAATGAATGCACCTAGGCGACAGTCACGGGGCTGCTTGGGTGTCCGTGATCCGCTTGCTTTGCCAATACACATCGGTGCCCCCATCCATGCGGTTTAAAACGCGCGCCAACACAAACATCAAGTCAGACAAGCGGTTCAAGTACTGGCGCGGCGCGGCGTTCAAAGCTTCCTCGTTGCCCAAGGCCACGGTGGCCCGCTCAGCCCTTCTGGCCACCGTTCGGCACACATGCGCCAAGGCTGCTGCGCGGGTTCCTGCGGGCAAAATGAATTCCTCGAGTTTGGGCAACTGCGCGTTGTACTGCTCCAGCGCTTGGTCCAGCGCGGCAACCGCCTCGGCCTTGAGCAACTCAAAGCCTGGAATCGACAACTCTCCACCCAAATTGAACAATTGGTGCTGCATTTCAACCAAAACATCACGCACCCCGTCTGGCATGGTTTCGCACAGCAACACGCCGATGTGCGAGTTCAACTCGTCGACCTCGCCCATGGCGTGCACGCGCAAGCTGTTTTTAGAGACCCGTTGGTTGTTGCCCAAACCGGTCGTGCCTTGGTCACCCGTGCGGGTGGCAATTTGTGTCAGTCGTTTGCCCATGGTGGTGTTCCTGCATTGGTTTGCCACAGCCGTGAATGCAAAAAATGGCATCACAGCGTAAACTCCGATTTTGAACCAGTTTGAGCCCGAGTATCCAATCTCTGGAGATACCCCCATGAATGCACCCAGCCGCCCCGCCCATTTGGCCCCCGTGATTCAAGCCCGCGATGTGCCGCAGGCTTTCTTGGACGCCTTGAAAACGCGCTTTGGCGCCAATTGCTCGACCGTGCTGGTCGTGCGCGAGCAGCACGGCCGCGACGAGTCGGCCTTTGCCCCCGTCACGCCCCCGTCAGCCGTGGTTTTTGCTGAAAGTACGCAAGACGTCTCTGATGCCGTGGCCCTGGCCAGCCAATACAAAGTACCGGTGATCCCGTTTGGCGTAGGCTCCTCCTTGGAAGGCCACCTGTTGGCCGTGCAAGGAGGCATCAGCCTCGACTTGACGCGCATGAACAAGGTCTTGTCGATCAACGCCGAAGACCTCACCGTCACCGTGCAACCGGGCGTGACGCGCAAGCAAGTCAATGAAGAAATCAAGTCCACCGGTTTGTTTTTCCCGATCGACCCCGGCGCCGATGCCACCTTGGGCGGCATGAGCGCAACCCGCGCCAGCGGCACCAACGCCGTGCGCTACGGCACCATGCGTGAGAACGTGTTGGCCTTGGAAGTGGTGACCGCCTGCGGCGAGGTCATTCGCACCGGTACCCGCGCCAAAAAATCCAGCGCCGGTTATGACTTGACGCGATTGTTTGTGGGCAGCGAAGGCACCTTGGGCGTGATCACGGAAGTGACGGTGCGCTTGTACCCCTTGCCTGAAGCCATCTCTGCAGCCACTTGCTCTTTTCCCAGCATTGCAGCGGCCGTGCAAACCGTGATTCAAGTGATCCAAATGGGCGTGCCCATTGCGCGCGTGGAGTTGATCGACCACAACACCGTGCGCATGGTCAACAAGCATGCAAAGTTAAGCCTGCGCGAAGAGCCCATGCTCTTGATGGAGTTCCACGGCTCGCCTGCGGGTGTGCAAGAGCAAGCCCAAACCGTGCAAGAGATCGCCAACGAGCACGGCGGCAATGCCTTTGAGTGGGCCACCACCCCCGAAGAGCGCACACGCCTTTGGGCAGCGCGCCACAACGCCTACTTCTCAGCCCTGCAAAGCCGGCCAGGGTGCCGCGCCATCAGCACTGACACCTGCGTGCCGATCAGCAAATTGGCCGACTGCTTGCTCGACTCGATTGCCGAGACCGATGCCAGCGGCTTGCCCTATTTTTTGGTTGGCCACGTGGGCGATGGCAACTTTCACTTCGGCTATTTGATCAACCCCGAAGAGCCGCGCGAGCGCGAGGTGGCCGAAGACCTCAACCACAAACTGGTCAGCCGCGCCCTGCGTTTGGGCGGCACCTGCACGGGCGAACACGGCATCGGCCTGCACAAAATCGACTTTCTGGTGACCGAAGCGGGTGAAGGTGCGGTGAACATGATGCGCACGATCAAGAAGGCCTTAGACCCTTTGAACATCATGAACCCAGGAAAGATTTTCACGCTCTGAGTTTGTCAATCAATCCGTTGAGTTCTTCGAGCGAACCAAATTGAATTGACAACTCGCCCATCTCTTCAATGCGGCCGTGGCGCTTGACGCGTTTTTTAATTCGCACCTCCACTTGCGCCATCAAGTGGTCTGAGAGTTCTTCTTCCACCCGGCGGATGTCGCGCGACTTTTCTTTTTTCGGTTTTTGCTGTACCAAGGAAAAGTCTGCGCCTATCTTTTTGACCAAGCGCTCAGCCTCGCGCACCGACATTTTCTTAGCGCTGATTTGATTGCCGGCCGTGATTTGCGCGGCTTTGTCGAGCGACAAAAGTGCCCGTGCGTGGCCCATGTCAATGTCTCCGGCCATCAACATGGTTTGCACCGGTTCGGCCAAATTGAGCAAGCGCAATAAGTTGCTGGCCGCACTTCGCGAGCGCCCGACAGCTTGGGCTGCCGTTTCGTGAGTCAGGCCAAACTCCTTGATCAAGCGTTGTAAACCCTGGGCTTCTTCCAATGGGTTCAAGTCCTCGCGCTGCATATTTTCAATCAAGGCCATGGCAGCGGCGGCTTCGTTGGGCACATCGCGCACCAGCACAGGCACCTCACTCAAGCCGGCCAATCGCGCTGCACGAAAGCGCCGCTCGCCGGCAATGATCTCGTATTTGCCGCTGTCTGGGCCTTGCCCTAAGCGCCTGACCAAAATCGGCTGCATGATGCCTTGGGCCTTGATCGACTCGGCCAATTCGTACAAAGCGCCCTCGTCCATGCGCGTGCGCGGTTGGTACATGCCGGGCACCAAGTGCGTCAAGGGCAAATGCGAGGGCAAGCGATTGGCCGCCGCCTCGACCGCTTCGGGCGAGCTGGGTTCGTCATGCACTTTGGGTCCGAGCAAGGCTTCCAGCCCGCGGCCAAGGCCTTTTGGTTTTTTAGTGACCATCTTTTTCTTTCAATGATTTTTTCATCTCTGCTTTGCCCTCTCGCATTGCCTCATGGTTTGAATGGCGCTGTATTTGCATTGAACTTGGCACTCACAAAGTTGGAATGCGCTGCACCAACTCTTTGGCGAATTCGACAAAGGCTTGGCTGCCCTTGGCAGACGGGTCAAACACCACGCCCGGCAAACCGTAGCTTGGCGCCTCGGCCAAGCGCACATTGCGCGGTATCACGGTGTTGAAAACTTTGTTGCCAAAATGTGTTTTGAGCTGTTCGCTGACCTGTTGTTGCAAGGTGATGCGCGGATCAAACATCACGCGCAGCAAGCCAATGATTTTCAAGTCGGGGTTCAAATTGGCGTGCACTTGTTTGATGGTATTGACCAAGTCCGTCAAACCCTCTAAAGCAAAGTATTCGCACTGCATGGGAACGATCACACCATGCGCTGCACACAGGCCGTTCAAGGTCAGCATGGACAAAGAGGGCGGGCAATCGATCAAGACAAAATCAAACTCATCCTCCACCACGGCCAGCGCGGCTTTCAAGCGTTTTTCGCGCCGCTCCACATCGACCAACTCAACCTCTGCTCCGGCCAACTCGCGGTTGGCGCCCAAGACGTGATAGCCACATTTTTCAGAAAAAATAGCGGCCTCTTTCACACTGGCCGACTCGAGCAAAACGTCGTACACGCTCAAGCTCAATTGGCGCTTGTCCACGCCTGAGCCCATGGTCGCATTGCCTTGTGGGTCCAGGTCAACCAGCAACACGCGTTGGCCCACTTTGGCCAAGCCTGCTGCCAAGTTCACCGCCGAGGTGGTCTTTCCCACGCCGCCTTTTTGATTGGCAACACAAAATATTTGAGCCATGTCCGTGCCTTGTTGTGTTTCTGGATAATTACTTGCTCAAAGCCAGCTTGAGGCCAAAACCAATCAAGCAAACGCCTGCGATTTTTTGCAAAAAACCAGCGGTAATGGGGTTGGCCCGAATGCGCTGGGCCATGGTGTGCGTGATCACGACCACGCCCATGCAATAGACAAAACCCAGCACCGCAATGGTGACCGCCATGACCGCAAAAGTGATCCACCCTTGGTGCTGCACAGGGTCAATGAACTGGGGGAAAAATGCAAAGTAAAACATGATCGCCTTGGGGTTGAGCAAGGTGATGAACATGGTTTCCTGAAAATATTTACCCGGCGTGATTTGAATCGAGGGGCCCTCGCCGGCCTTGGCCAAAACCATTCTGGCGCCTAACCAAGCCAGATACGCGGCGCCCACCCACTGCAGCGCCATGAACAAATCTGGGTAGGTTTTGAGCAGCGCCGCCACCCCGGCCACCGTCATCCACAGCAAGATCTGGTCGCCCAACAACAAACCCAACACCGAGGCCACCCCACCAGCCAAGCCGCCTTGACTGGTTGAAGTGATCAAAGCCAAGTTACCAGGTCCAGGTAGAAACAAAAGCAGTACAAAAGCGGCTGTGAACGCGCCGTAATCAGAAATTCCAAACATTTCAAACTTTCAAGTCAGGCCTTAAGTGTAATGGCCTGTGCGTTGCGCCCGGCCTGCGTGCGGCGCGCTGTTTGATTTTGTTTTTTTAAGCTTGCATGGTGGGCGTGTTTTTCATCCACACCACGCAGCGCTGTGCATCCAGCCCTGGCACTTGCAGTTGTTCCACGTGAAACACTTGAAAGGCCTGCGGCAGCACGGCCACCTCATCTTGCGGTGTGCGCCCCTTCATGGCCATCCAAATGCCGCCCTGCGCCAAGGCCTGTCCTGACCAAGCCACAAAGTCTGCCAATGAGGCAAAAGCGCGTGAGCAAATCACATCGAACGGGCCTTGAAGGGTTTCAACCCGAGCATGCAGGCCTTTCAAGTTGGGCAGCTGCAAGCTGGCGGCAACTTGCTGAACAAAGGCTGCTTTTTTAGAAACCGCATCCACACAGGTGACCGCAATGTCTGGGCAGCAGATGGCAATCACCACACCTGGCAAGCCGCCCCCAGAGCCCACATCCAACAACTTCAGGGGCCGCTGCAGCTGGCCGCCTGGTGCCTGCCCTCTAGGCAATGCAAATTCCGATGAAGGGGCCGATGCTGTCTGCGTCTGCGCGGCAAGGCTTCGCACTGCGCCTTGCTCGGCACCCTCCAGCACAGCACGTGTGTTGCTGGCCGCGCTGTGACCACCACCACCACCACCGCCGCCCTCGATCTGGCGCAGCAATGGGCCTATGACAGACAAGCTGTCCAGCACGTGGTGGGTCAAAATTTCGGGCGCTTCGCGCAGTGCGGTCAGGTTGTAGACCTTGTTCCACTTTTGAATCAACGCCATGTAGGCCAACAACTGCTGCTGCTGCTGCTTGGAGACCACCAAGCCCAGGGCTTCAACGCCTCGCCTTAAGGCATCTGGCGCTTGGTCGTCAAAAGCCTGCCTCATGCCGCCAGGCTTCCGTCTTTTTCTTCAGGCACTTTCAGCGTTGGTGCGGTTTCCACCTCTTGGACTGGCTTGAATCCACGAGCGCCCGCCCTTTTCAAGTGAATCAAGAGCAAGGAAATGCTGGCCGGGGTAATGCCAGAGATCCGCGATGCCAGCCCCAAGGTTTCAGGCCGGTACTTGGCCAATTTCTGGCGCGCCTCGATCGACAAAGCCGCCACTTGCATGTAATCCAAGCCCTCGGGCAAGCGCAAGTTTTCAAAATGCGAAGCCCGCTCGACCTCGATTTTTTGCCGGTCAATGTAGCCGGAGTATTTGGCTGCAATCTCGACCTGCTCCATCACCGAAGGCGACAAGGCGCCCAATGTTTCACGTGAAACAGCTTCTGTGGCCCATCGCCCGCCGTCCAAGCTCATCAAGCAGGCGTAGCTCACCCCCGGCCGACGCAACAAGTCAAACAAGTTGTGCTCATGCTCCACCGCCTTGCCCAGCACACGCTCGGCTTCTGTGGCCAACAAGTTGCGCGGGTTGACCCACGTGGTCTTCAAGCGCTGTGTTTCACGTGAAACAGCCTCTTGTTTTAGGCTAAAGGCCTCCCAGCGTGCATCGTCCACCAAGCCCATCTGGCGCCCCACGTCGGTCAGGCGCATGTCGGCATTGTCTTCACGCAGTTGCAAGCGATACTCCGCCCTGCTGGTGAACATGCGATAGGGCTCGGTCACGCCCTTGGTGATCAAGTCGTCTACCAGCACGCCAAGATAGGCTTGGTCGCGCGATGGCAGCCAAGCGCCGCCCATGCTGTTGGATTGCCCCAGTCGCTCGCGGCACTGAAGAGCCGCGTTGATGCCGGCGAACAAGCCTTGCGCGGCCGCCTCTTCATAACCGGTTGTCCCATTGATTTGCCCTGCAAAGAAAAGCCCGCCTATCTGCCGCGTTTCAAAACTGCTCTTCAAAGCACGGGGGTCAAAGTAGTCATACTCGATGGCGTAGCCGGGCCGCAAAATGTGGGCGTTTTCCAAACCTCTCATCGAACGAACCAAGTCGTATTGAATGTCAAAAGGCAGGCTCGTTGAGATGCCGTTAGGGTAATACTCGTGCGTGCTCAAACCCTCGGGCTCGAGAAAAACCTGGTGGCTGGTCTTGTCCGCAAAACGGCTGACTTTGTCTTCCACGCTGGGACAATAGCGCGGGCCAACGCCCTCAATTTTGCCGGTGAACATGGGGCTTCTGTCAAACCCTGAGCGAATGATCTCGTGCGTGCGCTCATTGGTGTGGGTGATCCAACACGGCATTTGTGCAGGGTGCATGGCCGCAGTGCCCATGAAGCTGAAAACCGGCACCCCCCCATCAGGATTGTGCCCATGGGGCATGCCGTCTCCTGCTTGCTCAAGGCACTGGCTAAAGTTGATGCTGCGGCCATCCAAGCGCGGCGGCGTGCCTGTTTTCAATCGGCCTTGCGGCAGTTGGAGCTCTTTGAGGCGCGCCGACAAACTGATCGCTGGCGGATCGCCCGCACGGCCAGCCGCATAATTTTGCATGCCCACGTGGATCTTGCCGTCTAAAAAAGTGCCGGCTGTTAAAACCACTGTTTTGGAGCGAAAGCGAACACCCACTTGCGTCACAGCGCCCACGACTCGGTCTTCTACCCCGTCAGACTCAACCAACAAGTCGTCTACGGCTTGTTGGAAAAGCCACAGGTTTTCTTGATTTTCCAGTCGCCGGCGAATGGCGGCTTTGTACAAAATTCGATCTGCTTGAGCCCGTGTGGCACGCACGGCGGGGCCTTTGGAGCTGTTCAAAATGCGAAACTGTATGCCGCCCTCGTCGGTGGCCAGCGCCATGGCGCCGCCCATCGCATCGAGCTCTTTGACCAAGTGCCCCTTGCCAATCCCGCCGATGGAGGGGTTGCAACTCATCTGCCCCAGCGTCTCAATGTTGTGCGACAGCAAAAGCGTCTTGCAGCCCATGCGCGCGCAAGCCAGCGCCGCTTCGGTGCCCGCGTGTCCGCCGCCAACGACGATCACATCGAACTGTTCAGGGTAAAGCATGAAGTCACCAGTGCATTGACAATAAAGGGCCGGCGCTTGCCGCGCCTTGGCAGGCCTTGGGGCCAAGAGCTTGATTTTATCTGTAAGCTCTTGGCTTGTCCCCAACAACCCCTTTGGAAAGCGCCACATGCACCCCACAACCCCCAGCCTGAAAGACCAAGTGCACCCCGATGAATGGCAGCTGCGTGTCGCCCTCGCTGCCTGTTACCGCTTGAGCGCTTTGTACGGATGGACGGACCTGGTCTTCACCCACATCAGCGCCAAACTGCCCACCAGCGTGAGCGGCAGCACGCACGAGTTTTTGATCAACCCTTATGGCCTGATGTTTGATGAGATCACCGCCTCCAGCTTGGTCAAAGTCGACATGCAGTGCAACAAAATTGGCGACAACCCCTACCCCGTCAACCCGGCTGGCTTTGTCATTCACAGCGCCGTGCATGAGGCACGCCCCGATGCCGGCTGCGTGCTTCACACGCACACCCGCGCCGGGGTCGGCGTGAGCGCTCAGCAGCATGGCATCTTGCCCATCAGCCAACAAAGCACGTTTGTCTTGGCCTCCTTGGCCTACCATGATTACGAGGGCGTTGCGTTCAAAGACGAGGAAAAGCCGCGCTTGCAGGCCGACTTGGGGCAGGCCAATTTTCTGATGCTCAAAAACCATGGCTTGCTCACTGTCGGCAAAACCATCGCCGATGCTTTTTTGTCCATGTACACCTTTGAGAACACCTGCCGCATCCAAGTCGACGCGCTGTCAGGGCAAGCCGGGCCAAAGGCATTGATACCGGTGAGTCAACAAATTATCGATGGCACAGGCGCGGCCACGAAAGTCCAAACGGGCGGCTTGGGTGGTGCGTTTGTGTGGCCCGCACTGCTGCGCAAACTCGAGCGCGAAAATCCCGGCCATGATGTCTAAGGCGGCCTTGGCCTAACTTGCCTAGAGCGACTGCAAGGGTTTTTGGCGTGCCGCAGCGACCGCACCCAAGCACAAAGCAGCAGCAGAAAAAACCAGCCCACCCGACAAGCCCCAAGGGCCGTCCGCAATCAAGCCCACCACCATCGGGCCCATGATTTGACCCGCAGCAAAGACCACCGTGAAAGCGCTGATCCCTGCGGCCCATTGCGCTGGGGCTAAGTTGTGCTTGACCATGGCGGTGGTAGAGGCCACCAAAGACAAGAACACGCCACCAAACAAGATGCCAGACAACAGCAACATCGGCCACGCCGAAGTCAAGGCCGGCAAGAGCGTGGCCAAGCCCAGCAAAGCATTCAAAATGGCAAGTGCTTGCCCGCCCTTGTAGTGGTTCAAAAGGCCGGCCCAAACGCGCGAGGAAGCCACCACCGACAAGCCCAAAGCGGTATAGAAAAAAGTGATTCCGACAGGCCCCGTGCCCTGCTCGCCCAGCAAGGCAATGACAAAGGTCATGTAACCAATGTAGCCCAACCCAAACAGCCCATACCCCAGTAAGGCAGCACGCCAGGCTCGCCAATCCACAGCCAGCGAGGGCTGATTTTCGAGCTCAGGTCCGCGCTCTGAAGTAAGCGCTCGCAAACTCTTAACATTCATAAAAACAAGGCTTGTGAGAACGAGGCACATTAAGCCCAGCCCCCACCAAGCCAGCGCCCAGGGGTGCTCCAAGTCCTGCGCCAGCGCCAGCAAGGCGGGCACCGCCAGCGCAGACAAGGCAATGCCCCAGCCCGTGCCCCCGTAGTAAATTCCCAGCAGCAAGCCCGACTGCGCGGGCCGATGCAGGCCCAAGCGCGCAGCCAACAAGCCGCCCGCCACAAACACACTGGCGCTGCAAACGCCGGCCACAAAGCGCTGTAAAAACAGCCAGCCTGAATCAGTTAAAAATCCGGTCAAGGCCATGAAGACCGTGGCCAACCCAGCGCCTGCCAGCAAGACCGTCAAAGCCCCCAGCCGCCTCAATGCCCAAGGACAGAGCAAGGCGCCCACCAAATACCCCAGCGCGTTCATGGTGTTCATTGCGCCGGCCAAGGTGTAACTCCAGGCCAAGTCTTGGCGCATCGGGGGCAGCAAAAGGCCGTAGGCAAAGCGGGTGATGCCCAAGGCCACAGCCGCCGCCAAAGACAAGCATGCCGTCAAAAAAATCAGGCGGCCAAGGCTGGGGGGCAGGGTCAAGGGTGAAGAAAACATTTTCAAGGCCGATTGTCCATGACAATGCAAAAAACTTTATGCTCAGGCCCATGAAAACATTATTTGACCCCTGCCAAGCTGGTGCTCTTTCCTTGGCCTCGCGCATCGTGATGGCGCCCCTGACGCGCAACCGCGCCCCTGGCGCCATGCCCACCGCCCTGATGGCCAAGTATTACAGCCAACGCGCCAACCCCCTGACTGGGGCAGGCTTGATCATCACAGAAGCCACCGCCATCAGCCACCAAGCTCAAGGTTACGCCGATGTCCCCGGCATTTGGAGCACCGAGCAAATTCAGGCCTGGCAGCCCATCACGCAAGCGGTGCATGCACAAGGCGGCAAGATCGTGATGCAGCTGTGGCATGTAGGGCGTGTTTCGCACACCAGCCTACAACCAGGTGGCCAAGCGCCGGTCGCACCCTCGGCCATCACAGCCAAAACCAAAACGGTCTTGATCCAAGACGGCGTGCCCAGCTTTGCCCCAACTTCTGCGCCGCGTGCCCTGGAAATCCACGAGTTACCCGGCATCGTTTCAGACTACCGAAGGGCCGCTCGCAACGCCATATCAGCCGGTTTTGACGGGGTCGAAGTGCATGCAGCCAACGGCTATTTGATAGACCAGTTTTTGCGCTCGGGCAGCAACCACCGACAAGACGCGTATGGGGGCAGCATGGCCCACCGTGCGCGCTTTTTGCAGGAGGTGATGCTGGCCGTGTGCGAGGAGATTGGCGGCGAGCGCTGCGGTATCCGCATCTCCCCCGTGACGCCGGCCAACGACGCCAGTGACGATCACCCGCAAGCCTTGTTCGAGCACGTGGCGCAACTGCTCGCGCCTTTGCACTTGGCGTATGTGCATACCATCGAGGGCTCGACCGGGGCTGCGCGCGATTACCAGCAGGGCGATGTGCCCTTTGATTACGCCGCGCTGCAGGCGGCCTACCAGCGAGCCGGCGGGCTGGGCGCCTGGATGCTCAACAACGCTTATGACCGCGACTTGGCCGAGCATGCGCTGGCCCACGGCGCAGATTTGATCGCCTTTGGCAAAGCCTTCATCGCCAACCCTGATTTGGCCCTGCGCCTGCGCCAAGCAAGCGCCTTGAACACACCCGATCGCAGCACCTTCTACGGCGGCAACGAAAAGGGCTACACCGACTACCCCCCCCTGCCTTAGCCCAAGCCGATCGGGGCGGGCGCGTGCATCACGATGCGCCTGAAAAGTTGCTCATACGCCTGCGTTGGCGGGTACTTGCCTGTGAGCGGGTCGGCGTTTTGATCAAAGGCCAGGTCTAAGGCCAACCAATCTTCATCACTCAATGCCACTTGTGCGGCTGGCAAGATCACGCTTTCCTCGAGCTGCATGTGCTCCAAATAAGCCGCGACATAGGGCTCAAAGGCATCCATGAAGGCGCTGCGCCGCGAGGCCCCCACCAACTCCCACGCCAGCAGCAAATGCTGCAACTGGCGCACGGCTTTTTCGCTGTGCAGGTGATCGCGCTCGAGCCGGTCAATGGCGCCCATGAGTTGGGGCGCTTTCTTGGCAACTTTAGGAAACAAGAGGTTGGACTCTTTGGGGTGATGCAGTTGCTCGGGAAACTCGTCAATGTAGAACAGCATCGAGCGCAGCACCTCAAAAAATTGCGGTGCATCTTGCGCCGGGCCGCGCTGCACCAGCATGCGCATTGACTGCAGCATCGCGGCCAGAGACGCGTGCTCGTCGCGAATGATCTCCAAACTTCTTTTTTTCATGAAACATCCATTTTTGACCTTCACCGCTCTTGAGTTTGCGTGAAACAAGACGCTCCCAATATGACGCAGATCAAGAAAAAGCCTGCAAAAATTTCTTGCCTACGGCATCATGTGGAGCATGCACAAAACACCTCTTGAATTCATTGGCCGCCGCGTAGAACAGCAAATCGCCGGGCAAGCCACGCGCGATGGCGACGGGGTCAAACTCACGCGCGTTTTAACCAGCGCCCAGCAGCGCCGGCTAGACCCTTTTTTGATGCTGGACAACTTTGGCAGCGACGACCCCAAAGACTATGGCGGCGGCTTTCCTGACCACCCCCACCGCGGCTTTGAAACAGTGACCTACATGATTGCTGGGCGCATGCGTCACAAAGACAGCGCCGGGCACGAAGGCTTGCTGCAAAACGGCGGCGTGCAGTGGATGACCGCCGGCAAAGGCGTGGTTCACAGTGAAATGCCCGAGCAAGAAAGTGGCGTAATGGAGGGTTTTCAGCTTTGGTTGAACCTGCCCTCGCATCAAAAAATGTGCGCGCCTTCATACCGTGACATACAAAGCCCAAACATCCCCGAGTACCGCGACGATGCTGGCTTTTTGGTGCGCGTCATTTCCGGACAAAGCCACGGCATCACAGGAGCGGTGCACAGATCCGCATCCGAACATCCCACCAACCCCTTGTATTTGGACTTGCATTTCGATCAAAACTGCGAATTTCAGCAAGCCTTAGACCCCACGCACAACGCCTTTGTGTTTGTCTATCGCGCCAGCGTAGCGGTCATCAGTGCCCATGAGCAGGTCAACGTGGGCCTTCACCGCATGGCTATTTTGAACAACGAGGGCCATGGCGTTCAATTGCGGGGCCAAGCTGGAGCACGTGTATTGATAATCGCAGGAAAACCCTTAAACGAGCCCATTGCTCAATATGGCCCTTTTGTCATGAACACTCAAGAAGAGCTGGTTCAAGCTGTCAACGATTTTAGGGCTGGTCTTTACAATTCATAACAAAGGCGGCAAGAAGCTGAAACACGCCACGTTCAAACTGTCAGTCTGCCTGAACGCAACTGCGCGTGAGGGTCAACAACATAGGACCTCCAATGAAAATCAAACACAACCGTTTTTTGAGTCTGGGCTTGTTGCTCGCTTGTGGCCTGAGCATGAACGCTTTTGCCCAAAACCAAGGCGCACCCATGCTCGTCATGCCGCAAGGCGGCCCTCCGATGCAAATGCAAATTGAAATGCGCACGATGAACCCCAAAATGGGTGAACAACACATGGGTCACATGCAAGCCAGACAGGCAGAACACCATGCCAAACGGCTGCAAGAGCTCAAAGTGTTTCTTCAATTGCAAACAGGGCAAGAAGCGGCTTGGGCGACTTTTGCATCTGCTTTTCAAAACCCCATGACTCGCCCTGCACCCCTGAACCATGACGAAATGGAAAAACTCAGCACACCTGAGCGCATTGACAAAATGATGGCCATGAAAGCTGCACGCGATGCACAAATCAACACGCGCATGAGCGCCA
Organism: uncultured Burkholderiales bacterium; assembly: GCA_903870145.1. Classification (GTDB taxonomy): domain Bacteria; phylum Pseudomonadota; class Gammaproteobacteria; order Burkholderiales; family Burkholderiaceae_C; genus Limnohabitans_A. The sequence continues at coordinate 64,181 of CAIQBO010000035.1, read as the reverse complement.
CCAAAACTTTTTATGCCACATTGAACCCACAGCAACAAAAAGTTTTTGATGCACATGCCAGCAAAGCCATGAAACAACGTGGCATGGGCTTTGAACATGGTGGCCATCATGGCGGCGGCCTTGGCAAAATGCACCCCTGATGAAACCATCTAAAAATATAAACATCACTGCGTCAGGCTCCATGTGATGTTTGGTTTGACAGAAGCGCAGATTGCTGAATTTGGTTTAACTTTTGGCATCAGCGCTTTTATTCTCTACATGCTTTTCATCATTGGTCACCTGGCATGGGAGTCAAAAGCTGGAAAATTTGGAACCTTTGTTCTTTTTGGTGGACTGGCGTTTGGCATGCTTGGGTTTGTATCCAAAAGTATCATCCAGTGGTACTTTGAAAAATAGAAAAAAATTTAAAAGTCAAAGTACAAACTTGTGGAAAGATTTGGAACAAGTCACCACTTATCCACATCACTTGTCCATATTTCAAAGTTGTTCAACTCTCAACGACAGCAGTGATGCAGCGTCGTGCACAGTTATCCAAATCGAAAAGAGGCTTGATTTCTATCGTAAAAAAGGACTTATCCACAAGCAGGTGCAGCCCTTATCTACTACTACTATGTATTAATCTATCTATAAGAAGAAGATAGAGAAAAACAAATTACTCAAACTTTTTCTTTGAATTGAGTCATCGCTTGTTGCCATTGCATGCGCACAGCGGCCAAATGGCGCTCTTTGACATGACCAAAACCTTTGATTTGTTCTGGCATATTGGCGACCTTGACAGCCAAACTGTGGTTTTCTGTTTTTAAGCCAGACAGTAAAGATTCCACACTGCTGCGGTACTCTTGGATCAAAGCGCGTTCGGTTTGGCGTTCGTGCGATGCACCAAAAATATCCAAGGCGCTGCCGCGTAAAAATTTAAAGTGTTTCAACACTTCAAATCCAAAGCGCAGATGAGGACTCATTTTTTGTTTGACCAACTCGCCTTTTTCATTGCGCCTGGCAATCAACGGAGGCGCTAAGTGGTAATGAACTTTGAAGTCGCCTTCAAACATGTTTTCAATACGCTCGGTGAAACTGCGCTCAGTGTGCAAACGAGCTACTTCGTACTCGTCTTTGTAAGCCATTAATTTGAATAAGTTTCGAGCCACTGTTTCGCTTAAAAGCGTTTGTCCCAATGCCACTTCCTTGGTTTGAACTTGAAAGACAAAATTTTCGTAACTTTGTGCGTAACTTGCATTTTGATAAGAAGTTAAAAAGGCAACGCGTTTAGAGACCAAATCTTCCAATCGATCACGCTTTTTAAATTCAATCACTTGACCAGGGTTGAGCAAGGCTTGAACGGCTGACAATTGGTGCGCTGCATGGCGGCCCCACTCAAAGGCCGCTAAATTATTTTGAACTGCTACCGCGTTCAATTCAATGGCGCGCAATAAAGCTTCTAAAGTCAAAGGCACCCAACCTTTTTGCCAGGCATAACCCAGTAGCATGGGGTTGATGTAAATTGTGTCGCCCATCAATTGAGTAGATAAATTGTCTGCATCCATGCAAGCCAATTGGGTTTGGCCGACAGCTTGTGCAATGTAAGAAGCACATTCTTGCGCAGGGTTTTCCCACATCGTGTTTTTAACAAAAGCAGCAGTGGGTGAGCTGTGTGAATTCAATGCCACATGTGTGCGCCCGCTGATCATTTTGGACAAAGTTTCTTTGCCTGCAGTCACAATGGGGTCGCAGCCCAAAATCAAATCAGCTGCGGCCATGTTAACGCGGGTAGTGCGAATGTCCGATTGCAAGGGAGCCAACAAAACATGGCTCCATGTGGCGCCTCCTTTTTGTGCCAAGCCGGCCGAGTCTTGCGTCACGATGCCAATGCCGTCCAAGTGCGCGGCCATGCCCAGCAACTGTCCGATGGTGATCACGCCAGTGCCGCCAACACCCGCCACAACCACGCCATAAGCGCCAGACAGTGTGGGCAAAGTGGGCATGGGCAAAGCTGGCAAGCTGGATGAAGAAATGCGTTGAGCGCTGCTTTTCTTTTTCAGTTGACCTCCTTCGACGGTGACAAAACTGGGGCAAAACCCTTTCAAACAACTGGTGTCTTTGTTGCACGTGTTTTGATTGATCACGCGCTTGCGCCCAAACTCTGTTTCAAGCGGCTCAACCGACAAACAATTGGACTGAACGCCGCAGTCCCCACAGCCTTCGCAAACCAACTCATTGATCATCACGCGCACAGCTGGGTCGACCATCGTGCCCCTTTTTCTGCGGCGGCGTTTTTCGGTGGCGCAGGTTTGGTCGTAAATGATGACCGTGCAACCCTTGATCTCGCGCATCTCGCGCTGAATATGATCGAGTAAATCGCGGTGATGCACCGTGACGCCTTCGGCCAGCGCAACACCATCGTATTTGCTGGGCTCATCGGTCACGACCTTGATCAGCGCGGCGCCCTCGGCACGCATGCTTTGTGCAATTTGCACCACGCTGTGACCCTCAGGACGCTCGCCCACTTGCTGCCCGCCCGTCATGGCAACGGCGTCGTTGTACAAAATCTTGTAGGTGATGTTCACCCCGGCAGCGATGCTTTGGCGAATGGCCAAGATGCCGCTGTGGAAATAGGTACCGTCCCCAATGTTGGCAAAAACATGGGTCTCATTGCTGAAGTGTTGTTGGCCAATCCAAGGCGTGCCTTCGCCGCCCATTTGTGTGAAGCCAACGGTGCTGCGGTCCATCCACACGCTCATGAAATGGCAGCCGATACCGGCCATGGCGCGTGAGCCCTCAGGCACTTTGGTGCTGGTGTTGTGAGGGCAGCCCGAGCAAAACCACGGCATGCGGTCGACCGCTGGGTTGAGCACCAAGCTGTTTTGCGCACGCTCCTTGTTTTCCAAAAGGCCCAGGTGTGCCTCCATGCGCGCAAGGATGTCTGCGTCCAGCCCAAATTTTTTCAGCCGTTTGGCCAGGGCTTTGGCAATCAGGGCCGGGGTCAAGTCGGCATTGGCGCGCAGCAGCGTGTGCTGGCTGGGGTTGGGAACGGACCATTCGCCGCCAGCCAAGTCGCCGTCAAGCTCGTCAAACTTGCCAACGATGCGTGGACGCAGTGCATCGGGCAAGTTGTAGAGCTCTTCTTTGAGTTGGTATTCGATGATTTGGCGTTTTTCCTCGACCACCAAAATCTCTTGCAAGCCTTGCGCAAACTCGCGCGTGCTTTGGGCCTCTAGCGGCCAGACCACCGCAACTTTGTGCAGCCGAATGCCAAGGCGCTGACAGGTGGCGTCGTCCAAGCCCAGATCGAGCAAGGCTTGGCGCGTGTCGTTGAAGGCTTTGCCGCTGGCGATGATGCCAAAGCGATCGTTGGGGCCTTGCACCACGTTGTGGTTCAAGCGGTTGGCGCGGATATAGGCCAAGGCCGCATACCACTTGAAGTCAAACAATCGCGCCTCTTGGTCCAGCGCGTGGTCGGGCCAGCGAATGTGCACGCCGCCTGGGGGCATGTCGAATTCGGGCAAAACAATTTGCACGCGATGTGGGTCAATTTCTGCGCTGGCGCTGGATTCGACAATTTCTTGAATGGTCTTCATGCCGGACCAGACGCCGGCAAAGCGGCTCAAGGCGATGGCGTGAATGCCCAAATCCAAAATGTCTTGAACCGAGGCGGGGAAAAACACCGGCAAGCCGCAGGCTTTGAAAATGTGGTCGCTTTGGTGCGCTGCCGTGGAGCTTTTGGCCACATGGTCGTCGCCAGCCACGGCCAACACGCCCCCCCAAGGCGTGGTGCCGGCCATGTTGGCGTGCTTGAAGACATCGGAGCAGCGGTCCACGCCCGGGCCTTTACCGTACCAAATGCCAAAAACGCCGTCAAACTTGTTGCTTCCAGGAGGGGCGAAACCCATTTGCTGCGTGCCCCACAAGGCGGTGGCAGCCAACTCTTCGTTCACGCCGGGTTGGAACACGATGTTTTGCGCTTGCAAGTACGGCTTGGCTTTCCACAAGGCTTGGTCGTAGCCACCCAGGGGGGAGCCGCGGTAACCGCTGATCAAGGCCGCGGTGCGTTTGCCAAGCAGCGCATCGCGCTGTTGCTGCAGCATGGGCAGGCGGACCAAGGCTTGTACGCCACTCATGAAGGCGCGTCCCGCGCTTAAGCTGTACTTGTCGTCCAGCGTGACCGATTCCAGCGCTTTGCGCAGATGTTCAGACAGGGGTGCGTTCATGAGTTTGTTCCATCTTCAAAAGGACTTGCGCACAGTGTAGAGCCAAGCGACTTATCGGGGAAGCAAAACCCATAATTGCAAGTCTTGTTTGAGACGCCCGGCCAACTCGCCGGCCGCCGCGCCCGAGCCAGCGAAGTAGTCAGCCCGCACAGCGCCTTGGATCGCGCTTCCGGTGTCTTGTGCCAGCACCAATCGGGCCAGCTGGGTTTGGGGACCTTGGGAAAACAGCCAGACCGGCGTGCCATAAGGAATGCTGCCCGGGTCCACGGCAATCGAGCGCCCCGTGGTCAGCGGCACACCTTGGGCGCCTTTGGGGCCATGCAAGGCCGCCAAGCCACCCAGGGGCTCTTCTTTGAAAAAAACCACCCTGGGGTTGCGCCAGAGCAATTCGCCTTGCCTGCGCGGGTTTTGGGCGATCCATGCTTTGATCCCGGGCCAAGTCGCATCACGGCTCAAGCCTTGGTCAAGCAACCAGCGTCCAATGCTCTGGTAGGGCTGCTCGTTGGTGGCCGCAAAGGCCAGCCGAATTTGTTTGCGCGAACCGTCGGCTTCTGTGAGCATTAACTGGCCAGAGCCTTGAATGTGCAAGATCATGGCGTCCACGGGGTCGGCCACAAAAGCGATCTCACGCCCGCGCAAGGCTTTTTTGGCTTCTGGCAGTTGCTCCATTTCTTGGCGACTGTACCAAGGAGAGCGCGCCTTCAAACCTGCAGGGGGTGCATAAAGCGGGACTGAAAAGCCTGGCTTTGCGATGCGGGAGGCCTCTAAAACAGGTTCGTAATACGAAGTCAGCAAGCCCTTTGGCACGCCGCTCAAACTCTCCACACGAAAGGCTTGAAAGCGGCGCATCAACCACTGCATTTGCTCGGTGTTGGGTTTGTCTGCCTGCAGCTTGACTTCTTGGCACAGCGCGGCCCACATCGCGTTGGGACGGGAGCAGCTTTGCAGCCATGCGGGCCAAGCTTGGTTCAAGATATCTTGCTCTAAGCCGGGCAACTCGGACCACTGCACCGCAACCCAGCGACTTTTGCTTTGTTCGCGCGGTGGCGGCAGGGCTTGGGCGCCATCGCTGCCCTGGGCCGGCGCGGGGGGTACAGCCGCGCCGGCCGGCGCGTGTGGCGCGGGCAAAGCAACCGGCGAGCGAACCGGCGGCGTGCTACAGGCGACCAAGCTTCCTACAATCAAGCCTGTTAGGAGTTTGTACATGGGATTGATTTTGCTAGAAGCCTTGTTGGCGCTGCTCGTGCTGCTGTTGATTGTTTGGTGGACCATGTTCGCAGGGCGTCAAAAGGGCGAGTTGAAAACAGCAACGAAACAAGACGAGGACAACACCGCTGAAAAAAAATAGCGCACACACAATTTATCAAATTGTGCCCGTGTCATGCAGTAAATTGGCCAACTCAACGGCCGACTTGACCTGCATTTTCTCAAACACCCGGGAGCGGTGAACCTCCACCGTGCGCACGCTGATCTCAAGCTGATCGGCGATCAATTTGTTGGGCAAGCCTTCAATCACCAAATGCATGACATCGCGCTCACGATCGGTTAACTCGGCCAAGCGTGTGCTACGCCCAGCGCTTTGTTGGCGAGCTGCTAAACGCTCTTGAGACAAGAGCAGTGCTTGCTCGACACGGTCGACCAAGGCGTTGTCTGAAAAAGGTTTTTCACAAAAATCAAAGGCGCCCCGCTTGACGCTGTCCACAGCGGTGGGCACATCGGCGTGACCCGTTAAAAAAATCACGGGCCATGCGTGTGCCAAACCGCACGCCACCAATTTTTCAAACAACACCAAACCGCTTTGCCCCGGCATGCGCACATCGAGCAAGATGCAGCCGGGCTGAGAAGGCAGCGTGCCGACTTGTTCTGCACGCGTGCCTAGCATTTCCTCAAACGCCGTGGCGCTGGCAAAAGACGCGCTCATCAAGCGCCTAGAGCGCAGCAACCACGCCATGCCATCTCGCACACTGGCATCGTCATCGACGATGAAAACGCAGGCATTGTGAACAGGTTGCATGGCGTGATTTTACGTCCGCACATTAGGCATTCAAAGCCGTGGGCAAGGTAAAGCGAAACACGGTGCCGCGTGGTGTATGGGGCGAAAACTCCAAGCGCCCACCATGCTGCTCAACCACAGTTCTGCATAAACTCAAGCCCAGGCCCATGCCCTCGTCTTTGGTGGTGAAAAAGGGCGTGAAGAGTTGCTTGGCAACTTCAGGCGCAATGCCAATGCCAGCATCGATGACGGAAAACTCAATCCAGCCATGCGTCACGTTCGATGCCGCGCGGCGCACTTGCAGCGTCAGCACGCGCCGCGCGCAAGTGGGGTGGTCCATCGCTTGCATGCCATTGCGCGCCAAATTCAGCAGCACTTGCTCGACCATGGTGCGGTCGCACAGCACCTGGGGTAAGCGCTCTTCAAAAAGGGTCTCTACGCGCACCTGCAATTTGCGCGCTTGCAACAACACCAAGGGCATGATGTCTGAGATCAATGCGCTGGGTGCGATGGCTTGTCGGTTTTGGTCACGCCGGCGCACGAAATCATGCACGCTGTTGATGACTTTACCCGCCCGTCCGGCTTGTTCGGCGATGCGTTGCAACGCCATCTGTAGGTTACCCAGCAACGGCTCGCGCTGCAGTTGGCTGGCATCGTTCAACAAGTTCAAGGAGCCTGCCGCGTAACTGGAAATGGCCGCCAAGGGTTGGTTCAACTCGTGGCTCAAAAGCGAGGCCATCTCACCGACCGTGGCCAAGCGAGCGGTGGCTTGCAAACGCTCTTGACTGGCACGTGAGAGCTCTTCAACCTTGCGCTGCTCACTCATGTCTAAAAATGCACTCATCCAACCGGTTTGCTGACCCTGCACATTGATCAGCGGGGCTTCAATGATGAGCACTGAAAAGCGACTGCCGTCTTTGCGCATGAATACCGATTCAAAGCCTTCGCGCGGGGGCGCATTGCCCGCCAAACGAACGGCTTGGCGCTGCTGGTATTCGCCCGCCATCTCGGGTGGCCAATAAGGCATGGGCGCGCTGCAGCCTAACAGTTCTGCTGGCGTGAGCCCCACCATTTGGCAAAAAGCCGGGTTCACGTAAGTGATGCGCCCTTGCAAATCGCGCGCGCGCAGGCCCGTTACCAGAGAGTCTTCCATGGCTTTGCGAAAAGCCAGTGCATCGGCCAGGTCACGCTCTGCCTTGAGCCTGCGCCGTGAATCTTTGACCAACAAAAGCAGTACCGATACCAGCGCGATCGACATGGCCGTCACCAAAGCCGTCAACACATTGGGGAAGAGGTCCGGTATGGCGCGGCGCCCGTCGATGCGCAGCACTAAGGTGTTGCCAGGCAAGTCGAGCAACTGTTGCGCATGAAACAAGCGGTTGGCACGTTTGGGCTCACCATAAATAGCCAAGCGCGTGCCATCGGGTTCGGTGAATGAAACTTGGTTGCGTCGGCCATAGGTGTCACCCAATTGCGATGCCAAAAGACCTTGCAAGCTGTAGGAGACCACGGCGAACCCCAGCAAGGTATTGGCGCGCAAAATAGGCAGGCACAACTCCATGACCTCCATGCCCAAGCCATTGGGTTGAGGTAGAAAATAACTTCGGGAATACGCAGCGTCATTCAAGCGCTGAGCGCGCATGCAAGCCTGTTGAATTTCGACAAGCGCATTCTGACGGGTGGCGTTGTCAAAGGCCGGTACGCGCAAAGGCGAGTTCTCGTGTGCCAGCAAGAGGCCTTGCGCGTCGCGCCACTCCATGCGCAACCACTCTCGGTTTTGACTCAAAAGACTTTGTGCTTGGATTTGCCAATTTTTTTCTGAAACAGACCAAGCCGGTACTGCTAGCAGCGCTTGATTGTTGCGGCTCAGGCCAGAACGGATGTCACTGACGGCATCGGCGGCACCACGCTCCAACTCGGCTTGAACTTGACTGGCCTCGTAGCGACCGGCCAACCACACCAAGGTGGCCAACAAAGCCAATAGCAGCAGCACCAGCGCCACCCACAAAGAAATTCGCCGATCTGAAAACGAACGCATGACCCGGCGCGGCAGTTGCCACACGAGCGAGCGCAGGCTCATGGCGCCGCGGGGGTCGCACCCGCTTTCGTCACGCGCGGTTCACGCCACGTGCCGTCGATCACAAATTCTTGAGAGTTGGCACGAATCAGGGGTTGACGCAAAAACAATTGCGCCAAAAACGTGCTCAAGCCAATCGCAGGGTTCAGCGCCAAGCCCGCCACCAAAGAGGCCGTGCCAGCGTCAACCTCCGGCAAAATCACCACGCGCAAATTTTGTGTTTCACGGGCCAGATCAGAGCTGCCCTCCATTTGAACTACCGCATTGACACCCTTCATCTGCAAATTGCGCGTGCTGGCCATGCCTTTTTCAATCGTCACATCGCCTCGCACGGTGTCAAAAGAAAAACCGGCGCTAAAGACATCGCGAAAATCAAGCAGCAAGCGCCTTGGCAAGGCTTGCAAACTGAGCACGCCCAACAACTTGGCAACACCGGGGTCGGCTTGCAAAAACTGCCCCCGGCCCATGTTGACATTAAAGTGCCCCGTCATGCTGGGGTAATGCAAGGTCAAGGGTGCGCCATTCCAAGAGACTTTCCCCTCGAGTTTTCCTCCGCCTGCCCGCAGCGCGTCTTTGGTGCCCAGGCGGTTGAGCAGCTCGCCTGCGTCGCTGACATCAAGTTTGAAATTCATCTCGGTGCTGGCCAAGTGGGCTCCCTCTCGTGAGGTCAGCCAGCGTCCATTTGCTTTGAGGCTGGCTTCAGGCACGGTCACATTGAGCTTGTTCAGTGTCCACTCGCGGCTTGGGGCATTTCGCAGCGTGCTGTTGTCAGAATTGACGGCTTCAATTTCAACACGCCCCATTTTTTTGCCGCGCAGCTCCAGCTCGTCCACCACGATGTCCAGGGCCGGAATCGCCAAGGGCGGCTCTTGCAAAAAGGTGGCCACGGTTTGGTCGGCAGAGGGCGGCAAACTCAGGCGAGCCAAGCGCGCATAAACACGCCCTGCATTGTTGTTGCTGGGCTGCCTGTATTCCAAGTAGCCGCTGAACTCATTGGCGGCCATGTTGGCGCGCCAGACCAAGCCATCGCGCGAGCCGTCCACCACCACGTTGTGCAAAGCGCGGTTTTGTAATGTCAGCTCGCGCGCATGGAGGTTGACACGCGTTGGCAAATAGTCTTGCCACGCTGAATGCAGCACAGACAAGGCTGGGGCTGCACTGGTTTTGGGTGGGTCAATGGCTTGGAGCCAATCGTCTAATGACAGCCCGGTCAGGCTCAATGAGGCGCTCACCCCCGTCTCAGGGATGGTCGATGGGGCTGGCAAGGCCTCGCCTACCCGCCAGTGGCCTTGGATCACACGCGGTTGCGCGGCAGAAATATCACGCAGATAAAAGGCAGAAATGTGGCGACCCCAATCGAGTTGAATTTGGTCGCGCAGGGGGGTTGCCGGCTTGCCCACTGCCGCGCTTGGAGGGGCGCTCTCAAACCGCAAAGCAACCGACTCTTCGGCACTTTTATTCAGCGGCGCAGGCAAGCTCAAAGCCAGCCCTTGCAAATTGCTATTGACCAAGAGCTCGCTGTGCCCATTTTTGAAACCCAAAACGGCGCTGTAAGCGGCGCTGCCACTGGCGTGTTCGGCCAAGACAGGCAGGCCTTGAATTTCTTTGGCTTGGCGCAGGCCCAGCGCCGTGACTTGCCCTTGCGCGCGCAATTGCACCCAGGCCTCGCTGCTGCGCGGCGGGAGCCTTCGGGTGCCGCCTTCTATGCGAAGGGGGCCACCGAACAGTTGCGCAGTCACCCCGCTCAGAGAAAAGCCCGCCTCGGTGAAGTTGACCACGCCTTGCGCCTTTTCTAGCATCGGCGTGCCGGCTTGAAAGCGCACATCGTTGTTGGCCAGTGTGATGTTGCCTTGAACCTTCGAGTTGTCCAAGGCCAAAATCGGCAAGGTCAAGCCCAGTCGCGTGGTCAACAAGCCGCTGCTGCTGCTTTGCGCCAAAGCGTCGCCAAGCATGGGGCTGACCGGCGAGCGTTGCACCTCGCTGAGCACGCTGCTGGCGCTGGCCTTGGACTCCCCGCTGACCACCACCACAGGGTTTTGCGCCAAGTTGGCAATTTCAGCTTTGATTTGAGTGAAAGGCACGCCGCCCCATTTGGCGCTGGCGTTGCTCATGCGCATGGCCAAGCGGTCAAACACCAAGTTGCCACTGAGGGCCTGCAAGGCGGGCCACATGGGCTCGGCGCTGTTTTGCGGGCGAGCAGGGACGTAGGCATATTGCGCATCTTGGACTTTGCCCGCGATCAGAAACTCGCCTTCCTTGGGGTTGGCAAAGGGCAGGCGGTGCAAGTCGCCTTTGAGCTTGACGCTGAATTGACTCAGGCTGCCTTTTTGAACGCTGTCACGCACGTAATGGCGTACGCTTTGAGGCAAGCTCAGAGGCAAGTAGCGGTGCACGCGCGTGGCGTCGCCTTTGGCCATCGTGCCTTGCAAATCCAACACGCCCAGACTGCCCGCCAAGGGGCTGGGCCGCCAGCTGCCATGCCATTGGCCAGTCAGGTCGGGGTTGCGCATGCTCAGCTGCCACTGGGGCACGGAGAGAACTTCGTTTTGAGTCTTCCAACTCATGCTCGCTTGCAAACTGTCCACGCCAATGCGGGGCTCCTCGAACACCCCGCCTAAGCGCACCGCGCCGCGCTCGATGGCCAGTGTCAAGTTGCCCCCGGCGGGCGTCATGTCAAACGAAAGCGCCGCCTCTTCAAGGCCCGGGAAAGCGGCGCCGGCCGAGTCTGGCAAGCTGCCATCAAAACTCAAATGCTGCCCCTTCCCAGAGGCTTGCAAGATGATGGCCGCGTCGCCTTGACCTTGCCATTGCACGCTCAATTGTTCGACTAAGCCTTGCACCGATTGCTTCTTTAATCGCTCAAGCAGCCCACTGGGCAGGGGCAGCCGAAGTGCAATGCTTCGCAAGGCTTGAAGATCAAGCTTGTCACCCTGAAAGTGCCCTTGCGCTGGGCTGGTGGCCGTTGCCTCGGCGTACTGCAAATGAAGGTTGCCCCCTGGCCAATGCAGGCCATCCGCAGTTTCAAAGCCCAGGCCTTCGGTAGAAAAATCAAAGCCCGTGTTTTGCTGGCGGGCGCTCAGCCGGCCAGCAATGGACTTGAATGACAGGGGCTCAAGGGCGGGGCCAAGTTTGGCCAATACATCTTGCAGCACCACATCCGCGGTGGCGCGGGACAGCTCGCCGCGCTTAATGTCGACCCACAAACGCAGAGCGCCTTGGCCCTTTGAGAATGAGCCCGTCATGGGCAGGTGCGGCCCCAATTGCGCCAAGTCGACATCGGGAAAGTGCGCATGAACTTGACCACTCCATTCGCGCATGCGCCCTGCATGGGTCGATAAAAGGGCTCTTCGCAAATCACCCATCAACACAAAGCGGTCACCCCAGCCTGTGGGCGGCGTTGCGTCCAAACGCCATTGGTGGTGCCTTGCGGAGTTTCGTAAAACCCAGTTCACATCGCTCAACTGCAGCACCGGCTTGGGCTGCTGCGCGCTTTCCCATTCGTCGCTCCAGGCGATGCGGCCCTTTTGCACCACAACTTCTTTTTGTGAAAACAGCCAGTCAGCCGCGTCGGAGTCTTGGCTGTCGGGTTTTTTCAAAACCAAACCAGCCACGCGCCACTGCCCTTGTGCGGTGCGCTCGATCGACAGCGTGGGCGAATCGATCACCAATTGCTCCACACCCAAATTGAGCACCGAGCGCACGCTGATGGCAAAGATCACTTTGGGCAAAGTCAGGGCGGTCCGCCCTTCAGGATCGAGCAGGCGAAGGTCGTGAATCTCAAAGGTTGGCATCCACCCTGAAGAGACAGCCACCAAGCGGCCCATTTGGACCGGCACCCCGACTGTTTGGCTGGCCAATACTTCAAGGCGGGGGCGCAAGTCCTCAATTCGCGGCACAATCCAAAAATGCAAGATCGCCCAAGCCATGCCCAACAAAAGGCCCAACAGCAGCAAGGCCCATGCGGCGGTGCGCAGGGCCCAGGTCAGTGGGCGGGTCAGCCAAAGCAGGTTCAACATACAGTCAAGCGAAATCCATCAAGAGAAACAGGCAAGGAATTATGACCGGCAGCGCACCCTCTTTGGCGCCCCTGTTGCATAAGCGTGCGCAACTTGCCAATCTCGCTCAAGGGTCACGGTTTTTCCAGCGCCTGCAGCGGCGCTACACCGAGGTGTTTGCCGCCCTGCCCAGTGAACCGCTTGGGCAAGAGGCATTGCCCTTGGCCTACGCCGCGCTGCGTGCGCAAGGCCACGAGGTGGGCGCAGCACTGCGCATCTTGCGGCAATGGCGCTTGGCGAACTTGATGGTGCAGGACTGCGAGCAGGGCGCGGAGCTGGCCAGCATCACCACAGGCATGACACAGTTGGCGGAATTTGCCTTGGAGACGTCGTGCCATCAAGTGTTTCAAGAGCTGGATGAGCGTCACGGCGTGCCCATAACGCTGACTGGGCAGCGGGCTGAGTTTTGGGCCATTGGCATGGGCAAACTCGGAGCGCGCGAGCTCAATGTCTCGAGCGACATCGATTTGATTTATGTCTATGACGAGGACGGCCAAACCCAGGGCTCAGAGGATGGGCGAGGAAAAATTTCGGTGCAAGAGTACTTCGCCCGCGCCGTCAAAGCCATCTACACCTTGATTGGCGAGACCACCGAGCACGGTTTTGTTTTCCGTCTTGATTTGGCCTTGCGTCCCAACGGCAACTCAGGCCCCAGCGTTTTGTCTTTGGGCGCATTGGAGGAGTATTTCTTGGTTCAAGGCCGAGAGTGGGAGCGCTTTGCGTGGATGAAAAGCCGCGTGATTGCACCGCAAAGCACTTTGCATAACGCCGGCGTGCAGAGCCTGCGCGCAGTGATTTTGCCCTTTGTTTTTCGCCGCTATTTAGACTACAACGTGTTCGAGTCCTTGCGCACGCTGCACCAACAAATTCGTGATCACGCTGCCAAACGCAGCGCCGGGCACCCCGAGCGCGCCAACGATGTGAAGCTGTCACGCGGGGGAATTCGCGAAATTGAATTCACCGTGCAATTGTTGCAAGTCGTGCGCGGCGGGCAATTTCCGGAGCTGCGAACGCGCCCCACGCTGGACGCACTCGTGCGAGTGGCCAAGGCCGGCTTGATGCCGCAAGACACGGCCGACGCATTGTCCAAGGCCTATCTGTTCTTGCGGCGCGTGGAGCACCGCATTCAGTATTTGGATGATCAACAAACACACGTGCTGCCCACGCTTGACGAGGACTTGCAGTGGGTCACCCTCACCATGGGGTATGCCGAGAGTTGTGATTTTCTCAGCGAGCTCGATCGACACCGTGAATGCGTGGCACGCGAGTTTGATATTTTGCTGGGCGGCGACCGGCAGTGCAATGGCTGCCAAAACAAAGGCCCCCGGGAGCACTCCGAGCTCGAAGTGGTGCTTGACTTGTTCAGCGGTGCAGTGCGCGAGCGGTTGGCACATTGGCAAGACAACGCACGCGTGAAATCCTTGCGTGACGATGCGCGTGGCCGCTTGATGCGCTTGTTGCAGCGCACAGCGCAGTGGCTCCAAGAGGGCCGAGTCGAGGAGACGGCGGTGCTGCGCATGGCAGACTGGATGGAGCCTTTGATGCGCCGTGAAAGTTATCTGGCCATGCTGCTCGAACGCCCAGCGGTGCACGAGCGCTTGCTGCGCTTGCTTGGCGCGGCGCGTTGGCCCGCGCGTTATTTGGTGCAGCACCCTGGGGTGATCGACGAGTTGGCCGGAGGCGATGTGCTGACCCAGCGATTTGCGGCCACAGACTTTGAGGCCGAGCTACAAGCTCGCCGAGCAGCCTTGCAACGCTCCGGCGAAGATGACGAAGAAAACTTGCTCAACTTGTTGCGCCGCGCGCACCATGCCGAATTGTTCAGAACCTTGGCCCGCGATGTGGAAGGCCATTTGACAGTCGAGCAAGTGGCCGATGACTTGAGCGCGCTGGCCGATGCCGTGCTGCGCTTGACGGCGCAGTGGTGTTGGTCGCGCATGAAAAATCGCCACCGCCAAGAGCCGCAATTTGCGATCATTGCCTACGGCAAATTGGGCGGCAAAGAGTTGAGCTATGGCAGCGACCTGGACATCGTTTTTGTTTACGAAGACGAAGACGAGCGTGCGCAAGAGGTCTACGCTGGCTTTGTGCGCAAGATGATCAATTGGTTAACAGTCAAGACCAGCGAAGGTGATTTGTTTGAAATTGACACCGCTTTGCGGCCCAATGGAAACTCAGGCCTCTTGGTCACCACGTTTGAGGCCTACGCCGATTACCAGCAGCAGCGCGGCAGCAACACCGCGTGGACCTGGGAGCACCAGGCCATGACGCGCGCGCGATTTGTCCTGGGGAAGGCGCAGCTGAAAGAGCGGTTTGATGCGGTGCGCAAAGCCGTGATCAGCGCTGCGCGCGACGCGGCTGGGCTGCAAGCGCAGATCACAAGCATGCGCGAGCGCGTGCGCGCAGGCCACCCCGTCAAAGCCGGCCAGTTTGACCTCAAGCACAGCCCAGGGGGCATGGTTGATGCTGAGTTTGCCGTGCAATACTTGGTCTTGCTCAACACCGCGCAGCACCCCGACCTGGCCGAAAATGTGGGCAACATTGCCTTGTTGCAACGCGCGCAAAACCAAGGCTTGCTGCCCGGTCAGGTGGGACAAGCCGCCGCCGCCGCCTACCGTGAACTGCGGCGGCTCCAGCACCGAGCACGCTTGAACGAAGAGCCGACCCAAGTCGCCTTGACAGAACTCCAAGCCCAGCGCCAGGCGGTGCTGGCCCTTTGGTCGGCGGTCTTTGCAGATGCGGGCAGCACAAAGGCAGGCACAAATACCTAAAGCGAACGCGGGCAATGCAAAACGCGTGACAAGAAGCAAAAAAAGAATTAAACTGACCAGTCACAAATTGAATTGACCAGTATCATGTTTAAAGCTGTTGGAAAAAAGTTGTTCTTGGGCGCTGCTGCGGCCTTGCGCGTGGGCCTGGCAGCATGGGCGCTGTGCCTGCATGTGGGAGCCCCCGCGGCCAGCCAAGCCCCTGAAGCCGCCTCGCCAGCGCCTGCCACCTGCCCGGCGCTGCTGAACCACAGCTTTTTGCGTTTGCAAGACGAGAAGCCACAAAACCTGTGCCAATACAGAGGACAAGTGATTTTGGTGGTCAACACCGCCAGCTATTGCGGCTTCACGCCCCAATACAAGGGCTTGGAGGCGATCTACAGCAAATACAAAGAGCGCGGCCTGGTGGTCTTGGGTTTTCCCTCTAACGACTTTGCCCAAGAAACAGGCAGCAGCCAACAAATCGCCGACTTTTGCGAAAGCACGTTTGGTGTGAAATTTCCCATGTTCACCAAAACGGCAGTCACTGGAGAGGCGGCCGCGCCCTTGTTCAAGCAGTTGGCCAGCGACTCGGGGCAAAAGCCGCGCTGGAACTTCTACAAATACCTGATTGGCCGAGATGGCAAATTTGTTGAAAGCTTCAGCAGCATGACTGGGCCAGAAAGCCGCAGCATCACCTTGGCCATCGAAAAAAGTTTGGCCGTCAAGGCCCCGTGAAGGCGGCGCACATGACGCTGCAATACAAAAAAATAGCCATCGTCGGATCGGGCATTTCCGGCCTGTCCGTGGCGCACAGTTTGCAGGGGCAGGCCGATATCACCTTGTTTGAAGCCGGCAGTTATTTTGGTGGGCACACCAACACCGTCAACATCACCTTGCCCACTGCGCAAGGCCCGCGAAGCTACGGCGTAGACACGGGGTTCTTGGTATTCAATGAACGCACCTATCCCAACTTGATCAATCTTCTGGCGCAATTGGGTGTGCCCACCCGTGCCTCTGAGATGTCTTTTTCTGTTCAAGTGCCAGGGGCTTGGGGGGGCGAGGCCTTGGAGTGGAGTGGCAGCAGTTTGGACAGCGTGTTTGCGCAAAGAAAGAACTTGCTGCGCCCGCGCTTTCTCAAAATGCTGGCCGACTTGCTGCGCTTTAATGTTTTGTGCACGCGCATCGCACAGCAGAAACAAGAACGCGAGATGCGTCAAACGCTTGCGGAATTTTTAAAGCGGCACCATTTCAGCCAAGCCTTTTGCGACTGGTATTTTTTGCCCATGATGGCCTGCATTTGGAGTTGCCCGACAGATCAAATGCTGCAATTTCCCGTGGCCAGCATGATTCGGTTTTGCCATAACCACGGCTTGATCCAAGTGAGCAACCGGCCAAAGTGGCACACGGTCGTGGGCGGGGCGCAAAACTATGTGCAAAAAATTGTTGCCCCCATTGCTGACAAGCGCTTGAACACGCCAGTGCGGCTGATCGAGCGGGATGCGCAAGGCGTGCGCGTGGTCAGCGATGACCATGCCGAGCGTTTTGACGAAGTGGTGCTGTGCACGCACTCCGATCAATCCTTGGCCATGCTCAGAGATGCCAGTGAAAATGAAAAACAGATTTTGAGCGCCATTCGCTACCAAGCCAACCGCGCGGTCTTGCACACCGACGAGTCCGTGTTGCCCAAGCGGCGAAAAGCTTGGGCGGCGTGGAATTACGAGCGCGCAGCCCATGCCAACCAAGAAGGTGCGCGCGTGTGTTTGCACTACTTGCTCAACCGCTTGCAAGCCCTGCCCTTTGAGCAAGCGGTAGTGGTTTCGTTGAACCCCATCATCCCGATAGCTGCAGACAAAATCTTAGGCGCGTATGACTACGCGCACCCCGTGTTTGACCTGGCAGCCCTGGATGCGCAAAACAACATGCACCAAATTCAAGGGCGCAACCACACCTGGTTTGCCGGAGCCTGGATGGGCTACGGTTTTCACGAAGACGGCCTCAAGGCCGGCTTGTCGGTGGCCAGAGAACTCTTGCTGCAAGTCCACACATGAAGCCAGCAGAGATGAGCACAGCAGGCATCTGCATGGGGCATGGCGTGGTCAGGCACATGCGCTTGCGCCCCACGCGCCATGCGTTTGCCTATTCGGCTTATTTTTTGCTGATTCCGATGCGCCGTTTAAAGAGCGAAGGCGCCAGCACATTGGCAGTGAACCGAGCAGGATGCTTGTCTTTCTTTGACGCCGACCACGGCGACGGCCGCGGCCCGGATGCCGGCGGCGCGCTGGCCTGGATGGAGGACTTGCTCGCAGCACAAAACATCCATGACGCGGGGGGTGAAATTTGGCTGCAAACGTATCCACGCGTTTGGGGATACAGCTTCAAACCGGTGAGCTTTTGGTATTGCCACCGCGCTGATGGCAGCTTGTCGGCCATTGTGGCCGAGGTGCACAACACCTTTGGCCAGCGGCACTGCTATGTCTTGCCACAGGCGCGTTACGGTCACACCATGCAAGCGCCCAAAGCATTTCATGTATCGCCCTTTTGTGAGGTTGCAGGCCACTACAACTTCAGGTTCATGCGCAGCGGTGCAAATGGCCAAGAGCGCATGGTGGCACGCATTGAATACGGCGATGCGCAAGGCCCCTTGATCCACACCAGCATGAGTGGTTGCCTGCACCCCGCAAGCGCGCGTGAAATTCGAAAAACCTTTTGGCGCTATCCTTTTTTCACGGCCGCTGTGATGCTGCGCATTCATTGGCAGGCCTTGCAACTGTGGCTCAAGCGAGTGCCCTTTTGGGCACAACCTGCTGCACCAGAATTTTTCGTCACGCGCGCCATTGATAAAGCGGCGCACCACTCAACCTTGACACGCCCATGACGACAACCTCCCCCCATCTGCTGTCCCAAACCGGCAACCCACCCTTGGCTGCACGGCGCGTTCTAAGCATGCTTGAAAAACTGGAGCACGGCACATTGACAGTTCAATTTCCTGACCGCAGTGTGAAAATATTTGGCAATGCGTCTGTGCCGCATGCCGCCATCACTTTGCGTAACTGGAACGTGCTGGGGGCAGCGCTCAAGTCGGGTGACATCGGCTTGGCTCAAACCTACATCGCTGGCGATTGGACCACACCATCGCTGACAGATTTGCTGCGCGTCTTGATTCAAAACCGGCGCGCGGTAGAAAATTTAATTTATGGATCATGGTGGGGGCGGTTAGCCTACCGCTTGCGCCATCTGCTCAACCGCAACCACCGCAGCAACAGCCGCAAAAACATTCAAGCCCACTACGATTTGGGCAACGCCTTTTATGAGCTTTGGTTGGACAGCAGCATGAACTATTCGTCCGCTTGGTTTGAGGCGGACCCCACCCAGCCCATGGCCCAAGCGCAGACGGCCAAAGTTCGGCGGGCCTTGCGCATGTCTCAAATTCAGCCCGGCCAGCGCCTGCTTGAAATTGGATGCGGCTGGGGTGCACTGGCCGAAGTTGGCGCGCAAGAGTTTGGCGCCCACGTCACCGGTGTCACATTGTCAACAGAACAACTGGCTTACGCGCAAGCGCGCATGAGGTGGTGCGGCACGGCCGAGCAAACGCAGTTGCGCTTGCAAGACTACCGCGACATTCAAGACGGCCCCTATGACGCGGTGTGCTCGATCGAAATGATCGAGGCCGTGGGGCAAGCGTATTGGCCGACCTATTTTCAAACCATCGCCCGCTTGCTCAAATCAGGCGGATACGCCTGCATTCAAAGCATCGTGATTGACGACGCCTTGTTTGAGCGCTATGTGAAGTCCAGCGACTTCATACAACAATATATTTTCCCGGGCGGTTGCCTGCCAAGCCCCAGTGAGTTTAGAAAGCAAGCCCACGCAGCAGGCCTTGAAGTGGTTGACGAGTTGAAGTTTGGCCACGACTACGCCGAGACCCTCAGGCGCTGGCGACACGACTTCATGGCGCAAACAGGACCGCTGTCCAAGCTGGGCTTTGATGAAAAATTCGTTCGCATGTGGGAGTTTTATTTGGCCTATTGCGAAGCTGCATTTGATGAGAACAACACCGACGTGGTGCAGTTCACTTTGCGCAAGCGAGCTTGACGTGATGCGCGCTCAAACCGCCGTGGCACCGAGCCGTCTCAGGCCTTCATGGGGCGCGCAGCTGAACCTGCCGATGCGGCACTGGCAAGGGCAGCGCGTGTGGCTGGTGGGGGCCTCCAGTGGCATTGGCTTGGCCTGTGCACAGGCCCTGCACAAAGCGGGCGCGCAGGTGCTCCTGTCGGCTCGTGACCTCGGCCATTTGACCGCGTGGGCACAGGCCAGCGCCCTGCCCGGCGCTGGCGCTGGCGTTGAACTTTTCCCGATGGATGTGACGGATGCGCAGCAAGTCCAAACAGCTGCGCTCAAAGTGCTTGCAGGCGGACCCATCGATTTGATCGTTTACTGCGCGGGGCACTACAGCCCGCAATGTGCCACGTCCTTTGATTTGGCACAGATGCTGCGCCACCAAGATGTCAACTATTGCGGCTTGCTCAGGGTGCTGGCTGCCGTGCTGCCCAACATGTTGGCGCAAGGCCATGGCCATATCAGCTTGGTCAGCAGTGTGGCCGGCTGGCGCGGCTTGCCCAAAAGCTTGGCGTATGGCCCCACCAAGGCCGCCGTCACGAACTTGGCCGACACCTTGTACCTGGATTTAAAAGACCACGGCATTGGGGTCAGCGTGGTTCATCCAGGATTTGTGGACACCGGCTTGACCGCTCAAAACACATTTCAGATGCCCGCATTGATCAGCAAAGAGCAAGCCGCCAAAGAGATGCTGCAAGGCTGGGCACAAGGGCTTTTTGAAATTCATTTTCCCAAGCGCTTTACGTTGTGGCTGATGCTCATGCGCATGCTGCCGCACCGAATTTATTTTGCGCTGGTGCGCCGCGTGACACAACTTTGAGGAGGCACATGCAGACCCAAGCCCCGAGCGACTCAAGGCCTGAGATGGCCCAGCAAACCCAAGCGCACCGCCAAAAAGCGCGGCGAATCGTGGACTTTTTTGAAACCTTAACGCCGGCTGCGCTGGCGCAGTTGCCCAACTACTACAGCCCCCAAGCGCGCTTCAAAGACCCGTTCAACGATGTGACGGGCGTGCCTGAGATTGAGAAAATTTTCCACCACATGTACCTTTCGCTGCGAGAGCCGCACTTTGTCATCACCGGGCAAGTTGTAGACGGCGCACAAATTTTTTTAATGTGGGAGTTTCGCTTTCATATGAAGCGCTTTGACACCCGCGCAGAGCAAACCATCGAGGGCTCGAGTTACTTGCAGCTCAACGCGCAAGGCTTGATCACCTTGCACCGTGATTATTGGGATGCAGCGCAAGAGCTGTATGAAAAACTGCCTGTCTTGGGCAGCTTGATGCGCTGGCTCAAGCGCCGCGCCATGCGCTGATTCAGGTCGGCAAAGACTCGGTGAAGCTGGGGCGTTGCAGCAATTTCTCGTACAGCTTTTCCAAGTTGGGGTAGCTGGCGCGCCATGCCAATTGGGGAAAGCGAAAATCCAAATAACCCAAGGCGCAGCCCACCGCGATGTCGGACAAGCTGAGCAAAACGCCCGAGCAGTAAGACTTCTCGCCTAAGCCGCTGGACATGGCGCGAAGCGCCTCTTGAATCTTGCTCATTTGCCGATCGATCCAGGCCTGGCACCGTTGACTCTCCGCGCGGTGCGGCCAAACCGTCTCCATACGCGCCAGCAAAGCCGCATCTAACAAACCGTCGGCCAAGGCCTCCCATGTTTTGACCTCAGCGCGCTCACGCCCACCACTGGGAATCAATTTGCCCACGGGTGACAAAGTGTCCAAGTACTCGACAATCACGCGCGAGTCGAATAAAGCCTCACCACCTTCGAGCACCAAGCAAGGCACTTTGCCCAAGGGGTTGGACTCGTGGATCCGTGTGGTGGGTGCCCACACGTCTTCGTTTTCCAGGCGGTAGTCTAATTTTTTCTCGGCCATGACGATGCGCACTTTGCGCACATACGGACTGGTGGGGGAGCCGATCAATTTCATGGCAGGATCTTCGCTGGTAAATGTGTCAAAACAGTGTTGGATTCTAGAGGATGCGTCAGGCCCCTGTTTGTCAGGCGCAGAACTTACAATAGGGGCATGACCTTCCCCTCTGCAATTTCTGCCTTGTCGCCGCTGGACGGCCGTTACGCCAGCAAGCTCAATGCGCTGCGCCCCTTGATGAGCGAGCAAGGCTACATGCACCGGCGTGTGCAAGTCGAGGTGGCGTGGCTCATCGCTTTGTCAGACGCTGGCTTTGCCGAATTCAAACCATTGTCGCTGGGGGCCCGGCGCTACCTGACAGGCTTGGCCTCGCACTTTTCTGAAGCCGACGCGCTGGCCATCAAACAGATTGAAAAAACCACCAACCACGACGTCAAAGCGGTGGAGTACTGGATCAAGTCCAAATTCAAAGACCGCCCCGAGCTCGAGCAAGTCAGCGAGTTCGTGCACTTTGCTTGCACCAGCGAGGACATCAACAACACCAGCCACGCCTTGCAGCTCAAGGGCGCCCGAGTGCAAGTGATCTTGCCCGCAATCGACGCATTGATTGACCAGCTGCGCCAAATGGCGCACGCCTACGCGGATGTGCCCATGCTCAGCCGCACGCACGGCCAAACCGCCAGCCCCACCACCGTGGGCAAAGAGTTGGCCAATGTGCTGGTGCGCGTGCAAGGCACGCGCGAGAAAGTTGCCGCTGTGCCCTTGATGGCCAAGATGAATGGGGCTGTGGGCAACTTCAACGCGCACCTGGCGGCTTGGCCTGATTTTGATTGGGAGGCTTTTGCCCGGCGCGTGATTGAAACACCCGAGGCGCACGAGCAAATCCACCCCGATGGCCACTGGGGATTGGGCTTGCGCTTTCAGCCCTACAGCATTCAAATTGAACCGCATGACTACATGGCCGAGTTGTTTGATGCACTGGCGCGCACCAACACCATCTTGATCGATTTGGCACGTGACATCTGGGGCTATGTCAGCTTGGGCTACTTCACCCAGCGCCTGAAGGCCGGCGAGATCGGCTCTTCGACCATGCCTCACAAAGTCAACCCGATTGATTTTGAAAATGCCGAGGGCAACTTGGGCTTGGCCAATGCGCTTTTGAAGCACCTGTCTGAAAAATTGCCCATCAGCCGGTGGCAGCGCGATTTAACCGACTCCACGGTGCTGCGCAACATGGGCGTGGCGCTGGGCTACAGCACCTTGGCCTACGCCTCTCTTTTAGCGGGCTTGAAAAAACTCGAGATCAACGAAGAGGCCTTAGCGCAAGACTTGGACGCTTCATGGGAAGTGCTGGCCGAGCCGATTCAAACCGTGATGCGCCGCTATGGCGTGCAAGGGGCTTACGAAAAGCTCAAAGAAGTCACGCGCGGTAAGACCGTCACGGCCCAAGCCCTTCATGCATTGATTCACGAGCTTGAAATTCCGCAAACCGAAAAAGACCGTTTGTTGGCCATGACCCCAGGAAGCTACATTGGCAAAGCCAGTGAGCTGGCGCGGCGGGTCTGAAGATGGCGCTTAAATCCACCATTTACAAAGTCAACCTGTCGATTGCCGATATTGACCACAGCTACTACGCCGACCACGCCTTGACCTTGGCGCGCCACCCCAGCGAAACCGACGAACGCATGATGATTCGCTTGCTGGCCATGTCGCTCAACGCGTTTGAGCTGCAAAACACCTGCAACGGTGATGGCGTATTGGCCTTTGGCGCGGGCCTGTCCGACCCCGATGACCCGGACTTTTCTTTGCGCGACTACACCGGGCGCACACGCCTGTGGGTCGAGGTCGGGCAACCTGAAGACAAGCCTTTGAACAAAGCCTGCCAAAAGGCCGATGCCGTGATGGTTTACTGCTTCAATCACGCGGCTGAAATTTGGTGGAAGGGCATCGAAAACAAACTCACGCGCATGGACAAATTGCAAGTCTGGCGCGTGCCCACCCAAGCCAGCCAAGCCTTGGGCCAGTTGGCCCAGCGCAGCATGCAACTGCAAGCCACGGTGCAAGAAGGGGCGTTGACGCTGAGCGATTCTAAGGACAGCGTGCACCTTGAAGTGCAGCGCTGGAAATAAGGGCTTAAAAGCCCAGCGGCACTTGCGCGTCTGCTGCTGCGCGGGCCAGGCTTTTATCTTGCGCGGCACGCTCGGCGTATTTGTTAAAGCGCCATGAGCTGCCCGCAAGCGTGATGCGCCGCCAGACAGCGCGCTTTTCACCCGGGCTTTTTTCGGTCCACAACTGAACCTCTTCAAACGAGCGACCACACCCCTTGCAAGTGGGGTCGCCTTGGCTGGTCGAGCAAATGGCGATGCATGGCGTGTCTGGCGTGCTGGCGTACCAAGTCTGCCAAGCCTGGGCTGCGGCCAAAGGCAAGCTGAACTCGTCGGCCTCGTCTTCTTTGTAAAACACCATCAAGCCATACACGTGTGCCAGCGCGCGCAACTCGCGCGGCAAAGCCACACCGTCAGGCGATGGGTTTTTCTCGCGCCAGTAATTGATGGCCGCTTCAATGTCTGTGATGTGGATGCCAGCCATGAGGAACTCGGTAGGGGATCGAGATCATAGCGGTTTGCAAATGAAAGAGGACTTGGCAGGGTTTTGCAAGCCGATTGCCGAGAAGGATCGATAGCATCAGCCCTTGAGTACTATTTTGGTATTCAAAAAGGAGATTAAAATGCAATTGATAAGTAATCGAAGTGGTTTTTTTGGGTTTGATTCCGGGGTCTCCAATGGGGTGCGCAATGACAGCGCGCCCCTGGGGGGCGGTTGTGGGTCTGCATCCAATGACGCCTACATCCCAGATGTTTTTTTTGGAATCAATTTGACACAAGCATGCATCAGCCATGACGCAAGTTACGCCACCTGTGGCGTTGGCCAAAGTTTTGCAGATGACCTGTTTAGAACCAACATTCAAAGCAGCTGTACGGAGCAAGGCGGCAATGCACTGGTGTGCGGTTTGATTTCAAATGTATACAGCCTGGGTGTACGAATAGGCGGCGGCTCAGCCTACAAAGCCGCGCAAGCCCAGTCGTGTTTGATCAGTGAGTGAATGAAGAAGTAAACCCAAGCAATTGAAAAAATTAATACCCCTAAGTGATCATGAAAAACCAAAAATCCAAAATTGTGCAAATTGCAGCCAGTGTTGTTGCGCTACTTGCTGGCAACCTCATCGCAACTCACACAAGAGCCCATACCGAAACGATCAATGGGGTATTAATTTCAATTGAAGGAAAATTTCAACATGAAAAAAGAGCATTTCAACTGCATGGTTTATTGACGCCTCAAGAAACAACGCTCGTTGCACAAGCCATGAACAGCATCGCTGCAACCATCAACGAGGCCAGAACAAACCCCAAGGTCCAAAGCGGAAAAACAAGTGCCAGTTCAAGCGCGCAGCACAGCGAATTGAGACGCGTGCAAGACCTGATCGATTTGCGGCCCAATGAAAGTATCGCCGTCAAAAGGGTTCACAGCTGGAAAGTCACAGACGAGGAAATCATTGTGCAAGTCGATTACTTTGAGCCGATCCGAAAAAACACGGGCCCTAGCATCGCAAGGGACACATACCGATTCAAAAAGACAGAACAAGGTTGGCAATTTGCGGGGCACCCCACGGAAAAACCCATTGGCATGATCCCTTGCAAATATGCCAAGAAGTCAAATAGCGGCATCGTGTGCGAATTGCCCGGCACATGAGCATCAGCAACGAACAAGACGCGTCACCTTTGCCAGAAGCTTCACCGGTTTGAGAACATGCAAAACCTCGCCTTGGCGCTGGTGCTTGCCTTTGTTGGCGGCGTGGGTGCTTTGCTCAGCTTAGACATGCCGCGCATCACGCGTGCAGATGGTTATGTGGTCAACGACCACCCGATCGCTAAAATTCATGCGCCGCAATATGGCGTCTTGGTGGGCCTGAGGGTCAAGGAAGGCTCGGTTGTCCAAAAAGGCACAGCTGTGGCTGAAATATCCACAGAGCGCTACCGCGCAGAGCAAAGTGTGGACCAGCAGCAAGTGCGGTTTGCCGAGCAAAAAAAAGCCATGCTGCTGGCCGAGATTGAGGTTTTGTCGCCGCTAGAAAAGGCGGCGCTGACAAGTGCAGCGATCAAGCAACGCGCACTCGAAGTGGCACTGACATCATTGGGCCAAGAAATTCGGTTGATGCAAATACGTCAAACAGAACTGAGTCACCAGGCCCTGCGTCAAGTGCAACTGCATTCGCAAGGCTTTGTCTCCACGGAGGCGCTTGAAAACAAAAACAATGAAGCACAGCTTCAGCAGCTGAGTCTGCAGGCGCTGCAGCGCAACCAGATCCAGTTAAAGGGCGAGCAAGAAAGCCATATCCAAGAAACGCAGCAGCTGAAGTGGCGCTCGATTGCGCAGCAAAGCCAGCTGCGCCGTGAGCTTGTTCGCAATGAACAAGAAATCAATGAATACGCCATGAAAAAACAACAAGTCATCGCCCCAGTAGATGGCATGGTCACGCAGATCGAAGTGGCCATCGGCCAAGTGGTGCGGGCCGAGGTGCCGCTGTTCACTCTGGTGCCGCACAACTCGGTGCCCGAAGTCTTGCTGCGCGTGCCCTCCAAAGGCATCGGCTTTGTCAAAAAAGGTCAGCGTGTTTCTGTGCGTTACCAAGCGTACCCACACCAACACTACGGCAGACATTACGGTATGGTCAAAGAAATCTCTAAAGTCGCTTCACCGGCAGAAGACTTGAGCCACCATATTCCGATAGCCGAGCCGGTATTCACCGTGCGAGTCAGTTTGCCCTCGGATCACCTTCAATACAAAGACAAGCGTTGGCCCATTGGGCTTGGCATGCTGGTGGAGGCGGATATCGAGTTGGACAGGTTGAAAATATACCAATGGCTGCTTGAGCCTTTATACCGCTTAGGTGGCAGAGTTTGAGCATGGTCTTGCTGCAAAGCACCTTGCCGCAGGCCTTTCGCGATGTGCAGTATCGCTTTTTTCAAGGCGGTGGTTTGCCCCTGTTTCTGCAAATGGACAGCGCAGAAGCCGGCCTGGCCTGCCTGGCCATGGTGATCCGTCAAGCAGGCGCTCAGCACACTTTGGAGAGCTTGCGCAAAAGGTTTGAAGTCTCGTCTCGGGGCACCAGCATGGCCAACTTGCAAGCGTGGGCCGACCAGTTGGGTTTTACCTCGCGCGCTTTGGCATTGACCGCAGCAGAGGTCAGCGAGTTCAAGCTCCCTCTCCTCTTGCAGTGGCAAGCCGAACACTGGGTGGTGCTCAAGCGCATCACCAACAAAGCCTGGCTGATCAATGATCCTGCCGTGGGTGAGCGCTGGATCAGCAACGCACAGGCGCAGCGCCAATTCGCCGGTTTCGCACTGGAAATCACACCGCGTCAGTTGCGACTGGCGCGCACCACCGCCCAGCCCAAGCTCAATTTATCAGAGCTTTGGCAAAGCTTTCCAGGTTTGGGCACAGCCGTGCTCAAACTCATCGGCGTGTCATTGGTGCTGGAGGCCATCGCTTTGCTAACGCCGTACTACACGCAAATTGTGATGGACCATGTGCTGGTCACGGGTGATGCCGACTTGCTTCAAATCATTGCCTTGGCCACAGCTTTTTTATTGTTGTTTCAAAGTGTTTTCACCGCCGTGCGTGGATGGGCCGGTTTGTTGCTCTCGCAAAGCATGGGCTGCCAAATCTATGCCCATGTGATTCGTCACTTGCTGTGCTTGCCGATCGGATTTTTCATGCGCCGCTCCACCGGTGATTTGGTCTCGCGTTTTAATTCTTTGGGTCAACTGAACCAGTCTTTAACGCGCACCAGCATTGAGATTGCGCTGGACGCTGTCATCAGCATCGGCACCTTGGGCATGATGTTTTTGTACAGTCCTGCCTTGGCACTGATTGCACTGGGCGTGTTTGGTTTGATGCTGTTTGGCAAGGCCATCATCTTCAACTCTTCCCAGCGCATCGTGGCCGAGAAAACCCATCTTGAAGCCAAACGCCAATCGCATCTGATCGAGAGCTTGAGAGCCATTCATGCCGTCAAAATGGCAGGGGCAGATCCAACCCGCGCACAGCAGTGGAGCGAGTTGACACAAAAAATTGCCGAAAAAGAAGTGGCCACTGAACGGATTAATTTGTCCAGCCAGTGGGTGCTTAGCACCTGCGCAGGGTTGGCACATACCTTGGTGATATTTTTAGCGGCTCAAAAAATTTTGGCCAACCAAATGTCAGTTGGAATGCTATTTGCTTTTTTGGCCTATCAAGGCAATTTCACTGCGCGTGCTTCTGCTTTTGTAGACCGCATGATGTGGCTTCGAAGCATGCAAGTGCATTGGGGCCGCGTAGGAGATATTATTTTTTCTGAACCAGAAAAACCAAGCGATAACACGCGTACCAAAAATCACACAGCAGCACTGGGTGCAGCCAGCTTGCTCAGCGTGCAAGACTTGGGTTACCGTTATTCCCAAAGCGACGCATTGATCTTTGAGGGCCTGAGTTTTGAGGTCAAACCGGCACAGATGCTGGCCATTGTGGGGCCTTCAGGCTGCGGTAAAACCACACTGCTGTGCGTGCTGGGAGGTATATTTTTACCGGTGCAGGGGCGCTTGGCCTACGACCGTGTGGCGGTTCGAGCCGACAACCATGTGCAGATGCGCGAGCGCGTTGCTTTTGTGTTTCAAAACGACGAATTGTTTGAAGGAAGTATTGCCGATAACATTTGTTTTTTCAGCGCCGCCCCTCGCCCAGAGCACATGACATTTTGCGCCGCCATGGCCTGCATTGCGTCAGACATTGAGGGCATGCCCGCGGGCTACCGAACGCGCTTGGCCGAGCAGGGTGCAGGCCTTTCGGGGGGGCAGCGCCAGCGTATTTTATTGGCGCGCGCCCTGTACCGAAACCCCTCACTATTGATTTTGGACGAGGCCACCAGCCATCTGGATGTGGCCACGGAAAAACAAGTGCTACAAAACCTCAAGCGTCTGGGCATGACGGTTGTCATGAGCGCGCACCGACCCGACGCCATCGCCATGGCAGATCACTTGTTTGCCATGCGAGAAAAAACTTGGACAGAAAATGAAGCCTAAGCTTTGTGCCGGCAGTGACAGGGCCCCCAGGCCCTTCGCAGTTGCACCATGCAAGGCCTCAGCGGCGGTCCATGCGCTCGCGCATTTGTTCGAGCAGCAGGGTGTGCGCGTGTCGCAGGCGCGCATCCACAATGGCCGCCTCGATGTGATCCCCCAATTGCGGCGCTAATTTGCGTGATGCATCTTGAGCCGCGCGAAACCGGTCCACCGCAGCACCGAAGTCCAAGCGCGCCAACTGAGACTCGCCTTCTGCGCGCAAAGAGGCCAAGGGGCGGTCCTGGGCAGACAAAGCGGTGGCCAGAGCCTGCCAAATTTGTGCGTCTTGGGGTTGGGCTTGTACCTGGCGCTGCATTTGCACAATGGTTTGCGCCAATACGCCAGCGCTTTGGCCTTGCGGGCCAGAGACTTGCAGACGCGCGCTGGCCTGCGACAAGGCAAGCAATTCAGGCCGAGGCCAGGCGGCATTCAACGCCGAACTCAAGTTGGCCCCCAAGGCTTTGAGCACACCGTTCATGTCGTCCGACTTGAGCGCCAATTCGGCTTCAAGCAAACGGGTCAATCGGCTGGCCTGTGCGTTGTCTGCCGCGCCGCTGCGCAAAAGGGGCAGCAGGGTACGTGCTTGCTCGAGTTCACGCAATTGGATCCAAGACAAGCATGCGGCATACAAAACACCCATGCGTTTGGCGCCCGCTTGTGTGGCGGCATGCGGGTCTGTGGCCTCGCGGGCCCATGCGCGCAGCGCGTCCACGCCCGGTTGCGCCAAGACGCGCGCACGCGCCGACATCATGGCCTGCTCCATGTCTTGCGCTGCATTGGCTGGGCGCGGAGTTTGCAATTGCTGACGCGAGCGCATATCGGCAATGCGCTCGCTGCTCAAGGGGTGGCTGCGCAAATACGGAAATGCACCGTTGTCATTCAGGCTGGAGGCTTGCTGCAGTTTGCCAAACATATTCACAAAGCCTTGTGGGTCAAAGCCCGCCTCCGACATCACGCCGTAACCAATGCGGTCGGCCTCACGCTCCATGTCGCGAGAAAAATTCAATTGCGATTGGGCTGACATGGCTTGCCCACCCACAATCAAGGCCTGCGCACCTTGGGTGCTTTTGCTGGCCGCCAGCATGCCTAAAATCATCGCGCCAATCAGCCAGGGCGTCATACGCGCTTGCTCACCCATGGAGCGAGAAATGTGGCGCTGCGTCACGTGGCTTAACTCGTGGGCCATGACCGAGGCCAACTCGTCGCGACTGCTGACCACGCTGATCAACCCCAAATGCACACCCAAATAGCCGCCTGGTAATGCAAAGGCGTTGACCGATCGGTCTTTGCCGATCAAAATTTTCCACGCAAAACGCTCTTGCAATTCGGGCGAAATTTCCCCGCGTGCTTGTGCGCTTTGCACCAAAGGTTGCCAAATGCTTTGCAGGTACTCGTCAAGTACCGGATCTTCCAAATAATCAGGATCGCGGTACAACTCGCGCGCAATTCGGTCGCCCAATTGCCGCTCTGCGCTGAGCGTGATGTCAGCGCCGTCGCCCAAAGCGGGCAACCCAGGGGAAGCCGCCCGCTGCGACCAAACCGGCGTGGCGCACAAGGAAGCAGCCAAACAGGCGGCCATCAGGCGAGATATTGGGTGCACGGGTTTCACTGCAAAATAAAGTCGAAAGTGGGCCACTGGCCGAAGACCGTATCATGCGCGATCTACGTCAAGCTTTTGTAAATGGTTTCTACCCACGCACTGTATGCCTAATACGACAGACACCACGCCTTTCCTGACCCACTTTGACGGTCATGGCCAAGCCCACATGGTCGACGTGGGCGCCAAGGCCGCCACACACCGCATTGCAGTTGCAACGGGGTGCATTCAAATGCAGCCCGAAACCATGGCGCTGGTTTTGTCTGGCAGCGCCAAAAAAGGCGACGTGCTGGGCATTGCACGCATTGCTGGGATTCAAGGCGCCAAGCGAACCTCTGACTTGATCCCTTTGTGTCACCCCTTGGCCTTGACGCGCGTAGCGCTTGTGTTTGACATTCCCAAGGACAGCGCCGTGCCCACGGTGGTCTGCACCGCCACGGCAGAAACAGTTGGCCCCACAGGTGTAGAAATGGAAGCCTTAACTGCTGTGCAAGTGGCCTTGCTCACTATTTATGACATGTGCAAAGCCGTGGACAGGGGCATGACCATCACCAACGTGAAGCTGCTGGAAAAGCACGGGGGCAAGTCGGGGCATTGGGTGGCCGCCGACTGAAGCGGCGCAACATCAAGCGCCCTTGCAGGAGCTGGGCAAGTACTTCGCTTCGATCGGGTTGGTGCTGGCCGGGCCGCAATTCCATGAGGCAATGGATTTGCCGCCGTCAGTCACGCCATTGAGCAAGCTGCTGCCAGTTTGAATGGGCGACAAAGACAGCGCATTGGCGCTGCTGCTGGTGCTGCCGCGCAAGCCGCTGGGGTTGCCGCTGACAGTGATCACGCCGTTGGCATTGACCGCCATGGAGGCGACATATTTGGAGCTTTGCGTTTCACAGGCCTGTGGCAAAACAGCGCTGACGTCGGCTTGAGAGGCTGTGCTGACGGCCTCGGTCACGGCGGTTTTGCACTGCGTGGCGGCCAACATCATCTCAGAGACTTTGGCCCGAACAGCGTAGTCCTGATAGGCCGGCAGCGCCAAGGCTCCCAGCACTCCAATGATGGCAATCACCACCATCAACTCGATCAACGTAAAACCTTGCTGCTTGACTGTCATGGTATTTCCTTTGTTAAAAGGAAAAGTGTAAATCTAAAGACCTCATTTCGTAAGGCTGAGAATGGTCAAATCAGCTGTGAATCGCTTACAAAAGCTGCCAAAACTATTCGGATTTCGCGGGCTCGCTCTCTTCATGAGGCGCCTTTTTTTGCAACAACTTGCCAATGACCAAAACCAAGGCCGCGCCGGCCGTTGCCGCCGTGTAATGCAGCCAAGGGTTGGCGCTGGCAAATTCTTTCAGCGCGACATCGCTGGCAATGGTTTCGCCGCCGACCCAGCCAATCAAACACGCACCAAAGGTCACGACGATGGGAAAACGGGTCATCAATTGGATCATCATGGCACTGCCAAAGACCACCAAAGGAATACTGATGGCCAAGCCCAAGATCAGCAAAGTAGTGCTGCCTTTGGCTGCTGCGGCGACACCAATCACATTGTCCAAGCTCATGACCAAGTCGGCAATCAAAATGGTTCGAATGGCTGCGCCCATGGTTGAAACGCTGGGCTCGTCCTCGGAGCCCCCATCGTCATCACCGAGTAATTGCGCGCCAATCCACAGCAGCAACAGGCCGCCCACAATTTGCAGGTAAGAGACTTCCAGCAATTTGGCAGCAACCACGGTCAAAGCAATGCG
Organism: uncultured Burkholderiales bacterium; assembly: GCA_903870145.1. Taxonomy (GTDB): domain Bacteria; phylum Pseudomonadota; class Gammaproteobacteria; order Burkholderiales; family Burkholderiaceae_C; genus Limnohabitans_A. The sequence goes on along the minus strand of CAIQBO010000035.1, from coordinate 32,625 downwards.
CAGGATGACAGCGGCGCCAGAGCCGAACAAAATCGCTTTGCGTTGCTGCTCAGCAGGCAAAGAGCGTGCGGCCAAGGCGATCACCACGGCGTTGTCACCCGACAAAATGATGTTAATCCAAACGATCTTGAGCAAGCCGATCCAAAAGTCGGTGGTCTGCAGCATGTCCATGGCGTCTCTCCAGAAAATTTTATTCAGACAGGGGCAAAAGCAACAAGCGCCGACAACCTGCGTTGACAGCGCTCGTGCAGAGCCTATGGGCCAGAGTGTAACGGGCTTAGGTAGCCCGCAAATGCGTAGAACTGCTTAGAGCAGGGCCTTGAGCAAACGCGCCATCTCAGACGGATTGCGCGTGACCTTGAGCCCGCACGCTTGCATGATGGCCAGTTTGGCATCGGCCGTGTCAGCGCCACCTGAGATCAAAGCACCGGCGTGGCCCATGCGCTTGCCCGCTGGCGCAGTCACGCCCGCGATAAAGCCAACGATCGGTTTTTTCATATTGTCCTTGCACCAACGCGCCGCTTCGGCCTCGTCGGGGCCGCCAATTTCGCCGATCATGATCACCGCATCGGTGTCGGGGTCGTCGTTGAAGGCGCGCATCACATCGATGTGTTTGAGGCCATTGATCGGGTCTCCGCCAATGCCCACCGCGGTGGATTGGCCAAGGCCAATTTCTGTCAGTTGCGCCACGGCCTCATAGGTCAGCGTGCCTGAGCGTGAGACCACACCGATGCGGCCTTTGCGATGAATGTGGCCCGGCATGATGCCGATTTTGATTTCATCGGGCGTGATCAAGCCTGGGCAGTTTGGGCCCAGCAGCAAAGTCTTTTTGCCGCCCGCAGCCTCTTTGGCGCGCATGCGGTTGCGCACTTCGAGCATGTCACGAACAGGAATCCCTTCGGTGATGCAAATGGCCAAGTCCAGGTCAGCTTCAACGGCTTCCCAAATCGCCGCTGCCGCGCCGGCTGGCGGTACATAGATCACAGAAACTGTGGCACCTGTTTGCAGGGCAGCTTCTTTGACGGAAGCGTATATGGGAATATTGAAAATCGACTCGCCCGCTTTTTTTGGATTCACACCGGCGACAAAACAGTTTTTGCCGTTGGCGTATTCCTGGCATTTCTCAGTGTGAAACTGGCCGGTCTTGCCGGTAATGCCTTGGGTGATGACTTTGGTGTCTTTGTTGATGAAAATAGACATGATGGATTAACCTTTCACCGCTTGAACTGCGGCTTGCGCCGCCTCGGCCATGGTGTCCACCGAGATGATGGGCAGGCCGCTGTCCTTGAGCATCTTCTTGCCCAAGTCTTCGTTGGTGCCCTTCATGCGCACAACCAATGGAACGCTCAACTTGGTCGCTTTGCAGGCGGTGATCACGCCATCAGCAATCGTGTCGCACTTCATGATGCCGCCAAAAATGTTGACCAAGATCGCTTTGACCTTGGGGTTTTTCAACATGATTTTGAATGCTTCTGTGACTTTCTCGGGGGTGGCGCCGCCGCCTACGTCCAAGAAGTTGGCCGGCTCTGCGCCAAACAGTTTGATGGTGTCCATGGTGGCCATGGCAAGGCCAGCACCATTGACCAAACAGCCAATGTTGCCGTCCAAGCTGATGTAGGCCAAATCAAATTTAGAGGCCTCCACTTCGGCCGGATCTTCCTCGTCCAGATCGCGGTACGCAACGATTTCGGGGTGGCGAAACAGCGCGTTGGAATCAAAGTTGAACTTGGCGTCCAAAGCGCGAATGCCGCCTTTGCCTTCCAAAATCAGTGGGTTAATTTCCACCAAAGAAGCGTCAGTGTCCATGTAGCACTTGTAAACTTTTTGCAACACATCGGCCGCTTGTGCGGTAGAGCTGGCAGGCACGCCAATGGCATCAGAGAGTTTTTTGGCTTGCGCATCCGTCAAGCCCAAAGCCGGGTCGACAATTTCTGTGATGATTTTCTCAGGCGTATCGTGCGCCACACCTTCAATGTCCATGCCGCCTTCGCTGGAGACGATCATGGCCACGCGCTGCGAACTGCGGTCGGTGACGGCGGAGATGTAATATTCTTTTTGGATGTCGGCCCCGTCTTCAATCAGCAAGCGGCGAACCTTTTGGCCACCCGGCCCTGTTTGGTGCGTGACCAGTTGCATGCCCAAAATGTCACCAGCGAATTTTTTCACCTCGTCGATGGAACGTGCCACTTTGACACCGCCGCCCTTGCCGCGGCCACCGGCGTGAATTTGCGCCTTGACCACCCACACTGGGCCGCCAAGTTTTTGGGCGGCTTCAACCGCCTCTTGCACGGTGAAGGCGGGGATGCCGCGGGGCACTGGCACACCAAATTGGCGCAAGATTTCTTTGCCTTGGTACTCGTGAATTTTCATGAGCTTCTCTCAGAGGGTGGATGGGTTCACCAGCTTGTTGGGGGCACGGGCCTGACAACAAGCACTGGACACTGCAGCCGGCGACTGTATCATGCTGCAACGCACCAATATTGAGCTTGGCGACTTACATTGACTTGACGCCGCGCTGAAAACTTATGGGAGAGCCCGTTCATGGCCAAAATTTTCATTGATGGCGAAGCTGGAACCACCGGACTTTTGATTCGGGAGCGGCTGCTGGCCATGCCCGAGATCGAATTGTTGAGCATTGCCCCTGAGCAGCGCAAAGACCCCGCCGCCAAGCTGGAACTGATGGCCAAGGCGGACTTGCTCATTTTGTGCCTGCATGACGAGGCCGCGCGCGAGTCGGTGGCCATGGCAGGCGCCTTGCCTGGTCGCAAACCGCGCATCATTGACGCGTCCACCGCGCACCGCTGTGATGGCGCCTGGGTCTTTGGCTTTCCAGAACTCAAGGCTGGCCAGCGTGAAGCGGTGGTTCAGGCCCAGCGCGTGAGCAACCCTGGCTGCTATGCCACGGGCGCGATTGCTTTGCTGCACCCTTTGGTGGCAGCTGGGGTGTTGCCTGCAGACCACCCAGTCTCTTTGCCCGCAGTAAGTGGTTACTCCGGCGGCGGGCGAAGCATGATTGAAGATTACGAAGCTGGGCGTGGGCCCTTGCACGAGGCCTATGCCTTGGGTCTGCAACACAAACACGTGCCTGAGATCATGAAATACAGCGGCTTGACGAGAAGGCCTGTGTTTTTGCCAGCCGTGGGCAACTTCCGCCAAGGCATGTTGGTTCAACTGCCCTTGCACTTGGACACCTTGCCCAGCAAGCCCACACTGGCCGATTTGCACGACACGCTGCACCAGCACTATGCCGCCAGCCAAACCGATGGCGCGTGGGTGCAGGTCTTGCCAGTGGAGGACAGCGGCAAGTTGTCCGCAACCGGCGTCAACGACAGCAACAAAATGGAGCTGCGTGTGTTTGGCAACCAAGCCCACGGTCACGCGGTTTTGGTTGCACGCCTGGACAATTTAGGCAAAGGCGCCAGTGGCGCGGCCGTGCAAAACTTAAAGTTGATGCTGGGCCTTTAGGGCTCGTCGCCGCTGACGACGCGGCGCACCACCTCCGTGGAAAAGCCGCGCGCCAATAAAAATCGGTATTGTTTGGCACGCTCGCCCGCGCTGGCTGGCGGCGCGCCAAACTTTTTTTGCCACACAGCTTGCGCCCGCTCCAGCTCGCTGCCTTTGAGCTGGGCCAAAGCGGCTTGAATGGCCTCAGGCGCCAGGCCTTTGGCTTGCAACTCTTGCTTGATACGGCCCGCGCCCAGTTTGGGCGCACGGTGGTTGATGACCGAGTCCAGCACCCGGGCCTCGTCAATGAAGCCCTTGGCCTGCAAGGCGTCCAGGGCCTGCGCCAACTCGCCGGGCACCTCTTCTAAGGGCGTCAACTTGCGAACCAACTCGGTGCGCGAGTGCTCGCGCTGCGACAGCAGGCGCAGCGCGCGGCCTTTCAAAGAAATTTTCAAGCTCGGCGGGGCCATGGCTACAGGGTAAGTGTGCAGTCGAAGCTGGCAGGTGCACAAGCGTGCTGGCTCACGCCGGCGCGACGGCTTGGGCCACCAAAGGGATGCCCAAAGACTCGCGCACTTTGTTTTCAATCTCGGTGGACAGGGCTGCATTCTCGCGCAAGAACTCACGTGCGTTGTCGCGGCCTTGGCCAATTTTCTCGCCGTTGTAGGCGTACCAAGCGCCAGACTTGTCGATGATTTTGGCGTCCACGCCCATGTCAATGATCTCGCCGTGGCGGCTGATGCCCTCACCGAACAAGATGTCGAATTCAGCGGTTTTGAACGGGGGTGCGACTTTGTTTTTGACCACTTTGACTTTGGTCTCGTTGCCGATGGCTTCGTCGCCGCGCTTGATGGTGCCGGTGCGGCGAATGTCCAAGCGGACCGAGGCGTAGAACTTCAAAGCGTTGCCGCCGGTGGTGGTCTCGGGCGAGCCGAACATGACGCCAATTTTCATGCGAATTTGGTTGATGAAGATGACCATGCAATTGGTTTTCTTGATGGTGGCGGTGAGTTTGCGCAGGGCCTGGCTCATGAGGCGGGCCTGCAGACCGGGCAGGGAGTCGCCCATGTCGCCTTCCAGCTCGGCCTTGGGGGTGAGCGCGGCCACGGAGTCAATGACGACCAAATCGACCGCGCCAGAGCGCACCAAGCTGTCCACAATTTCCAGGGCTTGCTCGCCGGTGTCGGGCTGGCTGATCAACAGATCTTGCAAGTTCACGCCGAGCTTTTGGGCGTATTGGATGTCCAAGGCGTGCTCGGCATCGACAAAAGCACATTGGCCGCCCACTTTTTGCATTTCTGCAATCACTTGCAGGGTCAAGGTGGTTTTGCCAGAGGACTCTGGGCCGTATATTTCAACCACGCGGCCACGCGGCAAACCGCCCACGCCCAAGGCAATGTCAAGGCCCAAAGAGCCGGTGGAGACCACCTGGATGTCTTCGATCACCTCGCCCTCGCCCAAGCGCATGATGGTGCCTTTGCCGAATTGTTTTTCGATTTGGGCCAGTGCAGCTTGCAATGCTTTGGCGCGGTCGCTGTTGTTGTCGCTCATAAAAATTTCCTTTTGGATCAATGGGTTAGAAAGTAGGCACTCAGCGGGCGTATAAAAAACTGGATGCTTGAACAGTACTTTAGCGGGCTTGTCTCAATCCGTAAATAGATTTTTTAGTCAGTTTGCTTTACTATTGGCAAATGACAGCCATTGACAGCTCAAGAGCCCTGGAGGACCGCTGGCGCGAGACCCACTTGGGCCGCTTGCTGGGCCATGCCATGCGCCGATTTGACGCCCGCGTGCTGCAACTCATGGCCAGCAATGAGGACGTGCCCTTGGCACTGTCGAACTTGGCGGCCAGGGACCAAATCAGCGCCGCGCACGTGCACATCACGCGGCATTTGGCTTTGCAGGGCTCAAGACTCACGGAGTTGGCCAAGGCTGCAGGCATGAGCAAACAGGCCATGGGCGATTTGGTCGACCAATGCCAAGCCTGGGGCTTGGTCCAGCGCGAGGCCGATGGGCGCGACAGACGCGCACGCCGTGTGGTGTTTACCGAGGTGGGCCTGGCGTGGTTGCACGCGTTTGAGTTGGCCGTTGCGCAGGCTGAGGCTGAATTCAAAGAGGCCGTAGGCGCGCAAGTGGCCACCGTCACGGCATTGGGCTTAGAGGCCTACTGCATGTAGTTGTGCGCCATGTCGCGGTAAATACCCAGAGACACCAGCCAAGACTGGCCTAAAATTTGTCTCACACCAAAAAAGCAGGAGACACCCATGCGCATTTTGATAGCTGAAGATGATCAAGTCTTGGCCGATGGTTTGCTTCGAACCTTGCGCAGTGCGGGCGCTGCGGTGGACCACGTGGCCAGTGGCAGCGAGGCCGACGCGGCCTTGATGACCAACAACGAGTTTGATTTGCTGATCTTGGACTTGGGGCTGCCCAAATTGCACGGCTTGGAAGTGCTCAAAAAATTGCGCGCTCGGGGCTCGACTTTGCCGGTCTTGATTTTGACGGCAGCCGATAGCGTTGAAGAGCGCGTCAAGGGCTTGGACTACGGCGCAGACGACTACATGGCCAAACCCTTTAGCTTGCAAGAACTCGAAGCGCGTGTGCGCGCCTTAACGCGCCGCGGCATGGGCGGGGCTACCTCGCAAATCAAACACGGCCCCTTGATCTACGATCAGTCCGGCCGTGTTGCCACGATTGACGGCAAGATGGTCGAGTTGTCTGCGCGCGAGTTGGGCTTGCTCGAAGTGCTGCTGCAGCGCTCAGGCCGTTTGGTGAGCAAAGATCAATTGGTCGAGCGCTTGTGCGAGTGGGGCGAAGAGGTCAGCAACAACGCCATTGAGGTTTACATCCACCGCTTGCGCAAGAAGATCGAAAAAGGCCCGATTCGCATTGCCACGGTGCGCGGCTTGGGTTATTGCCTTGAAAAAATACCTGGTTAAAAAACAGGCTTTGAAAGCAGCGCCGAGCAGGCGTATTCAAGCCAATGGGCGCAGGCCCCCGGCATGAAATCCAAGCCATGGCAAATCTCCTTGTTTCGCCGCGAGCAGCGCTCGTTGTTCGGCGAAATTTTGGATTGGATGCTGACCCCTTTGCTGCTGTTGTGGCCCGTCAGTTTGGCCCTGACGTGGCTGGTGGCACAGGGCTTGGCCAACAAGCCCTTTGACCGCGCCTTGATCTACAACGTGCAAGCCTTGGCGCAATTGGTCAAGCTCAGCCCCGACCAACAGCGTGTGCAATTTAATTTACCGCAACCGGCCAGCGAGTTGCTGCGCGCCGACGAAGCTGATTTGGTCTACTTTCAAGTGCTCGGCTCCAAGGGGGAGTTGTTGGGCGGCGATCGCGATTTGCCATTGCCCACGGAAGAAGAAAAAGCGGGCAGCTATGAAGTGCGAATCCGCGACGATGAAATGCGCAGCTTGGAAGTGCGGGTGGCCTACACATGGGTTCGCCTAGACGCAAACCAAGACGCGCAGGGCGCAAAGTCAGCGCTGGTGCAGGTGGCAGAAACGCGCGAGAAGCGCTCGGTCTTGGCCACAGAAATTATCAAAGGCGTGATGCTGCCGCAGTTCGCCATCTTGCCCTTGGCGGTGCTTTTGGTTTGGCTGGCTTTGGTGCGCGGTATCAAGCCCTTGTCAGAGTTGGAAGACCGAATTCGGGCTCGAAAATACGACGACTTGAGCCCACTCGATGAAAAAGCCGTGCCCTTGGAAGTGGCCCCCTTGGTCTCCTCCGTGAACGATTTGCTTGAGCGCTTGAAAGACTCCATAGCCACGCAAAAAAGATTTCTGGCCGATGCGGCGCACCAACTCAAAACGCCTTTGGCAGGGCTTCGCATGCAGGCCGATTTGGCCCAGCGCAAAGGCTCGAGCGAAGAGGACTTGAAACTCTCGCTCAAACAAATTGGCCGTGCCAGCGTGCAAGCCACGCACACCGTGAACCAACTCCTGTCCTTGGCGCGCGCCGAGGGCGGGGGCTCGATCAGCATGCAATCCTGTGATTTGGAGGCCCTGGTCAGTGAGGTCTTGCAAGACTCTTTGCCGCGCGCCTTAGACAAAGGCTTGGACTTGGGCTACGACGGCGTAGACACCCAGGCCAAGCGCCTTCACACGAAAGTTCAGGGCAACCCCACGCTGCTCAAAGAGATGATTCGCAATTTGGTGGACAACGCCATGCACTACACCCCCACCTCGCCAGAGCGGCCCGGGGTGATCACCGTCAGACTGCTGGTCGACCCCTACAGCCATGTCTTGGCGGTGCAGGTGGAAGACAACGGGCCGGGCATCGCCGCTGCTGAGCGCGAGTTGGTGTTTGAGCCGTTTTACCGCGCACTGGGCACCAACGTGGACGGCTCGGGCCTGGGTTTGCCGATCGTGCGCGAAATCGCCCAGCGCCATGGCGCAACAGTTTCAGTGGACGCCGCACACCCAGGGCAAAACCCGCCAGGGGCGTGTTTCACGGTGCGTTTTTCAGGCTTGCCCGGGGGTGTATAAATTGAGATGAAGGCGCTCGCGAGCGATCACCCGGGCCACGGCTGGCTCTTGGGCAAATCGGTTCACATGCTCCCACAGCGCGGGATAAGCGCTGGGGTCAATGCCGGCGATCGAGCCCCAGCGCGTCAACGTCAGCGCGTACGCGTCCAGCGGACCCGCATGGGCCCCAGCGAACCAGTCAGAGCCGCCCGCCTGCGCCGCTGCGAGCAGGCCTTGCAGTTCGCTGAGCAACCCTGTGTACAACTGGGTGTTGAAGACTTTGAGCTGGGCTTGCACATCGGCTTGATCGCTGTACTTGTGCGGCAAAAAGATGTGCGTGAAGGTCGGGTGCACAGTGTTGTTCATCCAGGCCAAGGTTTCAATGGCTTGGGTGCGCGCCAGGGGCTCAGTGGGTAGAAAACTTTGTTCTGGAAACTTGGCGTCCAAATGCAAAATGATGGCCACAATTTGCGAGACCACATGATCGCCGTCCAGCAGCACAGGCACTTGAGCGCGCGGGTTGATGGCTTGAAAGGCGGGGCTGTTTTGCTCGCCCTTATGCAGTTTAAGCATCAAAGGTTCGTAAGCGGCACCGGACTGCTCGAGCATGCAGTGGGGCACAAATGAGCAAGCGCCAGGGGAGAAGTAAAGTTGCATGCTCATGGATGAGTTCCTGAAGGTGAGGTTGGAGGGGGCTCTGGCGACCTGGCAGTTTCAAGCTGCACATTGTCGGGCTTGATTTGCTGCTGCAGGCGCTGCGGCTCTTGCACGCTGGCGGGGCCAATCCCCCAAGCTTGAAGCAGGCCTTGCTGCCAAACAAAAAAAAGGCCATTGAGCAGCACCAAAAGTAAAACCCCCACGCGCAAGCGCATGTGTTGGAGGCCTTGGTCGTTCATGATGCGAGCACCACAGGCTTGATGCTGACTTCTGCGCTGCACACTGGCTGCAAGCCGGTGGCGGTTCGCAAGGACAAGGCGCCGCTCATGTCGACCCCCTCACACACGCCTTGCATGCCGTCACTGGTATGGACCTGCAGACCGCGCAAGCCATCACGCGCTTCAAAGCCTGCTTGAAGCGGCGCAAATCCAGAACGTTCAAATTCCAGCAAAGCAGTGAGCAAATTGGGCACAAGGCGCAAGCACAAGGCGCCGCCATCAACCCCTGGCAAGAACTCATCGGCCGCAGCAAAGGGCGCTAGAAGGCCTTCTGGGGCCATGCCCCGAACATTCAGGCCCACCCCCACGACCGCATAGCTTTGTGCGCCTTGGCTGACCACCTCAATCAAGATACCGCCCAGTTTGCGAGTCTCCCACCACAAATCGTTGGGCCATTTGAGCTGTACTTGCGGGGCCAGGCTCTGAGCCAAGCTCAAACCCACCGCCAATGAAAGGCCCGACCAGTTGTGTGGGCGCAGGGCCATGCCAATGGAAAAAGTCAGGGCATCGCCCGGGCGGCCCCACCAAGTGCGCCCGTGGCGTCCACGGCCGGCGGTTTGATGTTCCGCCAAAAGCAAAACCGGATCTTGCCGCCCGGCTTTGGCCCGGCGCATCAGCTCGGAGTTGGTCGAGTCAATTTGCGGCAATATGTCAACGTTGAAACCGGGCAAGCGCTCCTGGCAGGCTTGCTGCAGCTGCGTTGTAGGCCAGGGCGTCAGGGTGGTCGGCATGGCTTGCTCTCAATAGGCTTGGCTTTTTTTCAGTTTTTTCAGTTTTTTGAGCTTTTTCAACTTCCTGAGTTTTTTCTGTTTTTTTTCTTTTTTGATCTGGCTCGGTATCTTGGGCGAATCGGCGCGGCTTTTGGGGGCCAACAAGGTTTTGCGGCAATCCGGGCTACCGCACCAACACGGATAGTCTGCTTTGAGCTTGCGTGTGTAAGGCTCGTCAATGATCAAGCCGTAGTCGTAGTTCAACTCTTCACCAGCCTGAATGTTGCGAAGGGCTTTGATGAAGATGCGCTCATTGACCTCGTCGGCTTCGCAGTTGGGATCGCAGCTGTGGTTGATCCAGCGCGAAGAGTTGCCGCCGTACAAGGCATCAATGACTTTGTCCTCATTGACGTGGAAATAAAATGTATGGTTGGGGTTTTCGGGGTCATGCGGGTGGCGATCTTGCGCCTCATCCCAGCTGATGATCTCGCCCACGTACTCGATCAAGACCTCACCTTCGGCCAGATCTTGCAGGGCAAAAACGCCCTTGCCGTGAACGCCAGAGCGGCGAACTTGAATTCGCCGAGCAGAACTAGAATTTGATTTATTGACCACGGCTTTAAAAATTTGTTATGGTGAAACCATGTGGGCGCGCGTGTGTGCGTGCCCGTGTGTGCACACGTGCGCTCATGCGCACGCGAGACTCGGATTGTAATGAGATGAAAACTTTGGTGATTGCAGAGAAGCCTTCGGTGGCTCAAGACATCGTGCGCGCTTTGACGCCGGTGGCCGGAAAATTTGAAAAACACGAGGACCATTTTGAGAACGAGCGCTACGTTGTCACCAGTGCTGTAGGGCACTTGGTGGAGATCCAAGCGCCCGAAGCGTTTGACGTCAAGCGCGGCAAATGGAGCTTTGCCCACTTGCCGGTGATTCCGCCCTACTTTGACTTAAAGCCAGTCGATAAAACCAAGACGCGCCTGAACGCGGTGGTCAAGCAGGCCAAGCGCAAAGATGTCTCGGCGCTGGTCAACGCGTGTGACGCTGGGCGCGAAGGCGAGTTGATCTTTCGCTTGATCGAGCAATATGCGGGCAGTCAAAAAGCCGGTCAAACCATACCGCTTGGCAAACCGGTGCAGCGCCTGTGGTTGCAAAGCATGACGCCGCAAGCCATTCGCGATGGCTTTGACAAATTGCGCAGCAACCAGCAAATGCAAGGCTTGGCCGACGCCGCGCGCAGCCGCTCAGAAGCCGACTGGCTGGTGGGCATCAACGGCACACGGGCCATGACGGCTTTCAACTCGCGCGATGGCGGTTTTTTCTTGACCACTGTGGGCCGGGTGCAGACACCGACGCTGGCCGTGGTGGTCGTGCGCGAGGAGCAAATCCGCAAATTCATCAGCCGCGACTATTGGGAAGTGCACGGCCAGTTTGACGCTGCAGCTGGCACCTACCCGGGCAAGTGGTTCAACCCCGCATGGAAAAAAGACGCGGAAGATGCCGAGCAAAAAGCCGATCGTGTTTGGAGTGAGCAAGAAGCCCAGGCCATCGCAGCGGCCGTCCAGGGCCAACAGGCCAGCGTCACGGAAGAGTCCAAGCCCACCAGCCAAGCCAGCCCCTTGCTGTTTGATTTGACCTCCTTGCAGCGCGAGGCCAACGGCAAGTTTGGCTTTTCGGCCAAGACCACTTTGTCGATCGCGCAGTCGCTCTACGAGCGTCACAAAGCGCTGACCTACCCCCGTACCGATTCGCGCGCGCTGCCCGAAGACTATGTGCCGGTGGCTCAGGAAACCTTTGAAATGCTCGCGGCAAGCGGCATGAAGCACTTGGCCCCTCACGCTGCGCTGGCCTTGGCCAACCGCTACGTGCGGCCCGCCAAGCGAATTTTTGACAACAGCAAGGTCAGCGATCACTTTGCCATCATCCCGACCTTGCAGGCCCCTTCTGGCCTGTCAGAGGCCGAACAAAAGCTCTATGACTTGGTGGTCCGCCGATTCATGGCGGTGTTCTACCCCAGTGCCGAATACATGGTCACCACCCGCATCAGCAGCGCGGGCGGCCACAGTTTCAAAACCGAGGGCAAGGTCTTGGTCAAGCCGGGTTGGCTGGCCATTTATGGCAAAGAAGCGGCCGAAGAGGTGAGCGAAGCCAAAGACGGCGACAAAGGACAAAACCTCGTGCCGGTCCAAGCGGGCGAGCGTGTGGGCATTGCATCGGTCGAGCCCAAAGCGTTGAAAACGCGGCCGCCTGCGCGCTACTCAGAAGCCACACTGCTGGGCGCCATGGAGGGCGCGGGCAAGATGGTCGACGACGACGAACTGCGCGAAGCCATGCAAGAAAAAGGCTTGGGCACGCCGGCCACGCGGGCCTCCATCATTGAGGGCTTGATCAACGAGAAATACATGCTACGCGATGGCCGTGAAATGATCCCCACCGCCAAAGCCTTTCAGCTCATGACGCTGTTGCGCGGCCTGGGCGTGGAAGAGTTGTCGCGCCCAGAGTTGACGGGCGAGTGGGAGTACAAACTGGCGCAAATGGAGCTTGGTAAATTAAGCCGCGCAGATTTCATGCGCGAGATCGCGGCCATGACCGAGCACATCGTCAAGAAAGCCAAAGAGTACGACCGCGACACCGTGCCTGGCGACTACGCAACGCTGGGCACGCCCTGCCCCACCTGTGGCGGCGTGGTCAGAGAAAACTACCGCCGCTATGCTTGTGTGGGCAAAGAAGACGCAGGTACAGCGCCCACCAGCGCAGAAGGCTGTGGGTTCTCGTTTGGCAAAACGCCGGCCGGTCGCACCTTTGAGCAAGTCGAAGTCGAGCAGTTTTTGCGCGACAAAAAAATCGGACCGCTCGAGGGTTTCAGGTCCAAAGCCGGTTGGCCTTTCACGGCAGAAATTGCCCTCAAATACAACGAAGAAGAAAAAAACTGGAAGCTCGAATTTGATTTCGGCGACGACAAGAAAAATGAAGAGTCGGGTGAAATTGTTGATTTCAGCGCCAGCCCCTCTTTGGGCGCTTGCCCCAAGTGCGCCGCTGCTGTGCACGAGCACGGCAAAAATTATGTTTGCGAGAAATCAGTGCCCACGCACGCGCAGCCCACGCCCACGTGTGACTTCAAAAGTGGCAAAATTATTTTGCAACAAGTTGTGCCGCCCGAGCAAATCACCAAGTTGCTGGCCACCGGCAAAACCGATTTGCTCGACAAGTTTGTCAGCATGCGCACGCGCCGCCCATTCAAGGCTTATCTGGCTTGGAATGCGCAAGAGGACAAGGTTAGTTTTGAGTTTGAGCCGCGCACCAGCAAATACCCACCGCGCAAAACGCCGGCCAAATTTGCCGCTGGCGCTAAAACGCCTGCGGGAAAAACAGCGGCAGGCAAAGGGGCTGTGAAAACTGCCAAGGCACCAGCCAAAAAAGCCGCGGCCAAAAAGGCGGCTGCAGTCAAGCTGCCGCGCAAAGCCGCAGTGGGCAACTTAACGCCCAGCGCCGAGTTGGCCGCCGTGATCGGCAGCGCGCAAGTTGCGCGCACCGAAGTCATCAAAAAGCTGTGGGACTACATCAAAACCCAAGGCTTGCAAGACGCCAGCAACAAACGTGCGATCAACGCCGATGCCAAACTCCACCCGGTTTTTGGCAAAGACCAAATTACCATGTTTGAGTTGGCAGGCTTGATTGGCAAGCACTTGACATGAGCAGGGCTTGCACGCAGCATCGCTATGAGGACAAGCCATTGCGCTTCATCCAAAACCATTGACAAAAAGGACCCACCGTGAAATCTGACATCGAAATTGCACAAGCCGCAACGCCGCACCCTATTTCCAAGATTGCTGCGGATTTGGGTATCCCAGACAGCGCGCTGGAGCCGTTTGGCCGGACCAAAGCCAAAATTTCGCTGAACTACATTGACACCTTGGCCAGCCGCCCCGACGGCAAATTGATCTTGGTCACTGCGATCAGTCCAACTCCCGCCGGCGAGGGCAAGACCACCACCACAGTGGGCTTGGGCGACGCGCTCAACCACATTGGTAAACGTGCTGTGATTTGCTTGCGCGAGCCCTCTTTGGGGCCTGTTTTTGGCATGAAGGGCGGCGCAGCTGGTGGCGGCCATGCCCAGGTCATCCCGATGGAAGACATCAACCTGCACTTCACGGGTGACTTCAATGCCATCGCCCTGGCCAACAATTTGCTGGCGGCGATGATCGACAACCACATTCACCATGGCAACGAGCTGGGCTTTGATGTGCGCCGGATCACTTGGAAGCGCGTGATGGACATGAATGACCGCGCATTGCGGGAGATCACAGCCTCATTGGGTGGTCCAGGCAACGGTTTTCCGCGCCAAGATGGTTTTGACATTGTGGTGGCCTCAGAGGTCATGGCGATCTTTTGCTTGGCAACCTCCATCAATGACTTGAAGGAACGATTGGGCAACATTGTGTGTGGCTACACCAGAGAGCAAGAGCCTATTCTTGCAAGGCAGTTGCGCACGCACGGCGCCATGGCAGCCTTGCTCAAAGATGCCTTAGCGCCTAACTTGGTGCAAACACTGGAGCATTCGCCGGCCCTCATTCATGGCGGCCCCTTTGCCAACATTGCGCACGGATGCAACTCTGTCTTGGCGACCAAGACCGCATTGAAGCTGGCCGATTATGTGGTCACTGAAGCAGGGTTTGGCGCTGACTTGGGGGCTGAGAAATTTGTCGACATCAAGTGCCGCAAAGCGGGCCTCAAGCCTGCAGCGGCTGTCTTGGTGGCGACCATCCGTGCTTTGAAATTTCATGGTGGCGTTGAAGTCAAGGCGCTGGGCCAAGAGGACTTGCAGGCACTTGAAAAGGGCATTGCCAACATCGAGCGGCATGTCAACAATATTCGAAACCATTATGGCTTGGCCTGTGTGGTGGCCATCAATCACCGCACGGAAGACACAGCCGCGGAAGTCAAGTTGTTGATGGACAAACTGGCACAAAAGGGCGTGAAAGTTATTCTGGCAAGGCATTGGGCTGAGGGCGGCAAGGGTGCAGTGGAGTTGGCCCATGAAGTGGTTCGCTTGTGCGAGGAGCCCAGCACCTTCAAGTTTGTCTACCAAGACAGCGAGCCGTTATGGGACAAGATGAAAGCCATTGCGACCAAGATCTATGGTGCCTCAGATATCACGGCCGATACCAAAGTGCGTGGACAAATCAAGAAACTGCAAGAGACCTACGGGCACTACCCTGTGTGTGTTGCAAAGACCCAATACTCATTCTCGACAGACCCCTCATTGCGCGGTGCGCCATCGGGCCATGTGGTGAACATTCGCGAGGTGCGATTGGCCGCAGGGGCGCAGTTCATCGTCATGGTTTGCGGCGACATCATGACGATGCCAGGCTTGCCCAAGGTGCCTTCGGCATGTGCCATTGACGTTGGGCCCGATGGCAAGATTATTGGGCTCTTCTAATCTGACTTACTTGGCCAGCACGCGCACCATCTCCAAGCACTTGTTGGAGTAGCCCCACTCGTTGTCATACCAGCTGACAATTTTGACGAATGTGCTGTCCAAGGCCAGGCCCGCATCGGCGTCAAACACACTGGTGCAAGGCTCGCCGCGAAAATCAGAAGCCACCACTTTGTCTTCGGTGTAGCCCAGCACGCCCTTCAATGCGCCAAGCGATTGCGCTTTCATTTCGGCGCAAATTTCCGCGTAGCTGGCCGGCGAGTTCAGCTCCACCGTCAAGTCGACCACCGAGACATCCGAGGTTGGCACGCGAAAGGACATGCCCGTGAGTTTTTTGTTCAGCGCAGGTATCACCACGCCAACCGCTTTGGCCGCACCGGTGCTGCTGGGAATGATGTTCTCCAAAATGCCGCGCCCGCCGCGCCAGTCTTTGTTGCTGGGGCCGTCCACGGTTTTTTGAGTGGCTGTGGCCGCATGCACGGTGGTCATCAAACCGCGCTTGATGCCCCACTTGTCGTTGAGTACTTTGGCCACAGGCGCCAAACAGTTGGTGGTGCAAGAGGCGTTGGAGACAATGGCTTGCCCCGCGTAAGTGGCGTGGTTCACACCGAACACAAACATGGGCGTGTCGTCTTTGGAAGGCGCAGACATCAGCACTTTTTTGGCGCCTGCGGTCAAGTGTTTTTCAGCAGTGGGTTTGTCGAGAAATAAACCGGTGGCTTCAATCACGATGTCTGCACCAATGTCATTCCACTTCAGGGCCGAGGGGTCGCGCTCTTGCGTCAAGCGAATCTTGCGGCCGTTGACGATCAGGTTGTTGCCCTCCACTGAAACCTCGCCTTTGAAGCGGCCGTGCACGCTGTCGTACTTGAGCATGTAAGCCAAGTAATCGGGCTCGAGCAGGTCGTTGATGCCAACCACTTCAATGTCCGAAAAATTTTGAAAGGCGGCGCGAAACACCATGCGGCCGATGCGGCCAAAACCATTGATACCTACTTTGATCGTCATGATCGTTTTCCTTTGAAGTTAAATTATTTTTTGCGAAGAGCTGCTTGCACGGTGTCGGCCACGTTCTCGGGCGTGAAGCCAAAGTGTTTGAACAGCACGGGCGCTGGCGCTGACTCGCCATACGTGTCGATGCCGACCACGGCAGCGCAGCCGTATTTCCACCAGCCGTCGGTGCTGCCCATCTCCACTGCAATGCGCGGCAGTCCTTTGGGCAAGACTTCAGATTTGTATTCGCTGGTTTGGCGGTCAAAAGTGGTGGTGCTGGGCATCGAGACCACGCGCACGCCAATCTTGCGCTTGGCCAACAAGGCTTGTGCTTGCAAGGCCAGTTGCACTTCAGAGCCGGTGGCAATGATCACGGCCTTGGTTTTGGAAATGCCAACGCGCGAGGGCTCGGCCAAGATGTATGCGCCGCGGCTGATCTCGCCTAAATCCGATTTCGGCGCATAAGCGATGTTTTGGCGTGACAGCAGCAAGGCTGTGGGGCGGTTCTGGTTTTGCAAAGCCACGGCCCAAGCCACAGTGGTCTCGGCCGTATCGCCTGGGCGCCAGACATCCAAGCCAGGAATCAAGCGCAGGCTGGCGGCGTGCTCAATCGATTGGTGCGTGGGGCCGTCCTCGCCCAAACCAATGGAGTCGTGAGTGAACACGTGCACCACGCGCAGCTTCATCAGCGCGGCCATGCGAATGGCGTTGCGCGAGTAGTCGCTGAAGGTCAGAAAGGTGCCGCCGTAGGGAATAAAGCCGCCATGCAAGGCCACCCCATTCATGACCGCGGCCATGCCAAATTCACGCACGCCGTAGTTGATGTGGCGGCCAATTTGCCCTTGCTCGTTTTTGACCACGTCGCCCGCCAAATCCACACGCAGGGCTGGGGTCGAGGCGGTGTTGGTCAAGTTCGAGCCTGTCAGGTCGGCCGAGCCGCCCAAGAGCTCTGGCAAGCCAGCGGTGAAGGCCTCCAAAGCCAATTGACTGGCTTTGCGGCTGGCCACAGTTTGCGCTTGGGTGTGGGCGCCTAGCACGGCGTCCACCGCCACTTGCGCAAATTTCTTGGGCAACTGCCCTTTCATGCGCCGCACAAATTCTTTGGCCAATGCGGGGTGTGCGGCTTTGTAGGCCGCAAAGGTTTGGTCCCACTGCGCCTCGCGCGCTTTGCCTGCGGTTTTGGCATCCCAATCGGCATACACCGAAGCGGGAATCACAAAGGGCGCATGCGGCCAGCCCAGGGCCTCGCGGGTCAATTTGATTTCTTCTGCGCCCAGCGGTTCGCCGTGTGCTTTGGAGGTGTTCGCGCGGTTGGGGCTGCCTTTGCCGATGGAGGTTTTGCAGATGATCAGCGTCGGTTTGTCGGGGCTGTTTTTGGCGTCGGCAATGGCCTTGGCCACGGCTTGCGCATCGTGGCCGTTGACCGCATCGATCACGTTCCAGCCGTAAGCGGCAAAGCGCTGCGCCGTGTTGTCAATGAACCAAGGCGCGACTTGGCCGTCGATCGAGATGCCGTTGCTGTCGTACAGAGCAATCAGCTTGTTCAACTTCCAAGCGCTAGCCAAAGCACAAGCCTCGTGGCTGATGCCTTCCATCAAGCAGCCGTCTCCCATGAACACATAGGTGTGGTGGTCGACCAAGTTGTGCCCAGTTTGGTTGAACTCGGCGGCCAACAGTTTTTCTGCCAGCGCCATGCCCACGGCATTGCTCACGCCTTGGCCCAAGGGGCCGGTGGTGGTCTCTACGCCGGGTGTCACGCCCACTTCGGGGTGACCCGCGGTTTTGCTGTGCAATTGGCGAAAGTTTTTCAATTCACCCATGGGCAGCGCATAGCCCGACAAATGCAACAAAGCGTAGATCAACATCGAGCTGTGCCCATTGGACAAGACAAACCGGTCGCGATTGGCCCAATGCGGGTTTTTGGGGTTGTGCTGCAGGTGCTCACCCCACAGGGCCACAGCCATGTCGGCCATGCCCATGGGGGCGCCGGGGTGCCCGGAGTTGGCTTGTTGAACCGCATCCATTGCCAAGGCGCGTATAGCGTTGGCCATAGATTGAGCCGATTGTTGTGTGATTGCCATGAGGGGTGACTCCGAGGATGGGCTGGAAAACCTGCAATTTTAACGGTTGCTGCTTTTTTAAGGGCTTGCGCCGTGGCAACATACGGCCATGCAGCACGCGCTTGGCTCTGAAGGGGCCCAAACACCACTTGCCACAGCCATGATTTTAGCTGCCGGCAGAGGTGAGCGCATGCGCCCATTGAGCGACAGCTGCCCCAAGCCGTTGATGCAAGTCCAAGGCAAACCGCTCATGCAGTGGCCCATGGAAGCCTTGGCCCGCGCTGGCCAGGTGCATCAGCTGATCAACACGGCTTGGTTGGGCAAGAAAATCGCCGACCACTTTGGTCTGCAGCCGAAAATGCCAGGCCTGAAACACGTTCAATTGCAGTACTCGAATGAGGGCCAAGATTTTGGCCGTGCGCTGGAGACAGCCGGTGGCATTGTGCGAGCATTGGCCCAATTGGATGAGGTTTTTTGGGTGATTGCGGGCGACATTTTTATTCCTGAATTTGATTTTGGTCAGGTGCACATGCTGCGCTTTGCCCAAAGTCAGAAATTGGCGCATTTGTGGTTGGTGCCCAACCCAGAGCACAACCCTTTAGGCGATTTTGGCTTGTCACCGCAAGGCATGGCGCTGAATGTGCCAAAGGGCGGGGAAAACCACCTCTACACCTTCAGCGCCATTGCGCTGTATCGCCGAGCCTTTTTTCAAATGCCCGCATGCGACATTGCAGCAGGCAACCCTCAAGGCCAGTCCTGCGCGCTGGCGCCTTTGCTCAGGGCCGCGATGGACCGCGGCCAAGTCAGCGCCGAGTTGTTCACCGGCATCTGGGCCGATGTGGGCACGCCCAAGCGCTTGCAGGATTTAAACTCTCTCTCCATTCTGACCCCCAAGGCACACCAGACATGAACATGAACTCCGACTTGTACGCCAAACGCCGTGCGCAATTGGCCGCGCAGATGGCCCGTTTGGCGCCCAATAGCATTGCCATCATTCCCACGGCACTTGAGCGTCAGCGCAACCGTGACAGCGATTTTTTGTTTCGCCATGACAGTTATTTTTACTACCTCACCGGGTTTACCGAGCCGCATGCTTGGCTCGTATTGACCTCTGAGGGGCAGACCACTTTGTTTTGTCAGCCCAAAGATTTAGAGCGTGAAATATGGGATGGGGTGCGCTTAGGCCCAGACGCTGCGCCTCAACAATTGGCGCTTCATGAAGCTTGGCCCGTGACAGAGCTGGATGCCAAGTTGCCCGGCCTCTTAGAAAACCGCGCGGTGGTCTGGTACCCCTTTGCCACCCACAAAGATTTGTCCGCGCGCATTGAAGTGGGCCTGAACGCAGTGCGCGCACGCGTGCGCTATGGCGCTTTATGCCCCGAGCAGCAGCGCGATGTGTGCGGCATTTTGGACGACATGCGCTTGCTCAAAGACGCGCACGAATTGGACATCATGCGCCGCGCTGCGCAGATCAGCGCACGCGGTCATATTCGTGCGATGCAACGCTCGGCGGCCATGCTGCGGGCTGGGCAGGATGTGCGTGAATACCACTTGGATGCGGAACTGCTGCATGAGTTTCGCCAGCACGGCTCGCAGTACCCCGCCTATAACTCGATCGTGGCCGGCGGGGCCAACGCCTGTGTCTTGCATTACCGCGCCGACGCAGCGCCCATTTTGGCTGGCGACTTGGTCTTGATCGATGCGGGCTGCGAGCTCGATGGTTACGCCAGCGACATCACCCGCACCTTTCCCGCCAATGGCAAATTCAGCGCTGCCCAGCGCCAGCTCTACGACTTGGTCTTGGCCTCACAAGACGCGGCCGTGGCAGCCACGCGGCCTGGTGCACGCTTTGTCGACCCGCACGAAGCCACGGTGGCCGTGTTGGCGCAGGGCCTGCTCGATGTAGGCCTGCTGGACAAAAACAAAGTCGGCTCGGCGCAAGATGTGATCGCCAACCGCAGCTACTTTCAGTTTTACATGCACCGCACAGGGCACTGGCTGGGCATGGATGTGCACGACTGCGGCAGCTATGTGGAGCCCTCGCAAGTGGGCACGGTGAGTGAGCGGCGAGACCCTTTGAGCGGCGAGTTGATCAAAGACCGGCCCAGCCGCATCTTGCACCCGGGCATGGTCTTGACCATTGAGCCAGGCTTGTACGTGCGCCCAGCACCCGGTGTGCCCGAGCGCTTTCACAACATCGGCATACGCATTGAAGACGACGCGGTCCTGACGGCCAACGGCTGCGAGTTGATCACGCGCGATGTGCCGGTTAAGGCCGATGAGATTGAAGCGCTGATGCGCGGGGTCTAAAATCAAACCATGCCATGACACCCATTGGGCGCAAAGCGGCCCTTGGGTGATGGTCTATCAGGAGACAAATTTATGACCACCACCCAGGCCCACGCCGATGAACGCAACGCGCAGTTGCGCAAGGCCGCGCTCGAATACCACGAGTTCCCCACCCCCGGCAAAATCTCCATTGCAGCCACCAAGCAGTTGGTCAATCAACACGACTTGGCGCTGGCCTACTCGCCTGGCGTGGCCGCGCCTTGCGAAGAAATCGTCAAAGACCCTGCGGCTGCGTTTCGCTACACCAGCCGCGGCAACTTGGTGGGCGTGGTCACCAACGGTACAGCGGTGCTCGGCTTGGGCGACATTGGCCCCTTGGCCAGCAAACCGGTGATGGAGGGCAAGGCAGTTTTGTTCAAAAAGTTCTCGGGCATTGATGTATTTGACATTGAGATCAACGAAAAAGACCCCGAAAAACTGGTTGAAATCATTGCCGCGCTGGAGCCCACCTTTGGCGGCATCAATCTGGAGGACATCAAAGCGCCCGATTGTTTTTATGTCGAGCGCAAACTGCGCGAGCGCATGAAGATTCCCGTTTTTCATGACGACCAACACGGCACCGCCATTGTGGTGGGCGCTGCAATTTTGAATGGCTTGAAAGTGGTCGGTAAAGACCCCAGCCAAGTCAAACTGGTCACCTCGGGCGCAGGCGCTGCAGCCCTGGCCTGCTTGGGGCTGTTGGTCAAATTAGGCATTTCGCGCAAGAACATTTGGGTCACTGACTTGGCCGGGCTGGTCTATGAAGGCCGCACCGAGTTGATGGACGAAGACAAAATTGGGTTTTCCCAAAAGACCGATCAGCGCACGCTGGCCCAAGCCATTGAAGGGGCTGATGTGTTTTTGGGCTTGTCAGCAGGGGGCGTCTTAAAGCCCGAGATGGTCAAGAAAATGGCCGCCAAACCGCTGATTTTTGCTTTGGCCAACCCCAACCCCGAAATCTTGCCAGAAGACGTCAAAGCGGTGCGCGACGACGCCATCATGGCCACCGGCCGCACCGACTACCCCAACCAAGTTAACAACGTATTGTGTTTCCCCTATATTTTCCGCGGAGCCTTGGACAGTGGTGCCACGACCATCACGCAAGAGATGGAAATTGCAGCGGTGCACGCCATTGCCGAATTGGCGCAAGCCGAGCAAAGTGAAGTGGTGGCCGCCGCTTATGCGGGCGAGCCTTTGGCCTTTGGCCCCGAGTACCTGATCCCCAAGCCTTTTGATCCACGCTTGATGATCAAAATTGCCCCAGCCGTGGCAGCTGCGGCTGCGGCCAGCGGCGTGGCGCTGCACCCGATTGAAGACATGCAGGCCTACCGCGAGCGCTTGCAAAATTTTGTCTATGCCTCTGGCACCACCATGAAGCCGATCTTCACGGCGGCCAAGCGCGGCCCGAAAAAACGCGTGGCCTTCAGCGAAGGCGAGGAAGAGCGCGTCTTGCGTGCGGCTCAAATCGTCTCCGACGAAGACGTGGCCCGCCCCACCCTGATCGGCCGGCCGGCGGTGATTGCCGAGCGCATCGTTAAATTTGGCTTGCGCCTGAAGGAAGAGCTGGACTACGACGTGGTCAATGTCGAGCAAGACCACCGCTACCGCGATTTTTGGCAAACCTACCACCGCATGACCGAGCGCAAGGGCATCACCATGCAAGTTGCCAAAATCGAAATGCGCAGGCGCCTGTCCTTGATTGGCGCCATGCTGCTGCACAAGGGCGATGTGGACGGCTTGATTTGCGGCACCTGGGGCACCAATGCCATGCACCTGAACTACATTGACCAAGTCATTGGCAAACGCGCTGGCGTGAACACCTACGCGTGCATGAATGGCTTGCTGCTGCCGGGGCGCCAAGTCTTTTTGGTCGACACCCACGTCAACTACGACCCCAGCGCCGAGCAATTGGCAGAAATTACCGTCATGGCCGCCCAGGAGATGAAGCGCTTTGGTCTGTTGCCCAAAGCCGCCTTGTTGTCACACTCTAACTTTGGCTCCTCCAATGAGCCCAGCGCCGTCAAAATGCGCCAAACCCTGGCCTTGCTGCAAAAAAATGCGCCGTGGCTGGAGGTGGACGGAGAAATGCACGGCGACGTGGCGCTTGACGGCGTGGCACGAACCGCTCAAATGCCCAACGGCACTTTGGCAGGAGACGCCAACCTGCTGGTTTTGCCCAACATTGACGCGGCCAACATCTCGTACAACCTGCTCAAAACAGCCGCGGGCGGCAATATCGCTGTGGGCCCCGTGCTGCTGGGGGCGGCCAAGCCGGTGCACATTTTGACCCCCAGCGCGACCGTGCGCCGCATCGTCAACATGACGGCTTTGACCGTCGCTGACGCCAACGCGACGCGCTGATTCCTGCACTCAAAAGCCCTATACTCGGGAAAGTACTTGCATTTTTGAGACGAGTGCGTCACAATAGTGCCTTCGAATTCTCGGGTTAACCCGGAGGATTCTGAGGAGTGTTTTTTCATGCGTGTTGGCGGTTTTGGCCTTGGCAAATTGGCCTTGGGCTTTCAGTTGGCGCTATGGATTCAGCTCGGATGCACCGAAATGGTGCATGCCAAGACGACTCCAGAGGCCAGTGCGCCAGCAGTCATCGCGTTGCAGGAGTTGCCCAAAGAGGGCCAAGAAACCTACCAGCTCATCTTCCAAGGTGGGCCTTTTCCTTATGAAAAAGACGGTGTGATTTTTGGCAATCGGGAGCGAATTCTGCCTGCAGCGCAGCGCGGCTTTTACCGAGAATACACCGTCAGAACCCCCGGGGAAAAAAGTCGGGGAGCCCGTCGAATTGTGTGTGGGGGCTTGGAAGTGCGTTTGCCAAAAGCCTGCTTTTACTCGCATGACCACTACGCCAGTTTTCGAGAAATCGTCAACAGAAAGTGATCGAAAACCACTGCACACAGGGGCGCAAAGAGAGTTGTTGAGTGTTTCAAAACATTCAATGAAAATAAATATGACAGCCCATCAGGCTGGGTGATTGACTAGAGAAAGAAGAGCGGAGATGGACAAGCCACTTCGTCAGGATTCAGAAACACCTCTCAAGGGTGTTCGGACAAACATCGTCCAGTCGATTCGAGCGTTTCGCGTGAGCGATTTGCAAGAAGCGGCCCAGGGTCTGGGACATCATTTTTTGTTTGCCAATTTGGCCACAGCTCAAAGCAAGCAGGATGTGCTTGACTTGATCGCTGCGCAGTTCACGCTGCCTTCGCACTTCGGCAAAAATTTCGACGCTTTGTACGACTGCATGACCGATCCACTGCACAAGTCCGGCCCACAGCCCGGCTTCATCGTGGTGCTCGAGCAAATTCCAGCGCACGCCAAGTTTGACAAAGAGGCCAGAGAGCAATTGCTCGATATCTTTCGCGACACCGCCGATTATTGGGGGGACCGAAAGATACCGTTCAGGTGTTTCTATTCTTTTCCGTAGCCCGTTCTGCATCCACCAGCCAAGCAGAACGGGCGAACGAGGCAGACAGCGAGCTCGTGGCCAGCGCCATGGACTCACTTACTGAATCAGGCGAGAAAATGCCAACTGACAAGTTGATCGATGTCTCGCCATTGGCGCTGCGCATGAGCAGCCCCTTCAACGCCAGTTACTGGCTCGCAGCCGCCTGAGCCAGGCTTACAAATTCGTGCACAGGAACTTCCTCTGCACGTCTTTGTAAGTCAAATTGGCCTGAAAAATTTCTTTGTGTCAGCCACACACCCAAGCTGTGACGCAGCAACTTGCGGCGCTGACTGAAGGCCACTTGCACTAAATTTTCCAGTAACTTGAACTCCAGCGCGGGAGGGCTTGCAAGCGGCAGCATTCGCACCACTGCGCTGTCTACCCGAGGTGGGGGCGCAAAACTGATGGGTGGAACGTGCAGCACATTTTGCATCTCGTAGCGCCACTGCAGCATCACCGACAAGCGGCCGTAATCAGAGCTTGCTGGGGCGGCCACCATGCGCTGAACCACCTCCTTTTGCAGCATGAAGTGCTGGTCTTGTATGGCGCTCACGTGGGTTAACAAGTGAAACAAAATAGGCGTTGAAATGTTATAGGGCAAGTTGCCCACAACGCGCAGTTTTTTTTGCTGCGCCAATTGCGTGAAATCAATGTTCAGCACATCGCCTTGCACCACCGTCAGCTGGGGGTGCAGGCGCAGTTTGCTGGCCAAGTCGCGGTCTAACTCAATGACCGTTAACTGGCCCAAGCGCTCTACCAAAGGCTGCGTCAAAGCCGCTAAGCCGGGCCCAATTTCCACCATGGGCTGGCCCGCTTGCGGGTCAATGGCCTGAACAATGGCATCGATAATGCCCTTGTCGGTTAAAAAATGTTGGCCAAATCGCTTGCGCGCAATGTGCTTCATTGAGGCGGTTCGCGCAGCTCAACGTAGGCACGCCCACGCACTTCTTGGGCCCATGTGCTGAAGGCCTCGTCATTTTTCTTGTCACGCAATTGGCCACGAACCATTTCACGCTGTTCACGGGCGCTCAGAGGCACTTCGCGTCGCTCGATCACTTGGATCAGATGCGCGCCAAAGCGAGAAATCAAGGGGCTGCTGACCTGCCCAGGCCCAAGGCGTGCCATGGCATCTTCGAACTCAGGCACAAATTGCCCCGGGCTGGCCCAGCCCAAGTCGCCACCTGCTGCGGCGCTGCCGTCTTGTGAATATTGCGTGGCCAAGGCTGCAAAATCAGCTTGTCCGTTTTGTATTCTTTGCTGGTAAATGGCCAAACGATTGCGCGCAGCAGACTCACTCAACTCAGGGCCAATGCGCAGCAATATATGGCGGGCACGCGTTTGAGTCATCATCGTGGAGCTGCCCTCGCCTTGCTTTTTCTCAAGCAGTTTGAGCACGTGAAAGCCTGCGCCCGAGCGCACGGGGCCAGCAATCTCTCCGACTCGCAAAGACGCAGTGCTCTCTATAAACAAACTGGGGTAGCGGTCTGCAGGGCGCAGGCCCATTTCACCGCCGTTGGCGCCTTTGTCCAGGGCTTGTGAAAATGACAGCGCTAATGTGGCAAAACTCTCGCCAGCGCGGGCGCGTTGCGCCACATCAGTGGCCTTGGCTTGCAAGGCCGCTATTTGATCCTCGCTACTGGCCTCAGGCACAGCAATCAAGATCATGGCCAGGTTCAAATCGATTTGAATCTCGGCGGTTTTGACAGTGCCCACTTGATTTTGCAAAAATTGGTCGACCTCGACATCACTCACGCGTACACGGTTTTCAACTTCGCGCTCGCGCAAGCGGCTGAGCATCAGTTGGCTGCGCAATTGCTCGCGAAAGGATGTTGCCGTCAGGCCCTCAAGTACCACCCGCCGCAGCAACTCTGGGACTTCAATTTGATTTTGCCGCGCCACGTTTTGCACGGCTTGGTCTACCGCTTCATCTTCGATGCGAACGCCGTTTTCCCGGGCCAGTTGCAACTGCGCTTTCTCGTTGATCAGTTGCTCCAAGGCTTGTTGAGTCAAGGCTGCTGAGTTGAGCGCGGGGCTGCCGGGGGGCAGTTGTTTTTCAATGCGCACTTTGAGCGCTTGCACCTCGTTGTTGGTGATGGGCTCAGAGTTCACCACGGCAACGATGAAGTCCGCAGTGCGTGAGGTATTTTGTGCGCAGGCATAGCCTAGGCTCAAACTCAAGCCCATGCCAAGCGCCAAACGTACAAGGGCAGAGCAGTTCAAAAGTAAAAATTTATTCATAGGAGTTAAAACGGCTGGTGGGTGCCAAGTCTTCACGAAGGTATTGGTAACGAGGGATATTGTCGCGCAAGGCCTTCAAGGGGCTTGCGCCAACACGGGCCAAACCAACAAATTCGAGTTGGAACAAAATTCGGCTGCGCGAGGAACTGACCGTGCTTTGCAAGCGCTCAAACACCACGCGCCCAAGCCAGCAACCTGCGTCATACTCCATGCCGATCAAAGTATCGACCATTTTTTGGTCTTTCAAACTGAAGTTCAGGCGGCCTACGCTGTACCAGCGGTCTGCGCCCAATCCTTGTCCTGGGGCCAAGGGTGGCGTGTCCGAGCCTGAAGCGAGAGTCAAGTCGCGCAAAGGCCATTGCCAGCCCACGTCGATTTGCTCGCTCTGATCGCGTGTGAGTCGGTACGCCGTGTTGATCACGCGGTAGGGGCTTGGGTTGTAGCGTGTGCTCAGTGTGGTTCGCACCGTTCTGTTGATTTGGGCGTTGTACTGTAGCGTCGAGTCAAAGCTCCAGCGCTGGTCCCAGCGCACACCGGCTCCCACCAGCATGTCACTGACACCGGAGGCGATAGACAACTCCCCTGGCAAACGCACGCGCTGGTCTTCAAAGCGGTAGCGCTGGGCAAAGCCAAAGCGCGCCATCTCCGCTCCGGTATTGGCATCAAACAATCGGCTGTTCACGCCCAAGGTGAGCAAATTGTTATCGGCGATGCGGTCTTGTCCTACGTAGGGATTCTCACTGTAAATCGTGGTCAGGTTGAAGTCTGTTGGGCCACTGTCATAGCTTGGCAGCATGCTTTGATCGCGGTACGGGGTGCGCACAAAATAGGCCCGTGGCTCCAGCGTTTGGCGAATGGCGCGATCGGCAAAAGTGGCATCGCGCTCAAACACCAAGCCGCTGTCCAGGCTGAAGGTGGGCAGCAAGCGGTTTACCGCAGTTTGGCCATTACCCAAGGCCGTATCGAGTTGATAGCGTGTTGCGTGCAGCTGAACCTTGGGTATCACAAAGCCCCAGGGGCGCAGCCAGGGTCGGCTGACTTGCGCGGCGGTGTAACTGCGCTGGCCGTTGCGCAATGGGGTGCTTGTGCCGTCCGGAATTTGGCTGTAATCGGCTTCAAATCGGGTGCTGTCAGCAGTCAATGAAAAATCAAATCCAGCCACACCCCATTTGTTGTAATTCGCCATCACTTGCGGCGATCGGTCATAGGGAGGCGTGATGGCTGAGCTGGGGTCTTGCAGGGTTTGCCATTTCAAGACTTGGGCCATCATCCGCCAGTCTCCTTGGCCCCAATACATCGATCCCGAGGCGGGCAAGAGGCGCTGCGTCAGGGACAGGCCTGAACGAGGAAAATCGCGCCAGTAATTGTCGTCGCTGACGCGGTTGAGGTTGACATCCAGGGCCAAGCGGCCAAGGGTGCTGGTGCCTGTATCCAACTCGCCTTGATGCTGCGCGGAAATGCCCCAACGTGAGCGTTCGCGCAGCTTGTCATTGGGCATCAAATTCAGCCGAGTTTGCCCCTGATTTTCAGGCTCTAAATAGCGCAACTCGGTGTCCAGCGCCAGGCCGCGCTTGCTCATGAAGGTGGTGGTGGCTGTGGCGTCGCGGTGAGGCGCAATGTTCCAATAGTAGGGCGAAGAAATCTCGATCCCGCTGACGGTGTCAATGCCCACCACGGGCGCCAAAAAGCCCGACTGCCTTGCGTTGTTCAAGGGGAAGGTCAAGGACGGCGCGGCCAAAATCGGCAGGTCTTTGAAGCGCAATTGCAAATCTTTGGCTTGTACCGAGTTGTCCTCTTCGTTGACTTGCAAACTGGCCGCTTTGAGCACCCACTCTGGCAACCAACTGGGCCCCGGCGTGCGCGAGCAGGTCGTGTAGGTGGCATTGACAATGCGCGCGCGCTGAGGGTCGATGAAATCAATTTGCGAAGCTTGGCCGTGACCGCCCCCGCGCAACAATTGGTAGCTCGGGCCGACAAATTGCCCTTGCATTGAATCGGCCTGCAAAATTAAATGCGGCCCTTCAAAGACGCTGCCTTCGCGCACAATGCGCACCTGCCCAATGGCTTGAAGGGTGTTTTGGGATTGGTCAAATTCAATGCGCTGTGCGCTGAGTGTCAAACCAGAGCGTCGCAGCCGTGCCTCGCCTTGAATCACCAGGTCTAAATCGGGGCGGCCCTGCAGCAACTGCCCCGACACAAAGCTGGGTGCTTGTCGTCGCTCGGCTTCGGTGATCTTCTCTTGCAGTCGCAAGCTGTTGAGCAGCGCAATGCCGCTGGCTGCGGGTTGGCCCAGCGCCCCAAAATGCCAGCCCAGCAAGCCGGTCAAAGCCGTGCACAGCAAGCGGCTGTGCAAAGCGGGACGTTTCATGGCGCGCGGCTCAGGCATGGCTCAAAGGGCAGGGGCGAAATGCGCATGACAAGGGGCTGGATTCAAAAAGAGGGCGGCGGTGTTTGTAGAATGGATTATCCATGAGTGCGCCCCGGGAACGGTTGGCGCGCACGCTCTTATTTCTAACCCGACCTGTTGGTCCTGCTGCCAGTGAAATCTCAAGCCCCTGCGCAACCCTTCGCCGTGACCTGGTCCGAGCCCGAAAGGCAACAGGCCTTTGCACAATGGCTCCAGCAAATACAAGCTGAGCAAGGCCTGCTTGACAGCAGTTTGCGCGTGGCTTCAGCCGATGCCAGTTTTCGGCGCTACTTGCGCATAGACAGTTTGGCAGGTCAGAGCCGGATCGTCATGGACGCCCCGCCCGAAAAAGAAAATTCGCAGGCCTTTGTAAGCGTTGCCAGCCTGATGCGCGAAGCTGGCTTGAACGTGCCGCAGGTTTTGGCTTGGGACGCCGCCAAGGGCTTCATGCTGCTGACTGATTTGGGCGAGCAAACCATGATGCAGGCCATCGACCCACTCAAGCCGCAAGCCAACCACGACCTTTACATGCTGGCCATAGATGCTTTGATCACGTGGCAGTTGGCTTCTAAGCCCAAGGTTTTGCCGCCTTATGACGCCGCATTGCTGCGGCGCGAACTGAACTTGTTTCCAGACTGGTATTTGGCCCAGCACCACGGCCTGAGCGTGCAAGGCAAGATGCGCGAGACCTTGGAGCGGACCTTTGAGTTGATCACGGCGCACAATTTGGCGAGTCCTTGCGTGTATGTGCACCGCGATTTCATGCCGCGCAATTTGATGATGCCTTGCGGCGCCAACTCGGCCTTGGGTGTGCTGGACTTTCAAGACGCGGTGTACGGCCCTGTGACCTATGACGTGGCCAGTTTGATGCGTGATGCTTTTTTAACGTGGGAAGAAGATTTTGTGTTGGACGTGACCATTCGCTATTGGGAAAAAGCTCGCAAAGCGGGGCTGTTGGACTTTGAAAATTGGCACCAAGACTTTGGCGCTTTTTACCGCGCGATGGAGTGGATGGGTTTGCAGCGGCATTTGAAAGTGGCAGGCATATTTGCGCGACTGACTTTGCGCGATGGCAAAGCCAAATACTTGGCAGACACGCCGCGCTTTATCGCCTATATTCGAGCCACAGCGTCGCGTTACAGAGAGCTCAAACCGCTGCTCAGGTTGATCGAGGAAGTCGAGGGGCTGCAATCAGGCACAGGCTTTGCATTTGGCCGCATGTGAGCCCCGTGCTTTAAGCTTGCATTTTTCGAGGATTTCTTTTTTGTCTAACACCACGCCGCGTTTTCATTGCCCTGCAGCCTTGGGCGAGGGAGACGAGCTGACATTGCCCCCAGGCACAGCGCGCCATGTGCAAGTGCTGCGTCTGCAACCGGGCGACACATTGACCCTGTTCAATGGCCAAGGCGGGGAGTCCGAAGCGGTGGTCACGCACATGGGCCGCAGTGATGTGGCCGTGCGCATCGGCAAGCACCAAGCGCTTGAGCGAGAACTGGGTGTGCAGGTTCATTTGTGGGCGGGCATCATGGCCAACGAGCGAATGGACTGGTTGGTGGAAAAAGCGGCGGAACTGGGCGCTTGCAGTTTGATCCCGATAAAGGCGCAGCGCAGCGTGCTCAAACTCAAAGGCGAACGCGCCGAGAAAAAAATTGCGCATTGGCAAGCGGTGGCCAACGCGGCCAGCGAGCAATGTGGCCGCAACCGCGTGCTGCAAGTTTGGCCCGCGCAAAATTTAGAAGTGGTTTTGCAAAAGGGTCCAAGCCAAGATGGCGAGCTTCAAGAGCAGCAGCGCGTTGCGGCCGGCCAGCGCTGGGTCCTGTCATTGTCGGCGGGTGCGCAAAGCTTGCACACGGCCATGGCAGCGCTGCTGGCTTGCGCCACGCCCTGCGTGCAACTGCTCAGTGGGCCAGAAGGGGGCTTGAGTGCAGCCGAAGAAGCTGCTGCAGTGGCTTGTGGGTTTTTGCCAGTCAACTTAGGGCCGCGGGTGCTTCGCGCTGAAACTGCACCCTTGGCCGCCTTGGCCGCCTTGGCAGGGGCTTGGCCCCATATACACTTCAGTGTATGAACCCCAATCTCTTGTTGTTGGCCTTGTGCCAAGGTGTATTTCTAACTAACAATGTCACCTTCATTGCCATCAATGGTTTGGTGGGCTTGAGTTTGGCGCCCCAGGGCTGGATGGCCACCCTGCCTGTCATGGGCTATGTAGTGGGCGGGGCGCTGTCTACGGGCTTGGTGGCTGCAGTGCAAGCGCGCTGGGGCCGCCGCGTGTCCTTTCAATTGGGCTTGGCCGTTGGCTTGGTCTCTGCCCTGATGTGCGCCTACGCTGCCTACACCCATGATTTCGCATTGTTGGTGCTAGCCACCGCGGTGGCGGGCTTTTACAGTGCCAACGGGCAGCTGTACCGTTTTGCTGCGGCCGAGTTGGCAGCGCCTGCGTACAGAGAAAAGGCGGTCTCATGGGTCATGGCGGGTGGCTTGATTGGCGCCATCGTGGGTCCCAATTTGGCCTCGCACAGCAAGGGCTGGTTCGAGACGCCCTTCATGGGCGCGTACTTGGCTTTGGTAGGCGTAGCGGTTTTGGGCATGGCCCTGATGAGCTTTGTCAAATTTCCGCCGATACCAGACAAAGTCAAAGGCAGCGATGAGGGCCGCCCGCTTTCACAAATCATGCGTCAGCCGGTGTTCATTGTGGCCGCTGGTGCGGCCGCGTTGAGCTACGGCGTGATGAACTTGTTGATGGCGGCAACGCCATTGGCCATGCAAGTGTGTGGCTACGCTTTCAGCGACGTGGCCTTGGTTTTGGAGTGGCACGTGATAGGCATGTTTGCCCCCGGGTTTTTCACTGGGCATTTGATCAAGCGATTTGGCACCGTTCAAACCATGGGGGCCGGAGTGCTGCTTAACTTGGTGTGCATTGCCGTGGCCTTGTCGGGCCTGGAGGTGCAGCAGTTTGTGATTGCCTCATTTTTATTGGGCGTGGGCTGGAATTTTTTGTTCACTGCCAGCACCACCTTGGCAATGACGGCTTGGCGGCCTGAAGAAAAAGACCGCGCGCAAGCGGCCATCAATTTTTGTGTTTTCACCACCATGGCTTTTACTTCGTTTGGCTCTGGCGCCTTGGTCACCACACAAGGCTGGGTGTGGTTGAACTACGGATCCTTGGTGCCAGTGGCGCTGACCGCGCTGGCCTTGCTGTGGTTGGTGTGGATTCGAAAAGCCCAAGCCTCAGGGCAATGAGGCCATGACGTGCGCCACCGAGGCGGTGAGTTTTTTGGCATAGGGCACATGCAAAAACTCATTGGGCCCGTGCGCATTGCTCTTGGGGCCGAGCACGCCGCAGACCATCATTTGCGCACTGGGAAAGCCCAGGCTGAGCATGTTCATCAACGGAATCGTGCCGCCTTGACCAATGTGCCCTAGGCCAGCCCCAAAGTGCGCTTGGCTGGCGCTTTGCAGCGCATTGTCAAACCAAGGCGTGCTGCTGGGGGCATTCCAGCCCGTGGCGCCACCATTGGACTCAAAGGTCACGCGCGCTTGGTAGGGCGCATTGTCTTCTAGCACAGCCTTCATTTGCTGAACAGCAGCCCCCGCGTCCACCAAGGGCGGCAAACGCAAACTGAGTTTGAACGCGGTGTAGGGGCGCAGCACATTGCCGGCATCTTTCAAGGATGGAAAGCCTTCTGCGCCGGTCACGCTCAAGGTGGGCGTCCAGGTCCGGTTGAGCAAGGCTTGCAAGGGCTCTGTGGTAGTGGGCAAAGCAAACGTGGTGGAGCCGTCGCAGTCGTAGTGCGCCCAGGGAAAGCGTTTGTAGACTTCGTCGCCCAAAATGGCCGCAGTCGCACGTGCTTGCGCCAGTCGCTCAGGAGGCACTTCGCAGTGGAAGCTGGCCGGCAGCAGGCGGCCGGTGGCGCTGTCTTCCAAGCGATCGAGCACTTGACGCATGATTCGAAAACTTGAGGGCACCAAGCCCGAGGCATCGCCGGAGTGAATCCCCTCGGTCAAGATTTCCACTTTCAAGGTGCCACTGGCCATGCCGCGCAGGCTGGTGGTCAACCACAGTTGGTCGTAGTTGCCAGCGCCACTGTCCAAGCAAATGACCAAGCCCACATCGCCCAAACGGGGGCGCAGCAAGTCGATGTAGGGCATC